>CAZPYA010000058.1:0-23191 GCA_964590255.1 uncultured bacterium
TGGGGATAGGCACATAGGGGGTAACGGTCGGGCTGGCCTGGTGCCCGCCGCCGCAGCCAAGGAGGAGACCACACAGGCAGCACAGAGTCGCCATGAGTGCGGCAACAGGTCGGCAACAGGGCATGAGCTCCTCCTCGACGAGAGAAAGATGATATTGCCGATTACTTCAACAGATTGAACGATATCCCTGCTGGTCAGGTGAAGATGGCGACGATGGTGATGTTGTCGCGGCCGCCGGCGTCATCGGCGGTGGCGATGAGGGCGTAGACGGCTTCTTCCGGGCTGGCGGAGAAATTGACGATTTCGGCGATTTCCTCGTCGGTGAGCATGTCGAACAGGCCGTCAGTACAGAGGATGATGCGGTCGCCGTGTTCCAGTGGTAGCGTGGTGAAGTCGGGAGTGATTTCGCCGTGGGCGCCCAGCACCTGCGACAGGCGGTTGCGCAGCTTGTGGGTGCGCGCCTCTTCCAGGGTAATCTCGCCGTCATCCACCAGCGACATCGCCACGGTGTGGTCGCGGGTGAGGGGCCGGATCTCGGCGCCGCGCAGCAGGTAGGCGCGGCTGTCGCCCACGTGGGCGATGTAGAGGCGGTCGGCGGCGGCGTAGGCCACCACCGCGGTGGTGCCCATATCTTTCCATTCGGGGTGGTGTTCGCCGGCACGGAGGATGGCGGTGCTGGCGGCGCGTAGCGTGTCGTCGAAGAGCGCGCGCAGGGAGTCGTCGCCATCGGAGAGCGCGGCGCGCAGGCGCACGCCGCTCAGCTCGGTGTCCAGCGTCTGCACGGCGAGCGCGCTGGCCTGCTCGCCCGCGGCGTGGCCCCCCATGCCGTCGGCGATGAGGAAGAGCCCGCGCTCGACATCGCACAGGAACGCATCCTCGTTGTCGGCGCGCCGCGATCCGATGTCGCTGCCCCCGGCCGCCCGCAGCACACCGTCGCTGGAGCGGTCCAACAAGTCACCCCAATCCATCATGATGCTGCCCTCTCACGCGTCCCTGCGGCGGTCGACGCGCCTCTCGCTTCGCGGTGCCGGCCGGTCAACTGCCGTTCTTCCCTTTGCGCGCGGCGGTCTTGCCGCTGCCGTTGTCCTTGTCCTTCTCTTTACCGTTGCCGCCATGCACGACTTGATTGAACGACCATCGGTAGGCTGACAATGTCGCCCGCAGCCCTTTCGTGGTGTTCAGCGCCGCCAGCACTTGCGGGGCAGTCCAGCGCATGGAGCGCTTTTTCACCAGGCACCCCTGGATGATATCGGCGAAGGGCAGCGGCAGGTCCGTCGGAAGATCTGCCTCCATGTGGGTGATGGCGAAGAGAATGTGCCGGTCACTCTCGAATGGATGGTGGCCGGTGAATACCTCCGCCAGCATCACGCCCAGCGACCAGATGTCCCACGCCGGGGTGATGACGCCCTCAAAGCCTTCCGGCGGGATATAGCGTTCGGTGCCGCCTTTTGGCCGGCCCGGATGCGCCGAGCGCTCCATGGCATAGGCCAGGCCGAAGTCCGCGAGCTTCCAGTAGCCGCCCACGCGGAGGATATTCGCCGGCTTCAAGTCGCGGTGTACCAGTCGGTCGGGATCTTTATGCAGATAGGCGAGGCCGGAGGCGACGTGCTCGGTGAGGGTACGCACCTCGCTCGGGCTCATCATCCCGCGCTTCATGCGCATATCCAACGTCTCTTCCGCCAGTTCCATCACCAGGTATAGCCACTTCAGCCCGCCCAACTCGCAGACGCCGGCGCTGATGCCGTGCACGATGAAGGGGTGAGACATCTTGAGGATGGCGATGAGTTCTTCCGCCTGGGCCTCGCGGGGGATTTCCGGGTCGGGGTAAATCAGCTTCACGGCGACGGAGCGCGCGGCGCGGTTGGCGAGCACTTCATCGGCGCGGAACACCAGCGCGAAGCCGCCTTCCCCGATCAACTCGCGCAACAGGTATTTGCCGGCAATGACCGATCCGACGAAGTGATGCAACGCGCTCAACGCCGCTTTTACCGAAAACGGGTGTTCGCATCGCAGACACTTCACCGTCCGTCGTACAAACGTCTCGTCTACGTCGCGCTTCATCCCGCACTGCGGGCAGCGGACGCCGATCACGCCCATCGGGTCTCCTCAGAATAGTATGAAAGAATAAAAGATAAATCCGTGTGCATCGTGCGGGCACGTCCACATGGTCGACATGATACCACTAATTCGCGCGTTGTCGGCCAATCCCCTTTATCATACCAGCAGTTGCCTATAGTCTGGCAATAGTCTCCGGCTGAATATTGGAGGAAAACCGTGAAATCTTTCCGGTTTCTTGCCATCCATCGCGCAATAGTAGCGCAATATCCGCTGGTATACCCGCTCTTCCGACGGCTTACACGCCGGCCGGGCGCTCATGGGGCAGTCGCAGCGTGCCGGTGTGCCGGCCGCGTCATACCTTCACGCCGCGGAAAGCCGACCGTGTGCGAAAATGGCGTCTTTTGCCTCGCGCCGCCGGGGTGTGGTATAATGCAGCGACTTCCGGCGGCACCTCCCGTCCGATTCACCTCATCGACACTGATGCATTGGAGCGAAATACTGTATGTCCGGACATTCCAAATGGGTCAACATTCGTATTAAGAAGGGCAAAATGGACGCCCTGCGCGGCAAAGCGTTCACGCGGTTGGCCAAAGAGATCATCGCCGCGGCGCGCGCCGGCGGCGGCGACCCCAACAGCAACCTGCGCCTGCGCAACGCCCTCCAGAAGGCGAAAGACGCCTCCATGCCGGCGGATAACATCAAGCGCAACCTGCTGCGCGGCACCGGCGAGTTGGAAGGCGCGCAGTTCGAAGAAATCTCCTACGAAGGATATGGGCCTGGCGGCGTGGCGATCATGGTGCAGTGCATGACCGATAACCGTAATCGCACCGCTCCCGAGGTGCGCTCGATCTTCCGCGCGCACGGCGGCAACATGGGCGAAACCGGCTGCGTTGGCTACATGTTCGACCACAAAGGCGTGATCACCGTCGAGAAAAGCGCGGCAGACGAAGACACCGTGATGATGGCCGCCCTCGACGCCGGCGCTGAAGACGTGAAGGCCGAGGATGAGGACGTGTATGAAATCTTCACCGCACCCGGCGATGTCTATACCGTGAAAGAGGCGCTGGAAACCGCCGGCATCGCCGTGCAGGACGCCGAAGCGCGCATGGTGCCGCAAAACACCGTCGCCGTGACCGGCAAAGACGCCGTGCAGGTGATGAAGCTCCTCGACGAGATGGAAGAGAATGACGACGTGCAAGCCGTCTACTCCAACGTCGAATTTTCCGACGAGACGCTGGAAGCGATGTCGTAAGCGTCGTCGATGTCTCGCCCACGATTACGCCCCTGTCCGAAGTATCGGATGGGGGCGTTTCTGTCCCCGCATTGTTCATACTCCCTCACATGCGCGCTCGTTGTGGGCGTGGTCCCTCACCTGCCGGGCAGCCCGGCCCTTACACTGGGGATGCGTCCCGCATGGACGCAGGGGAGGACGAAGGAATGCGATGGCACGTGAGGCTGTTGACGCTGCTGATCTTCACCGCGGGGATCGCAACGGCGTATCCCACGCTCACCGGGCCCACCGGTCTCATCACCGTGCCCACGGGTGAACTGCCGAATTCCGGCATTCATCTGGCGGCGGATATCCAGAAGCTGGAGCGCGGGCGCGCGGCGCCGCTTCGCGCGCAGGTGGTGCTGGGACACGGCATCGAATTCGGCGCGCTGCTGAATCCCTTCAGCAATGACGCGCCGCTGGACACGGCGACCGGCGCCAATGTGAAGATCGCGCTGCCGGTGGATGACGGGGTGCGCCTGGGGGTAGGCGCGCAAATGCTGCGCCTGGAAACCTTCTCCGGCAAGACTACCGAATATTGGCAGGGCTACTTCGCCTGGACGACCGACTTCAACCCGGAATTCTTCGATGCCTCGAACCTCACCCTTACCGTCGGGGGCAACTGGACCAGCGTCAACCCGTCTGACGGCAGCAGTGTCGACGCCATCCGCGGTTTTCTCGGCGCGGAAATCCGCCTGCTGGAATCCCTGAACCTGCTGGTGGAATACCAGTCCGCCGAGCGCGGCATCGGCGACGAAGAGCCGATTCTTTCGATGGGCGGGCGTTTTCGCATGGGCGATAACATCTTCATTCAAGGCGGGGTGACGAATGCCCAGGGGTTGGTGGGCGGGCCTAGCGCCAATCTATTCCTCGGCGCCAGCCTGCTGCTGGCGACGCCCTCCGACTGACACCGCGCTGATCGTCCGTACCGCATCCCGGCTGCCGCGCAGCCGGGATTTTTTTTCGAGAATGCCTGCGTTGCACGGGTGAACATGCGATTCTGTCAAGCAGGTAATTGTTACAAATAGATATTTTTTGCGAAAAGTGCTTGACAAGCAAGCGTAGTCTTCGTAAACTTTCTCTGGTGGGTTGGCACATCGCTTTCTCACCGCGCCGTGCAAGGCACGGCTTGCACCTTGATACGAGCACGCAGAGTTACAGCTATTATCAGGAGCCCGTCACACCGCTTCGGCGGTTCAATCTATACAACCTCTCCGACGGGGGAGAGGCATCTCACCACGGGCGACAGTGGGAAAACACAGACACCACGGCCGCCCAGAGACAGAAGGAGAAGAGTATGAAGAAACTGTTAGTGCTCGGGATGGCCATCGCGCTCGCCAGCGCGGTGTATGCTTTCCCCACCCTCCAGGGCGCCACGGGCGGCGTCGCTGTGCCGAACTGCGCGGTGGCCACCGGCCTGTCCGCCACGGTCTTTGAATCCGCTGGCGCGGAAATCCCGTCCACCTTCGTGCAGTACGGTCTGCTCGAGAACCTCGAAGTCGGCCTCGGCTACAGCGAATTCGCGGGCGTCGGCAACACCATGTGGAGCCTCAACGCGAAATACATGCTGCCCATCGACCTGGCGGGCATCGCCCTCGCGGCTGGCGCGGTCTACAGCGACACCGGCGCGACCAACCCGATGAACCTCTACGTCAGTGGCTGCTATGCCATGGCCGAAGATGTCAACATCATCGGTTCCGTCATGTATGCTGATCCCGACACCGCGGCTGACTCCGAAATCGGCGTGGCCGCCGCGATCGAGAAGGCGTTCGACAATGGCGTCGTTGGCGCCGAACTCGCGCTCGAGAACTACAACCTGGCCGCCGACAACACCATCAACCTCTACGTGACGATGGCGATCAACGATGCCGTCACTGCCCGCGCGCAGTACAGCGGCATTCTGACCGGCACCATGTTCTCGATCGGCCTGCAGTATGCCTTCGGCATGTAAGCAGTCCGCGTAAACATGACCCACGCACAGGCGCCCCCCGGGCAACCGGGGGGCGCCTCATTTTGGTGCTTCTCCCCGAGCAAGGCCTGACACACGTCAAGGATTTTTGCGATTTTTCGCCAGTTGTGGGCCAGTGTCAACAAGACTCTCTCCGTGTCCGGGTAGCTCTCTTGTATAACAAGGGGGATGGCGGGGGCAATATCGGACACCACGCCATCCGCGAAAGGAGCGAATGATGAGACGATACCTTCTGCTCGGGATGGTCGTGGCGCTGGTCGGCGCCGCGTTCGCCTATCCCACGCTGACCGGGCCCACCGGACTGATTACGCTGCCGACGGCCAGCTCGCTGCCCGCCGGCCAGATCTCGCTGGCGGCCGACTACTACAACACCAGCGATGGCCCGGTGGAGAACAGCTATCCGGTGCGCGCCACCCTCGGGCTGGCGAGCAGCATCGAAGTTGGCGCGGCCTACCTGTTCCAGGACAACGCCGACATGTGGGTGCTGAACGCCAAGCTCAGCCCGATCATCAATCTGATCGGCTTCGACTGGGGCGCCGGCGCGCAGTATGCCAAGCAGAACCTGACGCCGGCGGACGAGACGGTCTTCCAACTCTACTGGGTTGGCACCATGATGATGAGTGATGTCGATGAAGGGCAGCCCGCCATCGGCCTCACCGTGGGCGCTAACTGGACGGACAGCGACCTGCTGGATGACAATACCCTCCGCTTCTTCGCGGGGGTGGAAGCCGGCTTCGCGAATAACTTCAGCCTCATCGCCGAATACCAGACCGAGGACGAAGACTTCGAAACCGATCCGGTGTGGTCAGTGGGCGCGCGTTTCGGCTTTACCGACGCCATCTCGGCGCAGGTGGCCTGGACGAACGGCCCGTTCTTCGGCCGTGGCGAACATAACCTCACCGCCGGCATCAACTTCGGCTGGGGCGCGGTCGCGCAGGATTAATGCTGCGCTGATCGTCAGAACCTCCGCGGGCTCCGAGTGATCGGGGCCCGTGGTGTGTTTCTGGCGGGCGGCTTTCAATTACATTGATCGAAGTCAGATATCTTATTCGGCCCCCCTCCCCGGCCCTCATACGCGCTGTGTTTAGCCAAAGTCGGCCCCCATCCCCCGCCCCCTTCCCCCGTGCCATCGGGCACAGGGGAAGGGGAGTACGGTGCAGCATACCGGAATGCCCAGCGGCAAAGAAGACGCCCGTTCAGGGATAACGCAGCGCGTATGTCCCCGGCCCTCCCCCCGTGCCGTCCGCTGCGCTCCCTGCACAGGGGGAGGGGGTGTTCATCGTATCTCCCTCCACCTGTCCACGGAGAGGACGGGGGGAGGGCCGGGGAGGGGGGCCGACCACACACTCCGACAGGTAACACTAACCCACTACCAGCGGCGCGTGCGGGTCCAATCCCCGGCCAATATTGGCGAAGTGGGCCAGGCGGTCGGCCAGGGCGGGGCATTCGGCGACCGATTGCGCGCCGAAGAGGCCGGCGCCGGGGTGGACGGTTGAATATTTTTCGTGGCCGATGAGCGCCCAGGTGGCGGTGATGAGATTGGCGAAGCGCGGGTCGAGGATCTCCGGGCAGTTGAAGGACTGCCGCGAGGAGTTGATATCCACCCCGGATATTTGCATGAAGCCGTGCTGCGCGCACAGCCGGCCGATGCGGTCGAGTTGGGCGGCGGTGTTGCGCGGCGGCATGTAGGTGACGGCGCGAAAGCCCAGCCGCTGCAGCCAGTCCATCAACTCGTCCAGGTAGGCGTCCTCAAAATGCTCGGCCTTTTTGTCGCCGGTGGGCGATTCGGTGACATCACCCAGGTAGGCATAGGCGGAAATGGCGCCGATCTCCTCGGCGAAGGCGAGCACCCGGCGCACGTCGATGCATTCCTCGCTGTCCGGGTGGATGAAAAATTCATCGGCGTAGAACGCCTTCAGCAGGCCGAGCAAGTCGTACAGGTAGTGCGGGTTTTCCATGTCCAGCAGGTAGCCGCGCACCTTGCCGGGGATATCCAACCGCAACGCGTCTTCCAGGAAGCGCACCAGGCCGGCGCCTTTGCCGTGCGCCTCGATGAGCTTGCGCGAGTGGGCGGCGATGATGTGGCGCTCGGTGATGGCGCCGCCTTCCGCGGCCATCGACTGGTCGTAGACATCGCGCTGGAAATCGACCAGCGGCACGCCCTGCGCGCGCAGGATGGCGTTCAGCTTCTCCACCATCGCCGCGTTGCGGCGGTTGCGCGCCGCCTGCACCGGGGCGAGGAAGGCGCGGCAGGCGTCCACCTGGCCGGCGGGGATGCCGTGCACGGCGATGTAGGCGATGCCCGTCAACCCCGGGCCGTTGATGAGCCGGTCGGCGAAAGGCGTATCGGCGAAGGTCACGCGAATCTCAAATCCCGCGGTGGTGGCGATGCCCAGGATGCGCCCGGCCTCCAGCATCTCGTCGATGCCCGCCACCGAGTCGTGGTCCATGATGCCCACCGCCTGCAGGCCGGCGCGCTTCGCCGCCCACGCCGCGCTGGCCGGCGCGTGCGGGCTGAACGAATAGCCGGTGTGCACGTGGTTATTCACCTCGATGCTTGGCGTCACCGGCGGGATGGCGCCGCTGGCTTCGCCATCGGCCAGCGTGCGCGCCGACGCCAGTCGCGCGTCGCGGTTCGGGGCATTCAACGCCAGCTCAGCCTGACGATAGATTTCGGGCAAGGACATGGGCTTTCACTCCAACAGGCACGAATACGGGCGCTTGTCGCGCCCATATGTCATAATTCGCGCCGGCGCCCCTTCTTCCTCCCGCGGTCTCTGCTGATGCGGCATGACTACCCCCCGGTGACTACCCCCAGATTTTTGTGTATTTTGCAAAAAAGGGGTAGTCGCTTTTCGGTTCTCCGACGTAATGCCGGCAGAGACGATAATGGATTGTATTTTTTTGTTACAAAGCGGTCTCCAGCCGTTGAAACGGCTGGCTCGGTTCAGTCGTCCTTCCAGGACTGGCGGGGCGGGTTTTGGGTTGTCAGGGCGCGTGATCGGTGAAGGGTGATGCCGGTGTGCATGATCGGACGCCACTCCGCCTTGCTGCGTGGCTGACTACAAACGGGTTCTGGTGGTGCGTCGGGCTATAGTCGGGCGGAGTACAACTCCGCGCTCCCAAGAATGGCGGGAGTATAGCAGAGTTGGCGGTTTTTGTCAAGCATATGTTTGCTTTACATGGGTTAGAGGGCGTGGGAATGGCACTCCGTAATCGCTATGGGGTGAAGTAGCTTCCTTTGAAGAGGGGGCCGTGCTGGAATTCGGGGTCGCACATGAGGGGGGCGAGGCGGGCGCCGTCGCCTTTGGCGCGAAGGCGGATCGTGCGGATGAGCGGGTATTCGAAGGCGCCGGGCTTGTAGGTGGGGGAGGTGGGGACGAGCCAGGGGGTGTTTGGGTTCTGGTTGGGGTAGCGGGCGCCGTTGAGGGTGAGGGCCTGCACACGCTCGATGTCGACGGCGGACGAGGAGCAGTAGCCGATGCCGTGGGGATCGTCGGCGATGGCGTCGACCATGGCCCAGTCGTCGACAACGGTGTTTGCGCCGGCGCCGAATTCCGCGCCGGGGGCGGCACCCCAGGCGCGCAGCGTGCCGCCGAAATAGCGCCGGTTGCCGTTCACCGCGTCATACGTATAGACCTGCATCGCGGCGGGGTTCGACGCGCTGCCGAACAGGCGCACCAGGTCGGCCGGCGTCACCACGTATTCGCCGGCGGCATTGGCGGTAAAACGCGGGATTTTGCAGTTCTTCGAGACGATAATGAGCAGGGCGTCGCGGGCCACCGGCGTGCCGGTGCTGCCGCCGCCGGCGTCGATCCAGGCGTAGTGCCGCGCGGGGCGGCCGTCCACTGTCATTGGCGCCGTCTGGCCCTTGAAGCCGCGGCTGTACCACTTGCCGCCTTTCGCCGCCCACACGTCGGCGGCGGCCATCAGCAGCGATACGCCGGCGGCGTCGCCGCCGATGATCAACCGACTGCGCGTCGGTTTACAGGGGATGTCGTTCAAGCCGCCGCCGTAATTCGCCACAAAACCCATCCCGGCGGCATGGTAGAAGGCGCGCATCGGCCTGCTGCGGATGTTACGCTCGTTCACGCGCTTGCCCGGGATAAACTCGGCATGCCCATCGCAAAAGGCGACGTTCAGGCCATCGTGGCGGGGATCAGGTACGGAAGCTCTACCTGGCGATGATGATGCGTTCATCAAAGCGCCGCCATTGATGAGTGAACCTCCATCGTCCCATAATTGAGACGGCGTGGCATCGACAATACATCCCAGATCAGATGGACACTTGATTTGCGCTTCGTAGCATCCGCTGCCATCCGTGCGCACCAGCAGGCCGCTGTAGCCGTAGCTGATCCGGTCACGGCCATACATATCGTCCGCATCAGAAGGGCAATGATAATACCAGCGCTTTTCGACATATTTTTCAATCGCGGTATGCCAATCTTTGCCAGGGTAGCGGCCGGCGTTGTCCTGCATGTATTGCTGAACCGCCTCTGCGAGGTGGCGCAACTGACTTCGGCACACTCCTTGTCGTGTATTGACGCGGGGTTTGGCAAAGATGGGGAAGATCAGCGAGACGAGTACCGCCAGCATCACCAGCGTGATGATGACTTCCAGGGGGCCGATGCGGGGGCGTTTTTTCGGTTCCTGTTCGAGATGGTCGGTCATCGGGCGCTCCTGTGCCGCGTTCCCTGACGCTATTATCCCATTATAATTCAGTTTTCTGGCGTTCTGGCTGGGTGAGGTTAAGGTTGGGTTATGTTGATGGAACAGATGGTAGGTTGGTCTGTCACCTCTGCGGGGTTCGTCATCACTCTGTCAGGTGCATTTACGGGTTTCGTCTTGATTGATGTTTTTGATATATTGTTGCTGCTTTGCTTCTCTCATGCGGGGATTGAAATCCCCACCTGCCGGGCCTTGCGGCCGGGCGTCCCTCTACAGGGACGCAACGGATCAGGCACAGGAACCTGTAGTTGGTCAAAGCGAAAGAGCATACATCCGCCGCCGGATTGCCTGCACGCCCCCTCACCCCATATGCGTCATGGCAGAGTAAGCCCTGTTTCGTGGATCGGCCCCCACCCCTGGCCCCTTGCGCAGCGGAGCGGGGGAAGTTGCAAATCCCCGCAGTACCTTCGGGAGGGCGGGGATGGGGGACGATGAGCAGGAGAGCGCTTGCCATACCATGACGCATATGCCCCCTCACCCCCTGTCCCCTCTCCCCGAGGAGAGGGGGTGGAGCCTGTAAGAAAAGTGGCGTTGTCATTCTCGTTCCGCCGGCTGTCACGCAACCTCTCCCCCAGCCCCTCCCCTAGGTGGGGAGGGGAGGGATATGGTGTGAGGGATGCGTGGCGGGGCTGCGCTTTGCTTGCCTGCCTTCCACACGGTGCTTTCGGTGAAATGGGTGAGGAGGGACGGGATTGCTTTCGGCGAAGAACAGGGGCAGAGAGGTGAGGTGATCATGACTCCTTTTCAGGCGGAGATTGCCGGGCAGCCGGCGGCGTTGGCGGATTTTGTGGCGTTTTACCGGGGCGCGGGGCGCGCGCGGTTGGCGGCGTGGGTGGCGGCGGCGCGGGCGGCGGGTCGGGTGACCTTCGCGGGCAGCGGCACGTCGGAGCATACGCCGCATATTGCGCTGCAGGCGCTGGCGGCGGCGGGGGTGCCGGCGGAGTCGATTGACGCCGGGGAGCTGTTGCACTACCCGCGGCCGATCGCCGGCGCGCTGGCGCTGGTGAGCCAATCGGGGGAGAGCGTGGAGGCGCGCCAACTGGCCGAGCGCTACGCCGGGCCGGCTCTGCTGGGGGTGACGAACGACCCGGCGAGCACGCTGGGGCGCAGCGCCGGGCTGGTACTGCCGATGTGCGGCGGGGTAGAGACGACCATCACCACGCAGACGTATTCCAACTCGCTGGCGCTGTTCGCGCTGCTGGCGCGGGCGCTGGAGGGCGACGCGGCGGTGGACGTGACGCTGGACGCGCTGGACGTGCTGGCGACGGCGACCGCGACGGTGGATGACGAGGGCATCGCCCTCGCGGCCGACCTGCTGGCGGACGCGGCGGCGCTGCACATGATCGCCCGCGGGCCGGCGGTGGCGGCGGCGCGGCAGGCGGCGCTGACCTTCATGGAAGGCACGCGCATCTCGGCGACGGCGTTCCCGGCGGGGTCGTTCCGCCACGGGCCATTCGAGCTGGCGGATGCCACGCACCGCGCGATCCTGTATATCCCGGCGGCGGGGCGCACGCACGCGTTGATGCTGCGGCTGGCGGATGAGCTGGCGGGGAAAGGCAGCCGGGTGATCGCCATCAGCGACGTCCCGGTGGCGCTGCCGGCGGAGACCGGCCAGGTGGTGCGCGTGCCGGCAGCGGAGGAATTGCTGTTTCCGGTGGCGGCGGCGGTGGCGCAGGCGCGGCTGCTGGACGCGGTGGCGGCGCGGCGCGGCCTGGAGGCCGGCGCGTTTCGCTATTCCGGCAAAATCACGCTGACCGAGTAGCGGCGTCAATACGCAGTCATGATTGCGTCAATAAGAGCGGAGTTAAGCGTTATAATATCGAATAACGTTTTCCAAAGCCGTTCATTGCACGAAACTTTGCCATCGGTCTGGTGTCCATACGCGTAGAGGTATTTTCCCGGCTCGCACACCTCTGGCAATTGGGAGGCATGGCATGGCTCGCGCATCCGCCGTTCAGAAGGAATCGATGACGCCGCGTCCCGCGGCGCCGCGCGCGAAGCGTACGCCGGTGAAATCCCCCTGGCAGCGCAATAGCGTGCGCCGGCGTTGGACCTACCTCACCTTCACCCTCATTCTCGTCTTCGCCGCCGCGCTGGTGTTCGGCAAGATGGACGACCTGACACGCCTGGGCTTGCCGGTGCTGCTGGCGCTGTGCGGTTTCGGCGCGTTGCCGCTGGTGTACCTGTTGGCCAAGCGGCTGGGCGCGTCGCGCGCCACGGCGCTGTGGGCCATGGCGCTGCTGGGCGCATGCGTGCCCTGGCTGTTGCTGTTGCGCATCGGCACCACCAGCGCGCTCATTCCTGCCTTTATCACGCTGGGCGCGTGGTTGTATACGCGGGTGACGGCGCGCCTGCCGTGGTCCTGGGTGGCGCTGGGCGTTTCGCTGGCGGCGCTGTGCTTCATACACCCGTGGGCGGGCATGGGTCTGGCGCTGGGCCTGGCGCTGCACGCCGCATGCTGGGTGCGCCAGGCGCCGGTATGGCGCACGCTGGGCTTCGCCGGCGCGCTGCTGGCGTTGGGCATTATCGGCCTGTGCTGCATTCCGCAACTACGCGACCCGGCGTGGGCCATGCCCACCGGCGGCGCCGCGGTGAGCCGATTCCTGAGCTACCTGCTGGCGATGAACGCGTGGGTGCTGCCGTGGCTGGCGCTGCCGCTGCTGTGGCTGGCGTTGTTCGCCGACCCGGCGCACCGCTGGCGCGTGAATATGGAGGCCGCGCTGCCGGCGCTGGTGCTGCTGGCTACGCTACTGGTCGCGAGCTTCTCTCCGGAGCCGATGCGCCTGCGCATGCTGCTGGGCATTGCCCCACTGGCCGCGCTGTGGTTGGCGATGGGGCTGGCGCGGCTGCAGGTGCGCACGCCGGTCTGGGTGTGGGCGCCGGTGGGGGTGATGCTGGTGGCGACGGCGCTGCCGCAGATGGCGATGCGCTGGGGCTGTCAGGCCATCGGTCTGCACCGCGCCGTGCCCGACCGCGCCCTCGCGCAGGAGCTGGCGCCGCCGCGCGCCGGCATGCTGGTACCGCTGTACCCGTATATTACCTCTGACCGGGCGGTAGGCACGGTACCGATGGAGGATATTTAGCCACAGAGACACCGCTCCACGGTGAAGCCGGTGTTGGGGAAGATGGTGAGGTTGCAGGCGGCGCGGGTGAGGGCGTCGAGGCCGATGCGGTCTTCGTCGGCGGTGATGCGGGCATAGCGGGCTTTGGCGCGGGCGCGGGCGCGAGCGGCGTCGGGGGGCAGGCAGCCGGGGGCGAGGAGTTCGGCCATGCGCTCGGCGGTGAGGCAGACGGCGGGGCGCGCGGCATCGGCGACCACCCAGCGACAGCCCAGGCGCTGCGCCACCGCGGCGGTGGTGCCACAGCCACAGCAGAAATCGCCCACCACGTCGCCGGGGTCGGTCATCGGCCGCAGCAGGCGCTCCAGCAGCACTTCCGGCTTTTGCGTCGGATAGCCCAGTGATTCCTCCGCCCACGGCAGCAGCGCGTGATGCTCCCACACGTCGTCAGGCAGTTTACCGCGGCTGTAGTCGCGCGCGGAGCCGTCCGCCCGGCGCTGGCCGTCCGTCCACTTGTAGGGATCGCGCACGCGGTCGGCGTAGAATTTCCATGACGTCGCCGATTTCGTGTAGAAGAGGATGGAGTCGTGTTTGCGGGCGAAGCGCCGTTTGGAGGCGCCGCCGCCGGA
Organism: uncultured bacterium; assembly: GCA_964590255.1. Classification (GTDB taxonomy): domain Bacteria; phylum Armatimonadota; class Hebobacteria; order CAIYQO01; family CAIYQO01; genus JAKIYB01. The sequence continues at coordinate 13,714 of CAZPYA010000058.1, forward strand.
ATAGTACCAGATGAATTCGTTCTGGAAACACTCCGCGCCGAAGAGGTGGTCGAGGAGCACCTTCGCGTAGTGCACGGCGTGCCAGTCCAGGTGCAGCAGCAGCGCGCCGTCGGACTTCAGCGCATCGCGCATGGCGGCCAGGCGCGCGCCCAGCCAGTCCAGGTAGCCCTGCAGGCCGTCCGCCCAGGCGTCGGCGTAGGAGGGGAGGGCGTCGGGGGTGGCGGTGGCGTGCCGGCGCTTGCCGGTGAAGAAGGGCGGATCGAGGTAGAGCACGTCGAATGACGCCGGCGGCAGCGCCCGCAGCGCGGGCAGGCAGTCGCCATAGAGGAGCCGATGCCGGCCATCGGGGAACAGCGGCGTTACCGCTCCCGCCGGACCGACCGTATGCACCAGGGCGAATGGCTCGGACATAATTTCTATCTTTAGCCGCCGGGGGGTGATATTCCTGCCGGGTTAGATAGAAAGCGTGAGGATGTCACCGTAGAGCAACACCATGGCCGCGATAAACAGCAGCGCCATCGCCAGCATCGATTTCGGTGTCAGTATCATGCTCATTGCCGTGTCCTCGCGTCGTTTTTGCAGTATTGGCGCACGGGGGTTGCGCTCGCTTGTCTGCTTATTCCATAGTGCCCGGCGCGCTGTCATCAATATTTATAAAGAGATTATAAAGAAAAGCGGCGTCACCGGTTGTCTCGCGGGTGCTAGTGGCTCGGTTGTCAGGGTCCGTGGTTGACGATAGGACGATGCTGGTGTGCCTAATCGGACGCCACTCCGCTCTCGCTGCGTGGCGTCCGACAAGCCTGACAGTGCGGCTAACAGCGTTGCCATTAGAATGGAATGTCAGCGCCGATCTCGCTGTTGTCCGTCGGACTGCCTTTCAGGCTGACCGATTTGGTGAAGGTAACGCTTAGTGCTTCCGCTGCCGCGGGATCGAGTGTCACGTCGACGCCGCGGTTGATGCCGACGGGGCCGGCGCCGACGGAGGCGTTGGCGGAACCCTTGGCAAAGTTGGCGCCGCAGTCGGTGAGGTTGCCATTGTTCAGGTTATAGGTATCGTAGGATTCCAGGATATCGGCGCGGGCGGAGATGCCGGCCTTGATGGGGCCGACCTGAATGCCGACATCGATTTTCGCCGCCAGCGAGCGGGTGGTGGTCCATTCGCCGGTTTTGAAGTCGAGCGTGTGCTTGAAATTGATGCCGGCAACGTATGACTCGACGGTCACCTGGCGCGGGGTGATTTTCAGCGAGAGGAACTCGCCGGCGATGCCGAGTGCAAAATTGTCTTCCATCCACTGCTTTGCCGCATTGTCCGCCGCCTTCGTCTGCTTCGCGTAGTCGTCCGCCTGTTTCGCGGCATCCGCTTTACTTGCGGCGATGTCGGCTTCAAGCTGACGTTCCTCCGCTTCGGTTTCGAAATAATAGTCCAGCTTGCTGCAGTTCATCAAGCCGACAGCCATGCCGGCGTATTGCCAGAAGGTGCGCTTCGCCCGGCAATACTCCGCCTTCATCACCTCGTGTTGGTTCATATTGCGGATATACAGCGCGCAATTCGCCCAGTATTGATCGAGCATCGGCTTCATTTTGTTCTGGTAACGCGAGAACGTGTAGAGTTGCCATTGCGCGAAACATGCATCCGTCAGCGTGTTGACTTGTTTATGGTAGCGCAGGTCTTCCTTGCGGCGTTCAATCGCGAATGCCTCCTGGCCATAATCGGCGCTGCCTTCGCGATCAAGTACGACGTTCTCCGCTTGTTTGCGCGCTTCTTCTTCACGCTGATCAATATCTTTCATGTTACGCTCGTGCATGTCCGTCTGGGCGGCCAACTTCTTCCCGTAGACCTTGAAGATATCCTCCACGTCGGCCAGGTGGCGCCGGTAATAGCGCATGAAGTAGATTTCATAGTTATTGCGCATCACCATGTAGGTGTAATAATTGCTGGCCGCGAAAGGCGAGCCGTAATCGAAGCCGGGAATGACCGTATCGGCGCCGATTTTCCGGGCGTCGGCGTCGGAGGTGATGACGGCGGGCACGCGCGGCTCCGGCTTCTCTGACAGCGAGGTGATGCCCGCTTGCGCCATGCGTTTCTTCATCTCCGCCTGCGCCTGCGCCTTCGCGCGCTGCATTTCAGCCTTTGCCCGCGCCAACTGGCCTTTCGGCACGCCGGGCATGCCTTCCATCATCTTCAGCGAGCGCTCGGCATCGGCGAATTGTTTCTGCATCGCTTTGTTGGCGGCAATCAGGCCTTTGCGTTCTTTCTCCTGATCACTATCACCCCGGTTGATGCCCGTCTGATAATAGGCCACTTCCTGCATGCCATTGTCCAGATGGCCTTTGAAAGCGTTCTGCCACTCGTCGACGTAGGGTTGCCCCTGGCCCAGCCAGCCGGGGTAGCTGCTGACATTCATCTGCGGCAGCGGCGGCATGATCATCTTTTCGTGCTCCATCAGCCGCAGGCAATGGTCACGTATCTTCTTCGCTTCCAGCGGGAAGCGCTCCTCGATGAGATCGGCGGTCGTATTCGGCAGCAGTCCCTTCATCTTCGTCAGCTTCGCCTCGATGCTTTCCGGGACTTCCGCGCCGGTGGCGCGGACATCACCAGCCGCCTTCACCGTTTTTTCGGCTTTGCGCTGCACCGCGCCACTGCCCAGCGCCGCCGCCTTCACCATCGCGTCCAACGCCTTCTGCGTCTGTCCTTTGCGCATCCAGTAGGCGGACAGCGCCGTCCATCCCGCTTTGCTTTTCGGGTTCATCGCCAGCACCTTGTCGATGCAGGCCTTCGCGGTAGCGTCCTGTTTCAGCGCAAGGTTCACCGACGCGGCGTTCAGCAGGATTAACTCGCTCTTCGGGTTGAGGATGCGGCCATATTCCAGCATCACCAGCGCGTCCTTGTCGCGGGCGATGGCGTGGAGGGTGACGCCAAACAGGTTGGCGGTGCGGGGATTCGCCGGGGCATATTTCACCAGGTGGGCGGCAAGGACGATTACCGCCTCGATGCCGTCGGTCTGCGCCAGCAGGATGGTGGCGTGGTTGACCAGTTCGTCGATAGATTGTTCCAGGTTTGCCGGGAGCGACTTCTGGCTATTCAGCGTGAAGACGACTTTATCGATGCTCGCCTTCTGCTGAATTTTCAGCCTGGGCAGAAACACCTTCAGGTAAGCATCGGCCAGTGCCACGGCGGTGGCCTTCGTCGGCGGGGGCGGCGGCGCAGGCGCGGCGGCGCCAACGGGCAGAGCACAGAGCAGACAGGCAAGCAACAGCGCATATTTCACGATGGCCTCCGGACGGCGAATTGCATCTGAAACGATAGTATTATCACAGTATAGAAGTAATTGCAGCATTCCGCTACCGGATCTTTCGCCGCCTCCCCGCCCGGCCATACATGGTCGGGCTACCGAGCGACGTCCCCTGGAAGGGGGCTTGATGCGGTGTGGTTCACCGTGCATTATGGATGGCACCCTGAGTTCTGCAAATACCTCGGCGCGGACGGCTTCACGGCGTATGATGTCGGTTCGCTATTGACATCTGTGATCCATTGCAGTAACTTATCTTTATGGACCGGCTTGGACACCCCCCCGATTGCACCGGGGTGTGGTACGATCCCCGGTCCTTTTTCTGCGTCTTCCGCAGCAGTGATATTCGGATGATTGGCGTCATCCCGATCCGTCTCGATTGTCATGGGTAATGCCTGGCGAACAATATCACGCAAGCCAGGTACAATTCGCAGTAGTTGCAAATTCCCTCTATTATATCAAGTCAGATATATCAAGTCAGAGCCGGAGTGCCTAATCGCCCCCTTTCCCCCTGCCCCCTTTCCCCGAGGAGAGGGGGCGTTGGACATTTGGATAGCTGTTTCGATGATCGGGCGCCACTCCACTCTGCTGCGTGGCTCACTACTACATGACCACGGTGATTATGCGGAATGTCGTTGCGCGCTCCCGCGCGCGCCCTCATCCCCGGCCCTTCTCCCAATGCTGGGAGAAGGGGGCACCGGAGCGGATAGACGATTACGCTAATTCACTGTGGTGGTGTACTACGAACGGGTTCTGGTGGTGACCTGGGCTGTCGAGCAGAGTGCACCTCCGCGGTCCCAGGGCGGCTCGACGGAGTCTCGCCCAATACCGTTCACATAAGGGCTCTCGACCGCCCCGGATAACCTCTCCCCCAGACCCCTCCCCTACGTGGGGAGGGGGGAGTGATGAGGAAAAAAGACGGCGTAGGAGGCTGGTTCGCCACACGCAGCAGGCTTATTTGAATGGCATTGAGAGTCTCGCCCTCGAAGCACGGCTCGATGACGTTTCACACACTTTACCGCCGGAATTTGCGGATGCCCGCGGCGGCGAGGATTTCGCCGAAGAAGAGGCCGTGGTAATCTTTACTGGGATACATCGCGTGCAGTTTCGGGTCGAGGAACTGCTCGGGTTTGAGGTCGGCGTGGCAGAGGGTGCGGCATTCCAGCGTCAACTCGCTCTGTTGGATGCCGGGGGCGGCGACGATGCCCGGCACGGGCGTGAGGCCGGTGGCGGCGAATTTGTCCAGGTCGCGGCCGCTTTGCGTGCCGCAGATGCGCAGTGCGTCCGTCCATTCCGCGTGCATCCAGTTCACCGTGAAGTCGGGCGAGCGTTCGAGGAAACTCCAGGAATGGCGCACCGGGCGCACCATGGCCATCATGATGGGCCGGCCCCACATAATGCCGAACATGCCCCAACTGATGGTCATCACATTGGCGCTCTCGGCGTCGCCGACGACCAGCAGTACCCCATCGGGGTCGAAGGTGGTGAACGGCTGCAACGCCAGTTCGGTAATGGTGATCGCGCTTTTCTCCATGGCAGGCTCCCTTCTGTCGATGCGCCTATCTTACCGCCGGCATCGCCAGGGGACAAGAGCGTCGGGAACATTTTCGCCACCCGCGCAGTCTTACCGACAATACATCTCGACGGGAGGACGGGCGATGGATACGCTTCGGGGGAAAACCATGGTAGTGGCCGGGATGCTGGCCGCCGTGCTGGCGGTAACAGTCGGCCTGCTCTTCGGCGGGCGCACAGCGCCCGTACAACGGGATGCGCCACAGCGGGAGATCGCCGTCGCGCCAAGCCAACCCGCCGGCGCGTTGCCGGCGCCGGTGATGCCCAGCCCGGCGCGCCTGTCGGTCTCCTTTGCCACTTTGCGCGATCCGTTCCAGGGTGGGCCATACATCAAAAAAACTGACCCAAACCAACAGAAAACGCGTCCTTTTAATGAGGTGACCGTCTATAACCTCGCCACGGCGCACATGACCGACCACCGCGCGAAGCCACCCACGCACGTAACCGAGCGCGCCCGCGCCGCCATCCTCGCCCGCTACAGCGGCTGGGTGTATAACAGCAACGGCCAGGCCTTCGCGCTGATTGAGGCGGACGGCCTGGCGCGCTCCCTGCGCGTGGGCGATCAACTGGAGGGCTACACCGTCACCAGTATTGCCGACGACAGCTTGACGCTGCGGGCGGCATCCGGCGATACGCTAACGCTGCCGCTGCACGAACTGGGGCGCGGCATGGCGGGTGACGCTTACCCCGGCGCACGGATGCGGTAAGGAACTGCTTGTTCGCAAATCCATCCCATTGACAACCATACACGCGCGCGTTATCGTGTATCAAAGCGCTTATACATCGGGAGCACGGGATGGAAACGACGGCCACGGCCACCTGTTTAGAACAGTTGCGGAGCGAACTCGGCTGGACGCCGCCGGCAGCGGATTACACGCCCGACTGGCGGGTGGTGGAAGCCGATGACCGCTTCCGCTGGATCATGGACGGCGACCGCGGCGTGGCGCTGATGGACGAGCGCGAAGATAATTTCGAACTGCGCGCCGCCAGCCCCTGGGGCCCCTGCCCGGCGGCGGTGATTCCGAAGCACTACCACATCGTCAGCTACGAAGGTCTGCGCGTCATCAACAAGTGGCGGCTGCGCGGCTGGAACGTGCCGAAGGTGTCTCGCCAGCTCACCTGGGAGGTGCGCGACGGCGCGGCGTTTTTCACCCTGAACGAGCGTTGGAAGGACGGCTCGCATGGCACCCATGCCGGCCGACTGGTCTATGACCCCACCTGGGGCGGCTATGTGGCGGAGATGACCGCCGACCTGACCGCGCGCAAGCTCATCACCGAGCAGGAATTCGCCAATCTCATCCCCCCGCGCATCGGCGACACCCGCCCCGGCCGCGAAAAGTACCAGCAGATGGTCTGGCAGGATCCCGACGGCGTGCTGCGCGGCATGGGCAAAAACCCGCTGTGGTTCAATTCGGTAGGCGCGCAGGACATGCTGGGCCGACGCGGCATCCCCGCCGGGGGCTTCCTCGGCTGGGTGGCTGAACCGGATTTCAACCCGGTGATCGAGATCGTGGACGCCGCCCCCGCCGTGGGCGCCTGCACCTGCGACAACTTGATGGACGAGCACCTGATGATCGGCGCGCCGGACATGCGCCACTGCCCGGACGGCTGGTTCCACCTGCACGTCGCCTTCCGCCTGTTCTCGCTGCCGGCGCCGCTGGCCGCGGCCATCGCCGCGCGCACGACACCGCTGGAGACCGGCGCGATGCTGGCGTGGAAATTCCAATACGCGCCGAGTGAAGGGCCCATCGGCGCTGACCTCACCCGCGTGGAACAGCCCGGCCGCCTGCCATACGGCACCGCCGATTTCAACACGCCCGTCCCCTGGGACACGCCGTATTTCGGACAAATCTGGACGGCGTCCAATGATCCCGCGGCCGATTTGTATTACGATCCGCAAATTGGCCACAACGGAACCCGCTCACTGCGTGTCAAAGTGAACGGTGGTGAGAAAAAGTTCTGCCCCGGCTCCGGCCCAACGGTACACACGGAGGCGGGTCGGCGCTACCGGGTGGGCGCCTGGGTGCGCACCGACGGCAACGTGCGCGCGTGGATGGAGGGGAACGAGATTCTCTTCAGCATCGGCCTCCCCGTCGCGGAGCACGCCACCCCCGCCGTCGGCCCGAACAGCGACTGGACCTGGGTAGAAACCAGCTACGTCGCCCGCGGCGACGACGCCCCCTTCGTCGGCCTGTTCGTTTGCGCGGAAGGCGAGGGGCTGGCGTGGTTTGATGGGGTGACCTTTGCGGCAATCGAATAACTTAATCCACCCACGGGTTCCGCTACGCTTCACCCGTGGCTATCATCACCGGCCCCGTCGGGGCAATTCGGAATAGCCTACCTTCCGGAGGTATACTTATGCGCACTCTCCTCTGCCTGCTGTTCCTCGGCCTGATGGCCGCATCGTTCGCCGCCGCGCCGGCGGTGCTCTTTGTCGGCGGCGTGCATCCCACTTATGTGGCGAAGCCGCTGAAGGCGATGGGCTTCGAGGTCGACATCTGCTCGCCGGGCGAGCTGGCGGCGAAGCTGGCCACGAAGCAGTATAACGTGGCGGTGCTGCTGGCGAATGACCCGGTGATGCAGCAGCCGGTCGAGGCGTTCCTTGCCGCGGGCGGCGGCGTCTACGTGTCGATGCCCTTCGGGCATATCAGCGCGGAGAAGAATTGGTTCCCTAACCCGGAGTGGGCGGCGAAGCACGGGGCGACCATCCGCTGGGAGCAACTGATGGACAGCGACCCGGCGAACGCATACACCGACTATATGACCGCCAACATGTCGTGGAGCACGCAACTCTCAGCGCCGGTGAACGACGGCGCGGCGCAGGTGCTCACGCTGCTGGGCCGGCTGAACTGGTGGCCGCCGGTGGCTATGGATTTCAGCAATGACTGGACGGTGGCGGTGCGTTACGCCCCGTCCGTGAAGCCTACGCCGGTGGACGGCATCCCCGAGCGCCTGCGTCCCTACATTCCGAAGACCGCCTCCACCGGCTCGCAGCCGCTGCTGGGCGTGCGCCAGGCGGGAGCGGGACGGTTGGCGCTGTGCGGCATCAGCGGCAGTTGGAGCCTGAATCCGCCGGGGGTGTGTCCGACGGTGGAGGCGATGCTCTCCACCGGCGCGAATGGGAGGAAGAGCGATTGGCTGCGCGTGTTTGCCAACACCTTCCGCTGGCTGGCGGAGCCCTCGCTGAAGGCCGGCTATGGCGGCGCCGTCACCCCGGAGAAGGTGCTGAATCCGGCGACGCAGTGGCTCGATCATCCGCCCATCGCCTGGGGCAGCGAAAAGCGCGAGGGTAACCTGCTGCCGCTGCGCTCGACCATGCCGCAGATCAACGGCCTGGTGGGCGCGCGCACCGCGCTGTCCGGCGGCACGGGCACGGTGGCCGACTATGCGAAGGCCGCGCGCAAGGCGGGCTTGCAATACCTCGTCTTCCTGGAGGACGCGCTGAAGTTGGACGCGGAAAAATTCGACGCGCTGGTGAAGCAGTGCGCGGACGCCTCCGACGCCACCTTCGCCGCCATCCCCGGCCTCACCTACGAGGACGCGCAAGGCAACCATCTCTTCAGCCTGGGCGACAACACGAAATTCCCGCGGCCGGAGATGGTACTGCCGGATGGCCGGCTGAACACCACCACGGTGAGCCGCACCGAGGCGATGTTCGCCTATGTCTTCCAGTACCAGAACTACCGCAACGCCTTCGGCTTCTGGAATCACCAGCAGAATTTCCTACCCATCGCCGATTACAAACTATATAACTCCTTCCCCATCTACACCTTCCTCGATGGCAAGCCGGTGGACGACGCCTTCGCCGATTACCAGTACCTGATGGGCTGGAGTGGCTGCCATACGATTTTCGCCTTCGAGATGATGACCACGCCGGCCCAGGTCGAGACGCGCGCCCGCGACGGCTGGCAGGTGGTGCTGTCCATCCCCGAGGACGGCTTCGGCGACGGCACCTACGTGCAGTCGCTGCCACCCGGTTTGGAGGGCATGCGCAAGAAGTGGATCGGCTCGCTGGGCTGGTGGCCGCCCTTCCAATACATCACCAACGGCCCGCAGATTCTCTCCTGGGATTGCCAAAATATCTGCGTCATCCCCAGCGGCGAGTGGTGGCGGCCCGATCTGTGGCAGTATCGCGCCCGCCTCAACGTCGCCTCGGAGAAGGGTTTGAAATCCGTAACGGTGTATGACGGCGACCGCGGCGTCTTCCGCCGCTGGCTGCCCAACGGCGCGAAATCCTTCACCCAGGACCTGGTGCTGGCCCACGACCGTCAGCGCGACCTGTACCTGGTGGTGGAAGACCTGACCGGCAAGCGCGCCATCAGCATGGAGGTGTGGAACCGCAACACCATCAACAACCAGGTGATCTGCGGCGACCGCTGCAACTTCCTCGGCGACCGCCGCCTGCGCCGCAAGGACGGCTCCGCCTTCTGGACGCCGGTGGGCATGCGCGCGAACATGGGCCTCACCCCCAGCAAAGGCTCCATGGGCGACGGCCTGTGGGTTGACCCGGCGACGTCGCTCACCCCCGGCGCCCCCACCCTGCCTATCGACGGCAAGCCACTGAGCTGGCCCAGCCCACGGGTCGAATTCGGCCACGCGGTACCCGGCGAATATGC
>CAZPYA010000058.1:23201-32959 GCA_964590255.1 uncultured bacterium
CGGAGATTCACTCCAGCCCCAGCACGCCACTCTTCTCCCCGGAGATCGGCATCGGTCAGGCGAACTATCAACTCGCGTATGACCCGGCGGAATACGGCGCCGTGAAGACCCCGTTCGGACACGACTATCAGGTGACCGAGCAAAAGCTGCCGGACGGCAAGGTGAATATCATCCCGCAGGGGCGCATCGGCAAGAACGCCTGGACGAGCTGGTACCACCTCGTCCCCACAAAGGTGCTGGGCGGCTGGAGCCGGCTCATCAGCAGTGCGCTGATGGAACAGGTGCGCTTCGGCGGCTACCAGGCCCACCTCACCTTCAAGCAGGAGACACCCTTCCCGGCCGGCAAAGCGCTGCCGGTATTCTACGCCCCCGGCAAGTGGGACATCTTCGTCGACGGCAAACCCGTCGTCCTCTCAGCCGCCGGCGAGGCGACCGGCGCCTTCGGCCGCGGCGTGGTGGCGGTGCAGATGAGCCCCGGTGGCTCGGTGGCGCTGGCCGGCGAAGCCGGACGCATGCAGTTCCGCCGCACCAACTTCGCGCTGGCTGTCACCTATCTGCCGGACGGCCCCGCCATCCCCGCCCAGCGCACGGTGGATGTCACCGTGCGCTGGGCCGGCTGCTCGGGGTTGCTGTCCAAAGAGCAGGTGCTGCGGATGGTGGCCGATTTCGGCATGCTGGTGCCCGGCACTACCGGCTACGCGGCGCAGCCCGCGCGCGGGAAAACGCAGGACACTTACATGACCTGGCGCATCGCCGCGGCAAAGGGTGCGACGGAAATCCGCCTGCCGAAAACCGACCTGCTGAACTACATTCCGGTAGAAGTGACCGGCATGCAGGACGGTTGTTCCGCCTTCCTGCTCGACAAAGCCCGCCCGGCGGGGAAGAATTTCCGCGCCATCCCCGTGCTCAACAGCACCGCCTACACGCAGATCGACACCACCGAGGGCAACACCAATCTCTTCATCGGCCATCCGGTAGTGAGCGACAACGCGGCGGTGACGGTACACGTTGCCTGGATGTCCCCCGGCCAGTGGTGCGTGGAAGCCCACAACCCCACCGACAAACCGCTGACCGCCTCCCTGCGCGCCAATGACGGCTGGACGCTGTTCAAGCTCAAGGAATCCGTGAAGCTGGCGCCGGGCAGCAGTAAAATTTGGACGGTGAAGGGGAAATAAGGGCTTGGGTGCCTAATCGGCCCCCTCCCCTCTATGGGATCGGTTGGGGGCGGAGTGCCTAATCGGACCCCACCCCCCTGTATGGGATCGGTCGAGGGCGGAGTGCCTAATCGGACCCCTCCCCCCTGCCCCCTCCCCGAACCGGGCGAGGGGGTAGACGCTTATAAAAATGTGGCCAGGAAACGATTGTATGAGCACTTGCTCTCCGTCGCACGCCCCATCGAGGTGCGTGCGACGGGGGTGCGTCCCGATACAGCGGGACGCACCCGCAGGGACGGCTATTTTCATAGGAGTTCACCCATGCGCACAATACTTGTTCTGCTGATGCTGCTGGCGATCCCCGCCTTCGCCATCCCCGGGCTGGTCGGTTACTGGCCGATGGATGAGGGCACGGGCGCCATCGTCGACGAGTGCTCGGGCGCGAGCGCGGGCGGCGAGGGACGCGTGCTGGGCACGGTGGCCTGGGAGGACACCGAGCGCGGGCCGGGGCTGGTGTTCGACGGCAAGTCGACCGCGGTGAAGATTCCCGGCAGTCCGGACTGGGATTTCGGCGAAGGCGAGTTGACGATCAGCCTGTGGGTGAAGCTGAATCCCGGCGCCGGCGGCTTCATCCTCGACCACTACTTCAGCGGCACGCCCGGCGTGTGGGGCATCGTCGTGGAGGGCGCGCCCACCTTTGCGCTCTACGACGACGCGCGGAAGCCGGTCAAACTGCGCTTCCCCGGTTTCCGCAACAGCCAGTGGCACCAGCTTACCATCGTCTGGAAGCGCGCGAAAGACGGCTGGCTGCGCGCCTACCTGGACGGCAAGCCGGTGCAGACGCTGGACAACGTCGTCTCGACGGCGCGCTACCCATTCGATCTCTACGTCGGCGGGCGACAGGGCACCGACCAGTTTTCCGCCGGCCGCTATCGCGATCTCGCCATCTTCAACCGCGCGCTGACCGACGACGAAATCGGCGATCTCTACCTGAACGGCTTGACCTCGGCGACGCCCGTCGTCATCTCCTCACTGAAGACGAATCGGCTGCTCTATGGCCCGAAGGAAACAGGCACGGCCACCGTGCGCGTGAAAAATCTCACCGAAAAGCCGCAGGCGGTGCGGTTGGCGCTGACCCTCACTTCCGGCCTGTATACGAAGCGCGAGATCGACACCCGCGACCTGACGCTGCCCGCGAAAACCACGCAGACGGTGACCGTGCCGTTGGCCTTCATCGGCGAGGATTACGGCTGTGACATCACCGCCGCGGTAACCCAGGCGGGTAAGGCGCTGGCGGAAAAACGCGACGTCTTCTCCGTCTCCGACAGCTTCTTCAAGGTCGGCATCGGCTCCGACTGGGGCGGCGGCTTGCATACCGCCAACGGCCAATACACCGTGATTCCTGAGATGGCGCGCAAGCTCTATTCCAACTACTTCGAGCTGTTTTTCTGGTCGCCGTGCGACTGGGCGCTGCACGTGGCGCCGCAGAAGGCGTGGTGGAGCGGCCAGGCCAGCTACGCGGAAAACGAAGACAACCTCATCGATCTCATCAACTCCAGCCATGCCCAGGGGATCAAGGTGATGATGTATGCCAACAGCAATCCCGCCGGTCCCTTCGGCTGGGAAGCGGCGCGCGCACATCCCCAATGGTTCGGCGGCGGCGGCTTCGGTCGCACGGGGAATTATCAGGTGGAAGCGCTGGAGAAGTGGAACGACCCCGAATGGCGCAAAACCGTGAAGGGTAACCCCGGCTGGTTTCTGCTGCCGGTCGACCTGCGCCGTGAGGACGCCGTGGCCTCCGGCATCGACCGCATCATTGACGTCGCGAAGAAATACGGCTGGGACGGCGTGCGCTTTGACGGGCACTACACCATCGTCGGCAACGACGAGATGTCCACGCGCAACATGCGCCGGCTGAAGGAGCGCGCCGGCGCGGCCGTGCCCGGCTTCCACTTCGGCTTCAACTACGGCCGCGCCCCGGAATGGCTGGGCGGGGTGAGCCACGAGATGCGCGAAGGGATGGCCGGCGGCGGATACTACCTGCAGGAGGGCATCCGCAACTGGCGCTACACCGCCGACCAGTACGCGAGCTGGCAGCACTATCGCGCCAATGAACTGCGCATCGCAAAGCTGGTCTACGGCATGGGCGGCTACTACCATTGCATGTGGGGGGATCAGCGCCTCACCCCCGCGCAGGCATACTACAAGCTGGTCTACGGCCTCATCGCCGGCGGGCATCCGGCCGACTCGGGCATCTATGCCAATACCCCCGGCAGCGCCAACTGGGGCGCTTTTATGACGCGCTGGTCGGCCATCCTCTGGCACCCGCACATCGTCGCCGCGCCGAAGACGGCGGAGCGCATCACCGTGCAGGGCGACGGCCTGGCGTGGAAGGAGCTGGTGCAGGAACGGGTGATCTCGCCGACGCGGAAATATGTCATCCTCCACGTGGTCGACCCCTCGCCGGAGGACGCCATCGCGAAGACAACCTTCCCCGCGCCGAAAGCGGCCGATGCGACGGTGCGCATCAGCTACAAGCCGGTCGGCGAGAAGATCGTCGGCGGCACGGTCGTCTGCCCGGATCGCCCGCTGACCGTTACCGGCAACAATGGCGAATTGACCACCGCCTGGCCGAAGCAGTGGATGATCGTCGTCTTCGAGGTCGAGGGCAAATATAGCCTGCCGAAAACGCCGCCGGCCTTCACCGAAGCGCCCGATCCGGCGAAACTCGTCTGGTCGGCCGACCAGGCGCTGACCACCCGCACCGACCCGAATATCGAAGATACCAATACCGCGCCGACCAACCCGAATGACATCCTCGTCTCGCTGGCCACCGGCGGGGTGAACATCGGCCGCGTGACCACCATCGATCCCGGCTCGCCGCAGGGCTCGGTGCAGTGGCGCGCGAAGGACAAGGCTTCCAGCGCGATGGGCAAATTTTGGACCGGTCCGTATGCGCCAGGACGTTACAAAGCCGTTATACGGTTGAAGTGGGCGGACCCGAACGCCGAGCCGACGCCGCAGATGCTCACCATGCGTGTAGAAGCGGAGAAGGGTGAGAAACTGATGCCCAACCCCGTGGTCTTCGTCACCCCCGGCTACCCCAACGCACCGGCAGGGGCGGTCACCCTGGGCGAGCGCGGCGCCTACCGCGACTACCTCATCGGCGAGTTTGACACGAAAAAGTCGGAATACTTCACCTTCGCCGGCCAGGCGAGCACCACGCAGGTGGGCGAACACACCCTATACGCCGAGAAGATCGTCGTCACGCTGCTGGAGCGCTACACTGACGCCCAGCAGGAGGCGTGGAACGCCATCGAGAAGCCGGCAGGCCTGCCGACCCCGCAGGGGCGCGCGCCGAAGAACACCCTCGTCATCCGCGGGCTCTTCACGAAATACTATGGTCTGGACGCTTTCCCCGGCGCGACGCAGGCCTACGCCGTGCCGAAGACATACGCAGAGCTCTACGCATTTGACGCGGTGGTGCTGGCCAATGTCGACTTCAGCACCTCCGCCTACCCCGTGCGCCGCCTGCTGAAGGACTATGTGGAGGACGGCGGTCGGCTGGTGCTGCTGGGCGGCAACCGCGCACTCGGCGAAGGTGGGCTGAAAGGCACCTACCTGGAGACGATGGCCCCCTTTGTGCTGAAAGGCGCCGGCGAAGTTGCGCCCTGCACGCCGCCCGTGCTACTCGGCAGCAAGGCCGGGACGCCCGACGCGACAAAGCCCACCCTCTTCTGGCGCCACGACGTGACGCTGAAACCCGGCGCCACCGCCGTGGCCTTCGCCGGGGCCCAGCCCATCGCCGCCCGCATTAAGTTCGGCAACGGACTGGTGACCGTCTTCGCCGGCACCGTGCTCGGCGAGGGGGCGAACCCCTTCTGGACCACCGCATGGTGGACGAAACTGCTGGGCGCGCTGATTATTGAGTAAAGGGAACTGTTCCCCACCATCCCGAAGGGATGGTGGGGATTAGTCACGGGTAGAGCGCAGCGGAACCCGTGGAATCAGTAGCATAGATAATTTTAAGCCCCAACGGGGCGACAGGCCATCTGTCGCCCCGTTGGGCTTTTGATTTCTCACTTTCCATCATCCACGGGTTCCGCCTTGCTTCACCCGTGGCTAGCGGCTTCGGCCCCGTTGGGGCGGTAAACGCCTTAGTCGTCCAGCAGCGCGCGGATGACGCAGCGTGCCGCTGCCGCCATCAGCTTCGGCTGTACGCGGATGGCGGTGTCGCGGCGGGTGTGGTAGGCGGTGTCGCGCTCCCAGTGCAGGTAGGAGACGGGGGTCTGCGCGTCAGCGAAGGCTTCGTGGTCGCTCAACGGCTTGCTCTTCCCCACCACGGGCGTCACGCCTTCTGTCCGCGCGGCGCGGGCGAGGGCGTCGCGCAGGGTCGTTGGCGACGGGCCGTAGCTGTCGATGTGCAGGCGCGTGCCGACGCCCACCATATCCAGGCTGATCATCGCCGCCGGCCGTGGGCGCGTGCGGGCCAGATGGCGCGAGCCGTAGTGGTGGTGGTCGCGGTGGCGGTCGATCATCTCCTCCGCGCCGAAGCCGACGAAAAGCAGCGTGTCCGGCGGGGTGGCGCCCGCCGCCTTCATCACCCGTGCGATCTCCAGCACCGCCGCCACGCCCGACGCGTTGTCGTTAGCCCCGGGCGAGGGTGCCTTGCTGTCCAGGTGGGCGCCGATGAGCACCACGCGGTCGCTGCGCCCTGGCAACCGGGCGAGGACATTCTGCGAGGTCGTGTCATTCGGCAGGGTGACGGTTTCCCGCTCCGTCGCCAGGCCGTATGCCGTGAACTGCGCCTGCACATAGTCGACAGCCGCGCGCTCGGCGGCGGTGCCTTCGCGGCGGACGCCGATGGTCGTCGCGAGATGCGTCATGTGCGCCTGCAGGCGCTGCAGATCCACCTGGCGCAGGATGGCCGTCACGTCGACCGGCGCAGGAGCCGGCGCGGCGGGGTGCGGCGCGACGGGGTGTCTCCGCACGCCGAACAACGCCGCCACGCAGAGCAACAGGCTTACCACCACCAGCAGCAGAATGCGCCAGGTCATGGTCATACTTTCATCGCTTCCCGCCGTTGTACTGCTTCATTGCCTTCCTCCTGTTTGATGAAGTGGATTCTGTGCGGGGTGGCGCATTCCTTGCGTGGACGCGACTACCCCCGGCTACCCCCCGCGACTACCCCCTGATTTTTGTGTTTTTCGTGAGAAAGGGGGTAGTCGGGTTTCGTTCCGAGTTCCAGGTTTCGTGCGGGCACTGAAGTACCCCCTGCGCGGCCTTGCGGCCAGGCGTCCCCCTCCGTGGACGCAGAGGACACCATCTATAGGGACGGTAATGGATTGTTTATTATTCCGGTTTGTTACCGAACGTGTCAGGGTGCATGATTCACGCTAGCCGGGGTGCCTAATCGGACGCCACTCCGCTTTCGCTGTGTGGCTTACTACGAACGGGTTCTGGTGAGGGCCTTGCCTATACTCGTGCGGCTCGACGGAGTCTCGCCCTCCAGCGGGTTCTGGTGAGGGCCTTGCCTATACTCGTGCGGTTCGACGGAGTCTCGCCCTCCAGGGTGGCGGGAGTATAGCAGATTCGGCGGTTTTTGTCAAGCGGATGTTTGCGTTAAGGCTGACTGCAGTCGCTTATCAGCCTTCCATTTGATGTATGGGCAGAAGGTCATTTACGCGGCGCGGGCGTGGATGTCCGGCACCACTTCGATTTCGCCGGTGGTAGTGGCGGCGAGGTATTGGATGATGTTCTGGAGGATCGCCTTGCGGTCGGTGGCGTCGAGGCGTTCCTCGTGATACGGAGATTCCCAGCCGCGTATGGCCGTCTCGAACAGGCGCGGGCGCGCGCCCTGGAAGTCGAGGGTAATGATCATGACGCGCTCGCCGTGGGTGTAGCGGAGCACGGACGGCGTGGGCTGATCGATGATAAAGGCGGTCGGGTACGCGGTGCCGTGCACCAGAGCGCCGACCAGCACGCGGTAGGCGCCCAGGGCGGCGACGGCGTAGGCGACACCCTGGCAGGCGAGTCCGGCCAGCGAGACGATGTTGAGGAGATCGCCGCTACCCATGGATACCATACCGAAGCCGAAGAGCAGTAAACTGATTGCCACTCCGAGCAGGAGCAGGCCGCTTTGCAAGGTCTTCATGGCGTATCCTTTGCAATAAATAAGCTGCGTCTGGATGGATGCCGCACGAAAACGGTTATTCACTCATTCGGCGGCGGCGCCCCATCTCCTCTTTTTATTCATGGCATAGACAACGTGTCCGGCGGCCGGTCAATCACCATTGGCTCCGGCGCCTCCGCAAAGCCCGACGGCAGCGGCGGCGCGCTGCGCAGCGAGCCGGTCTCCGGGTCATACGCCCAGTGGTCGGCGACCGTGTTCCCCGTCGCATACGGATTTTTCGGCACCGGACCGCCGCCGATGCCGTCCGTGCCGTGCAGATACGGCCCGGTGTAGCTGCCCATCATCGGCAGGTAATCCGGCGGAGTGTCCGGGGGTAGCGCCAGGTCTTCCAGCATAGCCGGCGGCACCTCAGCGGTGGCGGTGAAGAGGTTGATGGCGAGGAACAACTTCCGATGGGCTTGCAGGTAGTTGACGTGCCGCAGGTGACTCAGTGCAAACCAGATCAGCCACCCATGCACGCACATCGCGACGAGGGTGATGGCGACGGCGCTGATGGCCATGGCGCGGTTGGTACACACGCGCGGCCGGACGGCGATCTGCCCCAGGCTGACGATGGCCATGCCCAGCGCCACAGGCGAGAGTATGGGCACGAGCAGACCGATGAGGCTGGCGTAGAACGCCTTGTCCGCAAGCGGATTGGCCGCGGGCCTGACATCCGGCAGCGGATCGAGCACCGGCGTGAGGCCAGGGATGGGCGGCGCGGACTCGAGCAGTGCCGGCGGCGCGGGGGGAGACTGCTGCACGACCGGCGGCGGCGGCGCCAGCGTGGCGAATAAATCCGCGCACGCGTCGCACATCGCGATGCCGTCATCGATAATCTGGCCACAGTGCGGGCAGGGGGCTGCCATAGCTGCGTTCCTTCCGCGCGCGACAACCGCGCGCAGGATGTTGCCATGTTATTCCACATTGACCTGTGTTGTCAAAAAACGCGGGGAGCGTCAGCCGGTTCCGGTTGCCTGTTGATGATTGGCCGTCAGTTGGGCGGAGAGTTTTTCAAGGGTCGCGCGCTGCTGGTCGATGACGGAGGCGCCGGCGCGGGCCAGCGCCTGGGCATCCGGCGTGCTGCCCTCCAACTTCTCCAATATGGCGGCGAGTATGGCATTCTGGTGTTCCTGGTGCTGCAGCACCACCTCCAGCTCCTGCTGGGCGCGCTGGTTGATCTCATACTGGATATCCGCCCGGCGCTCGGCATGGCGCGCCTGCAGATTCGACGCGATAAGCAGCAGCGGCATGAGGAAGATCTGCAACACATTGGAGAGGTAGACCCAGAACTCGAAGGTGGGCGGCGGGTCGAAGGGTGCGCCGGCGGCGCGCAGGTTCCAGAACGCCCACCCCACCGTCCAGAGCACGACGAGGGTGAAAAAACCCGGCGTGCCCACCCGGCGGGCGATGCTGATGGCGAATTTCTCCGCGCCGGACATGGTGCGGTCGTGTTCGGCGTTGACGTCGCGCGCTTCGGGATACAGCTTGCGCAACTCGTCGAGGGTCGGCAACTGCGGCCGTGACGGCATCGATTTTGACATTGTCAGAGCCTCCATTCTCATGAGGTATCTTACTGCCTGACGGGGGAGTTGGCAATGGGGGGGAAGATTGCTGTGCCGTGCCGTGGGGTGGGAGAGCGCGGTTAAGGAGGAAGCGGCGAATACGAAGACGAATAATACAGAAATTCTTGTATTGCTTGTCCGCGGCATGTTCCATGAAGGTCACCACCATGAGCATGATTTGTACCCTGCGCCAGGTGTCTGATGCAGAGATCGACACCTTGTTATCCGAACCGAACACCATCTCGTTCTTCCTGTTCGGCCCTGACGGAGTGGAGGAGCCGGCGCCCACCCCCGGCTGCCTGGGACGGCTGCTTGGCGCCCGGCAGGCTCTTCCCCCACCCTCCGAGCCAGCATCCGACTGGACACCGCCGGACGACGGTGACGAACTCGAGCTGGAGAAGGCGTGGGCGGGCATCCACTACCTGCTGGCAGGCGACGTGGGGCCGACCGATTCGCCGCTAAGCTTCATCATGGGCGGGGTAGAGATCGGCGAGGAGGATATGGGATATGGCCCGGCCCGCGTCGTCCGCGCCGCCGACGTGCGCGCCATCCAGGCCGGCCTGCGACCCATCACCCCGGACGTCTTCCGCGCGCGCTATAATCCGGCGGAGCTGAACGCCGAGGAAATCTACCCCGCCGGATGGGAAGACGACGGACTTGACTACCTGGTCGACTATTATGAGCAACTGCGGGCGTTCATCGATGACGCGGCGGCGCGGAACAACGGGTTGATTATTTACCTGGCGTAGATGCAAACACTGATGGGCGGGGCTGAAGCCCCGCCCATCGTCTTATGTGCGGCCCATTGCTGGACTAGCGCAGGTTGTAGAATGCGTCCATGCCGGCGAAGACCGCGGTGTCGCCGAG
>CAZPYA010000059.1:0-2399 GCA_964590255.1 uncultured bacterium
GGTCGAGTTGCAACTCCCAGTATCCGAACGTTTCGCCATACTGCGTGCCGAGACGCCGGATGGCATACCGTTTCCGTATGAGATGTTCCCGACAGTGAATGCTACTCGTGGCAATACGGTTTTCGGGGTCGTGATGGTGTTGCATCACCCACCGGAGAATACGGTGTGGGTCGTGTCCAGTGCCGCACCGATCCGCACACCTGATGGCACGCTACTCGGCGCAGTCGCCACGTTCACCGATATTACCGCACGTCGTGCGCTGGAAGAAGAACGGGAAATCTATATCCATACCATCTCGCACGACTTGCGTATTCCACTCGCTGTCATCCAGGGGCATGCACAGGTGCTGCAGGATGTGCTGGAGCAAGCCTGCCAGACGGAAGAGACACGCATCAGTACGGATGCCATCATTGACGGCGTGCGGCGGATGAATCTCCTCATCAAAGATTTGGTGGATACGGCACGCCTGGAATCCAAGCAATTACAATTGTCGTTACAGCCGGTGGCACTGGAGCCATACCTGCATGTGTTACTCGACCGCATCGCGCAGGTGATGACAGTTAGCCGTGTCGCGCTAGACATCGTACCCGAACTGCCCCTGGTGATGGCTGATCCGGACCGGGTGGACCGCATCTTCATTAATTTGCTCACCAATGCGCTGAAATACTCTGCCGCAGACACCCCGGTCGTCATCCGCATACAGCGCACCGACCCCACAGTGACGATCTCTGTCATCGACTGCGGCACGGGCATCGCACCTGATGAGATCCCCCATCTCTTTGAGCGATTTTATCGCGTGCGGGAGGTTCATACGACCGAAGGCATTGGGTTAGGTTTGTATATCGTCAAAATGCTGGTCGAAGCCCATGGCGGCCGCATCTGGGTGGAGAGTAAAGTCGGCACGGGGAGTACGTTCGCGTTTACGATGCCCATCGTTGTATCAGAGTAGATGCAATATGCATGGTCGGTGTGTGCTACGAGGTGCCTTTCTGTCGTTGCAAGACTAGTTGATGGAGGTTTGCCCCAGTATTGACCTGCTCAAGCAATTTCCGCATACTTGCATACGACGTATTCCTATATCGGATTCCGCCGGCACGGCACCCGTCTCTGCCGGCGCGCATTTCACATAGAGAGGCGATCATTACCAAAATGGCCAGCACCCCGATACGCACCTATCAGACGCTGCAGGCGCAAGCACATGCACGGCGTCACGCGCGCACCGCTGCGTCGTTGATCCAGATTCAAATCGGCTCTGCCACGTGCGAAAACGCCGCCGGCGCCGTGACCGTGCGGAGCGAGTTCCACAAACACATTATCGCCTCTGGACGGCAGGATATCCGCCTGCGTCGGACGGGATGCACGGGCGGGTGCAGTCGAGAGCCCATCGTGACCGTCCTGATGCCCGGGCACCTGCCGGTGAAATACGGCGGGGTCGACCGCGAGGCGGTCCACGCGATCTTTACCCAACATATCCTCGGTGGGCAACCCGTCACCAAACTGCTGCTCAACCCGCGGGAGGGAGATGACGCGGCCTTCGAGCTGCTGTTCTGCGCAGGCGCGCGCTGCGGGCGCGAGCACGCGTGGGATATCCGCGAGGCCTTTACCCGCCGGCTGGCGGCGCACGATCTCGACGCCGCCCACGTGCGGTTGATCGAAACCGAATGCTTCGCGCTGTGTGTGGGCGAAGACTCCGGACAGTTCGCCCACGTGTTTGTGCGTCCCGCCGGGGTGCTCTATCGCCTCTCAAGCGACGCGGACATCGAGCGGGTGATCACGCAACACCTCGCGGGTGGGCGCATCGTCGAAGACCTGGTCCTGCGCGATCAGCCGTTGTCCATGCGTTTTTTTTCGCTCTATGGCGACGGCGCCTTCTTCAACCGACAAGCGCGCATCGCGCTGCGCAACGTCGGGATGATCGACCCCGAAAGCCTGGACGATTACCTGGAATACGACGGCTTCACGGCGCTGGCGGAGATACTCGACCATCAACAGCCGGAAGAGGTGATCGAGCAGATCCGCGCCTCGCATCTGCGTGGACGCGGGGGCGGCGGCTTCTCCACCGGCGACAAGTGGGCGATGGGTTTAGCGGCGGACGCTCCGGAGAAATACCTGATCTGCAACGCCGACGAAGGCGATCCCGGGGCGTTCATGGACCGCAGCATCTTGGAATCCGACCCCTTCAGCATCATCGAGGGCATGATCATCGGCGCCTACGCCATCGGTGCGCACGACGGTTTCGTCTACATCCGCGCCGAATACCCGCTGGCCATCGAGCGCCTTGAGCGGGCGATGCGCATCTGCGGTGAGCACAACCTGCTGGGACGCGACATCCTGGGCTCGGGGTTCGATTTCAACCTGGAGATCCGTCTGGGCGCCGGCGCCTTCGTCTGCGGCGAGGA
>CAZPYA010000059.1:2409-32932 GCA_964590255.1 uncultured bacterium
ACAGCCGCATATCCGCCCCCCGTACCCAACCCAGCGCGGCCTGTGGGGGCAACCGACGGTTATCAATAACGTCGAAACCTTCGCCAACGTGGCGGCGATCCTCAACCACGGCGCGGACTGGTTCAGCCGCATGGGCACGGCGAAGAGCGGCGGCACCAAAGTCTTTGCCCTCGCGGGGAAGGTGCGCCACACCGGATTGGTTGAGGTGCCGATGGGCACCACGCTGCGCCAGGTGGTGGAGCAGATCGGCGGCGGTACCATCTCCGGCCGACCGATCAAGGCGATCCAGACCGGCGGGCCGGCGGGTGGCTGCATCCCCGCCGCCTGGCTGGACACGCCGGTCGACTTCGATACCCTCATGCAAGCCGGCTCGATCATGGGTAGCGGCGGGATGATCGTGCTCGATGAAGACGACTGCATGGTCGACGTGGCGCGGTTTTTCATGACTTTCTCGCACGACGAATCCTGCGGTAAGTGCACGCCCTGTCGCGAAGGCACGAAGCGGATGCTCGAGATCCTCGACCGGATTACGACCGGTCAGGGCACGCTCGCGGATCTGGAGCGGCTGGAGCGGTTGGGACGACTGGCGAAGAAGGCCTCCCTCTGCGGCCTGGGCCGCGCCGCCCCCAACCCGGTACTGAGCACGCTGGAGCACTATCGTGAGGAATACCTGGCCCACGTGACCGACAAGCGCTGTCCGGCGCACAAATGCCGCGCGCTGGTCCATTACGAAATCATGCCTGACAAGTGCGTCGGCTGCACGCTCTGCGCGAAGAACTGTCCCGTCGACTGCATCGCGGGCACCCGTCGCGAGCCGCACGTCATCGACCAGTCCCGCTGCATACGCTGCGGGCGGTGCGCGCAGGTCTGTCGCTTCGGCGCGGTAGCCTTGCAGTAGGCAAACGATCACCCTGAAGGAAACTTGATGAGCGAAAACACCGTCAACCTGATCATCGACGAGGTGCCGATTCGCGTGGCCGCGGGCACCACCATCATGGAGGCGGCAGAGACGCTGGGCATTGCGATCCCGCGCCTGTGCTACCATCCGGACCTTAGCCTGATGGGCTCGTGTCGCGTCTGCATTGTCGCGGTGCAGGACAGCCCCTTTTTCGTCACGGCGTGCAGCGCGAAGGTCTCCGAGGGGATGACGGTGCGCACGAACTCCCCGGAAATCCGCCAGGCCCGACGCGATATCGTGGAGCTACTGCTGGACAACCACCCACGCGAGTGCCAAACCTGCGAGCGCGACGGCGACTGCGAGCTGCAGCGGCTGGCCTACACGCTGGGCGTGCGTGAGCGCCTTTTCGAAGGCGCGCGCAAGCGCTTCCCGGTGGAGGAGTCCAGCCACGCCGTCGTCCGTGATGCCGAAAAATGTATCCTGTGTGGGCGCTGCGTGCGCGTATGCGATGAAATCCAGGGGGTGCATAACTTGAGCCAGCACGGGCGTGGCGATGCCACGGTCGTCCATCCCGCCCACGGAGCGGAAATGGACGACTCCGTATGCATTCAATGCGGCCAGTGCATCAACGTCTGCCCCACCGCGTCACTGCTGGAAAAGAACCACACCGAGATGGTCTGGAAGGCGCTGGCCGATCCGGCCAAGCACGTGGTGGTGCAGACCGCGCCGTCCATCCGCGCGGCGATTGGCGAGGGATTCGGGCTGGAGCCGGGGACGCCCGCCACCGGGCGTATGGTCACCGCGCTGCGGCGCTTGGGCTTCGACGCCGTGTTCGATACCGATTTCGGCGCCGACCTGACCATCGTCGAAGAAGCCAACGAATTCCTCCAGCGCCTGCACGGCGGCGGCCTGCTGCCCATGCTCACGTCGTGCTCGCCGGGGTGGATCAGCTTCATGGAGAAGTTCTACCCTGAGCTCATCCCCCATGCGTCGACGTGCCGCTCCCCGATGTCGATGACCTCCGCACTGATCAAAACCTACTACGCCGAGAAGACCGCGCGCCGTCCGGCGGAGATTTTCTCGGTCGCCGTTATGCCGTGCGTGGCGAAAAAGTTCGAGATCGCGCGCCCCGAGCATTTCCTGCAACCAGACCTGCCGATGACCGACGCGGTGCTCACCACCCGCGAGTTGATCTGGATGATCAAAAGCTACGGCATCGACTTCACCGCCCTGCAAGACGGCGACTTCGACCATCCGCTGGGCATCGCCACCGGCGCCGGTGACATCTTTGGCACCACCGGCGGTGTGATGGAAGCGACCTTGCGCACCGCGGCTGAACACCTGACCGGACAACCGGGGCAACGCCTGGAATATGCCGAGGTGCGCGCCGTCGAAGGCTTGCGCGAAGCCGATATCCGCATCGGCGACCTGACGGTGACCGTCGGCGTGGCCAATGGCCTGGCGCACGCGAAAACGCTGTTGGATCGGGTCATTCGCGGCGAACGCCAGTATCACATCATCGAGATCATGGCCTGCCCCGGTGGGTGCATCGGCGGTGGCGGCCAACCGTACCCCCCGCGCGGGTATCACATCCTCGACCCGACCCTGCTGGCCCGGCGCGCGTCGGCGCTGTACCAGTCCGACAAAGACCGGACGCTGCGACGCTCCCACGAGAACCCGGCCGTGCAGGCGCTGTACCGGGAGTTCCTCGGGGAGCCGGGAAGCCCGAGGAGCCATGAGCTGCTGCACACGCAGTATGACGCACGATTGCCGAAGGGGATTCGATGATGACCTGTAAAGACCAGTGGGATGCCGTCGAAGCGCATAGTCGGGCCGCGCTCTCTGACGAGATCGTCGATTACATTATGGCCTGCCGTGAACGCCCGCATGCCGAAAGCGGACTGATCGCCGTGTTGCACAAAGTGCAGGCGCACTTCGGCTACCTGGGACAGGCGCAGATGGATGCGGTCGCGCAGCTCATGCAGATTCCCACCGCGAAAGTCACCGGGGTGGCCACCTTCTACCACTTTTTTCATTTGCAGCCACGTGGGCAGTTTGTCATCAACGTGTGCATGGGCACCGCCTGCTACGTGAAGGGTGCGGACCGTGTCGCCGAACGGCTCAAAGAGGAGCTGGGTATCGACTTCGGCGAGACGACGACGGACGGCATGTTCAGCCTGGAGGCGACCCGCTGCCTCGGCACCTGCGGCCTCGCTCCCGTCATCATGATCGGCGACCAGGTACACGGCGACGTCACCCCGGACCAAATTCCCGGAATGCTCGAGAAGGCGCTGCGCGAGCCGCGCGAATAGCGGGTATCGTGGGAAGTTCGGTGCTGTTCAGGTCGAGGTGGGTCAATTTTAGACGCCGATGCATCCCCACGTGGGTCACAGTCGTGTGCCGGCTCACAGCAACGTGCCGTGCGTGTCGGTGGCGCGATCTGTGCCAGCAGCCATATCCATATACGCATGCGAATTCGCCATGCGTCACTCAGGCGCCACCCGGTATCGCTGCCCGCCGCAGTCGATACACGCAGCCGGCGGCCATTGCCAATGTCCCGTGATGCGAGACGGGACGCGCCGCGCTCCCCCGCAGTTCATCAACCTCCGCACCGGCTGCCGGTGCGTCGGCATCGCGATAGGCCCAAATCACCTCGGTCTCCCCGTCCAGCCAGCGTATGCCTGCGCCGTCCGGGAGCAGCCGGCGCGTCTTCATGTGCGGTAGCGCCTGCTCGTAGGTGTGGTTCAGGGTCACCCACCATTCGGGAATCTGGTAGCTGTCGGTGATCAGGCTGTTCAGCATCACGAAGCCGCGATTCGCCATCATACGGAACTGGATACCGTGCAACTCGTCCTCGTTCCGTCCGCGGGTATGCACCTGGTACATGCAGGCATTGAAGGCTAAGTCCTCGTTGCCCACCCACCAGCCGAAGTCGTTTTGGCCGGCCACGGCATGATCCTGTGCGAACAGGTCGCCGCGCAGGTCAGAGAAGCCGCACGCCATGAGCCCAAAGGGGCTGACGGATTCGAAGGAAAGGGCTTTCAGCCCAAGTTGCGAAAACTCGCCATACAAGCGCGCCAGCGGCTCGGCGTTATTGCGCATGGCCGCGGCATAATTCGGCATCAGTAAGCCCAGGTTGCTGTAGGAGTCCGACCATAAGTAATCGAGGCCGGCTTCCTCTTTCCACCGGCGTATGTCGGCCAGCACCCAATCGAAAATGCCGGTGTGCCAATCGACCATATTCAGTGCGCTGAACCCGTATCCGCCGCCGAAGGCGGTGGACGCCGGGCAAATGAGCCGCCATTCCGGGTGCGCGTGCAGGATCGGCGCATTGGGGGAGAAGTGCGGGGCGAACCAGGTGCCGATCTCTATACCCAGCGCGTGGGCGGCATCGGCCAGGTATTTCCAGGCCGGGAGACCACCCCAGTAATCCGCCGGCAGAAAGCGGTGCGTGGCACACACGCTGTTGCAGGTGAATCCGCCGTGAATGCCACTGTCACATTTGCGCCACATGCCCATCTCGGTGACATCGCTCTGCGACATCACCTCCGGCCAGAAGCGGCGGATGCCCATCTTCGCCAGTTGCGGCAGCACGTGGTCGGCCAAAGCGTAGGGTACTTCGGTGCTGTCTACCTCGACGCCGCCGACCGTCATGCGCAGGCGGTCGCCGTCCACCCGCGTCGAATAGGACTTGCCCAGCTCGGGACGCACGACGGAGTCAACGATGCCATGCTGCTTGCGGATGCCGCCATACACGGATTCCAGCGCCTCCCACCACAGGTCGCGCGCCTCGTGCTCGGCCAACGGACCGGGGGTGAAGAGCACCGCCTGCGGCAACGTCTCGACCTGTGAGGCCAGCGGGAAACGATATTCATCCACCACATGCAGCCGGTCGCACCCCACCGGTGATTCCAGCAGGCTGGAGATCGCGGTAAACGCTGGCCAGCACTGCAGCAGTGCGCCGGCGTTGCCGTATTGAAAATCGAAGCCCTGCAGCAATCCCCCGCGCGGGGCGAGTTGAAAAGAGACGCCCTGCGGAGAACCATACTGCTGCAACGTCTTCAGGCAGGTCGTGGTAAACAGCGTGTCGGTTTCGCCCGGGTAGACCGGCATGTTGCACTGTCCCTGTTGGAGCACGGTATTGCCGGTGATAGCCCCACCCAGCTCCCACGAACCATGTATCAACACGCGATGAATCTGCCGTGTATCGCTGGCAAAGGCCACGCGATAGGTGAATCCTGCCCACTCCCGCCCTCCCAGGCGGCGGGTCGCCGGGCTGAAGTGCAATGTTACGGCGTCTTCCATCGGCGTGCTGCTGAGCCCCAAGTTGTAGAGCGGCTGTTGATATTCGTCCTGATACTCCTGCCGTCCCCAGGGGAAGCCGAACGCGCGCAAGTGCACCGCCACGGTCCCGTCGGCGCCGGTGTCAACCGCGTCCAGTCGGTAGCGGGTATACAGCACGCCGTCCGGGGTATCCAGGCGCAGCACCATCGGCAGGCGGCCGTCGCGCAGACGCCCGTCATCAACAAGGACTTCCCCCACCCCCTGCCAATCGCCCGCCGGGTCCAGGAGCAATTCCACGCGCACGCGCGTCCCCACCGCGATCCACTGCGAAATCATCATGGACTCCTTCTTGACGCAGTCCGATTTGTCTGCGCGGCAACCCGTTCCAGCACGACCGCCACTTGTCGCGTCCACCGGTTAATAGCAGATCATGATCGCCGTCCCGTATACCTACTGTTCGGTGAGCACGATCTGCGAGGTGCGCTCGTTCCCGCCGGAGACGCCAGAGCACTCGACATTACATTCTACCTGGACCTGCTGACCCCCTGCCAGGCCACTGGAGCGCAGTAGAGCATGGTGAATATTGAAAGTCCACTGGCGCCGGACGCGCCGCCGGCGCCCGTGGTGACGCTTATGGAATTGCCTCCAGGGTGATATCATCCAGGTAGAAGACGCCGGCATCGCCGCTGATGTGCATGTGCATGAAGGTGGCGAACATGCCGTCTGGCCAGGCGATTTGCGCGCCGGAGCCCGCCGGCCCCATGGTGGTCTCCAGTGTCTTCCAGCCGTTCGTCGGGCCTTTGAACGAGACACTCCACCCCCAGGTGCCGCCCTTGGCGTCAGGCAGGTTGTTGCCTTTGCCGTTCGACGCGTAACCGCCGATGGTGACGGTCAAGGCGTCGGGTGAATAGACCTTCATGCGCATGCGATACTTCTTCAGTGGATCCACGTAAAGCAGTTTGCCGCCCGCCGGGATGTATCCCCGTTTCTGTTCCGTCTGCGCCAGGCTGACGGCAAGACAGAACTTGCCCTTCAGCGTGGCATCTCCGGGCAGCGGGTTGCCGGCGAAGACCTGCGTCGTGGTGGCGCCGCCGTATTCAGCCGGGAAAATGCCGCGCGTGCCGGCTTCAAAATCGCCGTCCGGGAAGAGATTCGTCGCCACTTTGGGCAAGGGTAGATCGGATTTCAGCGTTTTACCAGCGGCACTGATGCTGCCGCCGCCATCGAGCCAGAGCACTGGCGGCTTGCCGGCGCGAAGCCGGATGACGCCCGCCGTGCCTTCGAAGGCGATATCTCCCGCATAGTAGGTGAAGGGCATGGCACTGAGGAAGACGTAGTCCGTGCCGGCCGGCGTCTCGATGCGCGCGCCTTTGCCCTCGGCCAACGGCGTCACCACCGGCGGCTTCTCCGTCTTCAAACGCGGGTAGAGCACGGCAGTGAAGCCTTTCACCTGCGGCATGGCGGCCACCAGGCCCGTCTGGGTGGTGGCCATGGGACGCCACTGCAGATTCGGATACATGCCGGAGCCGGATGTGCGGGTGATCGTTTCCGTGGTCAGCACCAGCGCCGCGGGCTGTGTGAAGATGACATCCAGGTCCACATCCTCCTTGCCGGCGACCAGCGCTCCATGCGGATTTGGTGTTACGGCGTTGGTGGCGCACCACAGCCGCCAGGTGGCCGGCGCGGTGACGTTCAGCGAATCCGCCATCATATAGTAGTTAGGCCCCAGCGGATCCGCGTCTTTCAGGAAGATGATCTGCCGCGTCCACGCATCGGCTTTTCCGGCGATATAGTCCACGTCCGTCGTCATGCGAAACGCCGTCGGCAGCATCAGCCGGCTGGCTAATGGCGTCTCAATCATTGAGTGATCGCGCACCGGCGCGCGCCCGTAGTAGCCGAAATCGTCGGCGAGGACGCGGCCCTTACCCCAGAGGGTGATGCTCCCGGAATCCAGGTCGTAGTGGCTCTCGTGCTCGCCCATGATGACGTGCAGTTGCGTCTCGCGGTCGGTGGCGAAGCCGGTGCGCAGGATGGCTCCCGTCTTCGGGAAGAAGTCGCTGCCGTACGCGGGCGCCTTCTCCGGGATCGTGCCGTCCATTAGCATGCCCCGATACCCGACGATGGCCGGGAACGCGCCGCCGATACCGGGCTGCCAGTATTTCCCGCTCTGCGCGTGCAGCCACTGCATCTCCGACGCGAAGGCGGGGTCCTTTTCACGCCAGAGATACGCCAGCGTGCCGAACTCACTGGTGAGTTCGTAGAGATAGGTATTGCCGATAGGATGGTGATGCCGGAACCCGTTGATGCGCGAGTCCGGCGGCGTCAATGTTTTCGCGAACCATTCGGCGACTTTGCGCACCTTCGGCAGAAAGACGTAATCGCTGAAGCCGGCATTTTTCGCCATGATGAAGGCGGCGAAGATCATGTCGAACGCGCCCATCGCGTAGGACGGCGCTTCAATCCACCCACCGTTGTCATCCGACCATTCTTCGAGTTGGCGGCGCAGCTCCCGCATAGCATCGTCGGCCCACGCTCTCGCGCGCGGATGCGAGGGAATCAGGCAGGCGGCGGTGGCCTTGTAGCTGTAGACGAAGGTAGTCATGTTCGGGAAGCCGCCCATGCCACGTTCGGGCGACCAGTTATCCGGGCGATCCACGGCATAACCGATGAAGGCCACCTGCGCCAGCAGGCGCCGGCGCTGCTCATCCGTCATCAACGGGCTGCCAAGCACCGCGTCGGCCAGCAGCAGACTGTGCGTGACGCTCTGCTGACCGTGCGGCGCGAACCCGTAGCTGAGGATGGTATCCTGCTTTAAATACATATCGGCGGCGTTTTGCACGCTGGTGACCGCGAAATCGATGAGCTTTTTGCCCAGTTGCTCGTCACCGCTGACCAGGAAGGCGCGGATCGGGTCTTCCATCAGGTGGAAATAGAGCGGGTTGTTGCGGTAGTGGGCCAACGTTTTCTCAACCGCCGCGGGATCGGTCTGCGCTTTCAGCCGTGCCAGCTCCGGCTTCGTCACGAATAACCGCGGGTGATTGGTCTGATCGCCCTGCCACCGCAGCACGTAGTCCTTTACTGTGTCGAGGGGGAAGTTGCCATGCTTGATCAGGTACTGCTGCGGCAGCGGCGCGTGCATCAGGTTCTTCTCCTGCAGCACGGCCAGGCTGGCGGTTTTATCCGGCGTGCCGAGCAGCCAGCAGCGAGTGCCGCGCTGCAGTATGAAGGGCAGGCGCAGCTCGCCGTCCGCGCGGGCGAGGGTCATCTGGAAGGGGTTGCGCGTCTCCGCTGGTTGCTTCGGGTCCACCCACAAGTCGGCGCGGTACCCGCCCACCATCAGCATGTCGGGATTGTTCTCGCCATAGAGCGCAAACCAATTACCCTGGCGTACGCGCACCTGCCAGTGTACCCACGGTTCGAAGACGTAGAGTGGCTGCGTATCGTTGTTCGCCAGTGGCGCGGTTTCGATGGTGCCGGTGGGCTTGCCCGCTTCCTGATAGCCGCGGCGGTAGAAGATACTGTCAGGTGTCCAGCCGCGATCGAGCACCAGCGTGAAGACCGGCTTGGCCTCGTGGATGGCCGCCTTTTCGTCCACCAGCACCACCGGCTCGTTCGCCATCATGCGGAAGGCGATATCCCAGGTGTTGCCGGCGCCGAATTCGACATGACAGGCGACGTCGGCGTATGCCGGGCCGCTGGCAATAACTGTCGCCGTGTATGCGGTCACCGTGCCGCCCGTCAGGCGCGAACCACCAACCCAGGCGCCTGAAGGCAGCCGCATCGCCTCGATCGGGCCGGCGCCGTTGGCCAGGCTTTTCGTAATAGCGATGCCGGAGAGGCCGTTCGTCAGGTGGATGGCGGTGGCCGTCTCCTCAACCCGCAGCTCGGTGGCGGCCTTCGTCGGGGTCGCGGTAAAGGAGAGCTCGGTGGTGGAGAATGGTTCAACAGTCACCAGTACCGCTAGCTTCACGGGCGCTTTCGGGGTCAGTTGATAGGGAAGGGGCGTCTTGTCGGCGCCCACCAGCGCGTGTCCGGCTCGCGCGTGCGCCAGTTGGGCGTTGGTCAGCGGAAAGGTCACCAGCTCATTGCGCCAGTGCCGCCCCACATCGTCACGCAGCACGAAATCCGCCCCGAAGGCCGCCAGGCACCCCCCCGCCAACACCAGCACAAACAGGTGAATCCGCATCGTATCCCTCCGTCGTCAACCGATTGAGGTCGGCGCCGTCCCTGAAGTGGTAGACATGGTGTGAACCACTTCGAATGCCTGCGATGTCCTTCGCCGTTACGCGGCGACCTCTGCGCGGGCTGCCGCTGGCGGCCATCCCACACGATTTCGGCGTGGTCTGGCGCAAACTCGGTTCAGATAAACCCATGCAGCGCCAGGATTCGCCCTAACTCCCGCACCGCTTCCGGATGTGAATCCACGCGGATGTCGCAGTAGCGGTCGCCGCCGGTCCAATGCGCCTGCGCGCGAGTGACGAGGATCCCGGCGGCCAGCTTGCCGCGCCGGTCGCCTCCGGCTGCCTCACCGGCGGCAAGGGCGGCCCACAATGGCGCCACTAACCCGCTCTCGTCGCCCCGTGCCTGCTCGAAAGCCGCCGCCATCTCCGCCAGCACCGGCGCTCCCGCCAGCAGATTGCCCTGGCAGCAGAAGCCCCGCCCAAGCAGGTGCCCCGCCCAGGGATGCGTGCGGGCGCCGGTAAAGGCGGCGGCATGGCCGTGCCGGTCCACCATGCCCACCTGGCGAAGCCGGCTGGTGAACCAGGTGATCCGTCCGCTCTCCCCGTGCTCCGTAAAATCCTCCCCCTCCTGGACGAGGTGTTCCCCGGCATAGTGGCGCCGAATCTCCGCGTCGTCGGCAGTGTCCGTCACGTCTTCGGCGATCAACAGGCGCAGAATCGCTTCCGGGTCCATGCCCGCCCGCAGCAGTTCCAGCCCCCTGGCGCCATACGCGGGGTTCACCAGCGCCTGCGTGGCCACGGCGCCGACCCCCGGTTCGGCATATGGCACCAGCGCTCCGACGCAAAGGCAGCACGACGCCACCGCCACCCCGGCCTCCCCGGTCGCTGGATCGGCCGCGCAAATGGAAAAGGTATGGGCGTACTCTGCTCTCATGGCAAATACGCCCCGTGTGCGCGTAACGACGCGCGAAGTTGCGCCGGATCGACGGCATGGACGTCTCCATCCGCGGCGGCGGCCATGGCGGCGGCGAGGCCGGCGGCTTCCCCCGTGGTCAGGCAGCAGGCCATGATGCGAATGCTGCCATTGACTGCGCGGTCGGTGGAGATACAGCGGCCGGCGACCAGCACATTGGGCAGACCGCGCGGGAGCAAACACCGGTAGGGCACGCCATAACTCTCGCCCGGTCCCAGCGGGCGGGTCGTCTCTTCCAGCCACTGGTGAATCTCCGCCAGCGGCTTGCGGCTGATGCGTTGCGCTTCTGCCGCGTGGCTATGGACATCGATATTGTACGCGTTGCGACAGATTTCATCAGGGAAGCTGCGACGCGCGAGGTAGTCGTCGGCGGTCAGCAGGTAATCGCCAAGGATCCGCCGAGTTTCGCGCACCCCGAGCAAGGCGCCGGTGGCGGCCAGATAGGCATCGGTAAATGCCGGGTGGAACTCTGCGAATGCCGCGTGGTACTGCGCCACCTGCTGGCGTCCGTAGATAAGCGCCCGCGAGACACTCACCGGGTCGGTGTTGTCCACATCGAAGATGTGGCCGGTATTGAAGCCATACGCCCGTGGACCGATCTGTGTGGAGCACGAATGCACGTCGGTAATGAGGGGATAGCGACCGGATTGCCTGGCCTGGTGGATGGGGCTGTCCGGATCGAAGAAGTGGATGCTCGGGGCGCTTCCGGCGGGCCGTTGCGGGTTATACCAGCAGTCGTAGGGATCGACATTGGTCAGCGTGAAGCAGTGGGTGGCCGGCTGCAGATTCCCCTCGCAATCTCCCTTCTCGAAGGGCGCGCCCGCCATCGCCGCGAGGGTGCCATCTCCGGTGCCATCGACGTAGACCCGTGCGCGGAAGGCGCTGAGACCAGCCGTGTTGGCCACCAGCAGCGCCGCGATCGTGCCGTCCTCTGCC
This sequence comes from uncultured bacterium, assembly GCA_964590255.1. Lineage (GTDB taxonomy): Bacteria > Armatimonadota > Hebobacteria > CAIYQO01 > CAIYQO01 > JAKIYB01. The sequence goes on from CAZPYA010000059.1 coordinate 13,682, forward strand.
ATCTCGACGGCACAGAGTCGGCTGAAAAAGAGCACTTCTGCGCCACAGCCGGTCACCAGGTCGTCATAGATGCGCTTCAATCGTTCTGGATCAATGGCTATCGACCCCAGAGCGAGGCGAACGTGCTCCGCCAGGCCGCGGGCAATGATCTCGTTGCCGTCGTCATACCCGCAAAACCAGGGAACCAGCCCCAGCGTGCCCATCCCGCCCAGGGCGCCGGCGGCGTCGAGCAGCAGCGTGCGGGCGCCGTGCCGGGCGGCCGCCGCCGCCGCCGCGCAACCAGCCGGTCCACCCCCGACCACGATGACGTCCCAGGAGTCATCCATCGGCACATCGCGCGCCGGCAGACGGTAACTGGATGGCGTTTCAATAGACATCGCGACTCCCTTCTGCGCCGGCAAGGCCGCTTGCCTCATCCTGGTCACGGTACATCTGCCAGAACAGAATCCACGGGTCGAGGGGGATAGTCTCCCCATAATTGTGCACCTTGAAGACGAAATGACTGTGATCGACGCCCCCGGAAAAGACGCCGGCGCCGAGGGCGAATTGCTGTCCCTTGCGGAGCGGCGTATGCTCGGGGACGGTGAGGGCGGTCATATGGCAGGCCTGCAGAATCCACTCCGATCCATCAGCCCAGCGATGAATGCCGCGCCAGCGGTTGTTGTTGTGGCCCATCTCCAGGCTGTTGTAGTAGAAATGATCATCAATAGCCAGCGGCGCCCAGAGCGGCGTGCCCGGCGCATGGTTGATGTCCAATCCACAATGCACCAGCGAACCGTCGAAGGCCGCGAGCCAGCAATCTTCCCCGCGGAAACACTCCTCGATGCGCAGGCCACCTTCCGGCAGCGGGCACCAGGGGTGCAGGCGCTCGGGACAGATGCGCCGCGTGGCGTCCTGCAGCGCGAACCGCGCCTGCTTGCGGGGGCGGTATTCGCCATGATACGGGGTCAGCAGGTTGAAGATATCATCGACGGCATCGAACCAGATGCGCACCCCGTCGATCTCCCATGGTTCGTAAAAACTCCGCTGCGACGACGCCTCGCGTGCTAATACATGCTCGCGTCCATTGATCGTCAATGCACACGTGAAGCGATAATCCGTGCGCGCCGCTTCTTCCGGCACCGGGAATTGCTTCAGGGTGGTCCGGACGATTTGCGCCTCGGTCGCTTCCAGCGCGATGCGTGTTACCGCGCCGGACGCGAGATGAAAATCCACCACCTCGCCACGATCCATCTCCAGGGCCGTCAGCGTGTCTTTGGTGTAATAGTGCATGTGCGGTCTCCTTCGGTATACATTTCCCTACGGTGGGGGCGGATCTTGCTTATCCGGTACTCGTGGGTCAGCATTCCGGGATTCCACCAGCCGGGCAACCCGAATCAGCGCTGACATACCGCAAGGCAAAAGCATGGTGCGGTTGTCCGTATGTCGCGATCCTCTGCGGGGGGACGCGGTGACTTCAGTCCCTACCGCAATCTTCGATGCCAGCGGCGCTTACGATGGCATTGTATGCCCAGTCGTCCCATGCCTCCTCGACGCCGATGCCGTGGAGGTCGGAGTAGTTTTTCATGATGAGGAAGCCATTAAACAGGCGGACCATCTTCTCGGCTTCGGCTTCGATCAGCGCGCGGTCACCGGTGGGCATCACCTGCTGGATATCCACCGGAGCCCAGAGGGCGACCTTGTGCTGTTTGAGCTTCTCCGCGAGTTCGGGCATGTTGTAGGCGGCGGGCTGGTCGAACTGGAAGCAGTCGATGCCGGCGTCCACCAGGTCGTCGATCAGCGCGAAGTTGTAGCCGCAGGAGTGCTGCAGCACCTTCAGGCCACGCTCGTGGGCGGCGGTGGTGAGCCGCCGGTAATGCGGTTTGAACACGTCGCGCCACATCGCCGGGCCGATGAGCAGGCGGTCCTGCGTGCCCAGGTCTTCGCAGAAAAAGATCGCCTCCGCGCCGGCGTCGGCGATGAGGTGAATCATGCGCTCGAAGAGTCCGGTGACCATGTCGTGCAGGCGATCGATCTCCTCGCGGTACTCGACCAGGTCAGTGAAATAGATCTCCATTTTGCGCAGGTAGCGGCTGGACGCGAAGACCCAACCGGGGATGAAGACGATCTTGAATTGGTCCGTCGGTTGCGCGAAGTGCCGGCGCATGTCCGCATAACGGCGCGGGTCGTCGTAGTCGGGCAGCACCAGATCGTCGAGTTGGCTCCAGTCGGTGATTGCCGGTTTGAAGATCTCGCCGCCCTGGCTCAACCCCAGGATACGGTGCCAGATATTGCCCCACTCATCGGTGCGATACTCGAACTCACCCTCGATCCAAACCGTTTCCGTGAAGGTCAGCGACGGCGAAAGCCCGCCGCCGCGCATGTCATTCATACGCCCGCGGTCGAAGGTCATCCCCGGCCGCGTTGGCCCGGCATGCTCCAGGTTGGCGAGAATCACTTCGCGTGGTGTCATGACAGCCTTTCTGCATTGCCCCAACAGGCACGAAGGCGGGATGGTCCTTCGACGCCGTTTGCGGTGACCGTGAACATGTCAATACCCAATATCATCGATGACTTCCCGCACAATCTTCACCCATTCGCGCAACCGCCAGGGTTCCCCTTCCACCGTTTCGATGTCCTTCAGGGTAATGTCGATGTGCTGGCCGCGGGTCATGTCCAGCGCGTCGCGGGTGGTGCGGCGGATGTGCTCGGGGTCGAAGCCGTAGCTGACCGTCTCCGTCGGGTTGGGACGCCAGGAGATGACGTAGTCCGTGCCGATCTGCTCGGCGCAACGGCGCAGGTTGGCTCGCGGGGCGACGGCGATGCGGCGCAGGTTGTTGAGTTGCCGCAGCATGTCGATCTTCTCCGTCAGGTCCTCGCAGCACCCGTAGGCGGCCAGGCCGAAGGACTCGATGATCGGTTGCTGATACTGCAGCAGGAACTCGTCGTGCATGCGCGGGGAAACAGCGGCGTATTCCTGCGCGGCGCAAAAGACCCAGAGCTGCTTGCGCGTGACGGGCTCGATATCGGGGGCGGGATCCGGCAGCTCCTCGGCGTAGGTCATCGCCTGATTCTGGTGGTCGCACAGGCGCCAGTCGCCGGCGGCTTCGGCCTGCGCCTGCGCGGCAAGGATGCCGTCGCGCATGAAGGCGAGGGTTTCGTGCAGCCACTCCGGGTTGTCCGCCATGTCCCACATGATCTGCTCCAGCCCGCGCAGGTAGGCGAGGCTGTTGGCGATGTCGGCGTTCCATACGTTCCACGCTGGGGCGCGGTCGACGATCACCGGCAGGATGTCGCCCAGCGCGTCCTGAACCTTCGCGTGGCGTGCGGCGGTGGCTGCCTCATCAATCTCGTGCTTCGGCGCGACCATCTTCCTGCTGTCCGCCAACTCTTTGATGGGCGGATCGAACATCCACGAGCCTTTGCGATCCGGGCTGAGGATGCGGTTGATGCGCAGACCCCACAGGCCTTCCGACGGCAAGACGTGCGCCGCGGAAACGCTGATCCAGCGGTTGAAGGTGTAGTCATCGCCGGTGGCCGCATGGCAGAGCATCAGCCGCAGCCAGCCTTCGTAGGATCGCCAATCGGGGTCTTCGCAGGCGGTGATTTGCAGCGCCGGTACGTCGTCGCGCGGGATGGCGCGCACGTAGATGGGAGGGCGCGTCATCTGCAGGCTATTGTGCCGGCGCCACAGATCGCGTTTCTCGCGCTGATCGTCGGCGTCGCAGACGTCGCGATAACGCAACGCCAGGTCGCGAAGAACAACGATATCGTGCGGTACGGCCACGGATCCCTCCGGAGAGCTGTCTCTGCTCTCTTAGAAACTATACGAAAAGGGCTTGCCGCCATCTCACGAGTCCTTTTCGCGTCTGGCGGCGTTGGAGTTCCTAGCATGTATGTCTCCATACACTCGCGGAACTCCGCCTTGCCAGCCACGAAAAATCCTTCGCGATCTAGCAACAATCCCTTCTCGTATAGTTTCTTAACTTTGACCCGCTCGGCAAACTCCCTGCCTGTCAGTCGCAATACATCCAAGCGTGATCACGATTATCCCATCTGAGCTACAGATACGGACATTGACACCGCAGGCCGATCACGGTACTTCACGCGCGGGATCTCGCGTATGGCATGGTCAATGACCGCATCCCAATATGACTGCGCGATGTCCGCCTCGGTAATTGCACCACCACCGGTTGTATGTCATGCGCGCCGTGTGACAATATCCGCGACAGCCCCTGTTCAAGGGGCGTCGCTCGGCGGTATGGCCGTGTAAAGCCGTGCGGGCTGGCGGGTATAGCCAGGGGCAGAGAGTGGTGACATCAACTCCATCAGTTGTAGCGGAACCAGCGCACCTTCGTGATGGTGGCCAGCGGGCGGACCCAGGAGGCGTTGCCGGTGGTCCACCACAGGCGCACTTTGGTGTTGTTGGCGATCATGGCGCGGAAGTCGCCGCTGAGGGTGGCGGTTAGGACGCCGGGGACGTTGCCGGCGTTGATGGCGGTGAGGGTGGCTTCGGTGCCACGGATGATCTTCAGCGCGATCTTTTGCGGGGCGTTGTTCTGGATGTCGTTCATGTAGTCCATCGACGTGGCGCGGACGGGGGAGACGCGCGCCTCCTGGGTGACGCCGTTGGCGCTGATGAAGTAGTATTGCGGGCCGCTGTGGCTGCCCACGCCCACCTGGATGGAATTGGGTAGCGGGTTGGCCGGGCTGCCGCTGCCGTCGTCGAAGAAGGCGACGCAGGACCAGCCGCTGTTCCAGGTGTCCTCGGATTTGTAGTCGCAGGTGACGCGCACGATGCTGGGCACCTGCCCGGGGGTAAGGACGTTGGCCGGCATCGTCGTCGCCGGCCCGGCGGTGAGCTTGCTGGTGGAGGACGCGGCATCGGCCATGCTGGCGATGTAGTCCCCCTGGTCGGGGGCCAGCCACCAGCCGGCGAAGATGAGCGAATCCGAGTAGCTGTTCGTCTTATCCTTCGGCGCATAGCCCACGTGGCCGTCGGCGTAACCGAGCACCGCGCCGTTGTTGTGGCGCAGGTCGATCTCGGTGTCGAAGTCGCCGAAGGCGAAATTCTTCGTGGTGCTGCTGGCCTTCAGGTCAGCGAGCATGATCGTTTGCGCGGGGTTCCACAACTCGCCCATCGCCAGGCCGAACATGGTCATGTTGTAGCCGTATTCGGGGGCCTGGTTGGTGCCCTTGCCGGTTTTCGTGGGGCAGTCATAGATGCTGGGGCCGTTGTAGCTAACCAGCAGCGCCGCCCACGCCTGTACCTTCGGGTCGGGCAGCAACATCTCTTCGTGGTCCTGCGCATACATCGACACCGCCACGGAGATCTGCCGCACATTGTTCATGCAGTTCGTCTGCCGCGCTTTTTCCCGCGCCTTGGCGAACACGGGGAAGAGAATGGCGGCGAGAATCGCGATGATGGCGATGACCACCAATAGTTCGATAAGCGTAAACCCGGACTTGCGCATGGTACCTACCTCAAGCACAGAGTATACCAATATAACATATATTCCATATTTCGGGAGCCTGGTGATACCGCAACTGCTTTACGATGTGATACCCCCCGACGGGCTACTGCAACAGGCTACGAGAAGGAAAGCGAATAAGAATAGCACAGGGCGCTGAAAGATGTGAACAGTGTTTGGGAAAGCAACGGCAGGGATTCCATCGCCATCCGCGAAAAATCAGCAGCAGGATTGCATTTCGAGGTTCATGAAGGCACAGCTACAGCGAGAAGGAGCTTCACGATTATGCCGACCTCACATCGTCTGTATGTCTCGCGCGAGCGCTGGGCGCGCCTGCGCCACCTGCCCGACCACCCGCTGGTGGCCGACGCCGCGGCGAAGTTGGCGGCGGACGCCGACCGCTATGCCGCGGATCGCGTCATCACCGTGAACGAGACCGGGCACAACTGGCACCTCATCCGCGCCCGCCACGCGCAGTCGCGCATCGTCACGCTGCTGGTGCGCTATGGCGTCACCGGCGACCGGCGCTATCGCGACGCCGCCCTCGACTATCTGCGCGACATGGCGGGGTGGGAATACTGGTCGTGGATCAAATGGCGCGAAGGCATCAGCGATCCCGACGCGATTTTCGACCTCTCCTACGGCGAAAACGCCACCACGCTGGCGTTGCTGTCCGACTGGCTGGCCGAGGAGCTGACGGACGACGAGCGCGCGCTGCTCGTTGACACCGCCCGCCGGCGCGCGCTGCGGCCCTACCTGGCGCGCAACGGCACGCCCGGCGCGGAGATGTGGTATTATCGCTCGCCGAACAGCAACTGGAACACCGTATGCAACGGCGGCGCCGGCATGCTGGCGCTGGCGCTGGGCGCCGCCGCCCCGGAGAGCGCGCGGGTGCTGAAACTCGTGGAGGAGGGGGTGCGCCATTACTTCGAGTTCCTCGACGAGGACGGCGCCTGGCCCGAGGGCATCGGCTACTGGGGCTACGGCCACCGCTACGGCTACATGTATCTGCTCAGCCACGAGCGCGCCACTGGCCGGCCGCACCCGCTGCTGGAGCGCCCGGGCAGCCGCAACACGCTGCGCTTCCCCTTCCTCTTCTCGCCCAACGGCGTGCCGGCGTCCTTCGGCGACGTCAACCATTTCTTCCCGCTGCCGTTCATCTACGCCGCCGCCGAGCGCTGCGGTATGCCGGATATCCTCGCGGAGACGGATCGCCGCCTGGCCGCCGCGTCGCTGCCGCCGGATGAAGAATGGCCGACCAGCGCGGAACTGCTGCTGCTGCACCCCGGCCGCATCGATGAACCGGCGGCATACCCCTGGCCGCGCGTGGCGGTGCAGGCCGGCCTGGAGTGGGGCTACCTGGCCGACCGCTGGCCGTCGCCGGGACTGTATGCCTCGGTGCGCGGCGGCACCACCGACGCCCCGCACACCCACCAGGACCTGACCAGCCTGCACGTCGTCGTCGGGCAGGAGGCGCTTATCGAGAATATCGGCGCCGATGATTATCTCGATACCACCTTCAGCAACCGACGCTTCGAGCTGTACGAGATGGCCGCCGCCTCGAAAAACGTCATGCTGGTGAACGGCGTGGGCGTGCCGCATCCCGGCACGGTCGCCGCGCGCCGCATCGATGGCGAGGGGTGGGAGGGTATCCTGCTCGACGCCACCGCCGCCGCCAATGTCGGCTCCCCCGTGCAGCGGTACGACCGCGCGGTGCTGCTGCTCGGCGGCCAGGCGCTGCTCATCCTCGACCGCGCCTGCCTCGCGCACGCCGCGCTGGGCGAGGTGCGCTTCCACACCCGCGCGGCAGTGCGGTGCTACCCCACGTCCGCGCTGCTCACCGGCCGGCGCGCGGCGCTGCACCTGGCCGTTGCCGCCAACGTCCCCAGCCGGCTGCAGCGCAGCCTGGGGCTGCCCACCTCCCCGTCGCGCGATCCGGAGGCGGTGCTGCGCTGGATGAGCCACGGCAAGCACCCGGAACTCCTCTTCGCCACCCTCCTCACCCCCAACGCCACCGGCCGCGTGCGCCTCTCCCCCGCCAAAGGCGCCGTGCGCGCCTCCGGCCCCGGCTTCGACGTGACGCTGCGCTGGACGGAGGACGGCCTGGAACCGGCATGACAGCCGCACCTTACCCCCGCCTTACCCCTGACCATGGAAAAATCTGAAAAACCGGGGGTAAGGTGGCGGGTATAGGGTTGTTACAATACTCACGCGGTCTAGAGATGGCCGCGCTCCTGTATAGGCGGCAGTTTAGCAGATTCAGCGTATTTTGTCAAGCATATGTTTGCAATAGTCGAGGCGTGGGGCGCGCCACCCTGAACACATATCGCGGCGACACGCGCTGCGTGTTCGCTACCCCAGACCTTCCCAGGGGAAGACCGGTGACACGTCGAAGTGTGGGGCGATTTCGCGGAAGAAGACGAGGTGGCCCAGCGCGCCGGGGTGGATGGCGTCCGCCATGCGCGGCCACAGGCCGGTGGGGTCGGCGACGGGGTGTTTTACCGCAAAATGCTGGGTGGTCCACTGTGTGTAGTGGTCCACCACCGGGCAGTCCAGCGCCGCGCCCACCTCGACGATGGCGGTGGCGTATTCGCGCAGCGTGCGGCGGGGCGTTTCCCACGCTTTGCCCGGCGCCGGCTGCTCGGGCGGCAGCGGCAGGCCATGCACCGTCACCACCGGGTTCGGCGTGCGCAGCAGCACCTCGCTGCCACAACGGGCGCGGATCGTCTCGATCATCGCCCGCAAATTCGCCCGAAACGCGTCCAGCCGCTCCTGCCCGCCGATGGCGTCATTCATGCCATAACTGATGATGACGCAGTCCGGCGCGTAGCGCAGGCAATCGCGCTCCAGCCGCTCCATCCCCCGCGCCACCGACCACCCGCACTGCGCGGTGTTGATGACGGTGCACACGTCCGCCCCATACGCCTCAAACAGCGCCTCGTTCAGATACCCCACCCAGTTCATCCGCCCCTGGGTGTGAAACGTCAGCGCCGTATTTGAATCCCCCAGCGCCACAATGGTCGTGAAGTCGCCGGCGCGCAGTTGTTGCAGGGTACGGGTGAGCGGCATATGTAACTCCTGTGTCGTTATTGGTCCGTCCGCTGGTGGGCGGATAAATGGTGACAGGAACCGTTTTCCTGAGGTTGCCTAATCGAGAACCTGTTCCGGACTTGGGAAAACGGTTGCCGTCACCATTTATTTGTGCCGGCTACTTGAGCCTACAACGAGAAGACCACGATCCGGAATACTCAGCAACCCTTTACCGAACACTGATCACTGAATACTCCTCACTTCCCTACTCCAAATTCGAGTGCCGCGCCATCATCATCGCGTCGTTCTGGCGCAGGCGGTCTTTGAGCATGAGGACGATGGCGTCGAGTAGGAGCAACAGGGATTGCTCGAAGAGTGAGCCCATGGGCTGGATGGTGGTCACCCGTTCGTCTTCGCTGTGCTCGCGCACCGGGGCGGGGACGACGACGCGCATGTCGGCGAGTTGCCCGAGGGCCGATTCGAGGCGCGAGGTGAGCAGCGCCACCGTGCCGCCGGCCTTTTTCGCCGATTGCGCGGTGAGCACGGCGGTGACCGTCTCGCCGGAGCCGGAGCCGACCAGCAGCAGGTCGCCGGGCTGCAGGCCGGGGGTGGTGCTCTCGCCCACCACGTGGCAGTGGATGTCCAGGTGCGTCAGGCGGATGGCGAAGGCGTTCATCATGTGGCCCGAGCGGCCGCGCCCCACCAGGAAGAGCCGCCGGGTGCGGATGATCGCCCACACCAGCCGTTCCACCTCCGCCGGGTCCACCCGGCGCAACACGTCGCCCACTTCATCCACCATGGTTTGCGCATACACCGTGAAACTCATGCCGCTATTGTCGCGCCGGAGTTATCCGCGTGTCAAGGCGTGGCGTGCCGTATCCGGCAACGCGACGGCCTGCCCCGTTGCATCGCCGCGCCCCCAGCGGGTATCATGGTTACGATTCCATCCGTTCGTCCGGCGTGAAAGGGCCCGGTGCATGCGCGTCATTCGCACAGTGCTGGTGTGTTTGCTGCTGCTGTCGCTGGCGGTCGCCCGCGCGGCGCCCGACGCCTCACCCTGCTTCGATATCCCGAAGTTGGCGAACATAGTCATCGACGGCGCCGGGGCGGACTGGGGCGACGACGGCTTCCGCGTCGACCAGTTGCTCGCGGTGACGGCCACCAACGCCCCTGGCCCGCTGGTGTCGGTGGCCAACCACGCCGCGCGCTTCCGCCTGGGGTGGGACGACGCCGGCCTGCTGCTGCTGGCGGAGGTGTTGGACGACCGCTGGGTGGAGGACGCGCAGGACGACCGGCTGTACCAGGGCGACGCCTTCACGCTGTACCTGGCGCCGGCGCGCGGCGCCGTCGACACCTGCCAGTGGGTCATCGCGCCGGGCATGCGCGCGGACGACGATGCCCCCCGGACGCGCTTTTACAACTATCGCCACACCGAGGCGCTGAAGGCGCTGCCCGCGACGCTGGAGGCGGCGCGCACGGCGATCCCCGGCGGGGTGCGCATCGAGGCGCGGGTGCCATGGTCGGCGCTGGCCATCCGCCCGGTAGTCGGGCGCGAGGTGGCCTTCGAGTGCTGGAGCCACGACCTGGACGACCTGCGCGCCACCGGCCACCGGCTCACCTGGTATCCGCTGCTCGGCGCGTTTTCCGACAGCACGCGCATGTACCGCCTGCGGCTGGCCGAGCAGGCGGGGCCGCCGGTGCTGGGCCGGGCATTCGCCGCCATCGCCGACAACCAGCCGCGCATCACTGTCATCGCCCCCGCCGAGCAGGCCGGCAAGACGGTGCAGGTGCTCAGCGGCACCTCCGTGGTGCAGCAGGACACGCTGACCGCCGGCGATCTGGGCCTGGCCGCGACGACGCTGGCGCTCACCCGCGCGCGCAGCGGCGCGCCGGACGGCGCCTACACTGTGGTGCTGGACGGCATCCCCATCGAGACGGTGACGTTCCCCAAATCGGACCGCCTGGACGCCATAGACCGGCTGCTGGCGCGGGCGGCTTTCCTGCGCGCGCATTTCAACCTGGACCAGCCGTGGGATGCCATGGCGGACGCCCCGGCGCTCATCCGCCGCCACCGCGGCATCGTGGCGCTGGCGCTGCACTGGCTGAACAATCGCACCTGGATGCTGGACGACGAGGAGCGCCAGGACGCGCTGGCGGCGCTGGCCGCGATGATCGACGCGGTGGACCGCGGCCGCGACGCGCTGGCCGAGCAGCGCGGCAATTTTTGGGCCGCGTACTACAGCCGGGCCGACGGCTCCGGGCAACCCTTCGTGGTGATGCTGCCCGACGGCTTCGACCCGCGGGCCAGCTACCCGCTGGTGGTGAAGCTGCACGGCATGGGCTCGCGCCCGGTGCCGGAAGGGCCGGTGCTACAGGCGCCATTCATTCTGGTGCGCCCGTGGGGGCGCGGCGAGAACTTTTACCAGGCGTTGGGCGAGGACGACGTGTTGCAGGTCATCGCCACCATGCGCGAGTGGTACCATATCGATCCCGACCGCATTTACCTTACCGGCGGCTCCATGGGCGGCACCGGCACGTGGAATCTCGCCTGCCGCTATCCGGACCGCTTCGCCGCCGCCGTCGCCTACTGCGGCACCACCATCGGGCCGTTTCTGGAAAACCTGCGCAACCTGCCGCTGTGCAACCAACACGGCGGCAAAGATATGACCGTGCCGGTGGATATGAGCCGCTATGGCATGGCGCGGTTGGCACAGCTCGGTTACGGCGTCACCTACCGCGAGTTCGCCGACGCCACCCACGACCTGCAAGGGCTGCCCTCGGCGCCGTGGTTGCTGCAGCACCGGCGCGTGGCCGCGCCCGCGGCCGTTACCCTCACCTTTGACGAGCTGGCGGTAGCCGGCGCCTACTGGCTGCGCGTCCACGCGGTGGACGACCCGCACCGGCGCACGACGCTGCAGGCCGCCATCGCCCACGGCCCGGCACAGACGCTCACCATGACCGCGCCCAACGCCACGGTGATCGAGCTGGACATCGCCCGCATGCCGGTGGATCGCGCCCAGGCGCTGCGCATTGAGGTCGAGGCGACGGTGCTCACGCTGCCGTCGCCGCTGCCGGCGGCGTCGACTCTCGTCCGCCGCGACGGCGCGTGGAGCCTCGTCGCGCGCTGGACGCCCCCAATGGAGCCGCGGCGGCCGTATGCCCCCGGCGGCGCGGCGGAGCTGTTCACCGGCGAGTCGCTGCTCATCGTCTACGGAACCGGAGGAACGGCGGCGCGGACGGCGCTGTGGCGCGGGGCGGCGGAGCGGCTGTCCTCGTTCGCCGGCGCGTATGGCTCGGCGGTGGGGCGGCTACCCATGAAAGCGGACAGCCTGGTGACGCCTGCCGATCTGACGCACTACAACCTCATATTGCTGGGTGGGCCTGGCGACAATACGGTTGTCGCGCGCATGCTGCCCCGGCTGCCGGTGACGCTCACCCCCGACGGCCTGCGCGCCGGCGAGCGTCCACCGGTGAGCCTGCGGCACGCCGGGTTGGGCCTGGCCTACTTCAACCCGCTGGCGCCGGCGCGGGCGATTTACCTGCTGGCCTGCGACGCCTCCGACCGCGAGCTGGAGGCGTGGCTGCGCACGCCGGCCGATCTGCTCATCGGCGCGCGCGGCATCGACCGCATCGCCCAGCCCGACCTCTACGTGCAGGAGGTGCGCGGCCCACTGCGCCGGCTGATGCAGTTTACGACGGGCTGGCGCTGGCGCGCCGTGCCGGGCGCCGAGCGCCCGCTGCCCGCGCAGTCCGCCACCGCCGCCGGCGCGCAACTGGCGCGGCTGCGCACCCTGCGCCGGGCCGCCGGGGCCGACATCGCCCTCGGCGAAGCCGCCGGCGCCGAGCGCATCTACGACCCGGCGTGGATCACCGCCGCCGACATCGCCACCCAGACCGCGCCGCTGCTGTCCCTCACCTGCCGCCTGACCGGCCGCGAGCTACAGGAGCTGCAGCGCAGCCTCCCCGGCGAGCTCACTCTCCTCACGGACGGCGCCCCGCTACACCCCGCCCGCGCCTATCGCGTGGTGATGCCCCCCCACCTGTGCAAGCCGCTGGGTCAACAGCGCCGCGCCCCGCTGCCCGGCGTCGACGCCGGCCCCCAGGTGTCGGCAGAGGCGGTGTGGGCGGAGATCATGCAGTAAGCAACCGAGCCGCCCCAGCGGAATGTCCACAGGCTAGTGTATCAGCCATTTCAACGCCAGGTGTATCGCCACCACCGCCGCCGCCACCAGCGCGGTGGGGGCGAGGAGGGGGAGGAGGGTGCGGTGGAGGCGTGCGCCGAAATGTTCGTTGGTGACGAGCAGGCAGACGTGGACGGGCGAGAGCATCATGCCCAGGTAGCCGAAGCCGTAGGCGAGAGCGGTGGTGGCAAGCAGCGTCGGGAAGGCGGGGTGCGGGCCGAGCAGGCTGATGACGATGGGGAAGCTGGCGCCGACGAAGCCGAAGGCGATGCCCATGGTGACGCCGCTGATGAAGGGGAGAATGGCGAAGACCGCCCACAGCGGGATGCCCCAGCCGTGCAGTTCGGCATGCATGCGCGTCATCAGCAGGATGCCGTCGGGCAGATGGGCGTTGACGAAGGCGCCATACACCTGCATGCCGGCGATGATGCCCGCCATGAGGAAGGTTTTCGGCGAGAGGAGGATCGCGCGCCATATCGCGCGCGGCAGCGGGCGCTGGCGCTGCAACACCAGCATCGCCGCCAGCACGCCGACGCCCATGGGCAGGAAGTCGTTGAGGTGCGGCAGAGCATACACGCGCGTCAGTAACAGGTGTCCCAGACGCACAACGATGTAGCCGGCGATGACCACGCCGATGGGCAGCAGCAGCGCGCCCAGTGAGACCGGTACCGCACCCTTCACTTCCACCGCCTCCGCCGGGCGCACGCGGCGCAGCAGAAAGAAGTAGCCGGCGGCGATGGAGACCAGCGTGAGCGGCAGACCGTAGAGCATCACCTGCCACGCGGCGAGGCCGGTCATGTCCATCGCCAGCAATACGCCGGGATACATGGGCCACCAGTATTCCCACACGTGGCGAAACCAGTAGTTGATCTGCGATTTCAGCTCGGGGGTGATGCTGCGCTCGGGGTCGCAGCCGTCCACCAACGGCGCCGAGAAGATCGCCCCGCCGGGCATGGGCAAGAAGCCGATAACCGCCGGCAGCGTGGCGATGGCCGTCCGGTGTGCAAAACGTCGCCGCACCGCCTCCACCAGGTCGCGCATCGCCCCGCCGCGGTCCATCTGGTTGCACAGGCCGATGACCAGGTAGAGCACCGCCAGCAGCATAAGGTTGTTCGGCGCCACCAGCGCGCGCCCGGTGATGGCCGCGATCTCCAGCGGGGGATGCCCCGTCCATGCCGCCAGCACCGCCACCCCGAGGAGGATGGCCACCAGCAGCGACGCCCGCAGCAGATTGGCGGCGAGAATGACCGCCAGCGAGCCGAGGACTTTGACCAGCACCGGTGCATTGACAACAGCTTCGAGCATGAGTGGGTGAGATTGTAGCAGATTCGCGGTTAATGGGCGACTGGCCGCGCGTAGATGCCCAAGTTCGCCCCCACCGGCCGCTCGGTGCCGGGGATGCCGTTGTGGATGGGACGATTGAGCAGGCGGGCGCCGCCGGCGCCGTCGGCGACGGCCATGGCGGAGGAGCCGCCGCCGTCGAGGTTGATGGCCTGCGCCGCGCCGAAGAACTGCAGCCAGCGCGCCAGCGTGTAGGTGGAGGCGCCGTCGCTGTAGTCGTTTTGCCGGCCGTCGATCACCATGAGTAGCAATGTGCGGCCATCGGCAGTAAGGCCGATGCCAGTCCGTGGATGCCAAGCTTCGGCGGGATTGCTGGTGATGACGCCGTCGATGAGAATGCGGGCGTTCCCACTGATCGCCTGCCGCACGCCGGTCACCTCGCACGGTTGGTCGACGAAGCGTATGCGGTTGCCGGGGTAGACGAGCACGGCGGCATAGCCCGCCTGGGTGGGCGAGACGACGGCGCCGTCAGAGACCGCGACACCGAGCAGATCTTCGGGCAGGCCTTCCGCGTCGGCGACCAGACTGAAGAAGGCGGTGTTGATCGCCGCCTGGCAACCAGTAGCCGTGAGAAAACTCGAGGTTTTCTGGCTGTTTGTCTCCAGCGGTATAATCCCGTTCGCAGGCGTGGTGGTGAAGCGAAGGCCGGGCGCGGTGAGATCGATGCGCAGCACCGCGATCCGCATCAGCGGGATGTGGCAGTGCACCTGCGCGTAGTCGACCCCCTGGAAGAGCGGCGTCCAGGGGGTGATCGTTGCCGTCTCGGCGTGGGCAGCCAGCGCGGCAAGCAGCACGGTTATGACGATGAGTGTGCGCAAGGTTTTCCCTCACTGGGTCTGCGCCAGCATCCGCTCCACCGCCGCGGCGGCGAAGGTCTCCGCGGGTAGCGGAACGGCGTTGGCGCGGTCTTCCTCCACGCCGCGCATCCAGCCGGGCTTGAAGGGGATCAGCCGCCAGGCGCCGTCCTCCTCAACGATAGACCAGCGCGTCGTCTGCGTGTAGAACGCCTGGCGCACCTTCAGGCCCATGGCGTCGAGCAACACGGTGTCGGTGGTGGCGCGGAAGTCGGCGTTGGACAGCGTCGGGTTGCCGGCGACGGCGCGCAATTCGATGGCCTCGACCAGCCGCGCCCGCTCGGCCGCGGGGATCACCTCGACCGGCGTGGTGAAGCCGGTCATGCCCGCCAGCGAGCGCACGACGGTGGGCAGGTAGCACTGCCCATGATAATGCCACACGGCGATGATCGTAGACACGATGGCATCCTCCTCAATCGTGTGGACTTTCGCACTGCCTGGTGAAAATTCCTGCCGACGAAGGGATTGTGTTTCACTCCGGTTCTCACGCCGCCCGCGCGGGGTGGATCGGCGCGCCAGGAGAAAGACTGGCCAACACGGGTAAAAATTGTGCCCGAGCGAAAAATCGCTGATAATGATTATCAATGCGGCAGGGAGATGCCGTTGGAAAGGCGAACAATGATGAACGCCGGCCCCGGTCGGCAGCCACGCCGCGGGCCTGTTGTGCGGAAGCCAGCGCGTCGTGCGTGGATACATGTCGGTACAATAGTTCTGACTATACGTCGAAGGAGGCAGATCAGTGGCAAATGTTCTTGAGGTAACCGTCAGCACATTCGATGCCGAGGTGGCGGAGTCGCCCATCCCGGTGATCGTCGATTTTTGGGCGCCCTGGTGCGGCCCGTGCAAAATGCTCGCGCCCACCCTCGATGCCGTCAGCCAGGAAGTGGCGGGCAAGGTGAAGGTGGTGAAAGTCAACGTCGACGACAACCAGCAGTTGGCGGTGAAGTTCGGCGTCATGTCCATCCCCACCATGATCATCTTCAAGGGCGGCCAGCAGGTAAACCGCATGGTCGGCGCGAAATCTCGCGACGAGATTGTAAAGGCGCTTACCGCGGTGATGTAACACCCACCCGCGGATGGCACACAGACGGCAATCCGGTCGTCTCCGTGCCATCCGCGACGCGTGGTGCCGGCACCGTTCGCGCAGCGTCGTCCGCACGCAGGAAAGGACCATTTCATGGCTACCGATGCCATTTTTGACCTGGCCATCATCGGCGGCGGGCCCACCGGGCTCACCGCCGCGATTTATGCCGCGCGCGCGGCGCTGAAGACGCTGGTGCTGGAAAAAGGCGTGCCGGGCGGGCAGATCGCCACCACGCAGACGGTGGAAAACTACCCCGGCTTCCCCGAGATTACCGGGGCCGAGCTGGGCGACCGCTTTCACGAACACGCGCGCAAATTCGGCGCGGAAATCCGCACCGCCACCGTGCAGTCCATCCACTCGGAAGGCTACGTGCATATTGTGACGGATGACGGCGAGCTGTATGCCCGCTCCGCGCTCATCGCCACCGGCGCCAGCCATCGGCGGCTGGGCGTGCCGGGCGAGGCCGACTACTACGGCCGCGGCGTTTCCAACTGCGCCACCTGTGACGGCTTTTTCTACCGTGATAAAGAGGTGGTGGTGGTGGGCGGCGGCGACGCCGCGGTGGAGGAAGGCACCTACCTCACTCGCTTCGCCCGCAAAGTCACCATTATCCACCGGCGCGACGCCCTGCGCGCGCAGAAAATCCTCCAGCAGCGCGCCCTCAACAACCCAAAGATGGCCTTCGTGTGGAACTCGGTGGTCGAGGAGATTCTCGGCGACGGCGAGCGCGTCACCGGCGTGCGCGCGAAAGACATCATGACCGGCCAGGTGACGGAGATCCCCACCGACGGCGTGTTCGTGTATGTCGGCATGGTGCCGAACACCGGCTTTTTGAAAGGCACCCTCGACCTTGACGACCAGGGCTTCATCAAGGCCGACTGCTGCTACCGCACCAGCATGCCCGGCGTCTTCACCGGCGGCGACGTGCGCAGCGGCTCCTGGCGCCAGGTGATCGCCGTCGCCGCCGAAGGCGCGCTGGCCGTCCGCGAAATCGAATTCTACCTCGCCGAAGAACACCTGGAAGACCCCGAACTCCTCTGGTCCCGCCGTCGCGGCGGGCGGGGGTCGATGGTGTGATGATAAAGCCATGCGCCACATGTGGTATAATGCAGTGACGAGGGACATCACATGGCATCACGAGCCGTACGCGCGATACTCAAACGGGCCGAAGCCCTGAGCCCGGAAGAACGACAGGAATTACTCGATCAGCTCCAGGAGCAGGTCGAGACAGAAGAGCACGCCGTCGAACCGCGGCCGAGTTGGCAAAGCATTGCCGGCACGCTGCCATACCCCGTGCTGGGCGAAGATGCCCAGGAATGGGTGTCCCGTACACGGCGCGAAGGCGATGAAAACCGCGAGAAACGACTCAGGAAGTCCTCATGACATTCGAAGCAGCCTTGTCCAGGGTATCGCGGATCTTTTTGGATACCGCGCCAGTCGTGTATTACATCGAAGAACACCCGTTATATCTCAAACACGTACTGCCGGTTTTTTCCGCGATCGACGCCGGACGTTTTACGGCGGTGACCTCGCCGATCACCCTTGCGGAATGTTTAGTGCTTCCGTAATCGCATGCACCAACTCGATCTGCTGCAATCCTACCGTAATACGATTGTCCATGGCCTTTTCACGGATTTTTATGTGATCGATGAAGCCGAAGGGCTATTGGCATCACAAATACGTGCCCGCTACAATCTCTCTCTGCCGGACTCCCTGCAGATTGCCGCGGCGATAGCAGCGCAATGCGATGCCTTTCTGACCAATGACCTTGACCTCCGCCGGGTCACCGAGCTTCGCGTTATCACCGTCGAGGAACTACCCGCCTAGTCTCCCCTTCACCTTGTCACCTTTTCCCCCCGCGTTGCCACCGCTCTCGTGCTACGATGCAGGGGATGTATAACGACGCGGTGATGGCCAATAAGGTACGGGAGGCGATTCTGTTGACGCCGGGGATCAGCGCGCAGGACATCGTCATCGGCGTGCGGGATGGCCTCGTTACGCTCTCCGGCGAGGTGGATACCCCCGAGCAGGTGAAGCTGGCGGCGGCGGCGGCAACGAGCGTGGAAGGCGTGCGGCGGGTGGAGAACGACCTGTACGTGCGCCCCGGGCGTTGGCCGCCGGCGGAACCCGAAATCCTGCCATGGCAGGGGAGGCGCTAACAATGCCGGGTGACGCCGTAACGCTGGCGGTGGTGGGCGATCTGCACTGGCACGTGGACCAGCGCCCGACTTTTCATCACCACTTCAAATCGGTGCACGAGGTCGCCGACTTTCTGGTGCTGCCCGGCGACTTGACCGGCGCGGGCCTGTCCGAAGAGGCGCGCCTGCTGGCCGAGGTATTGGCGCGGGTGCAAATTCCCATTATCGCCGTGCTGGGCAACCACGACGTGCACACCGACAACGGCCCCGAGGTGACGCGCATCCTCGAAGACGCCGGCGTGCATGTGCTGCATGGCGGCGGCGACGCCGTCACCCTCACCGCCCGCGGCGTCAGCGTCGGCTTCTGCGGCACCAAGGGCTTCTGCGGCGGTTTTGGCGCCCGCTGTCTCACCCCCTTCGGCGAGCCCGCCATAAAGGCGTTCATCGCCGAGACGAAGGACGAAGCGGCGCGCATCGACCACGATCTGCGCGGCCTGCGGGCTGATTTCACCGTGGTCGTCTTCCACTACTCGCCCATCGAAACCACCGTGCAGGGCGAACCCCGCGAGTTGTATCCCTTCCTCGGCTCCTCGCTGCTCTGCGAGCCAGTGGATAAACTGGGAGCCAATCTCGTGGTACACGGCCACGCCCACCTCGGCACCGAGCGCGGCCAAACCGAAGCCGGCATCCCCGTGCGCAACGTCGCCCTCCCCGTGCTCAAGCGCTCCTACGCCATCCTCGAATTCACCCCAGAAACCCGCGCCTTGCGCCCCACCGGCACCGAGGGGTGACCCTCGACCACGCACTTGGCGGGTGGACTCCGTCAATACGCAAATACGCGCAACTGTCTATCTAAAAGCGATACCGGCACTTCCGCGCGACCCTCTCCCCCGGCCCCTCTCCCCAAGGCGAGGGGAGTCATCTGTATCTCGATACCGGGTTGTCTTCATAATATCGTTTCCCCCCTCTCCTCGGGAAGAGGGGCAGGGGGTGAGGGGGCGTGTAGGCAAGCCGACGCCACTCTATCGATTCTCCCTTCCCCTGTGCACGTGAGGGCACGGGGGGAGGGCCGGGGACATTCGCGCTGCATTTATGCCTAATCGGCCCCCATCCCCCACCCCCTTCCCCCGCTCCACTGCGCTGCGCAAGGGAAGGGGAGCACGGTGCCATGAC
>CAZPYA010000060.1:0-32691 GCA_964590255.1 uncultured bacterium
GACATCTGTGTCAAATCCATCACGTTGCCTTCACTCGGCCCTCACCCCCAGCCCCTCTCCCAAGCTTGGGCGAGGGGAGCGATTTCAAAACACAGAAGTTGTAATCGACGACAGATCACTCCCCTCTCCCAGAATTGGGAGAGGGGTCGGGGGTGAGGGCCGCGCGGAGGCACCGGCGGTGTTCTTCCACATACGGATGAGCGGGTGCCACGGTCATACAGAGGACCACCTCCTCGCGCGGCTCGACAGAGTCTCGCCCTCCAGGCCGGCGGCTCGACGGAGTCTCGCCCGTCATGATAAACCGCAAAAGGGGGCCGGCGGACACAAGGCGAATATCACCCCCATGACCGAGAAAGCCAACACCCTTGCCATCATCCGCTTTGGCCGGCCGGACCACGTGTCGGGCGGCATCGGGCCGGCGCATGGGGTGTGTTACTTCGGCATGAATCATGAAGACGCCGCCGGGCGGGGGCACGAACAACCGGTGGGGTCGGCATGGACGGACCTGTGGGGCACGGTGTGGCACAAGGAGCATGACGGGGTGATGGGCTTTCCCCGGCGCGGGCCGCTGGAGGATCTGCGCGCCATGGACCGCTACGCCTGGCCCGACCCGGACGATGAACGGCTGGTGGGGCACATCTACACAATGGCCGCGGGGTGCAACCCTGGCACGCACTTCCTCGCCGGCGGCCACCGCGACACCCTCTGGGAAAAGGCCTATATGCTGTGCGGCATGGAAAACATGATGTGCAACTTCCTCACCGAGCCGGCGGCGACGCGGGAACTGTTACACCGCATCATGGATTTCCAGCTCGGCATCGCGCGGCACTACCTGGCGGCGGGAGTGGAGGTCGTCAACTGCGGCGACGACCTGGGCACGCAGTGCGCGCCGCTGCTGTCGCCGGCCATCGTGCAGGAGTTCCTGGCGCCGGAATACCGCCGCCTCTTCGACCTCTACCGCGCGCACGGCATCATCATCAATTTCCACTCCTGCGGGCACATTCTGCCGCTGCTTGAGACATTCATCGCGCTGGGCATCGACGTGCTGAACCCGGTGCAGGCCAGCGCCAACGACCTGGCGGCGGTGCGGCGCATCACACAGGGGCGCATGGCGCTGCAAGGGGGATTGTCCTCGGGACTGCTGGTAGACGGCCCGCCGGCGCGCATCCGGGCCGAGGTTCGGCGGCTGTTATGGCTACTCGGCCGCGACGGCGGCTATTTCTGCGCCCCCGACCAGGGGATGCCGTGGCCTGAGGCGCACTACGCCGCGTATCAGCAGGCACTTGAGGAATTCGGGCGATATCCGCTGCAGCCCCACGTGGCCATAAATGGCCGCGCTACCGAATGACGCCCCGTGAACGGGGTTTGACCGGATAGGACGGAAACGAAAGGTCTAGCCCCCTTCCAGGGCATATGCGTCATGGGAAAGTGATCCCTGTTTCATGGATCGGCCCCCATCCCCGCCCTTCCCCCGCTCCGCTACGCTGCGCAAGGGAAGGGAGACGCAACACGCCACGCCAAACCGGCACTCAGTATCCGCGATGGGCCCTTCCCCTCCCTTGCGCAGCGTAGCGGAGCGGGGGAGGGGCCAGGGGTGGGGGCCGATGAGCAGGAAAGCGCTTGCCATACCAGGACGCATATGCCCTTCCAGGGGGCGTCGTTCGGTAGCCCGGCCGTTTACGGCCGGGCGGTATTGGGCGTAAACGCCCACATGCAACAGCCCCCGTCCCGGAGGACGAGGGCCGTGCCGTGATGCCATTCGGCGTTGGTTACTGGACAAGCTCGATCTTCAGCGTGTGCTGCACCGGCCCCATCGCGGCGGTGACGGCGGCGGACATTTCCGCCTGGCGCGCCCAGAGTTTCTTCGCCAGCACCTCGGTGGCGGCGGCGGTCTCGGGGTCAGGGAACAGCATCTTCAGGTACGGATAGGTGGTGATCTGGCTATTGATCAGGTAGGTCTCGAACTGCTGCTTGGCGGTCACGGCCTGGTCCACCTTCGCGAATGCCGCGGCGAACGGGGTGTCGGCGAACGCCTCCGCCAGGTTGATGCCCTTCTCCAGGTCGGCTTTCGCGAACTCCTGGCTCGCGGCGCCCCAGGTCACTTTCGCTTTGTCGCCGGCCAGGTTCTTCACCACCAGCGTCAGCCGGTTCAAGTCCTGGTGGAACGCCACGAACGGCAGGATGCTGCGCGGGCTGTTGGCGTCCTTCGGATTGCCGGTGAAGCAGAAGGGGTAGCGGGTGCTTTCCAGTTCCACCACGCCGTCTTTCGCCGTCAGCACTTTGTGGCCGCCGGCCGCGGTGGCGGCGCCCTTCATGTCGACGGTGATGCTGCCGAGATTGCCGTCAAGTTTCATCGCCTTCAGGAAGGCGTAGGCCATGAGGAACTGACCGTCCGCGCCGGGGTGGAAGCCGTCGGTGCCGCATACCGCGAAATTCTCGCCGTTCGCGGCCTTCGCCTTCGCCATGGCGTCGATCATCGTCCCGTGCACGTCGGCGTGGGGCATGCCGGTCTCCGCGGCGATCTTCGCGGCGATGCCGCCGAGCTGCTTGAGGTTGTCGTTGTAGACATCCGCCTGTTTCGGATCGTTGCGGAAATATTTCGTGTCGACCGCGCCCGGGCCGCCGACGACGATGGTGGCGCCCGCCGCTTTCAGCTTCGTCACCATGGCGCGCATCGGGTCTTCATAGCTTTTGCCGATGCCGGCGTCGAAAGCGCGGTAGCCGCCGTCGTTCATGCCGTAGCAGGTGGTCACCACGGTGGGCTTGAAGGGCAACACGTCGTTCTGCAGGCGGTTGGCCATGCCGGCGGCACGGTCGCCGCTCCAGCCGAACTGCATCACGGATGCCTTCAGTTCCGGCATGCAGGCCACCAGGTACAGCTCGATGTAGCGGCTATACATCTTCTGCTCGGTGATGGAGTCACCGAGGATCGCCACGCGCGCGCCCGGCTGCACCACCGGCGCCTGGGCGAACACGCCGACGGCCAGCAGCAGCGCGGCCACCAGCATCAGGGGACGAAGGGACATGGTGAAAACCTCCCGAGGAAATGTGCCACGAGCATACGCCGGGCCCGGAGCGCTGTCAAGCGCATGAGCGCCACCGGGACGTGTCGCATGAGACATGGGCGGATGCCTGATGCACGCTGATGAATAGACCGGTCTCACCGGGACACTCGCTCACCCGCTGTCGCCTAAAGATCCCCAGGGAAAATACTTGAAAAATTTTCGCGCAACAGGGATGATGAAGCGGTATTTCCGCATCAATAGGATTGAACGACCATGACGGACCGACACACCATTCAACGAGCACAGGCGGGCGACGGCGCGGCATTCAGCGCGCTGGTGGCGGCATACCGGGAGCGGATCTATCGGCTCTGCTACCGAATGACCGGCCACGCCGACGACGCGGACGACCTCGCGCACGAGACCTTCGTGGAGGCATTCGTGAAGCTGGGCACGCTGCGCGACGCGGCGGCGTTCGGCGGGTGGCTGCGGGCCATCGCGCTGAACCTCTGCCGGATGCGCCTGCGCGGGCAGCCACCGGTAGCGGACGCACTCACCGAGGAGCTGCCCGAGCGTGAGCCGGACGGGGCCGACCCGTATGCCGCCCGCGTGGCGCAGGGGTTGTCCCGGCTATCGCCGCCGTTGCGGGTGACGCTGGTGCTGCACTACCTGGAAGGGCTCTCCTGTGAAGAAGTGGCCAGCTTCCTGGGCGTGCCCATCGGCACGGTGATGAGCCGGCTGCACCGGGGGCGCGCGGCGTTGAAGCAGATCGTCATGGCGACCAAACCCGAGGAGGAACCGATGATGACGGATGACCGACAATTTTCACAGGACGTCGACGCGGAAATCGCCGTGCTGCTGACGCTGTTTCGCGAGGACCCCACTGCCATCGAGCGGCTATCCACGCTGCTGCAGCACGCGCCGGAGCGGCTGGCGCGACTGATCGCCGAGACGGAAGACGACACGGTGCTCGCGCACCTGGGACGCCTGCTGCGCCGGCTGAGTGGCGCGGGCATTGAGGTGGTGCTATCCAGCGCCTTCACTGACGACGCGACGACGCGCGAGCGGGCGGTGCGCGTGCTGGGCCATTTCCTGGCCCGCCTGCGCATCGCCGAGCCGGGGATGACGCAAGGCGCGATGCCGTCATCGGAGGCGTACCGGCTTCTGGACGCGGTGATCCGCTCGACAGCGAGCCCGGCATCGAAGGCGGAACTACTCGTTGCCGTGCTGGGGGCTACCCCCGACGACGCCACGATTGCGCTGGTGCGCGGTGTGCTGCTGTGCGATCCGCCCGCGGCGCTGCGGGCGCTGCTGCCGCGCTTCTGGGCTGCGCAGGCGGCGACGGGCTACGCGGTCAGCGCGCCGGTGTTGGCGGCGCTGGCGCTGCTGGGCACGCCATTCGTGGCCGCGTTGTTGCCGGCGCTGACCAGTGGGGAGATGGCGCGTCAGGCGGTGGCATTGAACGGGTTGGAGGCGGTGGCCCGCGGCCTGCACGCGCGCTTTGCCAATACCCCGGCGTATGGTCGCCGTTTCTGCGGCTATATTCCACCCGAGGCGATGGACGCGGCGCTGCTGGACGACGCGGTGGCACGGACGGCTGGCTTGCTCGATGACCCGCGCGACGAGATCCGCAACCGGGCCATTCGCGTGCTGGGCCTGCTGCGGCGCGGCGCGCATACCCCCGCGCTGGAGCACCTGGCCGTGCATGGCCCCGACGCCACGCGGGTGGCGGCGCTGCGCGCCCTGGCGGAGTTCGGGGTGGTGTCACCGTCCTTTTATGCCGCGGCGCGGCCGGCCCACCCCCGCGCCGAGCGGGTGGCCGCCATCGAAGCGCTGGGTCGATTGGGCGACGCCGACGCGGTGACGCTGCTGGCCGATCTGCTCGCTGACGCCGACCCGACCGTGCGGCAATCGGCGGTGGCGGCGCTGGGCGGCATCGGGGGCGACGCTGCGCGTGCCGCGCTTGAAGCGGCCGTGCGGTCTAGCGACACCGCGCTGCTGCGCGCCGCCGCGAAGGTGCTGCACGCCAGTCCACACTTCGCGGCGGCATCCCGACGCACCGCGGCGTGCGATGACCGTGCGGTGCAGCGGCGCTTGCTGGGCGAGGAACCCGGCCAGCACTACACCGATACTATCCACGCCGCCATCGGCGCGCTGCCGGAGGCGCGGCCCTACGCAGAGCGGGAGCTGACGCGGTACATCGCCCGCGCCTGCCAGGACTACTCGACCACCCGGCGCGAGCTGATCATGCAGAAGCTGATGACCCGCGAAAGCGGCATCTATCAGCTTACCGAAACCGGCCTGGCCGTCTGGCGGGTCGAGCGCTACATCCAGACGCGCTACCTGGCATAATGACACGGCGGCGCCCCGAGACATCGGGACGCCGCCGTGCTGTTCGCTCATCGCCGCGGGCGTCAGGGGGTCACAGACATGTTCTGGCTCGCGTATTTGTAGGCGGTGGAGCCGGCGCCCTGCTCGCGCGTGGTGATTTAGACAGCACATACTATCGCCAGCGGGAGCGTTATTACTGACAATTCCGACAAAGAAGAGGGGTTACATCACAATCATCCTGATGCCATTCTGCCGGAAAGCCGTTGCGTGTCAAGGCAGCGCTCGTCCGGCAAGGAGTTCCCCAGCCGGGCAGGGAATAGTATGACGGAGGAATCGGCGGTTTGACCGCGAATAGTATGAGTATGCGCACAGTGCTGTATCTCAACGCCGTCGGGGGCATCAGTGGGGCGGAGCGGAGTCTCCTTGCCATGGTGGAGGCGCTCGACCGCGAGCGGTGGCGGCCGGTGGCGGCGGCGCCGGACGGCCCGCTGCTGGCTGAACTCGCCGCGCGGGGGGTGGAGACGCACGCGGTGGCGCTGGCGCCGGTACACCGCCCGCACACGATGACCGAGGGGTGGGCGCTGCTGCAGGCGATGCGCCACGGTTGGCGCGCGGTGAACGACCTCGTCGAGGCGGTGCAGCCCCACCTGCTGCACGCCAACACCGCCTCCGCCATGCTGTATGCCCTGCGCGCCGAGCTGCCGCGGGTGTGGCACGCGCGCGACGTGGCGCCGCTGGGCAAGATCGGCGGGCTGCTGTATCGCACCGCGGCGGCGGTGGCCGTCATCTCTGAAACCGTCTTTGAAAATGTGCTGGCATATGCCACCGACGACGGCGCGAAGCTGATGCTGGTGCCGCCGTCCGTGGATACCGCGCGCTTCCATCCGGCTGAAGACAAGGCCGCGCTGCGCCGCGATCTCGGCCTGCCGGCGGACGTGCCGCTCATCGGCCTGCTGGCGCAATTCGTGCCATGGAAGCGCCACGGCCTCTTCCTCGACGCGCTGGAGTGCCTGCTCGACCGGCCGTGGCACGCTGTGCTGGTGGGGGCGGAATGGCCTGCTCCCCCTTCCCCATCGGGGGGGAAGGGGCCGGGGGATCGGGGGGACGACTACGCTGCCGGTCTGCGCGCCCGCCTCGCCGCGCCGCCCCTCGCCGGCCGCGCCACCTGGCTACCGTGGCAGGACGACGCCGCGCCGCTCATCGCCGCGCTGGACTTGCTCGCCCTCACCTCCGAGCGCGAGCCCTTCGGCCGCGTGCTCATCGAGGCGCTGGCCTGCGGCGTGCCGGTGGTAGCGGTGAACGAAGGCGGCCCCGCCGAACTGGTGCAGCACGACGTTACCGGCCTCCTCGCCCCCGCTGACGCCGCCGGCCTTGCCGACGCCATGGCCGCGCTGCTCGACAACCCTGCCCGCGCCGCTACCCTCGCCGCCGCCGGCCGCGCCGACGTGGAGGCGAATTTCAGCCTACGCCGGCAGCGGGTGGCGCTGACGGAGTTGTATGCGAGCGCAATAGCCGTATGAGTAAATAATGTCACTAAATTGTAGACATTATGTTTACATCAAAGGTATAATGATACAGGGAGGTAATCGTGATGGCAAATTTACTGCTACGTGATGTGCCGACTGATGTATTCGAGCGTCTGAAGGCACGTGCTAAGCGTGAGCGTCGTTCCATGCCGGCAGAGACGATTCACTTGCTCACAGAAGTTCTTGCGCAGGACGCGATGCGTGAAGAGCATCAGCGAGCCATGCATAGTATCATCGAGCGCTCACGCACGAAAATCGCGCTGCCAGTAGAGGGGCAGGAACTACTGCGTCAGGCCCGTGAGCGATGAGCGCACCTTCCGCATGCGTTGTCGATGCCGGCATCGTGCTTAAACTGGTGCTCCTGGAAACCTACACCCTGGAGGTGCAAGCATATTTTCTCCGCCTGGGTGCCGACGTTGTGGCACATGCACCGGATTTGCTGCTGACAGAATGTTCGAATGTCCTCTGGAAACAGGTGCGATTTCAGGGATACCCGGTCGCGCAAGCGGAATGCGATCAGTTAGATATCCTGGGTTTGGCGATACAGTGGACTCCAACGGCGACGTTGCTGCCTCGTGCCCTCTCGCTGGCTATGACACATCGCATCACGGTATATGACGCGTGTTATCTGGCCTTGGCAGAATCGCTGTCACTGCCATTGCTCACTGCTGATCAGCGTTTAGCTAATAGTGTTCATATACCATCCGTAATGATTCTGACACCAGATGTCACCTTCAAATAAAATCACGGAGGACACCCCATGGGCTGCCTGGAAGCGCTGCTGGATATGTGTGCCCTTGCGTTCGGACAGGAGATACTCCGCGTCATCCCGCCACACATCCCATTGTACCTCGGGCTGGGGCTTTGGATCGCCGCCGGCGCGGTATACCTGGCGTCCGGCGCGCTGGGCGCGGTGGCCATCGGCCTGGGCATCGCCGGCCTCGTGAGCTTGCTGGTCGCCTGGTTCGCCTGGCTGTATCGGGAGTAGCAGAATCTGGGAGCCATCAAGGCCATCGCCCGTAATGCGTGACTGTCTCCATTTTTCTGCTCGCGGCACCGGAAACAAACGCGGGATATTCAATTCTCGATTACGTTTACGATTGAAAGGGAACCCCCATGCCAACCTTCACCACTCGCCTGAAGGGCTGTTTGCTGGGCGCCGTCATCGGCGCGGAGTTCGGTTTTGCGCGGCAGATGCGGCCGGAAGCATTCGCCGTGTCAGCGGCGCGTGAGGCGCTAAGCCTGCCGCTGGCGCCGCTGGGCGAGTGGCCGGAGTTGCGCGGACGGGTGGACGGCCGGCGGGTGACGCCGTTCATCGACCTGGGGGTGCGGGCATACCTGCGGCAGAACGGGCGGGCGACGCCGGAGACCTTCGCCGCGCTGCTGAAGGACGACGCCGCCATCGCCGCGCCGGTATTCGCCTGGGACGGCGTGCATAGCATTCAGGAGCTGTTGAAAGAGGGGATGCACCCGCGCATCAGCGGCATGGGCGCGGCGCCGTGCGGGTTGATGGCCGCCGCCATGCCGGCGGTGGGCATCTACCACGCCGCCGACCCTGACACCGCCTATCTGGACGGCGTGGAGCTGGCCTCCGTCGCCCAGCCGCGGCTGGGGGCGGACTGGGCCGCGCTGGGCGCCGCCGCCATCGCCGCCGCTTTCCGACCGGAGACCACGTCGGCCGAGGTCATCGAGTCGACCATGGCCATCGCGCACGCGCACAATCGGCCGCTCTTCTACCAGCTCAACGCTCCGCTGCGCGACGCCGGCTGGAAGGGCGAAGACGACTTCCTCGACTGGTGGCTGGCGACCGGCGGGCGCGGAGAAGCCGGGCAGCCGGGCGGATGGATCGCCGCCAATCCGCTGCGCGACGTGCTGCCGGTGCTGGCGCGCTTCGCCGCTGACCCACGGGCGCTCTTCGGCCTCATCCTCGCCCCGCCCACCCATAGCTGGTACAACAGCATGGCTGGGCCGCATGGCGTGGCCGCCGTCCTCGCCGGGGCTATCGCCGGCGCGCTGGGCGGCGAAAACTATTTCCCCGCCGAGTGGCGCGCCTGGGCGGAGCCGCAGATCGAAGGTTGGATGCCGCTGGCCGGGGTGGTGGATGCGCGGCTGCGGCAGGAGCGGGAGATTATCGCCGTCACTGATCGCCTGGCGGAGCCGCGCGCGGATGGCGCGTCGCTGCTCTTCGACAAGGTCTACGGCTGCATGCTGGCCGGCGCCATCGGCAACGCCATGGGCTCGCCGGTGGAAGGCCAGATGTACTGGGAAATCGACGAAAAACACCCCGGTAGCATCACCGGCGTGCTCGACCCGAAGCGGCTGGAGAGCGAAGACGACAACCAGATGGCGATGCTGCTGGTGGAGACGTACCTGGAGCGCGAGGGACGGCCGGTGATGGCGCGGCACTTCGGCCACACCTGGACCGAACGCCTCAACCGCGACCACTTTTTCGCCATGTGCATGGGCAACGCCTGCGACCTTATCTCTGCCGGCTGGGACCCGCGCATCACCGGGCATTGGAGCCAGGTGACCGGCTCCACGGTGATGTGCATGGAGCCGGTGGGCGTCTTCCACCTGGCCGACCCCGCCACTGCCGCCTACGATGCCACCGCCATCTCTTACATGTACCAGCGTGGGCTGGACGTGACCACCGCCGCGATGCTGGCGGCCACCGTGGCGGAGGCCATGCGTCCGGAGGCGACGGTGGACCGCGTGCTGCAGGCCGCGCTGGACGCCGCCCCGCGCAGAAAGATGCACACCTTCGATAACCGCCCCTTCCACAGCGCCTACGATTACCTCTGTGCCTGCCTGGAGATCGCCGCCAGATACGACGACGTGTTGGCCGTGCGCGCCGAGCTGTATGAGAAATGCCTGCTCTACCACATGATCGACCCGCTGGAGCTGTGGGGCTTCGCGCTGGCGATGTTCAAGGTGGCGGACGGCGACGTGCGCCAGGCGGCCATCGGCGGCACGAATATCGGGCGCGACTCCGACACCATCGCCGGCCGTGGCGCCATGCTCGCCGGTACCCTCCGCGGCGCCGCCAACGTCCCCGCCGAGTGGGTCGCCCTCTTCTCCGAAGACTCCCTCGCCCGCATCCGTCGCAATGCCGCCCGCTTCGCCGACTTCATCGCGCAGCGTAAGGGGGAGCGGTTGCAGTTGCGGCAGGCGATGGCCGGGAGCGCGGATATGCAAACCGGACGCTGATTCATATTCTCACAATAATACCAATCTATTCGATCGGGACGAATAGGAATTGTGCCCTTACTGGACGTGGTATGAGTAATGGCACCGAACGAATAACCACGCCGTGTAAAGGCACAATTCCAGATTAGCGAACTATTCCCCGGCCACATTTCGCACAAAATGGGGATACACCCGCGCCGCCGATGCCTGCGAGAAGCACTCGGTGGGAGAGGAATCTGCCCCGGAACGCCGAAGATATTTCCCCATGACTGATGCCGTGTCATCACATACCATCCATCATCTCCCCGCGGGCAGCGAGTTGTGGGCGCCGTTGCTGCTGCAGTTCATGCTGCAGGTAGTCGCAAGCGACGGGCAGGCATACGCGGGGTGGGCGCACGAGCGGCTGCAGCGGGCGGTGGAGCGCGAAGACGGGGTGGTGGCGCTGTCTGAGTCGGGGCAATTGCTGGGGATGCTGCTCTTCGAGGAGGCGCATGACTCGGCGGAACTGACGCTGCCATGGACGCGCGACGGCGACGCGGCGCTGGGGCGCGAGCTGGCTGAGGCGGCGCTGCAGGTGGCGGATGAGCAATACTCCGGCCTGCGCTACCGGCGCGCCGAGCGGCAAATTCTGCCCGAGCGCATCGAGCTGGACGGGTTGCAGGCCGCGGGCTTCACCTGCCGCTGGCGGCGGCGCATGCTGCTGGAGCTGCTGTGCTGGCGGCGACCAGTGACGCTGTCGGAGGGCTGCCGGCTGGCGCCGTGGCACGTGCGCTACCTGGACGCCGCGGCCGAAGTGGTCTACCGAGCGAACGCCGGCACCACCGACGCCGAACTCTACGGGCCGTTTTTCGGCGACACCCCCGCGCAATGCCGGCGCGGGCTGCTGTCCATTCTGGCCGGGCGCTATGGCGCGCTGCACCAGCCGGCCACGCAGTGCGCCTTTTCCGGCCCCACGCTGGTGGGGGTGAACCTGGTCATCGCCTCCGGCGACGAGTTAGCGAGCATCATCGAGATCTCGGTGGACCCCGCCTACCAGGGGCGCGGGTTGGGACGTTCGCTGATGGCCGCCGCGCTGCAGGTGCTGCGGCGCGACCGCTACGCCCGCGCCGAGCTGGCCGTCACCGAGGACAACGCCGCCGCCATCCACCTGTATGAATCGCTCGGGTTTGTCGATGTCGGGCGCTTTCCGGTGTGTGTATTGCCGCCCAACGTAGCGCCGGCATGACCGTCTTGACATATTTTCGCGCAAGATGTGATATACTAAGTCGAGAGGTGTATACCATGCCCGTCCGTGCGGGCAGAGCAATCTATGGATGACAGTAGTATAGCCAGTTTCTTACGACTGGCGTCGTCCGGCGCTGAACTCGCCACGACGCCCTCCGATGCGCTGCAGACCACGCTCCTTGTGCTGCTCACGCTGTTCCTCGTGCTGCTGAACGGCTTCTTTGTCGCCACTGAATTCGCCATCGTCAAAGTGCGCAGCACGCGCATCAAAGAGTTGGCCGACGGCGGCGACGCCACGGCGAAGATCGCCCTGCGCGCCATCAAGCACCTCGACGCCTATCTCTCCGCCACCCAGCTCGGCATCACCATGGCCAGCCTGGCGCTGGGGTGGATCGGCGAGCCGGTGGTATCCCATCGCCTTATCGAGCCGCTGTTCATGCTGATGGGCCTGGATATCAACGGCACGGTGGTGCAGTGGGTGGCGTTCTTCACCGCGTTCTTCATCATCACCTTCGCGCACATCGTCTACGGCGAGCTGGCGCCGAAGTCGCTGGCCATCCAGCGGCCGGAAAGCGTGACGCTGTGGGTGGCGCGGCCGATTACGTTTTTTTACTGGCTCTTCCGCCCGCTCATCGTCTCCCTGACCTGGCTGGCTAACGCCACGCTGCGGATGTTCGGCATTCAGCCGGCCAGCGAGCACGAACTGGCGCACTCCGAAGAAGAGCTGCGGATGATCATCACCGCCAGCGGCTCGGAGCACGGCGGCACGCTGCGCGACACGCAGGCGGAACTGCTGGACAACGTCTTCGAGTTCGGCCACCGGCTGGCGCGACAGGTGATGACGCACCGCACGGAGATCCTCGCGCTGGACATGGACGACCGGCTGGACGAGAATATTCGCATCGCCGAAGAAGGCGGGCACTCGCGCTACCCGGTGCTGGAAGGCGACATCGATACTATCATCGGCTTCGTGCATACCAAGGACCTGTTCTCGCTGTACCACAAATCGCCCACGGGCGACCTGCGCACAGTGATGCGCGACGTGCTGCTGGCTCCGGAGACGGTGCGGGTGGACGTGCTGCTGCGGCAAATGCAGCGACGACGCCAGCACATCGCCGTGCTGGTGGATGAATACGGCGGCACGCTGGGGCTGGTGACGCTCTACGACCTGCTGGAAGAGCTGGTAGGCGAGTTGCCCGACGAATTCGAGCAGTCGGAAGCGGCGTGGATAACCCCGGCGGGCGAGCGCACCTGGCAGGTGGACGGTCGCCTGCCGATGAGCGACCTGGAGGAAGCCATCGGCCGCGACGCCGTCTGTGAAGAAGCGTGCGACACGGTGGGCGGCTACGCCTTCTGGGCCTTCGGCCGCATTCCGGTGAAAGGCGACACGGTCACCCGCGACGGCATCACGCTCACGGTGCTGGAGATGGACGGTCACCGCGTGAGCCGCGTGAGCATCTCCGCCGCCCTGGAACCCGACACCGACGAGGACACCCTCGACGATGGCGTAGTCCTCCGGGGGAGCCGGTAACGGCTCCCCCGGAGGCACTATCGCATATGCGCAAAGATCTGGCTACGCAAATGTTTCCATTCCCGCCATGTAGACCGTTCTCCCCTTCCCTTGCGCAGCAACGCGGAGCGGGGGAAGGGGTCGGGGGATGGGGGCCGATTAGGCAATAACTTGGCTCCCCCGGAAGCTATATCTCCACTCACCCGGATCGCGCGCGTCTACCCCTCTTCCAGCCACGCCAGTTCGTCCGGCGACAGCGTCAGCGCCACCGCGGCGGTGGTGGCGGCGATTTCGTCCGTGCCGGCGGCGCCGACGAGGGCGTAGATGGACAGCGGCTGGCTGAGGACATAGGCAAGGGCCACCTGCGGCACCGTCATCCCCTTCTCCGCCGCAAGCTGGTGGGCGCGGTCGAGGCGGGCCAGGTTCACTTCGTAGCAATAGGCGCGCTGGGCGGCGCCGTCAAGAGTGTCTCGCATCTCCGCGTAATTCGCGCGGGTGATGCGGCCGGAGAACAGGCCGCGCCCCAGACTGGAGTAGGCGAAGACCGCCATGCCGGTGCGGGCATACCAGGCGCGGGCGCCGGCATGGTCGGGGCCGCCGATGGTGACGCAGCCCGGTCCCCACGGGTCGTCGACCTGGATGGCCAGGCTGAAATTCGGGCTGCTGGCGGCGAACGGCGTCAGCCCGTGGGCCGCGGCGTAGTCATTCGCTTCCCGCAGCCGCTCGTGCGTCCAGTTCGACCCGCCGAAGGCGCGGATGCGTCCCGCGCGCAGGTGTTCGTTGAACACTTCGACGATAGGCCCCACCGGCACGGCAGGGTCGTCGCGGTGCAGCAGATAGATGTCGATGTAGTCCGTGCGCAGCCGCGTCAGGGAATCGTGCAGGTCGGCGGTGATGTCATAGGGCGTCACCCGCGGACGGTCGGCATTGGGGTGCGCGCCTTTGGAGAGGATGACCACCTGCTCGCGATGGCCGCGCTCCTCCATCCACCGGCCGATGGCGCGCTCGCTGTTGCCGCCGCCGTAGACGTGCGCGCAATCCAGCGTGGAGATGCCCGCCGCCAATGCGTCATCCAGCAGCGCGGCGCTGCGCTCATACTCGTTCGTATTAATAATCATCGTGCCCAACGCCACGCGGGAGACCGGCTTGTCGACGTTGGGAATGGTGCCGTATCGCATTGCATACACCTTCCATATTTTTCCCTCTCCTCGGGGAGAGGGGGCAGGGGGTGAGGGGGCGTTACGCCGCGTCCCCACCCGTCTCCATCGGATAGACCAGGCCCCACTGCGCGCGCAGCGCGTCCATGATACGCATCACGGCCAGGGTGTCGGCGTGGGGGCGCAGCGGGCTTTCCAGCAGCCCTGCACGCAGGCAGCGGTTGAATTCGACAGCCTGGTAGTTGTAGCCGTTGCCGATGTGCGGCACGTCGATGATCTCGTCGTCATGGCCGGAGCGGGCGAGGGTGAGTTTGGTGGGGCGCCACCACGACGTATGCATGCGGATGCTGCCTTCGGTGCCGAAGATGACGGCTTCGTGGTGCGAGCGCACGCGGATGCCGCAGGCGATGGCGGCCAGCCGGCCTTCCGGGAAGCCAAGCGCCAGCACCGCGCTCTCGTCCACGCCGGTGTCGCCGAGGGTGGCCACGCCGGTGATGGCCGTCGGTTCGCCCAACAGCAGGTGGGCGAGGCTCAGCGGGTAGACGCCGATGTCCAGCAGCCCGCCGCCGCCGAGCGCGGGATTAAAGAGCCGGCTGGCGGGATTGAACTCGCCGCGGAAGGCAAAGTCAGCCTGCACCAGGCGCACCTCGCCGATGGCCCCGGCGGCGATGAGCTCCTCCGTCTTCCGCACGTGGGGCAGGAAGCGCGTCCACATGCCTTCCATCACCAGCCGGCCGGCCGCGCGCGCGGCGACGAACACCTGGGCCGTGCCGGCGGCGTTGACGGTGAAGGGTTTTTCGCAAAGCACCGGTTTCCCCGCCGCCAGCGCCAGCAGGCAGTCCGCGCGGTGCATGGGATGCGGCGTGGCGATATAGATAGCGTCGACATCGGGATCGGCGACCAGCGCGGCGTAGCTGCCGTGCCGGTGCGGGATGTCCCACTTCGCGCCGAAGGCCTCCGCCTTCTCCGCGCTGCGCGAGCCACAGGCGATGGCCACGGCATCCGGCACGGCGCGCAGCCCGTCCACGAACACGTTGGCTATGCTGCCCAGTCCCAGAATGCCCCAGCGAATGGTATCGGTCATGATGTAATATCTCCCGTGCGAATGTAGGATTTGTGATGGGAGTGGAAGCGGATTGCCTGGTCGCCCCCTCACCCCCGGCCCCTCTCCCTCAGGAGAGGGGAGCGGTTTTCACGTCGAGCCGTGCAGTATCATACCGGGTATGGCGGCGGAAGGCCAGTGGGTAAGCACGATTGCCGGGGAGCATCGGCGATGTGGTATAATGGGGCATCGATGATAAAGGGGAGAAACGATGCGCATTCTCGTTGTCGGGCTGTTGCTGGCCGCGCTGGCGTCGCTGGCGGGGGCGGTGGAGAACCAGGCGTACTGGGGCATGTTTGCCGAGACGTCGGTGATGAAGATGGCCGGCATGCCGGAGATGCCGGAGATGGCGAATATCCCGGATATTCCCGGCATGATGATCCCCGGACGGCCGGTGCGCACGCTGAACGTGCGCCTGTGGTCGCCGACCATCGCGCCGAAGAGCGCCACCGCATCCATCGCGCCGCCGGCAGGATTGAAGGTGGGGCCGCAGATGCTGCTGGAGTTGTACCGACCGAAAGGCGACAAGCCGGAGCCGGTAGAGAACTTTGATCCGGACAACATCCCCGACTTCACCATCAAGCTGTACTGGGGGTCCTCGGCCACGGTGAAAGCCGGGCAGCCGCAGGTGATCCGCTGGGCGGACATGCCGGCCGAACAGAAGGACGCCATGCGCGAGCAGGCGCGTAAAGCCAGCAAGAACGCCACCAGCTACTTCTACAAGCCGAACTGGACCACCGGCTACTGGCCGACGAAGCGCCAGAAGGGTGCCATGGCCGCCGACGCCTCGCTGGTGGGCAGCTACGTGCTGAATACCAACTACACCGGCGGCATCACGCTGGACGTGCCGAAAGAGGTGGAGTTCCTGGCGCCTATTACGTTGTCCGGGCCGAAGCTGGATAAGAAAATCGAGCTGGACAAGGCCCTCGCCTTCGCCTGGACACCAGTGCCGAACGTGCTCGGCTCGTATGCCTCGGTCATCGGCATGCAGGGACAGAACACCCTCATCATGTGGGTCTCCTCGGAGGTACGCGTGGGCATGTCAGAGGACTGGGATTACCTGCAGATGGCCACAGTGCGCGAATACGTGAAAGCGAACACCTTCATGGCGCCCGACCGCAAAGACGTCACCGCCCCAGCGGGCATCTTCAAAGATTGCGACTTCGTGATGCTGCGCATGGTGGGCTACGGTCCCGGCGCCGCCCTCGGCGAAGGCCAACCCCTGCCGCGCATGCAGACAAAGACCAGTCTCAACGTCATGCTCGGCGGCAAGATGATGGAAGACATGAGCGGGATGAAGTTCTGACGAGAACGTTGTTTCTACGATTAACGGGGACGGTCGCCTCCAGGCGACCGTCCCCGTCATGCGGTATCACTTCATCATCTCATGGACAACCGTATCCACGGTAATGTTGCCATCCGCTACGGCGCAGTGGGCGTCGCGCAGCGGAAGCCGTTGCTGTACCAGACCTGTCCGGGAAGGTTATAGTAGCGATATGCGCCGCGCGTGCCGCCGCCATCATCGCCATACCACGAACCGCCATGCTGTACGCGATATGCACCC
Source organism: uncultured bacterium (assembly GCA_964590255.1). Classification (GTDB taxonomy): domain Bacteria; phylum Armatimonadota; class Hebobacteria; order CAIYQO01; family CAIYQO01; genus JAKIYB01. Next base: position 16,603 of record CAZPYA010000060.1, read on the forward strand.
GTCGCCGGACCAGCAGGGTTGGTGACGGGCGTGGCGGCATACGGCGCATACCAGTCCGCGCACCATTCCCACACGTTGCCCGCCATGTCCTGTGCGCCGCACCAACTGACCCCGGCGGGGAAGCTGCCCACCGGCCAGGTGCTGATACCCTGGCTATACGAGGTCGCATATTCAGCGCACTTCGCGGTATCCCAACCGTTGAAGGCGTCATCAAACGAGGCCGTGCCGCCCCACGGGTAATTTCGTTGCTGGGGGCCGCGAGCGGCATATTCCCATTGCGCTTCAGTGGGCAGCGTCACGCCCGCCCAATCCGCGTAGGCCTTCGCGTCATGCCATGTGACGTTGACGATGGGATGCTGTTGCACCCGCGGGTCATCCCAGCCGGATTTTCCCGTCCAACTGAAGACATTCCCCGGCCACGCCGGCAGCGCGCGCCCGGTCGCCGCGCAGAATACCCGGTATTGCGCCACGGACACTTCATAGGTGTAGATCCAGTAGCCGGTCACCGTGGCCTGCTGCGTATACGGCGCGTCCCACCAGGTGGCGTATTCGGTGCCCATAATGAAGGTTCCACCCGCTACCCAGACCATCTCGGCGCCGTCGGTGGGATTCAGCCGTGTCACGATGCCGTCGGTGGGAACCGGCGCATCGCCACCGCCACACCCCCAGAACAGACTGATGCTGACCAGTGCCAGCAGAGACATCAACAGGATCATGACGCGTCGCATGCCGCACCTTGCAAACCGGCAGGTCCAGTGGCCGCATCCCTGCGCGCCGTGGTATGGCGTAGCCGACGACGGCCAATACCGATGACGGATACACCTTCACGCGCTGTGCCGGTGAGTTACCGCTTATTATACCACAAGAGCCATTCGGTTTCTGGTATCTCATCAGTGTCGCGATGAAGCTATCCGCCGCCACTTCCACTGCAATGCGATAACCGGGTATCATACACCCGAGGTAACGACTAATGCGTGTTCTCTGGTGCGTGGTGGCGACGTGTCTGTGCGGGGTGGCGCTGGCGGCGGATTTTGCGCTGCGCGAGTATCTGGGGCAGACCTGGACGAATGAGCGGGTAACCTTTCCGCTGACGGCGGCGCAGGCGAAGGTGGCGCAGGATGGCCACGCGCTGTTGGAGTTGAACGACAAGCTGGTGCCGTATCAATTGACCACGCAGAACGGCAAGCCGGCGCTGGTCTTTCTCGCTAATCTCGACCCCTTCGACCGGCGTGAGTACCGCTTCGCCATGGTGAAAACCGCCGCGCCCACCGACCTGAAGGTGGAGGAGACGGCGGAGGCGGTGACGCTGACCAACGGCAAAATCGGCATCCGGCTGGCGAAGTCGTTGGCGAACGGCGGGCCGATTACCGGCATCAAGCTGGCCTCCGGCGCGTGGACGGGCCGCTCACAACTTGTCAGCGACCTGCCGGTGAAGAACTATTCCGTCACCATCACCGCCCGCGGGCCGGTATTCGCGGAAGCGATCGTGCGCGCGTCGTTCGGCGAGGGCTCTGCCTGGGGCCTGCGCGTGCAGGTGGTGGCGGGCGACCCGGTGGTGCTGCTGGACGAAAAGTGCGCGGTGACCGAGAGCAAAACCACGGCGCTGGCGCTGAAACTCGATACGCCATACACCCCCGACGGCATCTTCTACCGCCTGGGCAAAGGCGCGGTGGGCAAAAACGCCGTGGCGAAGCTGGCGCGAGACGCGAAAGAGCCGGCCTTCACGCTGGAGGCGTGGCTGCACTGGTGGGAACGCGAACGGCAGGGACAATGCGTGACGTTTTACCAGGACAACGGGACGGACACGCTCGGGCTGGCCGTCCGCGACGCGGCCGCGTGGATCGACCCGAAGTTGACGCCCGAGCAGCAGGCGCCCATGCGTATCCCCATCCTCTATGACGCGGCCGGCCTGCACGTCAACTTCCCCATCCGGCAGGGGCAGCGCAAATGGATGCTGCTGGCGCCGGACAAGGCGGCGTGCCAGGCGGCGGTGAAGGATGACGCGGCCACCTGGGGCGGCACGCCGGCGCACCGGCTGCTGGTGAAGCACGGGCATTTTCCGCTGGACATCGTGAAAGACTACGCGCTGAGCTGGAACGGCGACGACAGCTACCCGCGCCTGTTCGCCACCAAAGACGAGCTGCCGGCGCTGAAAGCGCGGCTGCAGGGGCGGCGCGCGGAATACGAGAAAGCGCTGCCGGCGCTGCGCAAGGCGATCTTTTACCAGACACCAGACCAGGCCATCGGCGCGTACCTGGCTACTGGTGACGAGGCGCTGCGCGAGCGCATCGCGCTGACGGCACTGGAGTGGACGCAGAATTCGGTGAACAATTTCCTCGTGCAGGCGGGCAGTTGCATGCAGGGACTGGGGCCCAGCCAGGGCAGCGGCATCCCGCCGGCGCTGGCGCTGGCCGATTACACGCTGGCCGACCCGGCGACGCCGGCGGATATCCGCGAACGGCTGCGCGCGCAGGCGGCGTTCCTCGGCTACGCGATGAACCGGAAAGATTACTGGTGGCCGGAAGTCGATTTCGCCGCCAACCCGAACATGACCACCTCGGTAGAGGGATACAAAACCACCGTCGCCTGCCTGATCCCCTCGCACCCGTTGGCGAAGGGGTGGGCGGAGAGCGCGCTGGCGATTTTGAAGCACCAGGTGGAAGACTGGTCGGACGTCAACGGCGGCTGGCTGGAAGCGCCGCACTATGCGATGGTCTCCTTCGACCCCATCCTCGCCGCCTTCATCATGGCGCAGAAATCCGGCTATGCCGATTACGTCTTCGACCCGCACATGAAGAACGTCGCGGCGTGGTTCGGCAAAATCAGCACCCCGCCGGATTCGCGCATCGGCGGCTTCCGCCACTTACCGCCGATCGGCAACACCTACCTGAACGAGCCGACGGGTGAGTTCGGCGTGTTGGCGGGCATCTGGAAGGCGAAAGACCCGGCATTCGCCGCGAACATGCAGTGGATGCACCAGCAGCACAACCGCTACCCGCAGCCGGGCATTGGCGGCGCGTATCCCGGGCTGTCCCCCTTCCGCAGTCTGCTGGTGGATGACACCGTGCCGGCGATTCCACCGAAATGGACGAGTGAATTGTTCCCGGAGACGGGAGTCGTGCTGCGCAGCGGCTTCCCCACCGCGCGCGAAACCCAGCTTTATATGATTGCCGGAACCAATCACCTGCATTACGATCAGGACACCGGCGCGGTGCTGATCTGGGGCAAGGGGCGCATCCTCGCCGACGATTTCGGTTACTACGGCCACGTGCCGCCGGACGACCACAACGTGCTGGAATCGCCGGTGGCGCGCAACGGCGCCACCATGGCGATTCAGCAGTTCGTGCCCGGCACGCGCGCCGACTTCGTGCGCGGCGCCTGCGAGGCGTGGACGCGGCAAATCGCCTTCCTCAAAGATGCCGACCCGCAGAAGCCCAATTACTTTGTGATGCGCGACACGCTGCGCATCCCGGCGCCGGCCACCTGGCGGCTGTGGTGCACGGCCAACGCAGTACAGATCGACGGCGCGCGGGCGCTGGTGGAGGGCAAGGAAGACGTGGATATGGACGTCATCTTCGTGCAGCCGGAGGGAGTGGCGATCGCCACCGAAGCGCGCACCCGCCGCAGCACCAGCGGGCTGTTTCCCAACTGGACGTGGGGGGCGATGGAGAGCACCCAGCAGGGCGTGCTGGCCGCCATGGCGCGCGGCACCGGGGCGCTGGTGGTGCTGTACCCGCGCATGAAGGGCGAGGCGGCGCCGGTCGTCATGCCCATCGCCGCGGGCAAGGGCGTCAAGGTGCAACACGCGCTAGGCGCCGATTACGTGTTCCTTAGCGCCACGCCGTTCACCTTCGACGAGGACGGCATCCGCTTCGAGGGCACCGCCGGCGTCGTGCAGGTGCGCGGGCGGGAGAGTTTTCTCGCGTTGGGCTCGGCGGGCACGTTGTCCGCGCCGGGGGCCAAGCCCATCACCTCCGACCTGGCGCTGCCGAAGCAGACGGCCAACCTCTTCCCCGATGGTGATTTCGAAGGCGGCAAGCTGGGCCAGTTCCCGGCGGAAGCCAACCTGCTGAAATTCCGCGTGGCCGCCAACCCGAAGCCGGACGCTGTCAACGCCAGCAAGCAGTGCCTGGCGGCTGAGCTGGCCGGCCCGCGCACCGCCTTCGGCACGTCGGGCACCTACTACGTGGATGCGTCAAAACGTTACCGCTTCAGCATGAAGGTCTACACGACGGCAAAAATCTCCGTCGAAGTCGGCGGCTACGGCTCGGACGGCAAAAATATCAACCTGCCGAAGGACGGTGGTGGCGTGTGGCAGTGGGGCTTCTGGAAGAAAGGCCCGCTGGAGGGCTGGACGACGATGTCCTGCACGCTCGGTCCCGCCGGCTCCGGCGCCGACCTCGTCTTCCCGGCGGGCATCCTCTCCACGCACATGACCTTCTGGATCACCGGGGAGCCGGGGACGTTTTACCTGGATGACGTGACGATGGAGGAAATCGAAGAAAAGTAGGCTTGTAAGGTTGTTGTTCTTAGTAGCGGCGCCGCGCAGCAAGCCGCGTTCGCGCGAAGGAACCGGGAGGATGACCGGACGCAGCTTGCTGCGCGGCGCCGCTACTAAGAAACTGTCTTCAAAGTGATCGTAGTCGGATCATGGAGGCTGGTTCGTGGCTGGCCAGGCGGATTCGCGAGAGTGTATCGAGTGATACATGCCAGCGAATCCAACGCCGCCAGGCGCGAACCAGACCCGTGAGACGACTGCGAGCACGTTGAAAACAGTTTCTAAGAACTTCATCATTCATCACGCTGCTGTGAGAGGATTCACGCTCCCTCTGCCGAACCGAGAAGCAGACTTTCTTCAAGGGGTGTGTCATGGCTCTTCCCGGGGCGTTGTCGTTGAAGCCGGATTGGCTGGAGGCGCGGAAGCGGATGCTGGCGTGGTGGCGGCATGAGCCGATGGACCGGCCGTGTTTGGGGCTGGTGACGCAGCGGGATCATCCGAGCACGGAGCCGCCGGCGCCGGATATCAGCGGGATGACGCCGGAGGACTATTACTTCAACGCCGAGGCGCGCATCGCGCAAACCGAGCGCTTCATGGCCGACTTCACCTGGATCGGCGAAGCGTTTCCCAACGCCTCCATCGACCTGGGGCCGGGCAGCCTGGCGCTGTACCTGGGCTCGGAGCCGGGGTATTCGTGGGACACCATCTGGTTCCACCCCTGGCCGCCGGCGGCGGAAGGCGCGCTGCCTGAGCATGACCCCAATAACCCCATCTGGACCAGGCACCAGGCACTGCTGCGGGCGCTGCGCGCGGCGGCCGACGGGCGCTACATGGCGAACATCCCCGACATCGTGGAGGGGCTGGATATCGTCGCCTCGCTGCGCGGCAACGACGAGTTGCTCTTCGATCTCTTCGACAATCCGCAGTGGGTACACGCCTGCATGGATCGCGTCACCGAGCTGTATTTCACCTACTACGACCGCTGCTACGACATCTGCAAGGCCGACGACGGCGGGGTGAGCTTCACCGCCTTCCAGGTGTGGGGGCCGGGGCGCACGGCGAAGCTGCAGTGCGACTTCGCCGCGATGATCGGGCCGGACATGTTCGCCGAATACGAGTCGCCCTACCTGGCGCGCATGTGCGAACGGCTGGACTACTCCGTCTACCACTGGGACGGCCCCACCGCCATTCCGCACCTCGACAATTTGATTGCCATTCCGAAGCTGAACGCCATCCAGTGGACCCCCGGCGCCGGCGCCGAGGACGTGTGGAGCCCCGACTGGCACCCGCTGTACCAGCGCGCCCTGGCCGGCGGCAAGAGCCTGCTGCTGATGGGCCCCTTCGACCCCACGCGCATGGACGCCACCGTGCGCGCCTGCGGCGGCCCGCGCGGCCTCTACCTCTCCGCCTGGGGCGCGCCGTCCGAAGCGGAAGCGCACGGACTGGTACAATACGCGGAGAAGAACTGGAAGTAACAAACCGAACCGGTAACACCAGAACCCGTTCGGTGTGCGCCACTCCGCTGCGCTGCGTAGCTTACTACGAACGAGTTCTGGTGATGACCTGGCTTGTAGACGGACGCTGCTTTGCCGGACGAATGAGGAATGACGACCCCCGCTTTCAGCCATCGCGCGTGCTACGTCAACATAGTGCTCCATTTTTCATTCCCCCGAAAAGGTTATCGGTCATTCACTATAGAAAATAGCGATATCCTTAACCCCTGAAAGGAACCGTCGATGCAGAAGCTGTTTATCACGCTGCTCCTCGCGCTGTGCGCGGGGATGGTCCTCGCCGCCGACATCGTCACCATGCCCACCGCCAACCAGTTGAAAAAGGGCGAGGTCGAGGTGGCGGTGTACTACCTGGACCTGGACCTGGGCGCGCCGGTGGGCGCGGCGCCGGAGTTCGTGAACTACGAGACCCTCTACGTGGGCATCACCGATTGGCTGGAGCTGGACATCCACCGCGCCGACGTCAACCGCGACCGCAACTCCACCATCCTGGTGGCCAGCGGCAAGGTGCTCTCCGAGACGGCGACGCTGCCGGACGTGGTGGTAGGCGTGCGCAACCTCACCGGCACGCAGGCGACCGACAATCCGGCGCTGGCCGCGGATTCGGACGATCCGTCCTTTTTCATCTCCACCGCGAAGACATTCTTCGCCGGGAAGCCCGGCCCGCCGCTGGCGCGCCTGCACCTCAGCTACGGCACCAGCGACTGGACGCTGCTCAACGAGAACCGCCACAACGGCTTCTTCGGCGGCGCGCAGTTCCTGCTGACCCCGGAGATCGGCGCGGTCGCCATCTATGACGCGCAAGACCTGATCACCGGCCTTACCTACATGCCGAAAGGCGCGCCCGGCCTGACGCTGAAAGCCGGCACTTACGGCTCGCACAAGTGGATTGGCGTGGCGTACAACAAGTCGTTGTTCTAACGTCCCCTGCCCCCTCTCCCCCCGCGGAGAGGGCCACCGATCCTGGCCGACGTCCCCGGAGCCATCCGGGGGCGTCGGTGTTTGGTGCATGCGCATCAAGCTTTCATAAACAGAACAGGAATTCTCATCCCGGTGTCGAATACCATGGGAAACCGGGAATGCCATACCCGGATCAAGGAGGACGCCATGCGTCGATTGCTCGTAACCCTGCTGGCGGTGCTGGCGATGGCCGGCCTGCTGGCGCAGCCACAGCCGGCACCCGCGCCGGCGACTACCCTCGCCCTGTCCAAAAGCCTGCTCGCGGTGAAGGTGACGGACCTGGAGAAGCAGGTCACCGCCTTCGGGCCGTTGCTGCTGATGATCGACCAGTTGATCCTGCAGGCGCCGCGCAAGCCGGGCGAACCGGTGCCGGCCACCGCCACCGCCGGGCTGAACGAGTTGATCGGCCACGTGAAGCAGGTGCCCGGCATGAACACGAAAGGCGACACCTGGTTTGTCTTCCAGGCTCCGACGCCGCCGGACGAGGACGCGATGCCCGCGGACGGCGACGACGCGGCGAAGCCCGCGGTGCCGTCCCTGCCCGGGTACGTGCTGCTGCCGCTCAATGACCCGCAGGCGTTCAACGCCTTCCTCGCGCTGGAAGCGGCGAAGGACGACGGCATGAAGGGCGTGGTAATCGGCAACACCGGCGTAGTCGCGCTGAACAAAGAGCCGCTGAACATCAAGGCGTTGCAGATGGACCTGACGCTGTTGACGCAGCGCGATGTGGCGATGTCGGTGCAGCTCAGCGAGCTGAAGGTGGATGCGCTGGGCAATGCGATGCCACCGATGGCGATGATGTTCCTCGGGCCGGTGATGCAGATGATCGAGGAGCAGCAGAAGAATTTCCTGCGCGCGGAAATCGGCCTGGGGATGATCGACACCGACCTGTCGTTTGAAACCTACGTGGTGCCGGTGCCGAACAGCACGCTGGCGAAGAGCCTGGCGGGCCCGCAAAACACCGCGCTGCCGGTGGAGCTGGCCGGCTATCTGCCGGAAGACGTGGTCTTCTGCGGCTCCAGCACCACCATGCTGAAAGGCGCGCCAGGCGTGGGCTACACGATGCTGGACCTCAGCTATAATCTGGGCGCGATGTTCCTGCCCCCCGACAAGGCGAAGCCGCTGGGCGCCGCGATGCGCAACATCATGGCGCAGTGCAGCCAGGGCCGCGTCATCGGCATCGCCCCCGCTCCCGCCGGCAGCCCCGGCTACGGGCCGTCAGTGCTGGCCGTCTACCGCGTGGCCGATCTCGCCGCCGGGAAGACCGCGATGCGCGCCTTCATCCGCGAGGTAACGAACCTCTTCAAAATGATGGGCGACAGCGGCGGGACAAAGATCACCTTCACCCCGGACGCGGAGAAGATTAACGAGCTGCCGGTAGACGTGTTGCGCATGGTGGTCACCCCGTCGACGCCCGCCACCAAAGGCGCCCCGGCGAAGCCGCCCGCAAAACCGGCGCCCCCCGCGAAGCCGACGGTGGTGGAAGCCAGTTTCGCCTACGTGGGCACCTTCATGCTGGTGACCACCGGCGGCGGCAGCAAAGAGCAGATGACGGCGCTGATGAACCGCGTGCAACAGAAGAAACCGGGCTACGTGACCACCGCGCGCTTTAAGTCGCTGGCCACCGTCGTGCCGTCCACCGCGCGCGGCTTTGAAACCTACGCGGTGCTGGACATGATCAAAATGGGCGTGAGCTTCATGCCGGAAGGCCAGCCGAAGAAGGACGCGCTGAAGAAGCTGGCGGTCTATGGCACGCACGCCACCGTCATCAGTTCCTTCCAGGAAGTGAAGAACAACGTGCTGCACGGCGAACTGCGCCTGCCGGGCGAGCAGCTCCAATTCATCTTCGCCGCCATCGGCGACCTGATGAAAGACGCGGCCGCGAAGCCGAAACCCGCGGAGAAGCCAGCGAAATAACCGTGCGAAAAACGGCACACCATGCGCGGGCGGGGCACCAACCCCGCCCGCGCGGCGTTGGTGCGGCTGGGTAGAACCGCGGTTACAATTCGCTACCTCCTCCAGGACCGCTGCGACATCCCCCCACCAGACGGTGCAGATGGAGACGGCTGCGCTGGCGGCGGAAGAGGAGATTCATCTGTGAGGTGAGGTGCAGGCCGCGCCCCGTTACTGCTTCGATTCCACGAAATTCGCGATGGAGTCGACGTCTTTGAAGAGCGACAGGCGGAACTCGGTGTCTTCGATGGTGATGCCGTAGACGGACTCCAGCCCGACGATGAGCGAGAAGAGGGCGACGGAGTCGACGCCGTAGGTCTCCATCAGCGGGGCGCTATCCTCGATCTCCTCCGGCGCGATGGGCAGGAAGAGCTGGTCGACAATCATCTGCTTGATTTCTTGTTTCGTGTGCGCGGATGCCATAACGTATCCCTCCACAGATAAGTATACGGTTTGACACCAGTGCGGCGCAAACGGACTGCCTGCCCTGTACGATTACTTCGCCTTTTCAATGGCCGCCGCGCGGGCGGCGGCTTTCTCGGCGTCGGCGGCTTTGCCGGCGTTGCGCAGGGCGTCGGCCTGCACGCGCAGCACGCGGGCGGTGAGGCGGTCTTCGGGGAGCGCCTTGTCGGCGATGGCAAGGGCGCGGGCGCAGAGGGCGGCGGCCTCGGTGGCTTTCTGCTGGGCCAGCAGGCTTTGCGCCGTCTTCAGCAGCGGGGTGATCACGCCGGGATGTTCGGCGCCGGTGCATTTTTCCATGATCTCCAGGGCGGTGCGAAAGGTTTTTTCGGCGTCGGCGGGCTTCTGCAACAGCAGTTGCACGTCGCCGAGTTTCAGGTACAGGTCGGCGGTGATGGCGGTGTCGCGGAAGGGGGGATTTTTCCGGGCATTCAGGCTGTAATTGATCGACAGCGCCATGGTGGCATGGTCGCCCACCGCCGCATACATCGGCTCCAGGTGCGGCGCCTGGCCCTTGCGATAACGCTTTTCCTGCTCCGCCAGGGTGGCGGCGATCTGCTGCGCCAACGGCGCCAGTTCCGCCTCGTTACCCTGGGCGCGCAGCGCGATGGCCAGCCGGGCGCGGTCGAAAGATTTGGCGGCGTCATCCATTTCGGCGGTGGCGATGGCGGCCAGCAACTGCGCGCCGCGCGCGGCGGCGTCCGCCCAGCGCTCCTGACCCAGGTAGAAGTCAACGAGCGTCCGCGTGGCGTTGAGCACGGCGGGGGTGGTGTCGACGCCGGCGGCCAGCACGTCGTCCAGGTTCTTCACCAGCATGGCGTCGGCCTTCGACACCTGGCCGAGCTGCACGTAGAGCACCGCCAGCTCGCGCACCTGCGACTGCGCGTTCAGCAGGCCGTTGCGCTTCAAATTACCGGCCACCATGCGCTCCAGCAGCGGCTGCAGTTCCACCACCTTGCCGGCGTTGCGCAGCGTGTAGAAGAGCGTGGAAACGGCGTTGAGCGTGCGTTCGTCATCGGCGCCGTAGGACTTTTCATGCAGGGTCACCAGGCGCTGATACACGGCCTGCATCTCGGCGGTTTTCGACAGGTTGCTGTAGCCGGCGGCCAGCGCGGTGAGCACGGGGATGAGGCCCGGCGTGTCGCCGCCCGCCTCGAAGAGCGCTACCGCCTGCAGCAGCAGGGCCACGGCATCCTGCGCGCGGCCATTATTGCGGTAGGCGTCGGCCACTTTCGTGTAGATCTCCGCCAGGCGAACGTCTTTCTCGCCATACAGCTTGCGCGCGATGCTCAGCGCGTACTGGTACTGCTGCACCGCGGCATCCATGCCGCTGGTATTGCGGTAATAATCGCCCAGCGCCAGGTACAGCGTGATCATGCGGGCGTCCTGCAGGCCGTAGGTCTGCAGGTAGCGCACCAGCAGCGCGTTCACCACGCCGTCAGCGCCGGCGCGGTTGTTGTTGTAATGATGGCAGCGCGCCAGCGTCAGGTAGGTGTCCGACACCCGGGCGTCATCGAGCGGAATCTTCGCGCAAAGCGCGATAGCATTCTCAAAGGCGGGGATGGCGTCGGCGTAGCGGCCATTGTTCATCGCCGTGCGCCCCTGCTCCATGGCGGCCTGCCAGGGTGACTGCGGCTCCGGCTGCGCCCACGCCGCCAGCGCGGCCCACAGCGCGAGGAGAACAACGAGGCAGCGGCATCCGGTCATCATGCGAGTCCTTCCGTCAGCGGATGAGGCCCCCGCCGATCTCGGCGGGAGGCAGTGTATTATACCATTTATTTGAGGTGGCCAAGGGCCTTCGCCTGGGTAAAGGCGCGGTCGACTGCTGCGCGGGTGGGCACAATGTCCGCATGGCCGTCGCAGTAGGCGAGGTGGTAACCGGTGCGCAGGGGCTGGTTCGGATTCTCGGGCACATGCCGTTGATTGCGGCAGGTGAGTTTCGGGTCTTCCTGGTGCGCGAATGGCGTCACCAACCGATCCGGCCATTTCGGGGCATGACCCACCAGACCGCCACCCTGTTCCCAGAGCCGGGCAGGCTTCGCATCGACAATCGCCCCCACTTTCGCCGGATTCGTCACCCGCGCGGCATACATGCCGGCGCCGTTCGGCAGCACCAGCGCGACGTTGTACCCATAACTGATGGGCGAGAGCTTATGCTCCATGGTCTCTCGTGAACACTCGAACATCGAGTGTGTTCCGGCATACCCATCCAACTGCTCGTTCCAGCGCAGACCGGGATAGCGGTCGTGATTATCCTGAACATACATCTGCACGCATGTCGAAAGCTGCCGTATCTGGGCGAGGCAGTTCGGCGGATAACAGGGCTCGTGCGCCCTGGCGAAAATCGGCCACACGATGACGCCCATAATCACCGCGAAACCTATAATGACCAGGACATTAACCATGATTTTCTGCTTGCGCTCGGGGGTCATCACCTGCTCCTACTTCAGATAGCCAAGGGTCTGGGCACGGATGAAGGCCTGATCGACCGCCGCGCGGGTGGGCACGATCTCCGCGTGCCCGTCGCAATAGGCGAGATGGTAACCGGTGCGCAGAGGCTGGTTCGGGTTGGCTGACACATGCGGGTTGTGCCGGGGCGATACGTCGTCTTCTCGGTGCGAATATGGGAACACCCGGCGACCAGGCCAACCGGCAGCATCACCCACCAGCCCGCCGCCATCCACCCAGGCGCGCGCCGGACGCACATCGGCGATCAGGCCAAGTTTCGCCGGATCTTTCACCCGTGCGACGGCCATGCCTGCGCCATCCGGCAACACCAGCGCGGCGTTGTAGCCGTAGCTGACCGGTGTCCGCTCGTTATCTATGCTCTCGTCCTGCGGACACGAGAAGAACTTCTGCGACCCGACATAATTTTCCAGTTGCGTCGTCCACGGCAGGCCGGGGTAGCGGTTCCCGTTATCTTGCGCATACATCTCAACTGCCGTGGCGATCTGGCGCACATTATCGATGCACCGCGGGAAATATCTGTATTCTTCGCCCCAGGTGAGGAACGGATACAGGAGCATAGCGAGCACGATCACCACGGTGAGAATGATCAGGATATTTTTCATGATTTTCTGCTTGCGCTCCGGGGACATGGCTCGCTCCTACTTCAGATAGCCGAGGGCCTTCGCGCGGATGAAGGCTTTGTTGTAGGCATGGGTTGGGTTCGCCAGTTCGGTTCTCGCTACGGTAGAGATAATCTGTACGTGCCCATCGGCATAACTCATCAGTATACCTGATTGATATCCTGTATCGTCTCCATTCTGTGGAAACGAAAACTTGCGTACCACGGGAGTAATGCGGCGGCCTGCCCAGCGCGCATGCGGGGTGATGACACCTCCGCCTTGCGACCAGGTGCGAGTCGGCATGGCATCGATAAATAAACCGAGCTGACTGGGTGCCACGATGGCTTCGGCGGGTAACCCACTGCCGTCGTTGCGCAGCAACAGGCCGTTGTAGGCGAAGCTGATGCTGTCCTCCTGTTCGGCGATGCGGCTTTCGGGACTGGCAAAGCATTCCCGGCTTCCGCAATACGATTCCAGTTCCTGGTGCCAGTTCAGCCCGGGATATCGCTGGTGATCTTGGACATACATCATTGCGGCGGTGGCCAACTGATGCATAATGCTGACCGAGGTCACATTGCGAGGCCGCTCCCGAAAAATAGCACGCAACGGATATAGCAGGACCGCCAGTATTCCGAGCGCCGTCAGAACCGTTATAGCCTCTACCAGCGAGAATCGGCGGACGCGTGTATGGGTGGCATCTTCGCGATCATGCGTCATTGCCTGATATATCCCAACTTCCGGCAGCCGGCAAACGCCCGCTTACTTCAGATACCCCATCTTCTTCACCCGGTAGAAGGCGATGCGGGCCTGATGGACGGGATTGATGAGCTCCTGGGTGGTGCAGGGCAGGAGGGCGGCGTGGCCGTCGGCGTAGGCGATGACCACGCCGGGGGTGTGGGTGTATTCGCCGGTGCGCAGGTGGCGGCCGGTGGCGGTGTCGCGCACGCATAACTCGACGGCGCGCTGGGGGCGCAGCGGGCGGTCGCCGATGAGGCCGCCGCCGTCCTCCCAGCAGCGCGCGGGGGTGGCGTCGGCGAAGCAGCCCACGTTGGCCGGGTCTTTCACGCGGCGCGCAGCTACCCCTGTGCCGTCCGCGCCCACCAACAGCGCGTTGTAGCCGTAGCTGATGCTGTCGCTGATGCAGGTGGAGGTGTCATCGGGGCAGTGAAAGCTGTCGCGCTTGCCGACGTAGCGCAGCATGTCGGTGTGCCAGTTGACGCCGGGCAGGCGCCCGTGGTCTTGCTGAAAGGCGAGGGCGGCGGCGGCAAGCTTGCCGGCATGCGCAACGCAGAGCGAACGGCGCGGTCGCTGGCTGGACAGAGAGACCAGCGGAGCGAGCATCAACGCCACCATCCCGAGCACCGCCAGGATGATGACGATCTCGAACAGGGGAACACGCTTCGCACGGGGCTCCTGCTTCTCCTCGGCTTCGTCCATTGCCGCTCCTCACTGGATTGTTGATATCTTGTCAGACAGTGTACCACGGAAAACGTTCCATCCGGGTGTGCGCGAAGACATCTGGTGTCAATAAAGCGTAAAGTTGCTTAGTGAAGCGGTGTTTGAACTGATGTAGGGCACGTCCCGCCGTATTCACCTCTCCCCCAGACCCCTCCCCTACACGGGGAGGGGGGATGAGAAGGAAACATGACGGCGCAAAAGGGCTGCCTGACAGAGATTTTACTAGGGCCTGTTCACACTAAGCGCTCTCTATGGTATAATAAGGCATGGAACTCACCGAAGCCCAATTTGCTGTCATCGAAGACTGCCTGCCCCGCCAGCGCGGGAATGTCCGTCTGTCGAATTTGCAGGTGCTGAATGCCATTCTCTACGTCGCCGAGCACGGGTGCAAGTGGCGCGGCCTCCCCGCGCGGTTTGGGCGCTGGCATACGGTCTATACGCGCATGAGTCGCTGGGCCAAGGCGGGCGTGCTCGATCGGGTCTTCGCGCGCCTGCAACAGGCCCAGCTCATCCAGATCCGCATTGAGGCCGTATCGCTCGACAGCACCAGCATCAAAGTGCATCCCGACGGCACCGGCGCGTTAAAAAAAACGGCCCCCAAGCCATCGGCAAATCGCGGGGCGGATGGACCACCAAAATTCATCTGGTTGCCGCGAATGCCCGCACCGCCCTAGCGTTTCACCTCTCACCAGGTCAGGCGCATGATGCTCCCGAGGGCCGCAAACTGCTCACAACGCTGGCCGACACCCTCCCGGCGGTCGCGGTCCTCATGGATCGCGCGTATGAAGGCGATGAGACGCGGCAGCTCGTGCTCCACTTTGGGGGTACCCCGATTGTGCCGCCCAAGCACAATCGCCTCGCTCCCTGGGAATACGACCGCCTCCTCTATCGGCGGCGCAACGAAGTGGAGCGCTTGTTCCGACGCCTGAAAGGCTATCGGCGCATCTTTACCCGCTTCGAGAAACTCGATGTGATGTTTCTCGCCTTCATCAACTTCGCGCTAATCGTCGATTGTTTACTGCTTAGTGTGAACACGACCTAATTCAACGATGCGTCGGCCGGCATGGATACGCACCTGCAACTCATTCTCATCAAACGGCTTGATGATGTAGTCGTCGGCCCCTGCTCCCATCGCCTCAATGATGTTCCGCTTCTCGGCGTGGGCGGTGACCATGATGATATAGGTATATGGCTCACGGTTCAGCGCGCGTAGGCGTCGGCAGAGATCAATGCCATCCGTATCTGGCAAGACCCAGTCCAGCAGAATCAGCGCAGGTGCGGATGGCCCTTGCATCAAACGCAGGGTTTCACCGCCATTGCGCGCGACATGGATGGTATACCCCCATTTCCGCAGCAGGCGGGTGAGAATCGCGCGAAACGTGGCGCTGTCTTCGGTCACGACGATATCCATCGCACATCCTTCACGCGGGTGCGACCCCACGTATACGATTTATTCGGCGTCGAACCCCATACTCCTTGCGGTCAGTACCCATTCACGCGGGTGTGGCATCATCCCACTTCACCCGGTTGCGCCCGTGCTCCCGAACGAAACGAACCGGTGCGCACTCCCAGCCCGTGGGTTGAGACATGCGCACCGGTTCGTTATTTTCACGCACGAACGTTGTGGTGAGGCCTTTACGCCTTCACGGACGCCCCCATCGCCGCGCGAATGCCTTCGAGCATGCGCTGGGCGGTGGGCTGGAACTCGGCTTCCAGCGTGGCGGCCATCGGCGGCGGGCAGTCGTAGGCGGCGACGATTTGCGCCGGGCCTTTGAAGTATTCGAAGCCGATCTCGTACATGCGGGCGACGATGTGTTCGGCGAAGCAGCCGGTCTTCGGCGCCTGGTTCACGCACATCAGGCGGCCGGTCTTTTTGAGGGAGTTCAGCACCGTCGCTTCATCCATGGGGATGAGCGTGCGCAGGTCGATCACCTCGCAGGAGATGCCTTCCGCGGCGGCCATTTCGGCGGCTTCCTGGGCGATGAGGATGGGCATCGAGTAGCCGACGATGGTGACGTCGGTGCCTTCGCGGCGCACGGCGGCCAGCCCCAGCGGCACCAGGTACTCCTCCTCCGGGCAGGCGCCGCGGAGAGTGTAGATGGACTGGTGCTCGATGAAGACCACCGGGTTGTTGTCGCGGATGGCGCTCTTCAGCAGGCCCTTGGCGTCGTAGGCGGTGCTG
>CAZPYA010000061.1:0-6308 GCA_964590255.1 uncultured bacterium
CGGCCCTACGCCGCCCGACCATTCAGGCGGTGGGATGTTGAGCGAAAGTCCTGACCACGTCCAGATAGGCGCGCAGGCTGACGTGCGAGCGGTCCGGCGGGACGCGCCGCACCCAGCTCACCCGGTTGCCGCGCACGGCGATGCGGTAGCCTTGCGCCCACTTCGCGAAGTCGGCGCGGAATCCGTTCGTAAAATTGAAGTGGATGGCCGCATCCTGCTTCCGTGAAAACAGATACTCCGCCCGCAAGCGCATGATGGTGTCGGCGCACTGCTGCAGGTCGCGCGTGCCCACGTCCAGGTCCACCACCGCCGCGTGTGCGCGCTGCTCCCCATTCAACCGGCCATTATACTGGTGCACCTGCGCCCCCGCGGGCTGCAGCGGCAATCCGCGCAACCACCCTCCGAACGACCCCGCCGCCGCCGGCACCCGCTGGTACCCCGCCGGCGGCCCAAAGCGCGCCGACAGCGTCTTCCCGGCCGGCACGGTGGCCGGCGTGCGCCAGAGGTAGGCCGGCGCGGCGAGGAGCACCGCCGTCAACGCGAGCAATACGATAAGCACGACAAATGGCCGCATCCGTGGCTCCTTCATGGTTCAGAATCCCAACTCCCGCATCCGTTCCAGCGACAACCCCTCGCTCTGTCCGCTGCTGTGCAGCAGGCGATCGAGGTAGCGGGCGATGAGATCAACCTCCAGGTTCACCGAGTCGCCGACTTTACGCAGGTTGAGAGTGGTGGCGGTGAGGGTGTGGCGGATGAGCGACACTGAGAAGCTGCCCCCGTCGGCCTGTACCACGGTGAGGCTGATGCCGTCGATGGCGATGGAGCCTTTTGGCGCCACGAAGCGCGCCAGCTCGCTCGGTAGACCGATAGTGAGCACGCGCTCCTCCCCCACCCCGCTGATCGCCTGGATGGCGCCGATGCCGTCTACGTGGCCGGACACCAGGTGCCCGCCCAGCCGCGAATCCAGCCGCAGCGCCCGCTCCAGGTTCACCTGCGCGCCGTTGTGCAGCGCCCCCAGCGTGGTGCGCCGCAGCGTCTCGGGCATCATCGACAGCCACAGTTGCGCCGGCTCGATGCGCTCGACGGTGAGACATACGCCGTTCACCGCCAGGCTGTCGCCGATGCGCATATCTCCGCGCACCGCCTCCGCCCGCACCGCCAGGCGCGCGACGTTGCCTTCCTTGCGCAGGGCGGCGATGGTGCCTAACTCTTCGATGATACCGGTGAACATAGCTTGCCTATTCTTCCAGATAGTTTCAACACGTTTGCATGATGAAGTTCTTAGTAGCGGCCGCGTCGGCCTCTCCATCCGGTTCCTTCGCACGGACGCGGCTTGCTGCCGCTACTAAGAACAACAACGAACGAGAACTGATCTGTATGCTATTTTACCACAAAGACGTGATCGCCCGCCGGGATGGTGAAGCGCACTTTCCCGTTGACGATTTCCGCGGGCTGGGCGGGTTTGCCGTCGATGGTCAGCGTCGCCATGGCCATGTCCGCTTCCAGCGTCACTTCGCGCTGCGGGCCATACGCGTCACCGGTGATGGCGCCGTCGGCGAACGTCGCCGTCAGGCTGCCGGCCAGTTTCTCGCCCGTGATGCGCGCCGTGCAGCCGTTGAACACGCCGGCATTCATCACGCCGAACAGGGCAATCGTCGTCTGCTTCCCGCGTTCGCGCAACACGGCCGCGCCGCTCTCCGTCAATAACACCTGGTGCGTTTCCTCGGGCAGCGTAATGCGCACGCCTTGCCCGTCCGGCGATGGGCTGATCGTCGGCGCCGGCTCCCCATGCTTCCGCGGGTAGAGCACCGCCGCGAACTCTCCATCTTTGCCGGGCAACTGCACCTGGTAGAGTTGCTGGCGATAATCGCCGGCGAACGATTTCGTCGGGCCATACGCCCCGGTGACGATCTCCGGCGCGGGCGTCAGCGGCACCACATCCAGGTCGACGCCGAACTTGCCAGTAAACGTCGCCACGCCGTCCTTCACCTGTTCGTCGGAGGACAGCGCCCACACGCTCCAGTCCCACGGCACCGTCGTCTTCGCGGTATCGCGGATGACAACGTAGTTCGGGCCGGCGGGATCGGGCGACTTTACGAAGAGCACTTGCCGCCGCCAGATGATAGGCTTCACCGTGGAGATGGGGCCAGACACGTTCGGCTCTAGCCCGGCGGGCTCCCAGCGCGGCTTGCTGAGGATCAGCCGGGCATCGCCCTCGCTGGGACGGGGGTTCACCATCGCCTGCAGGCGGGAGAAGGTCCACTCGCCACAGACGTAGTCGGCGGATGAGGACGGCGCCCATTCCAGCACTTTGCCGGTGCCATTCTCCCGCTCGCTGCGGTTGTCGAAGCTGGGACGGTTGGCCATCCAGCGCTGCAGTACGCTGTTGCCGGCGCCTTTGTGCTGGCTGACGTCGTACGAGCGGATGCCGAAGATGAGGCTCAGCGGCATGCCCTGCGCGTAGAGATGGAAACCACCCTCGGCGTTGTATCCTGCCAGGCCGGCCGGCTTGCCCATCTGCAGCGCCATGTAGGTTTCCCGGGGGGTGCCGCAGCCGCCGCGGAAGACGATGCCCCAGTCCTTCAGCCAGGTGCTGGCCAACTCGGGGTTTTTCGCCGGGATGGTTGGGTCCAGCCAGCCGAGCGTGGACCAGCCGAAATCGTCGCGGTCGCCGTATTTCAGCGTGCCGGGGCGCCCGGCGCGCTCCCAGTACCACATCATGCGGCCGGCGAAGGCAGGATCGTCTCTCTTCGTCGCCGACGCCGCCAGCGCCCACATGGCGGAACGGTTCCAATGCCCCTGCCCATTGCCGAAGGGCACGATGTAGCCGAAACCATATCGCGGATCGGCCGGCGCCAGCAGTTGGCCATAGAAGTCCAACCCATCGCGGAAGCGCGGATCCTTGAAATAGTCATGGAAGCCCGCTTGCTTCAGCATGATCGCCGCGCCGGTGCACATGTCCAGCGTCAGTTGACCATACCACTCGTCCTGGCTGTAGTCTGGCAGATGCCAGCGCGATTTCAGCGCGTGGTCGACATCGCGCACGGCGATGTCCGCCCACGCCTTCGCCCGTGGATGGCCGTTCAGCAGGCAGCCGAAGGCGCCCACCGTCGTCGCCCAACTCGCCACCATGTCGGTGTTGCCGTGGTTGTAGCCGGGCGGGGCATAATCGCGCGAGGCGAGCAGTTCACCCCAGAACGCCATCAGTGCGCGGATTTCCGCCTTCTGCGCCGGCAGCACACCGGGCGAACCGAGCGCAAGGTCGGCCTCTTTCAGGCAATACGGCAGCACGCCGGTCGTCAGGTGGAACATGCCGTAGCCGTGGCTCCAGCGATAGCCCGTCACCCCCACCCCGGCCTTCGTCTGGTGGACGTAGTAATGCAGCCGGTCGAGTAGCAGCGCCGCCATTGCCGCCGCGTATTGCTCGTCGCCGGTGGCCAGGTAGATGTTGTCCAGGCCTTTGGGATACATGCGGCGCATTTTATAGAGGGGGTAATTCGGGTCGTTCGTCCGGCGGTAGTTATCCCACCACACTTTCAGCTTCTGCACGTTGCCATTCAGGCTTGGCGTGTCGGCGATACGCTTGCGAATGGCGGGCAATTCGGCAGCCTGCGAGAAGACGTGCGGAAAGACCGTCCCCTTTGGATCGGGGAATTCGAACGCCCAGTCCTTCACCGTGTCCAGCGGCAGCAGGCCGTGCTTGATTGTCGCCAGGTGCGGCGGGCGGGCATGCTGCCGGCCGGGATACTCTTCGCCGGACGGCTCTTCGCCGGGGATGGCGGTGGCGGCGTCGCGGGTGGAGGCATACAGCGCCCAGCGGCGCGACCCCGTGTTGATGGGCAGCAACGCGCGCAGCTTGCCTTGCGCGTCGTTCTCCAGCACGATTGTGTTTTCGTGCGGGATTTTCCACAGCCCGGCGTTCAGCGCCAGCAACCCGAGAAACGGCTGCCGATTCTGCGCGTAGACGCCGACCCATTGGCTGCAATTCATCCACCACTCGCCGTGGGTGGGATTGAGCACGGCGATGGGCCCGGCTTCCGCCGGCCTTGGGAACGTGCCCCACGGCTCGCCGTCGGCGGGTTTTGCACCCCAGGTGTTGCCGGTAGGCTGCCAGGCCACGCGGTCGGCATTCATGCCGTCCAGCGCCAGCGTCCAGTAGCTGCCCCGCTCCTGCAGGCGCTTGCCGAAGGCGTAAACGGTGTAATTGCCCTCCGGCGCGCCGGCGGGCCGGATACCTTCTAAAAACTGTGTTTTCTCATTCAGATTGGCTTCTTCGGTGACGAGGATCACGTCCTGTCCGGCCAGGGCTTCCAGGGTGATGCTCCAGGTTTTCTCACCCTCGAAGGTATACGTCATCCGATACTTCACTGAAACCGGGCCGTTCTCTACCACCGCGCCGGTGAAGCTCCTCACCTGTAACGGACTGGCCAGGCGGCTGCCGCCGATCCAGACATCCGGTTCCAGCGCATACCCCAGGAGCGGCGCAGGCGCGTCCGTCGCGGCGATGCCGTCCGGCCAGGCCTGCGCGCCGGCGGGGCAGCGCACGGCGATGCGCGGCGTGCCGAAGGTCACGTCCTCTTGCGTGACGGCGCAGAACAGCGCCATCTGCGTATTCTTCCGCGGACCGGGCAGCAGCGTCCACGTCTGCTGCCCGTGCGCCGGCAGATCGACAATGAAGCTCACCGTGCCGGCGCGGCTGCCAGGCTGCTCCGGGGTGAATTGCGCGGGCAGCAGCATGCCGCCGGCGTCGCGCACGGCCAGACTGCCGTTCAGTAAATCGTCCGGCAGCGTGGCCGGAAAGGTCACCCGCTCCGCCGTCCACGCCTCGCCCAGGTACTCCTTCAGCGTGAAGGTCACCGGCGGCGCCGCCAACGCTCCCAGCGCAATCGACATCAGGCATATTACCAGCAGTGTGCGCATACACCACCTCCATCATCATCGTCTGCCTCCCTCTTTCGCTGCCACCCCGCAAATCCCTGTCACCTGTCCCCCGTCGCCACAAATGTCATTAAGCACAAACGGTATACTGTGAATCGGCCCCCATTCCCTGTCCCCTTTTCGACCTTGCCAACCATGCCGGCGTCGGGTACGATGGGTGAGATCGGAGGACCACCAATGCGCATACTTCTCGCCTGTGCGGCAGGCATGTCAACAAGTTTGCTGGCGAACAACATCCGCAAGCACGCGGCGGAGCGGGGATTGGATGTGGACGTGGACGCCACCAGCACCAGCGCGCTGGATGAAGGCGCCTGGCGCAGCGTAGACGTGGTGCTGGTGGGCCCGCAGATGCGCCACCTGCTGCCCGACATCACCGCCCAGGGCGAGCGGTACGGCGTGCCCGTGGCGGCCATCCCCCCGCAGGACTACGCCACCGCCAACGCGCACAGCGTGCTGGAACAGGCGGCTGCCCTGGTCGAGCAGGGCGCCTTCAAACGCGACGCGGGTTTATAAAAAAACTCGAAAACAATACCGCGCACATGCCCGTGGACCTTCAGCAACCACTTGCGAAGGTCCGCGGGCGTTTTGCTGGTTTACAGACATGACTTATATAGGTATTATATACAAATCTGGTGGTTTGTCTCTACACGAGGCGCCCCGATCATTTTCAAAGGAGGTTCCGATGTCTACTCCCAAGCGAGGGTTTACCCTCATCGAACTGCTGGTGGTGATCGCGATCATCGCCATCCTGGCCGCTATCCTCTTCCCGGTGTTCGCCAAGGCCCGCGAAAAGGCCCGCACGAATTCCTGCCTGAACAACCAGCGCCAGATTGCGCTGGCGATCAGCATGTATGTGCAGGACAACGACGAGACCTTTATGCCCGATCCGGGCAACAATGCCTGGGCGTCCTTCCTGAAGGACTACAACGAACCGAGCCTGTACGACTGTCCGACGAAGACCGGCAAGGGTAAAAACACCACCCCGGAATACGGCATCAACGCGCTGGTGTTCGGCAAAGCCCTCGGCGATGTCATAGATCCGTCCGCGGCGTTGCTGGTGGCCGACCTGAACATCTCGAATCCAGCGAAAAACTACGCATTGAACAACCTGGTCACCGACATCGACGCCCGCCATAATGGCGGCGCCGTGCTGGTGTGCGCGGATGGCCACGTGATATGGGAGACGAAAGCCTCCACCGACCCGAACCTGCTCACCACGCTCATCATGAAGGGGTACAACATCAGCCCTGATGCCGGTTCGCCCATCACCGGCGCCACGCTGGCCGACCAGAACCTGGTAGGCACCGCCGCGAACCAGACCAAGCCTGACGCGGCGATCACCTTACCGGCACAGATCGTCTGGAGCGGTA
>CAZPYA010000061.1:6318-11346 GCA_964590255.1 uncultured bacterium
TAACTCCGGCATGGGCAACTTCGCCTGGTTTGAAAACGGCGCGGCCGCCGCCAACGCCGTGCCCACCGGCAACTGCATCATAGCCGGCACCAGGAGCCTTTCCGGCGCCGACCAGTATTTCCGCGTCCAGGTCGGCGCGGTTGCCAGCGGCACCGAAGCCCGCACGAAGAAGGTCGGCGGCGCCAACGACGACCTGAGCAAGTCGCTGACGCACCACATCAACCTGAAGTTCTTCCAGGCGTCCAACCTCATCGTGATGAAGGCCACCTGTGCCGGCAATGTAAAGGGCGACTTCACCACCGCCTATTCCGGTGATTACAAAACGATGCTCACCCAGAACCGCGCCCGCGGCTGGTCAACGATTCAAGGCTACACCATGAAGCTGACAAACATCAAGTTCCTGAAATAGTCGGCAGAGCACTGCCTACCGAGATCACGACGCCCCGGGCACTCCTGTCCGGGGCGACGCTGTATGAGATAACGCCCTTGCAGTGAACTAACCAGTTTCCTATCTTTACAGAATGGGAAACTGGTTGTATAGTAAATCATTAAGGTGGACCACCGTATGGTAGGACGCCTAAGCCTTCCATCTGGTGGTACCCCGACGCATCATGTTAAGGAGGTATCCGGAATGTCTACTCCCAAGCGAGGGTTTACCCTCATCGAACTGCTGGTGGTGATCGCCATCATCGCGATCCTGGCCGCCATCCTCTTCCCAGTATTCGCCAAGGCCCGCGAAAAGGCCCGCACGAACTCCTGCCTGAACAACCAACGCCAGATCGCCATCGCGATCAGCATGTATGTGCAGGACAACGAAGAAACCTTCATGCCCGACACCGGTAAAAGCGCCTGGTCGTCGCTGCTGAAGGACTACAATGAACCGAGCCTCTACGACTGCCCGACGAAGACCGGCAAAGGCAAAAACACCGCGCCGGAATACGGTTTCAACACCAAGCTCTTCGGCAAGGCACTCGGCGATGTCTCCACCCCGGTGGGCGCGGTGCTCACCTCTGACCGCACCATGGACAACCCGCCGACGAACTTCTCTTTGAAAGACTATGATGCCGACATCGACAACCGCCATAACAACGGCGTGGTGATGAGCTGTGTAGACGGTCACGTGGCTATCGAAACGTTCGATAAAGTGACGACCAGCAAATTCGTCACCCTTGGCAACCGCGGTTATGAATTCTTCCCTGTGGTGACGGTCGTATCCACTGTCGCAGGCCCCTTCCAAGGCAACCAGACTGCCGGCAACTCCGAAGTTCGTGTCGATCCCTTCATCACCATCCCGCCGGCGTTGTTGAAGAGTGGCACCACGATTCCTGACATCCGCATCGAGTGCGACATCTATTGGAGCCGCTACACCAACGACTACGTGGCCTACGGCTTTACCGTCTTTGACGACGGCTCGAAGACCCCCGCCTACAACACCAGCGGTAGCTGGCTGAACAACGTCGTGCCGTTCGCCAATTGCGTCTTCGTCGGCGGATACACTTATTCAGTTGAATTCGTCACTTGCGCGCAAACCGCCGGCATCGGCACACCGACCGCCCGCACAGGCGTGGTTGGCGCATCGAAAATGGGCGCCGGCTATGTGTCCGGTTCCAATGTCTTCTACCACTTTACCTACACGCTGCTCGGTGGCAAAAGCCACATCTCGTCAGTCGCGCCGGTTGGCGGCAGCAACATCTATACCTGGACAGGCACGAAAGACGTGTCCGCCATCATGACCCAGAATAAAATGACGGCGGCCGGCTACACCAACTCCGGTGGACAGGTGATCAAAATCCAGAACATCAAGTTCTCGGTGCTGTAATCACCTGACCGCAATACACACGGAACGGCCCGGAGCGCATGCTCCGGGTCGTTTGCCGTCTGGTTCATTCGCCGTTGGTCACGCCGGCGCGGTCTGCGCCTCCGCCAGCCGCACGCTGACGATTTTGGAGACGCCGGCCTTTTCCATAGTGACGCCGTACAGCACGTCGGCGGCCTCCATGGTGCCCTTGTTGTGGGTGATGATGAGGAATTGCGTGCCGGCGGTGAATTCGCGCAGCACGTCGCAGTAGCGCCCGACGTTCGCCTCGTCCAGCGGCGCGTCGATCTCGTCGAGCACGACGAAGGGACTGGGCTTCACCCGCAGCATGGCGAACAGCAGCGCCAGCGCGGTGAGGGCGCGCTCGCCGCCGGAGAGCTGCAGCAGGTGCTGGTTGCGCTTGCCGGGGATGGTGACGTGGATCTCGATGCCGCTCTCCAGCACGTCCGTGGGATCGGTGAGCGACAGTTCGGTATTCCCTCCGCCGAAGAGCTTCACGAAGAGGTCCTGAAACTCCCGCGCGATAGCGACGAACGCCACCATGAACTTCTCTTTGCAGGTGGCGTCGATCTCGGCGATCACCTGCACCAGCCGCGCGCGCCCCTCTTCCAGGTCGGCGCGCTGGGTGGTCAGAAAGGCCAGGCGCTCGTGGATGCGCGTGAATTCCTCGATGGCACCCACGTTCACCGGGCCCATTTCATCAATGGCCGCCTGCAGCTCGCGCAGCCGGGCGACGGCGGCGCCACGGTTCTCGACGGGCGTGGCCTGCTGCATTGCCTGGTCGATGGTCAGCCGGTAATCCTCGAAGAACTGCCCCTGAATGAACGTCAGCTCCGTCTCCACCTGCGTGGTGCGCAGGTTGGCGCGGTGCAGCCGCCCCTGGCACTCCTCAATGCCGTCGCGCCGGTCCTTCTGCTCCTGCAGGTTGGCGGCGATGCTTTCCAGCAGCGCGGCGCGGCGCGTGCGCGCGGCTTCCACCTCGGCGGTGCCCGCGGCGTAAGCCGCCCGCTGGCGCAGCAACTCGGCGCTGCCCGCCTGCTGCTCGGTCAGCAGCGCGGCGATGCGCGCCTCCTGCGTTTCGGCGGCCGTCGCGTTGGCACCGAGGCGCTCCGCCAGGTTGTCGCGCATCTCCGTGGCCCGGCGTTTCGCCGACTGGCGGGCGATCAGCGTACCGCGCTCCTCCGTCACCCGCAGGCGCAGCGCGGCATAACGCTCGGTAATCTCGTCGCGTCCCTGCTGGCCGTCGGCCAGCGCGCACTCCGCCTCGGTCACCGCTTCTTCCGCTTCGGCGCGGCGCACCTCGATGCCGTCCAATTCGGCGCCCAGCGTCGTCTCGTCGGTCTTTGCCTCGCTCAGTTCGCGGGCGATCCACGCAATTTCCTCGGTCAGCGCGGTGCGGCGCTCGTCCAGCGCGGCCACGTCGCGGGCCAGGCCCGCCAGCGCGCGCTCGGCCTCCGCCACCCCGGCGGCGGCGTCTTCAGACGCCTTGCCCAGCGTCACCATCTCCGCTTCCAGTCGCGCCACCTCGGTGGCGGCCTGCTGCACCGCGCGTTGCATGGCGCCGCTGTCGCGCTCCAGCCGAGCCACCTTGTCGGTCAACTCCTGCAGCTCGCGCTTGCGCCGCAGCAGGCCGCCGGATTTGCCCAGCGAGCCGCCGGTGATGGCGCGGGTAGGATGCACCACCTCACCTTCCAGCGTCACAATGCGGTTCCACCCCCGTGCGGTGCCGGACTTCGCCAGCGCCAGCGCGGCGTCCAAATCGCGGGCGATGATCACCCGTCCGAGCTGCAGTTGCGCGATTTTCGCGAATTCGGCGTCGAAGCGAATTAAATCCATCGCCAGCCCGAGGATGCCCGCCATGGGCGGCACGTCGGCGCGCGGCGCGGGGTCAATAAGGTCGAGTGGCAGGAAGGTGGCGCGCCCGGACTGACTGCTCTTCAACAGCGCCACCGCCGCGCGCGCGGATCCCTCGGTATCTGTCACGATATCCTGCAGGTTCGCGCCCAGCGCCACCTCGATGGCTGTTTCAAGTTCGGCGGGCACTTCCAGCAAGTCGGATACCGGCGCGTACCAGCCCGTCAACCGGCCGGCCTGCACCGCCGCGGCCACGGCGCGCACGCCGGGGAAATACCCTTCCAGCGATTCTTCCAACTCCTGCAGCGTGCGCTGGCGGGCGCGGGCGCCGGCCAGCTCTTCGCGCAGCGTGTTTTCGTCCTTGCGGCGCGCGGCCAGCGTGTCGACGGCTCCCTGTCGGGCGCGGGCAGCGGCCGTGCGCGCGGCAATCAGGCGCTCGCGCTCGGTCTGGCGCTCGGCCACCCGCGCTTTCCCCTGCGCCTGCGCGGCCTTGCGCTCGGCCAGCTTCGTCTCGACGTCGGCCAGCTCCTCGGCCAGGCGCGTCGACCGACCCTCCGCCGAGCGCAGCAGCGATTCCACCTTCGCCAGCGCGTTGCGCGTCTTCGCGGCGGCGTCCAACGCCTCGTAGTAGACGCCGCGCCGCGCCTGGATCTCCGCCGCCAGCGCGTTCACCGCCGCGGAGGCGTCCTTCACCGCGGCGTCGGCGTCGGCCAATTCGGTTTCCAGGCCGGTGATCACCCCGTTCAGGCGCACGATCTCCGCTTCCGCGGCGGCGATTTCTCCGTCGAACAGTTCCGCCTCGCCCTGCCAGCCGTCGCGCTCCTCGCGCAGGCGGTCGCGCTCGCGGCGCGCGTGCTCTTCCTGCTGCTTCAGTAACGTTAACTGCGCATCCACCGCCTGCACGGCACTCGCCAGCCGGTTCTCCAGGCCACGCCGCTCTTCCAACTCGTCCTCGCGGGCGGTCAGCTCGGCGCGCAGCGTCGTCTCGTGAATCTCTACCTGTCCCAGTTGGTGGCGCAGGCTGTCCAACTCGGTGGTCAGCTCCGTTTCACGCTCGCGGGCGCGCGCCAGGCTGCTCTGCAGGCCGGTATACTGCGCCACCAGCAGCGACAACTGCAGCGTGGTCAACTCCGCGTGCAGCACCTGGTACTGCTGGGCTTTCTCTGACTGCTCGGCCAGCGGCCCCACCTGCGATTCCAACTCGCTGATGACATCGCCCACGCGCAGCAGGTTCAGCCGCGTCTGCTCCAGCTTGCGCAGCGCCTCTTTCTTGCGCTGCTTGTATTTCGTGATGCCCGCCGCCTCTTCGAACAGCGCGCGGCGATCCTCCTATCGCGTGGAGAAGACGGCGACCACCG
>CAZPYA010000061.1:11356-32512 GCA_964590255.1 uncultured bacterium
CCCTGGCTGATGATCGAGTAGGAGTGCTTGCCGATGCCGGTGTCCATGAACAGTTCCTGGACATCGCGCAGGCGCACGGGGGTGCGGTTGACGAGGTATTCGGCCTCGCTGGAGCGGAAGACGCGCCGGGTAACGGTCACCTCGGTGAAATCGGTGGGCAGAAAGCCGGTGGCATTATCCAGCGTCAGGTGCACCTCGGCCATGCCCAGCGCCTTGCGCCCTTCAGATCCGTTGAAGATAACGTCTGTGGACTTCGCACTGCGCAGCGCTTTCAGTCCCTGCTCGCCCAGCACCCACAGCAGTCCATCGCTGATGTTGCTCTTGCCGGAACCATTCGGCCCGACGATGGCAGTGATGCCGGGGCCGAATTCCAACGTCGTGCGATCAGCGAACGTCTTGAAACCAGAAAGCTCGAGCCGTTTGAGATACATGAGCAGTCCAATGCGCAAGGCGCGCGGGGTTGCCCACAGTATACCGGCAGCGAGGCGGTACTGGCAAGGAGTTGCCCCCGCCCCCCCATTTCAACAAATGGGGGGGCACGTCCGCTAGAACCGATAGCTCTGCCGCCAGTCCACCGTGAAGTCGGGGGAGTCGTCGGTGAGGCCGATGCTGACCGCGACGTCCACGGGCCAGCGGCGGTCGGTGAGCCAGACGGTGCCAAAGCGCAGCGCGGCGCTCGTGAGGGTGGTATTCACCAGCTTGCGACCGTTGGAGCGCGTGGCGCTGTTGAAGCTGATAGACATGCCAGTATTCACCGACAGCCGCGGATTAATGGCGTAGGCGAAGCCCGCGCCGACATCGGCGCTGTTGCCGGGCTTGATATCGACGTAGTTGACGATCTGGTCGCCGGTCTGCGCGTCGGTGCTGACCACGCGAATGTTGCGGCGCAGCCAGTTGTAGGTGTAGCCGACGTTCCAGAAGATGGCGCCGGGGTCGGATATCTGCACGCCGGTGACGCCCATGCGCGTGCTCCAGAACCCGGTACCCAGCGCGATCTCGGTCTTCGGATCAATCGAGAAGATATCGCGCCCGGTGGCGGATTTCACCGTCATGTTGGCGATCCAGCGCACGCCGTCGGTCGTCCGCGCAGGCAGGTGTATATAGACGCCGCCTTCAAGGTCACCGAGGCCGACCGCGGTCAGCGTCGTCTGCTCGGGCGGGCTGGCCTGCGGCGCCTCGCGCAGCTCATACTGGTAGCGGAAGGGCACTTTCATCTCCACTTCCAGGTTGTCGCGCAAGCCGTAGCGCCCGGCCAGCGCGGTGATGATGACGTCGCGGCGAACCTGTTCCACCGCCACTTCGCCCACCACCAGCACGGGCAGCATCGCCACGCCGTCGATAAAGAGCGAGTTTTTCGAGTAGTGCGAGTAGGCGGAGCGCACCTCGAATTCCTTCTGCCCGCGGCGGACGATGACATCCGAGCGCCGGGCGGTGGCGGGCAGCGTAGGGGTATTGGTGGGGGGCGGCGTGGCACTCGGATCATCCGTGCCGTCATCGTCGG
Organism: uncultured bacterium; assembly: GCA_964590255.1. GTDB lineage: Bacteria > Armatimonadota > Hebobacteria > CAIYQO01 > CAIYQO01 > JAKIYB01. Next base: position 12,858 of record CAZPYA010000061.1, read on the forward strand.
TATCGGGCAAGGTCGCCGTGCCACCCGCCGGCAAGGCGGGGGTGCCGCCGGACGCGCCGGGCAAGGCCGCGGTCTGCGCCCAGACCGCGGAACCGACCAGCAGCCACACCAGAAGGGAAATGGTGCAGAGCAGGCTTATACGCAACAAAGGGCTCCTTCCGCTACGCCGGTACACCGGCGCCATACTTACCGAGTGCCGGCCCCGTGCCGGCACATCGCCGGACTAAAACTCGTCCGCGTGATGGATAAACTGGATGGCGGACTGTAGCACGACGGCGCGGATGCTGTCCGCCGAGAGAAATAACTCGTCGTCCGGGTGCAGCCCCAGCGGGCTGTCCGCCGCCGGCGGCATGCCGGCATGGTTGAAGACCATGCCGACGCGCGGATTCCAGAGCGCTTCGAATTCGCCGCGAAACATCGTCTGCCGCCCGATCGCGGGATCTGCCAGGAAGACGCGGTTCCCAATGACGCCGCGGAAGATGACGAAGTGTCGCATGTCCGTCTCTTTGTGGTACAACGGCACCAGCACCGGGCCTTCGAGCTCGCACAAGCTGTCGAAGTCCAGCGCATAGCCGGTGGCCTGCACGCCATGCGCTTCCGCGAAGCGCTTCAGATCGAGCAGCGAGAAGCCACGCCGCGCCGCCACCTTTTGCAGGTCCGTCGATTTCGCAATGAAATCGATTACTTCGAGCTCGGAATACGGCTGGCCCAGGTAGGAAGTAAACAGCGTGGCCAGCGCCGCCGAGCCGCAACTATAGTCACGCTGCTGCAGGGTGATGCCCGTCTCGCGCATCTCCTTCATGCTGCGCACCTCAACGGTCAGTTCGATGTTGGCCATCGGACCGACAGGGATGCGCACCTCACCCGCCGTGGCGGGTGAGGTGCGCGTGAGCATCCAGATGCCCAATATCAGCATTAGTGTGTGTGCGATGCGTTGCCGCATGGTCGTCCTCTCACCGCTGATTCAGTATACTAGTTTCCAGTCGTGCCCAGTGTATTGAGCGCATCCGAAACGAGCAGATTGCTCCAGTTCATGTTGGTCTGATTGACGTTGAAGATACCGCCGCTCGGGTTGACGATGACGTTCAGGTTCACCCCGACCGCCACGTCGCCATCCAGTGCGAAGATATTCAGCAGCGTCGTGGCATTCTTCAGCGCGTTGTCCGTGATATTGATATTGTTCACCGTCAGATTCTGCAAATTCGGCATGTAGGCGCCGGAGGGGTCCAGCAGCGCTTCATTCCGCCCGGTGCCGGTGATGGCCCGGGTGAGCGGCAATCCCTGGGTGAACAACTGCGCGATGGCCTCGGGATTGTTCGTCTGCAGCACCACCGCTTCCGGATTGCTGGCCGCCACATCCAGGCCCATCGTCAACTCGACATCGAAGCCGGCGGCGTAGACCGTATCGAGCTGGGCGTCGGTGAGGGGCTTCGGAACCGCGCAGGCCCAGGCGCCCATCACTAATACGATTACCGTATACAACCAGATACGGATCCATGTCGTGCCCATCGTGCTCTCCTCTCTGTGTCCGCGGGGGCCGGCGTCCCTGCCAGCCCCCGCTGTTCCTTGACCGGCTCGCTTAGAAGCTGACGGAGATGTCGTGCGAGCCGTTGATCACGAGCTGCGTGAGCGTCGTTGTGGCGGTCGCGTTGCCGAGTGTCGCGGCCGGAACGCCGGGCGCCTGCACGGTCGGCGAGGAGCTGGCGGCGCTGGTCACGTTCAGGTTGATGCCGATCGACGGGCTGCCGAGGGCATTCACCAGGGCGATGCCGCTGGCATTATTCTGCCCGCTGACATCCAGCGTGTTCGTGGTCACGTTGAAGGAGTTGACGATATCGACGGTCACGTCGATGTCGATTTCCTTCGTGTTGAACGAGTCGCTGACGGTCGCGTTCTTTGCGATGACGCCTTCGAACTCTACGTCTTCATCGGCATCAATGTCGATGTAAGCATCGTCATAAACGGTGCTCACATGGTTACCGTCGCCGATCACGGCGGCAGAGCCGTCATCGATGGTGGAGTCGCTGATCTCGTTCTCAGTCACCGTCACCACGGCGTTATCCATCGCGGCCAGGGCATTGTTGGCATCCTGGTAGATGGTTTTGTTGTTGTTGCCGGCCACGGCTTGCCCGTCGCTGGTGCTCTGGGCGGCATTGCCGTTGAGGGCGAGGTTGACATCACTGGCATCGGAGATCGCCACGCCGCCGTCGGTGGCGTAGGCCACATCGCCGTCGGTGGCGATGGCGGTGCCGCTGCCGGTGGTGTTGGCGACATCGTCGTTGTCGCTGAACGCCTGGCTGCCATTGGTGGCGACCAGCGCGTCATCCTGGGCATTCACGGCGATGCTGTTGTTGTCGGCAATCGCCACGTCTTCCGGGTCTTCGAGGGCAATGCTGCCGTCGCCATACGCCAGCGCGGTGTCGCTGGGGTTGGCGAAGGCGATGCCACTCTCGGTCATGGCCAGTTCACCCGAGTTGTTCACAGCCACGCCATTCTGCTGGGCCAGTGTCACATCGCTCGGATCCTCGATCGCCACGCCGTTGCCTTGCGCAAAGGTCACGTCGCTTGGATCCTCGATGGCGATGTTGCCATCGCCAATGTTGGTGGCGGAATCGTAGGCATCGCCCACGGCCACGCCGTTGTTGGCCACGGCCACCTCATCGTTGTCTTCGAAGGCCAGGCTGCCGTCACCAATCGCGGTGGCGGCATCGTAGCCGTCCGCGATCGCGACCGCGCAATCCGTCGCATTTGCCACGTCATCGTTATTCGAGAAGTTGGTCGCCGAATTGCCGGTGCCCAGATTCACCGCGCTATCGGACGGGTCATCCGAATAATTGGCCTGGCTGTTTTCCAGCGCCACGGCGGCGCCTTCGCCATTGTCGCCAGCGCTGATCGCCTGACTGTTGTCATAGGCGATGGCGCTGTCGGTGGGGTCGTAGGTGAGGGTGTTGGTATCACCGTTCACCGCGGCGGCCCCGGTGTCCGCCAGCGCGCCCGCCGCGGAGTTGGCACTGCCTTCGCCGTCGACGGCGACGGCGTTCGTGCCGTCGGCCAGCGCCGCGCCAGTCACACCGAGGCCGTTATTCGACACCGGCACGGTGCCGCCCAGGAACCAATCCAGCACGCCCGTACCCGCGGCGACCTTGTCCAAATCGCCATTGGTGAGCGGCTGCGGAGCGGCGTAGGCCATGGCGGAAACCACCAGTGCGCCGGCCGCCAGCAAGGTAACAAAACCTTTTTTCATCGGGAGATCCTCCTTCAATCCATTGGGTGTCATCGAATCCACCGGTCTCACCCTGGCCACCCGTATCGTCGCAGCGGGTCTGTACCCCGACACGGGCACCGGGGGGATACCCGATGTCCACGCACAGTCTCGCACGTCTGGGGGTAGCCATATGTACAGGTTCACGATCACTCTCCGGGCAAGCAAGGCCTATTGGGAGCAAAGGTGTGCAAAGTCGGTGAATTGTCCAGTTCTTCCCGCAACGCACCGGGCGGGGACAGCCATGATGCCGTCCCCGCCCGGGCGCGTGTGTTGCCTGAATGTGGCGTCTAGAACGTGATGGTGAGTGCGTATGAGCTGTTGAGCGACGCCTGGGTGAGCTGGGTATCCGCGAAAGAGATACCCGCCGACAGCGCCGGAGCCGAACTCGCGTTCACCACTGGCACCGTAGCCGATGCGCTGGTGACGTTCAGGTTGATGGCCGTCTCCGGGTCGCCGAGAGCATTGACCAGGGCAATGCCGCTGGCAGCATTCTGCCCGCTGATGCAAATGGTATTCGACTCGACGTTGAACGATTCGGAGATCGTCGCTTCCACGTCGATCTCGGTTTTATCCGTGTTGAATGAGCCGCAGATCTCGACGTTCTTGCCGAATACACCTTCCACCTCGATATCATCGTCATCCGAATACAGGTATATTTCCGCATCGTCAAAGACGGTGCTCACCTGATTCTCGTTGCCAATGATCGCCGCGGAGCCGTTGTCGATGGTGGTGTAGTCCAGCGAATTCTTCGAGACATCCACCACCGCGTGGTCCATCGCCGCCAGCGCGTTGCCGCTGCTATACCCGTTTTCGCTCGTGCTGCTCGGATTCCAGATCACAGTGTTGGCATCCTGGTAGATCGACTTATTGCCGTCGCCCGCCACGGCCTGCCCATTGCTGGTGCTCTTGGCGGCGTTGCCGTGGATGGCTACGTTGGTGTTGTCCGGGATGGCAATCGCCACGCTCTCCCCTGTCGCCAGCGCGATGTTGCCATCACTAGCGATAGCCGGACCGGAGCCAGTCGCATTTGCGACATTGTAGTTCTCATCGAACGCCTGGCTGTGCTCGTCGGCAATCATCGCATCCAATCCACTCGTCACCGCCACCGACGCGTGGTCGGCAATGGCGACATCATACGGATCTTCCAGGGCGATGCTGCCGTCGCCATACGCCAGTGCGGTATCGTCAGGATTCGCGATGGCAATACCGCTGGCAGTGATGGCCGCCTGGCCATCGTTATACACCGCTAAACCACAGTCCTGCGCCAGCACGACGTCACTGGCGTCTTCAATCGCCATGCCATAATCGGTGGCGAATACGACATCACTGGAACCCTCGATGGCAATGTTGCCGTAGCCGATATTCGTCGCCGAATACTCGGCATCGCCGATAGAGGTGCCGCACTCGGCCACCGCCACGTCATCATTTGCCTCAAAGGCCAGGCTCTTGGCGCCCACCGCGGTGGCGGCATCGTCGACATCACCCAGGGCGATCGCTTCACCCGAAGCGTTAGCCACGTCGTCATTCGAGGCGAAGTTCATCGCCGTGTTGTCGGTGCCAAGATTGACCGCGCTGTCCGTCGGGTCATCGGAGTAATTGGCCATGCTGTCTGCTACCGCCAGTGCGAGGCCTTCGCCATTGTTGCCAGCGCTGATGCTCTGACTGCCGTCATACGCGATGGCGCTGTCGTCCGGCGTATAGTCGAGCACGTTCTCGTTGCCGTTCACTGCTGCCGCCCCGGTCTCGGCCAGCGCGCCGACCGCCGAGTTGGCACTATTCTCGCCGCCCGCCGCCACTGCGTTATCCAGCAGTGCGCCGGCCGCGCCCGCCACCACCTGGTCCAGATCGGCCGTGGTGAGCGGTTGTGGCGCGGCGAACGCCAGGCTGCACAGCGCCAGCGCTCCCCCTACCACCAAACTCACAAATCCTCGTTTCATCGGGAGATCCTCCTTATGTCCTGTTGGGTTGTCTCATGCAATCACCGGTCCCCTGACCGCCAGTGCCCCCGCCGCGAAACGGTACACTCACACGGACAGTGAGCGGGTGCCCGATGCCCGTGTCTAGTCTGACAGCCTAAGCCAGGCAGGTACGTCCCGCTTGCCCACCACTTTCTTGCCGGGCAAGCCCATTGCGTGAGAAGATGCGCAAACTCCGCGAGATGTGCGGATTCACCCACAACGAACGGGGACGGCCGTATGGCCGCCCCCGTCGAGCTGATGCGCGTATCGGGCTGATTAGAAGGTGATGGTCGTGCTGTAGGAGTTGTTGAACGCCGACTGGGTAAGCGTGGTATCCGCCGTCGCGATGCCGGCCGTCAGCCCGGGTATCGAGTTGGCGTTGACCGTCGGGATCGTCGAAGACGCGCTGGTCACGTTCAGGTTGATGCCGGTCTCGGGATCGCCGAGGGCATTCACCAGGGCGATGCCACTGGCGGCGTTTTGGCCGCTGATGCAGATGGCGTTCGAGTTGACATTAAACGATTCAGAGATCGTCGCTTCCACGTCGATCTCCGTTTTGTCTTCATTAAACGCGCTGCAGACATCCACGTCTTTGCCGAATACGCCTTCCGCTTCGATCTCTCCATCATCCGCGTAGAGGTAGATCTCGGTATCATCGTAGACGGTGCTGACCTGATTGTCATCGCCAATGACGACCGCCGACCCGTTGTCGATCGTGGTATATTTTATTTCGTTCTGACTGACCGCCACTTTTGCGTTATCCATCGCCGCCAGCGCGTTGCCGGCGTTGTTCTGCGCGATGGATTTGTTGTCGTCGCCAGCCACGGCCTGGCCGTCGCTGGTGCTCTGGGCGGCGTTGCCATGGATAGCCACGTTGGTATCCGACGGATACGAAATGGCGATGGAGCCGGCGCCTTCGGCCACGGCCACGTTGCCATCGGTGGCAATCGCGTCGCCTGTGCCGGTGGCATTGGCCACATCGTCATTTTCGTCGAACGCCTGGCTGCAGTCATCGGCCACCAGGGCATTCAGAGCGGCGGTCACCGCCAGCGACTCGTGGTCGGCGATAGCCACGTCGTACGGGTCGACCATGGCGATGCTGCCATCGCCATACGCCAGCGCGGTGTCGCTCGGGTTCGCAAACGCGATGCCGCTGGCGGTAATCGCCGCTTCGCCGCCGTCGTTATAGATCGCCAAGGCGTCGTCCTGGGCCAGGACGACGTCACTCGACTCCTGGATCACCACGCCGTTGTCGGTGGCGAAGGTTACATCGCTAGCATCTTCGATGGCGATGTTGCAGTCGCCGATATTCAGCGCACCGTCTTCGGCATACCCGACAGCCTGGCCGTCTTTGGCCACAGCCACATCGCCGTTGTCTTCAAAGGCGAGACTGCCAGCGCCCACCGCGGTGGCACTGTCTTCGATATACCCAAGGGCAATGGCGCCATCGGTGGCATTCGCCACATCGCCATTGTCGTAGAAATTCAGCGCTTCGTTGTCGGCGCCGAGATTCACCGCGCTGCCGGACGGGTCATACGAGTAGTTCGCCAAACTGCCATCCACCGCCAGCGCGACGCCATAGCTATTGTCGCCCGCGCTGATCGCGTGGCTGTCCGTATAGGCGATCGCACTGTCACTGGGTGTATAGGTCAGCACATTGTCATCGCCATTCACCGCCGTGGCGCCGTTTTCAGCGAGCGCGCCGGCGCCGGTGTTGGCACTGCCGTCGCCATCGACTGCCACCGCGTTATCCAGCGTTGCGGCGGCGGCCCCGGCGATCACCTGGTCCAGGTCCGCGCTGGTGAGTGGCTGCGGCGCGGCCAGCACAATGCTGGACAACGCCAGCGCCCCTGCCGCCAGCAGACACATCAATCCTCTTTTCATCGGGAGATCCTCCTTTGGTATCCTGGGATGCTCATCACCGACATCGCTGGTCTCCCGCGCTCCATGTCACCCGCTGCGGACGGTACGCTGACACGGCAAGCGGCGCGATGCCTGACTTCCCAGCCCAGTGTCGCACCTCAGGTGAACACCGCAGGTACCGGTTCGCCACCACTTGCCGGACAAGTGAGCGCCAATGGCGGGAAAGGTGCGCAAATTCGCCGAGATGTGCGGATCGGCCGACAACGCGGACGGGGAGCGGTCACCCGCTCCCCGTCCGCGATAGTTCTGCCTGCTGACCCGTCAGCCGACCTCGGCCATCCAGGCGCGCATCTGCTCGGCATATTGCGGGATGGCGATCTCCGGCGCCTCCAGCGACGGCACCCAGCGCTTTTCCCATTCCAGCGAGTAGTATCCGTCATACCCACCCTGCGTGAGCGCGACCATCGCCTCGCGCACCGGTACGTCACCGTCGCCCAGCAAGACATAGGTAAATACTGTGCCCTCCTCGGCTGGCACCGAATCCTTCACGTGGGCGTGCAGTATACGGCCATTCAGGTGGCGCAGGCTCTGCTCTACCGTCTCGTTCATCATGCGATACGGGTGGTGAATATCCCAGAGCACGCCCACCGCCGGGTGGTCGGTCAGGCGGATCAACTCCATCAACTGGTCGGTGCGGATGAAGGCGTCGTGCGTCTCGATGGCCACCTTCACCCCGCGCGCGGCGGCGAAATCGCCGAGATCCCGCAGGCTCTGCGCGGCCAGCTCCAGCGCCGCCGTCGGCTCCATGGTGGTCGGGTAGTCGCCGCAGAAGAGGCGAATTACCGGCGCGCCCACCTCCTTCGCGAGATCGAGGTAGCGCTGGGTGTGGGCGATGGCTGCCTTCCGGTCCACCACAGTGCCCATGGCGCGCACGATCGCCACGGAGCTGGACAGGCAGGCCGCCGCCATGCCGGCATCATCCAACCGACGACGCGTCTCGGCCACCCCCGCCGGCGAGAACTCCGGCGTTTCCGGCAAATCCACTTTGTCGAGTAGACCGCGGAACTCGATGCCGTCGTAGTCATATTTCACCGCGGCATGCAGAATCTGATCGAAGGACCAGGTGGGACAGCCCAGGGTGCTGAACGCGAGTTTCATGCGTTTATTCCTTTCCGTTTCACTTTAGCGAATGATGACCGGCTATGCCGTGCCGCCGAAGAGCCGTTGTGCGGATTCACACACATGCGCGCGAATGCGCGGTTCATCCAGGCCCAGCAGACGGCGGCCGCGCATCAACACCTGGCCATGCACCACCACCGTATCGACGTCGGCGCCGCCAGCCGCGTAGACGAGGTGCGACACCTCGCGCCCTTCCGAGGGGGTGAGGTGCGGCGCGGTAAAATCGAGCAGCGCGATGTCCGCCAGCCGTCCCGGCTCCAGGACGCCGATGTCCGTCCGGTGCAGCGCGCGCGCGCCGTCGCGGGTGGCCATCGCCAGCGCCTGCGCCGCCGGCACGGCGGTGGGGTCGCCGCCCACCTTCGCCAGCAGCGCCGCCGCCCGCGCCTCACGCAGAATGTCCAGCGTGTTGTTGCTGCCCGCGCCGTCAGTGCCCAGGCCCATGGTGACACCGGCGCGCAAATACTCCGCCACCAGCGCCATACCCGATCCCAGCTTCATGTTGCTCTGCGGGCAGTGCGCCACCCCCACCCCGTGCTCGACAAGGAGCGGGATTTCCGCCGGCACGGGATGCACACAGTGCGCGGCGGTGAGCGGCGCGGACATGAGCCCGACGTGATGCACATATTCGATAGGCGCCAGCCCGTGCAGGCGCAGCGACTCCTCGACCTCGGCGCGGGTTTCCGACAGGTGCGTATGGATGCCCACGCCCAGTTCACGCGCTGTCTCCGCCACCGTGCGCAACATCGCCTCGGGCACGGTATACGGCGCGTGTGGGCCGAACATGGGAGTGATGCGCGGATGGGCTTCGTCGTGAAACGCCTGCACGCGTTCGATGGCCTTCGCCAGCAACTCGTCGGCATTCGGCACCACGCCGATAACCACCCCGGCCAGGTGCGCGCGGATGCCGCTTTCGCGCACGGCGCGGGCCACCGCCTCGACGTGCCAATACATGTCGCTGAAGGTGGTCACCCCCGCGCGCAACATTTCAGCGATACCGAGCAGCGAGGCCCAGTAGACGTCCTCCTCGGTGATGCGCGCCTCGACCGGCCAGATCTTCTCCTGCAGCCACGCCATCAGCGGCAGGTCGTCCGCCGCGCCGCGGAAGAGTGTCATCGCCAGGTGCGTGTGCGTGTTGATGAGTCCGGGGATCGCCACCATGCCGGCGCCGTCAATGACGGTATCGCCATCACCGGGCACCGGCGCCTCGGTCATCGGCCCGACGAAGGCGATTCGCTCCCCGGCCGTCACCATCGCGGCATCGGGGCGAATGCGGTCCTCGGCATCCATGGTGACGGCGGTGATGTTGTGAATATGGATCTGTGGCATAGTGCGTCTTTCTACCTTACCCTTGACTTACCCACGACTTACGCAAATGTAAAAACCGGGGGTAAGTCGTTTCCAGCCGTTGAAACGGTTGGCTAGATTCAGTCGTCCTTCCAGGACTGGCTGGGCGGGTATTCGCTTGGCGGGGTGCATGTACTGCGATAGGGCAATGCCGGTGTGCAACTCCGTGCTCCCAGAAATGGCGCGAGTATAGCAAAGCTGGCTTTTTTGTTAATTCATGCGTTTGCTACTCATGCGTCCATTCAATACTGACCGTATTTATGCCCCGCCTCGATGAAGGCGAGGTAATTCTCCGCCGTTCGCGGTGAGAGGGGGATATTCAGCGGTCCGGCGGTGGGCATCAGCACGTAGGCGCCGCCGGCTTTCGCCTCATCCATCATCACCTTCACGCGGGCGTCGATCTCGGCGGGGGTTTCCGTCTCCAGGTGTTTCAGCTCCATATTGCCGAAGAGGATGAGGCGGTCGCCGTAACGCTGCTTCACTTCGGCCATGGAGATATCGCCGTCGGGCGGCGGCTCAATAGGATCGAGCGCGTCGGCGCCGGTTTCCACGATCGTGTCCAGCACGTGCCGGGTATGGCCGTGGCTGTGGACGCGCGCCAGGCAACCGTAGCGATGGATGAGCTCAATCATCTCGGTGACGTAGGGCACCACGTATTCCTTAAACGCGCCGGGCGGCAGATACGGCGGCGTGCAGTATTCCGGCCCCCAGATGCGGTAGAGCGGCCCGCATCCCGCCTCCAGCATACCGCGCAGGTTGTGCATGATGCGGGCGTGCGCCTGATCGCACAGCGCGCGGATCAACTCCGGCTGCGTCATGGCCACCACGGTGAACTCGCCGAACTCAAAGAGCGGCGCCACGTAGCCGATGGCGTCGCCGGTGTCGCAGAGCACGATGCCGTGGTCGCCCACCTCGGCATCCAGCGGCGCGAAGCCGGAGGCGTCGACGGGCATGGGATGAAAGGGGATGGACAGGTAGCGCGCCACGTCATCCTCGTCCTTGCAGCAATGCTCCACCGTCCAGGTGGTCTTCACATCCGGGGTGAACTTGCTGGTGGTGGTGAGGTCGCCTTTCGGCGTGTGCAGCGTCGTGCGCGTGACGGTGAAGTCGCCCTCCTGCCACGTCTCGCTGTCGGTCGGCACGTCGTCCGGACTGGCCGGGGTGTAGGCGCCCCACAGCGCCAGCGCCTCAGTCCGCGCGGTGATCACCTCCATCATCGGCTGGTAGGACGGCTCGTTCTTCGGCCACCCCCAGGTGCCGAAGACGCTCAGCTCGTAGGTGGAAATCGGCACGCGGTCAATCGGCTCGCGCCGCAGCAGTTTATGTATGCGTTCTCGCCCGGTCATGGCAGCCCTCCACGGCATTACTTCGCCGGCGAACGCCGGCATCCCTGCCGGCAGGTGACACCGGGCACGATACCGGTTATACTGCCGCAGGAGGAAGCCTCATCATGATTAATATCACTGGCGGTTGCTTTTGCGGCACTATTCGGTATGCAATCACGGCCAACGAGGCGTTCGCCACCGTGTGCCACTGCGCGGGATGCCGTAAGGCCTCCGGCGCGCCAGCGGTGGCGTGGATCACCGTACAGGCGGCGGAGTTCCGCCTGACGCAAGGTGAACCGCGCACCGTGCGCGGCATGCGCGACGTGCCACATACCTGCGACAGCCACGGTGGCACTCGCGGCTTTTGCCCAAACTGCGGCACGCACCTCACCTACGAGGGCGACGGGCAACCGACCATCGACATCACCACCGGCAGCCTCGACGACCCGCACGCCTTCCCGCCACAGGTAGACGTTTTGGGCGACCAGAAGGTTGCATGGATGAAAACGCTGGCGTAAGCGCAGCGCTATGGTATACTGTAACCGATGAGCAGAGAAGAAATTATCGACATCATGGTGCACGAGATTGTGACCCACTTTCATCCGGAACAGGTGATTCTCTTTGGGTCACAAGCGCGGGGTGACGCATCGGCAAATAGTGACGTGGACTTGCTAGTTGTGATGCCGGATGACACCAATCGGCGCGAAATGGCGATCAACATCATGGCGGCGCTACACAATATGCCGTTACCGAAAGACATCCTTGTGACCACGCCACATGAAATCGCTACGCGTGGACGACTGGTCTCCACCGTGCTGCATACCGCGCTCTCGGAAGGAACCATCTTGTATGCCCGATGACGCGATTATCACCGAAGTGCTTCGATGGTGGCGATATGCTCTCGATGACCTGGCGACCGCGCGAGTGCTTATCGCCACGCCTGAAGTTTCGCCACGGCAAGCCTGCTTGCATGCACAACAAGCGGCAGAAAAGGCATTGAAAAGTCTGCTCGTCGCACAGGGGTTGCCCATGCCGAAAGTCCATGATCTCGGTTATCTGCAGCGGCGTCTCCCGGCAACCATGGCGGCGTATGGGCTTCCAGAACGTGAACTCGATGCGCTAACCCGCTGGTTAGTCGAATCGCGATATCCAGGCGATTTATCTGAGGCTGCTGTCGATGATGCCACGATCGCCATCTCGACGGCAACCGATATACTCAATGCCGTGGAAACCGATCTCCTGACTGCCGGTTTCATTCAAGCTTGACGTCCGAGAGCAAAGCCGAATACATGCAAAACCGCCCCGGCGATCGCCGGGGCGGTTTTTTGTCGGTTCAGCGCGGCCGATCAGATGTCGGCTTCTTCGCTGGGCGGGTGCGGCTCGTCGTCGAAGGAGAAGTCATCGGAGATTTCATCAGCGAGCGTGCTGAAGTCCTCGTCCTCCTCCGTCTCCTCGACATCCTCGCCTTCGATGCTGAAGGCCTGGGCCAGTTCGGCGGCATCCGCTTCGGCATGGCGCATGTCGAGATCGGACTCTTCGAGCAGCCGCTCGACGAAGTCCTGCTCGACGCCGCCCATTTCCGGCTCCAGCAGGCGAATTTCGCCGCCGGGGGAGAGCACCTTCATGTCGCGGTAGCGATCCATGCCGGTACCCGCCGGGATGAGCCGGCCGATGATGACGTTTTCCTTCAGCCCCACCAGGTGGTCCACCTTGCCCTTGATGGCGGCTTCGGTGAGCACGCGGGTGGTCTTTTGGAACGACGCCGCTGAGAGGAAGGAATCCGTCGCCAGCGAGGCCTCGGTGATGCCGAGCAACACCCAGTCGGCGGAGGCTTCCGTCCCGCCCGCCTCACGGATACGGCGATTCTCATCTTCAAACGCGAAGCGATCGGACACCTGTCCCGGCAGGAACTCGGTGTCGCCGGCCTCCGTTACCTTGCGGCGGCGGAGCATCTGGCGCACGATCACCTCGATGTGCTTGTCATTGATATCCACGCCCTGGCTGCGGTAGACCTTCTGGATCTCCTGCACCAGGTACTCCTGCACTTCGCGCGGGCCGCGCATGCGCAGCAGTTCCTGCGGGTCCAGCGGGCCTTCGGTGAGCGCATGTCCCGCGCGGATCGGGTCCATGGCTTCGACGCGCAGCGAACCGCGGTAGGGCACCATGTAGCGGGTCTCGATGACCACCGCGCCGACGCCAGCCTGGCGGAGCTTCGCCACGGTGGGCGGGGTCAGCTCCTTGCCGGCTTCCGCCAGCACGGTATCGCTGTTCGGATCGGTCACCGGCTGCCCCAGCAGCTTACCGATGATCGCTTCTTCCGGCTGCAGCGGCAGTTCGGTATGCACCACCACCATTTTCCCGCCGCCGGAGGTGTCGATCTTGTCCACCGTGCCGTCGATGTCGGTGATAATGGCCTGGCCCTTCGGCTTGCGCGCTTCGAAGAGCTCGACGACGCGCAGCAGACCGGAGACCTGGTGCTCCATCACCTTCACCATCTTCTGAATCTGCTTCACGCGCTCGCGCTCCGAGATTTCCGTGCTCAACTGCACGAGACCGCGGTTCACGTCATCCAGAATGAGCTGCAGCGTGCGCACGCGCTGGTCTTTCACGTTGGCCACGCCCGCGAGCTGTGCGCCCGCGACGCCGCCGGTATGGAAGGTGCGCATGGTGAGCTGTGTGCCCGGCTCGCCGATGGACTGCGCGGCGATGATCCCCACCGCCTCGCCGATCTCCACCGGACGGCCTGTCGCCATGTCGCGACCGTAGCACTTGGAGCAGACGCCCTGCCGCAGCTCGCAGGTGAGGGGCGAGCGGATGGGCACCTTCGCGCCGGCCAGCCCGCCGGTGGCGCGTAGCTTGCGCTCCACCTCCTGCACCGTCTGTAACTGCTGCGCGGTGGCTTTCTTCTCCGCCGGCACGATCACCTTGCGGGTGAACGGGTCGACCAGCGCCTCGGCCACCGTGGCGTGGGCGCGGGCACGGCGAGCCAGGTCACGGAACTTCTCCACGTCAGCCGCGACGCGCTTGATGATCGCCAGCGGCGACTCGAGTTCGGTGCGCACGTGCTGCGCGCCGCAATCCTCGCAGACGGCGATTTCAAACACCTGCGTGGCGCAGTGCGGGCAGAGCTGGGCGGCGATCGCCCCTTCGACGCGCAGCGCCCACTCATTGGCCGCGGCCTCTTCGTTCGCCGCTTCTTCGGCCTGGTCATGCGTATCCGCCAGTCCGAGCAGGTTCAACGGCGCGTCATCGAGCGTCAACTCCGGCTCGGCTACCGCGGCATTGGCGTCCACGTCCGGTGCCTCAAGCTCGACGGCGTCCTCTGTCGCCTGGAAGAGCGTCTCGCCATCGCCCAGTCCGGCCAGCAGGTCTTCCGCCTGCCGCTCGGCCGCTTCCTGCGGCGTCTCCGGCTCGGGCGGCCGCACGGCATAGGCCAGCCGGTGCATTGCCTCGTAATACTCGACTTCGGTGGTGGTCGCGTCGCAGGCCGGGCAATGCCACGCGCGTGCCATCGTGCCTTCGCAGGACGGGCAGGCCGGCAGCGCGGTGTGGCTGATCTCCTGGTTACGGCGCAGGATCAACCGCCCGTTGAACGGGTTGATGATGTCGCGCAGCGCGGTGCGGCCGTCGATGCGGCGTTCCAGCGGCTCTATTTCCTTCGCCTCGCGGATGGTGCCCACCTCGATGCCGTTGTGCGTGCCGCAGTCGATGTCGCGAATGATCACGTCCTGTGCCACGTCCACCATGCGGCGGGTGAGGTAGCCCGCGTCCGCCGTGCGGAGCGCGGTGTCCGCCAACCCCTTGCGGGCGCCGTGCGTCGACACGAAGTATTCGAGCACGCTCAGCCCTTCATGGAAGTTGGAGGTGATGGGCAGGTCTTCGATGAACCGGCCGGACGGGTCGGTCATCAAGCCGCGCATCCCGGCGAGCTGCACGAGCTGGCGGGACGAACCGCGCGCGCCGGACTGCGCCATCATCATCAGCGGGTTGAACGGGTCCAACGACCGCGCGATGGCTTTCCACATATCTTCGGTGGCGGACGACCAGAGCTCGCAGACGCGCTGCGAGCGCTCGCCATCGCTCATGACGCCGCGCTGGAAGTAGTCATTCTGCTGCGCCACGTTTGTTTCCGTGCGCTGAATGATCTGCGCGCGGTCCACTTCCGGCACATCCATGTCCGTCATGGCGATGGAGATGCCGGCGATGGTGGCAAACTTGAAGCCAAGCTCTTTCAAGTCATCGAGGAGCTGCACCGTGCGGCTGTGCCCATACGCCTCGTAGCAGTGGCGGATGAGCAGCGACATCTCTTCGTTGTCCACCGCGCGGTCAAGGTATTGCAGCTTCGGCGGCAGGATCTGGTTGAAGATGATCCGGCCGATGGTGGTGGTGATGAGCGCCCCGACGACGCGCACCGTCACTTCGGCGTGCAGGTCCGCCAGGCCCGTATTGTAGGCGAGGACGGCTTCTTCCACGCTCGGGAAGACCTTGCCGTAGCCATTCACCTTCTTCGTGCCCTTCTGCGTCATGTAGTAGGCGCCCAGTACCATGTCGCGGTTCGGCGTCATCACCGGGCGGCCGTTCGCCGGCGAGAACAGGTTTTCCGTCGACATCATGAGGATGCGCGCTTCCACCTGCGCGGTGGTGGACAGCGGCACGTGTACCGCCATCTGGTCGCCGTCGAAGTCCGCGTTAAAGGTGGAGCAGACCAGCGGATGGAGCTGGATGGCCTTGCCCTGCACCAGCACCGGCTCGAACGCCTGGATGCCCAGGCGGTGCAGCGTCGGGGCGCGGTTGAGCAGCACCGGATGCTCGCGGATAACCTCTTCCAGGGCGTCCCACACCTCGCCCTTCATGCGCTCGACCATCTTCTTCGCGGTCTTGACGTTATTCGTGTGGCCCTTCTGCACCAGCCGCCGCATCACGAACGGCTTGAACAGCTCGAGCGCCATCTCCTTCGGCAGGCCGCACTGATGCAGTTTCAGGTGCGGGCCGACGACGATCACCGAACGGCCGGAATAGTCCACGCGCTTGCCCAGCAGGTTTTTGCGGAAGCGGCCGTCCTTGCGTTTGAGCATGTCGGACAGCGACTTCAGCGGGCGGTTGTTGCTCCCCGTCACCGGGCGGCTGCGCCGGCCGTTGTCGATGAGCGCGTCCACCGCTTCCTGCAGCAGGCGTTTCTCGTGGTTGATGATCGATTCAGGCGCATGCAGGTCCTTGATCTTCTTCAACCGATTGTTGCGGTTGATGATGCGCCGGTAGAGATCATTCAGGTCGGACGTAGCGAAGCGCCCGCCGTCCAACTGCACCATCGGGCGCAGCTCCGGCGGGATGACCGGAACAGAATCGAGGATCATCCACTCCGGGCGGTTCTTCGACTTGCGGAACGCCTCGATGATTTCGAGTTGCTTGACAGCGCGCACCCGCTTCGGCCCGGAGGTTTCGCGGATGATGGTACGCAGGCGACGGCTTTCCTCTTCCAGGTCAATCTGCTTCAGCAGCGTTTTGATGCCGTCGGCGCCCGTTTGCGACTTCAGCAGCGTGCGGCCGGACTCGTGGCGCAGCACCACGCGGATGCCGCTGGTCTGCCCGCCGTCCTCGTCCGCCACCGCCAGGTCGTTCTCCTCGCCCTCGTGCAGGCAGACGAACAGGTCCACCTCTTCGGTGAGATTCGACAGCGAGCGGTGTTCGGGCTCGGTGAGGAGCTGCTTGTGCGTGAGCGAGCCGACGAGGTCGAGTTGTGGCCCGAGCAGCAGCTTCAGCGCATTGTCCAGATCGGCCTTGCGCTCTTCCACCACCTTGCGCTCATACTCCATGCGCTCGGTGCGCGCGGCTTCCGCCTTGTTGCGCTCGGCGGCGGTCCACTCGGTGTTCGCCGTCACCTCATCCTGGAAGGTTTCCTCGATCATCGCCAACTGGTCGGTCAACTGCTCGTCCAGCTCGCCCTTGCGCTCTTCCACCGCCTGCATGATGCGGCTGGCATTGGCGCCCAGCAGCTCGCTGTCCACCTTCGTCACGATGTAGGAGGCGAAGTAGAGCACCTTCTCCAGCGGGCGCGGGGAGAGGTCGAGTAGGAGCGACATCGGGCTCGGGACGTTCTTCAGGTACCAGATGTGCGCCACCGGCGCCGCCAGCTCGATGTGTCCCATCCGCTCGCGGCGCACTTTCGCGCGGGTGACTTCCACGCCGCAGCGGTCGCAGGTGATGCCGCGGAACTTGATCTTGCGATATTTGCCGCAATGGCATTCCCAGTCGCGGGTCGGGCCGAAGATGCGCTCGCAGAACAGGCCGTCCGGCTCGGGCTTAAAGGTACGATAATTAATCGTCTCGGGTTTCTTCACCTCGCCGCGCGACCAGCGCCGGATTTCCTCGGGGGAAGCCAACCCAATACGGATTTGATCAAAATTCGTGGTATCTACCACACGCCACCTCGCTTCTCGTCACTCCAACACATGCTGTATACGATGACCGGGGCACACGGCCCGGCGGACACCCGTCCGCCGGGCACGCGCTCAGCTCATGTAGCGTCCGCTGGGACGCGCCCCTTCTTCGTCCTCCAGCTCGAGATCGATCTGCTCGGCCTCGGCCGTCTCCACCTGAATCTGCAACCCGAGGGACTGCAGCTCCTTAATGAGGATCTTGAACGACTCGGGGATGCCCGGCTCGTTGATATTCGCGCCCTTGACGATCGATTCATAGGTCTTCACGCGCCCCATTACGTCGTCCGACTTGATGGTCAGGATTTCCTGCAGGGTATGGGCGGCGCCGTACGCCTCCAGGGCCCACACCTCCATCTCGCCGAAGCGCTGGCCGCCGAACTGCGCCTTGCCGCCCAGCGGCTGCTGGGTAACCAGGCTGTATGGGCCAGTGGAGCGGGCGTGAATCTTGTCATCGACCAGGTGCACGAGTTTCATCATATAGGCGTGTCCGACGGAGACGGCCTGATTGAACGCATCGCCGGTGCGCCCGTCGTACAGGGTGCACTTCGCGGTTTGTTCGCTATAGCCGATGCGATCGTCGACACGCATGCGCAGCTCCGTCGCCAGCCAGACGACCTGCTGTGCCTCATCCGCCGCGGCCCAGTCTCCCAACGACACGCCGCGCACGGTGACGAGCTTGAACGGTTCCTCCTCGCTCATCTGGTCGCGCACCATGCGCGCCGCCTCCTGCAGATGCTCGTCGAACTGCGCCTGGTACCGCGCCTGCAGCGCATGCAGGCTTTCCATGTCCAGCGCCGCGAAATCATGGATGAGCCGCTCGGCGGTGACTTCCTCGCCGAAGGAGCCCATCGGCAGCGCCAGGTCTTCACTGACATAACGGCTGAGCACCAACCGGCGCTGCCGCTGCAAGGTGAGCGCGAGATAGAGGAGGATTTCCTCTTCCTTCGCCCCCTCGAAGATCGGCGTCTGGAAGTGGCAGCCCAGCGTACGGGCGACCACGCCCAGGTGCGTCTCCATGATCTGCCCGATGTTCATGCGCGAGGGCACGCCCAGCGGGTTGAGCACGATATCCACCGGCGTCCCGTCCGGCATGTGCGGCATATCCTCGAGCGGGAGGATCTTCGCCACGACGCCCTTGTTGCCGTGGCGCCCCGCCATTTTGTCGCCTTCCATGATCTTGCGGCGCTGCGCGATGAACACGCGCACGAGCTGGTTCACGCCCGGCGACAGCTCATCACCCGGCACGCGGCTCACTTCGCCACCACAGCGGTCGCAGTAGTTACGCGTCTCCGCCTTGCCGAGCTGATACTCGGCGGCACAGCGGTCGCACACCGACTTGACGCGAGAGAACCGCTTCACGTCGACGATCTTCCCTTTCTCGCCGTGCGGCACGCGCAGCGAGGTGTCGCGCATCTCCGCGGCCTTTTCGCCGAAGATGGCGCGCACGAGTTTTTCCTCGGAGGTCAATTCTTCCTGGCCCTTCGGGGCCACCTTGCCGACGAGGATATCCTCGGCCACCACCTCGGCGCCGATGCGGATCACGCCGTCTTCGTCGAGGTCGCGCAGCGCGTCATCACCGACGTTCGGGATGTCGCGGGTGATCTCTTCCGGCCCCACCTTCGTCTCGCGCGCCTCCAACTCGTATTTCTCGATATGGATGGAGGTGTAGACGTCGTCGCGCCGCATCCGCTCGCTGAGGATGATCGCGTCTTCGTAGTTGTAGCCTTCCCACGGCATGAACGCCACGAGAATGTTGCTGCCGAGCGCCAGGTGCCCTTCACTGGTACACGGGCCGTCCGCCAGCGGTTCGCCTTTCACCACGAACTGGCCGGGGCGGACCAGCGGCTTCTGGTGGATGCAGGTTGCCTGGTTCGAGCGCAGGAAGGTGAGCAGGCGATAGCGGTCCACCTGGCCTTTTTCCAGCACGCGCACGGTGAATGCCGGCTCCAGCGCGGCGATACGCGCGGCGACGTCGGCGTCGATCTCGCCGCCGGCGTTCACCAGCACCTCGCCGGTGGCCGGGTCAGCGATATCCTCCAGCGCGAAGCGGCCGGCGAGTTGCTCCACGGTAGGCGCCTCCAGTGTATGGCGGCGGTCCGGGCGCGTGATAGTCATGCGGGCAGCATCGACGTGCGTCACCATGCCGGCGGCGCGGGCGACGATCACCGCGCCCGAGTCCTGCGCGGCGCGATCTTCCAGCCCGGTCATCACGTAGGAGGCATTCGTGCGCACCAGCGGCACCGACTGGCGCTGCATGTTGGAGCCCATCAGCGCGCGGTTGGCG
>CAZPYA010000062.1:0-32414 GCA_964590255.1 uncultured bacterium
TGGTCGAAGGCATGCAGTTCGATAAGGGCTACATCAGCCCCTACTTCGTGACCGATCCCGAGTGGATGGAAGCGATTCTGGAGAACCCGGTTATCCTTATCTTCGAGAAGAAGATCTCCAACGTCGCCGACATGCTGCCGATGCTCGAGAAAGTGGCCGGCAGCCGCGCCCCGCTGGTGATCATCGCCGAAGACGTGGAAGGCGAAGCGCTCGCCACGCTGGTGCTGAACAAGCTGCGCGGCGTGCTGCAGGTCACCGCGGTGAAAGCCCCGGGCTTCGGCGATCGCCGCAAAGCCATGATGGAAGACATTGCCATCCTCACCGGCGGCACCTTCATCACCGAAGACCTGGGGATGAAGCTGGAGAACGTGACCATCGACATGCTGGGCCAGGCCCGCAAGGTCACCATCACCAAGGATAACACCACCGTGGTGGAAGGCGCCGGCGAAAGCGCCCGCGTGAAGGGCCGCATCGAGCAGATCCGCCGCGCTATCGAAACCACCGAATCCTCCTACGACCGCGAAAAGCTCCAGGAGCGCCTGGCCAAGCTGTCCGGCGGCGTGGCGGAGATCAAGGTGGGCGCCGCGACCGAGACCGAGCTGAAAGAGAAGAAGCACCGTTTCGAGGACGCGCTGAGCGCGACCCGCGCCGCGGTGGAAGAAGGCATCGTGCCGGGCGGCGGCGTCACCCTGGTGAACGCCATCAACGCACTCGACGCCGTGCTGGTCGAAATCGCGAAGCTGCCGGTGGAAATCGGCGGCGACGAGAAGATGGGCGTCCTCATCGTGAAGCGCGCCCTCGAAGAGCCGCTGCGCCAGATCGCCGAGAATGCCGGCATCGAAGGCAGCGTGGTCGTCGATAAGATCAAGCAGGCGAACAAGCCGGGCTACGGCTTCAACGCCCTCACCGAAGAGTATGGCGACATGGTCGCCATGCGCATCGTGAACCCGGCGAAGGTCGAGCGCTCTGCCCTGCAGAACGCCGCCTCCATCGCCTCCATGGTGCTCACCACCGAGGCCCTCATCGCCGACAAGCCGGAAGAAAAGTCAGCAGCCCCGGCCGGCGGCGGCGGCGGGATGCCCGGCGGCATGGGCGGCATGGACTACGGCATGTAACCCAACCGCGCATCGCGCACAGGGGCGGCTCCGGGCAACCGGGGCCGCCCTTTTTGCTACGGGTAGCGTAGCTCCTCCGCAATGTGCGCTAGATGGGTCTGGATAATTTGTTGTTGACCCACTTGACAGCCATAACGTGAAGGCGTACTATAGCCGCACAACAGAAGATAAGCCGCTCGGATAATTGCCATGGCGCTCACCCGCCGTGGCAAAGGGAAGCCGGTGCAAATCCGGCGCTGCCCCGCAACTGTAACCGCTGACGAACCGTGCTTACGGCCACTCCTTCGGGGGGAAGGCGCACGGGGAGGATGACGTGGAAGTCAGGAGACCGGATCCGACGCGGGATTCGACACCACTTCGCGGGAACTGGTGCGGACGCCGGAAACCTTCCGTCTTGCCGCACCTCCGCCAGTATTGGCGGGGGTGTTTGTGTTTGAGGAGCCACGGCCTTCGCACCGAAAGAAGGTCGAACATGCTCTATACCGGACACGGTGATGGGGGATTCACCAACCTTATCGGTGGCCCCCCGCTGCCCAAATGCGACCGCCGCCTGGAAGCCATCGGCGCGCTGGACGAGGCCCAGGCCAGCCTGGGGCTGGCCCGCGCCCTGCTGGCCGAATCCCCCTGGCCCGCCGCCATCGCCCGCGTGCAGGCCGACCTGCGCCTGCTGATGGCCGAACTGGCTTCTCCGCAGGCTCCCGGCGCGTGGCTGACCGACGAGCACCTGGCCCGCCTGGAAGCCGACCTGCGCGCCTGGGACGTCGGTTTCCGCGGCTTCATCACCCCTGGCGACAGCGTGGGCGGCGCCCACCTGCACATCGCCCGCACCGTCATCCGCCGCGCCGAGCGGCAGGTGGTGGGGCTGGCACAGGCCGGCGACGGCGTGCCGCCACTGGTGGTGCAATATCTCAATCGCCTGTCATCCTGGATCTACGCGTTGGCGCTGTGCGTCGACGCCGACGATACATCTGTCCCCCATGTAGCCTAGAGGAGGTTTCGATCATGTTCCGTGTCCCCCGCTGGTGGGCGCTCTGTGCCGCGCTCACCCTGTGCGTGCTGCCTGTGTTGGCCGCCGACACCATTGACGACGACGAACCCGAAGTGACCGTGCTGGTCACCGCCGACCGCATCGAAGGCCCGCAGAGCGAGTCTATCGCCACTGCCACCGTCATTACCGGCGAGACGATGCGCAACGAAGGCGCGCAGACCGTCGCTGATGCGCTGAAGCTGGTGCCCGGCGTCATCATCGGGCAAAGCGGCCAGTTCGGCCAGCTTGCCGAGGTGTATATGCGCGGCACCGACGCGAATAAGACGCTCATCCTCGTCGACGGCGTGCGCATCAGCAACTCGTCCTTCAGCTCGGTGGACCTGTCGAAATTCCACCTGGCCGATGTCGCGCGCATCGAAGTGATCCGCGGCCCCGCCTCCAGCCTGTACGGTTCGGACGCGCTCGGCGGCGTCATCCACATCTTCACCAATCAGCCGGACGGTGCCGGCGGCAACCTGACGCTTGGCTCCGGCAACAACGGCCGCCAGACGCTGGACCTGTCCGTCTATGGCACGACGCAGGCCATGGGCTGGCGTCTCTCCGGCAGTCTGCCGACATATGACGGCTCGCTGCCGAACAGCGACTACCGCGCCACTAATGTCAACGGACGGCTGACCCTCCCCGACGTGAGAGGGTGGAACCTGGCCCTGCACGCCGAGAGCTACCGCGACGACGTCGGGCTGCCGAATGCCATCACCAGTCCCGACCCGGACGACCGCATGGAGTTTGATCGCCAGGGCATGGATCTCACCGCCGATACACAATTGGCGGGCGGCCGGCTCACGTTGCGCGGTTACCGGCTCCTACAGAAAATGGAGCAGTCAAGCCCGAACAACATGGACTGGAGCACCATGGCGCTGGCAAACTTTCTCTCGCTCACCGACGGCACCACCAATGCCGGCGAGGCGGTGTTCAGCACCGAGCTGGGCGACCACGCGTTGGTGGCCGGCCTGGAATATCGCAGCGAGCACTACGAGGATAGCCAATTCACCGATGGCGCGTTGAAGAGCACCCAGGATAAGTCGATCAACAACCGCGCGCTCTTCCTGCAGGACCGCTTCCCCGTGCTCGGTGCCACCGACCTGGTGCTCGGGCTGCGCTACGACGACCACTCCACCGCCGGCGGCCGCCTCACCCCGCGCGTGGGCATCAGCCGCGCAATCACCCCGGACGCGTTCCTGCGCCTCTCCTACGCCGAGGGCTTTCGCTCGCCGGGCCTGTCCGAGCTGTATTACAACGCTTTCGGCCTCACCGGCAACCCGAATCTGCAGCCGGAGAATTCCAACCAGTTCGAGCTCGGGTTGAACTGGCAGGGGAAATCCAGCACGCTGGACGTGGCCATCTTCCGCAACCTGGTGTATAACAAAATCGCCTGGAACGGCATGACCATGAACAACATCGCCCGCACCGGGCACGAAGGCATTGAAGTGTCCTGGCAGCAGACGATCTTTGGCGCCGCGCGCCTGGGCGCCAGCTACAACTACACCGATGCGGTCAACCGCGACACCGGCGTGCAACTGAAGCGCCGCCCGCGCAACCAGGCCACGCTGACCCTGGGCACGCAACTCGGCTTCTGGAACTGCACGCTGGCCGGCCGCTGGGGCGAAAAGCGCCTGGATACCGACCCGGTGACCTACGGCACCATTACCGCGCCCGGACGCACCATCGTCGACCTGGCGATTACCCGCGCCACCGGCGCCGTGCAGCCTTACCTGACGATTCGCAACCTCCTCAACAAGGGGTATGAAGAGATCGCCGGCTACCGCGCCGAAGGCCGCGGCATCGAAGCGGGCATCCGCTCCGTCTGGCAATAAGCCGCACGTCCCCGCACACCCCCTCTCCCAGTATTGGGAGAGGGGGCAGGGGGTGAGGGCGCGCGGGAGCGCGCAACGATATATCGCAAACATATTATCAGGAATTCGCACTATGCCCATGCATCATCTCCTTCACGATCCGGTGCTCCTCATCCTGCTGGCGGCGTCGCTGGCATCATGGGGCATCATCATCGACCGGTTGCTGGCCTTCCGGCGCGGCATCGGGGCGGACCGCGCTTTTTTACAGGGGCGCGAGGCGCCCGGCTCGCTGCTCGGGCAACTCGCTGCCTTGCGCGATGAGCACGCCGGTAGCGGCCGCGAGCACCTGGCCACCTTGATGGATACCGCCATCACCGCCCGCCGCCACCGGCTGGAGGGTGGGTTGCCGGTGCTGGGCGTCATTGGCAACACCGCCGCCTATGTCGGCTTGCTCGGCACCGTCATTGGCATCATTCAGGCCTTCCAGGCAATGAAGGTGCAGAATATGATGAGCGCGGAAGTGGTGGCATCGGGCATCGCCACCGCGCTGGTCGCCACCGCCTGCGGCCTGGCCGTGGCCATCCCCGCCGTGGCGGCGTACCACCTCTTCACCGCGGCCATCAACCGCCGCGTGGCGGAGTGGGAGGAGACTGCGGCGCAGTGGCTGCCGAAGGAAGAGGGGGCCGTACGATGAGTCTCGCGCGCGGGCGAAAACATGAGCATCATCCGAAGGTGGAGATCAATATCATCCCGCTGGTCGACGTGGTGCTGGTGCTGCTCATCATCGTCATGGTCACCGCCACCTTCTCCGCGCGCGCCGGCATGCCCATCCAGTTGCCCACCTCCTCCGCCACCCGCGCCGCCGCCCAGCAGCCGCATGACATCGTCGTCGGCGTGGACCGCAAGGGCGGCTACTACTGGCAGGGGCGTCTCGTCTCCGACGCGGCGATGAATGCGCTGCTGGCGCGCGAGATGCAGGTGTATGGCCCCACCAGCCGGGTGATCGTGCAGGCGGACACCCGCACGGCGCACGGCCGCGTGGTAAGCATCATGACGCTGGCCCAGCAGGCCGGGTTTGCCCGGCTGGTGGTGGCCACGCAGCAGTCACGGAGGACAGGTCGATGAGTGAACGACGGACGGGACGGATGGCGCCGATGCTGGTGTCTCTGCTGGTGAATGGTTTGCTGGTCGGCTGCCTGCTGCGGCTGGCCGTGCCGCCGGCCGCGCCGCCCGCCGCCCTCGCCGTCGAGTTGGAAGCCCCGCTGGCCATCGAGGACGCGCCGGTGAAGGCCGCTGCGTTGCCCGTCATTCCCGATTTCCAGCCCGCCGTACCGCCCCCGCCGGTGCCGAAGATAACACAGAAGCTGCAGGACGTGAAGACGGTCGAGGAGATTCTCCGCCAGTTTCCTGCGCCGCGGCCTGACCCGGCCGTGCCGGCACCGCCGCGGGTCGATGACAAGCCGCAGTCCGATCCGCCGCGCGTCGACACGCCGGCCTTCCCGCCCGATGGCGCGCCCGATCCCGGCACGCCCAGCGGCAACGACGTCCCACCCGCCGGCAGCCATGGCGGCGGCACCCCCGGCACTGACCCCGGCGAGACGGTGGCCCGCGGCACCGGCGATGGCACCGGCAGCGGCGCCCCCGGCGGCGTGCCCGGCGGCACCGGCACGGGCAGCCACGGCACCGGTACGAAACCGGCCGACCCGCCCCCGCCGGTAAAACTTGCAGACGACCCGCCACCCGTGAAACCGGAACCGAAACCTGAGCCAAAGCCGGAACCCAAGCCTGAGCCGAAACCCTAACCCAAACCGGAGCCGCCCGCGGCGAAAGCCGTGCGCCGGCCGATGGTCACCCGCAAAACCGAACCGCGCTATCCGTCCGACGCCCGCCGCGACGGCGTGGAAGGTACCGCCGTAGTACGCGTGAAACTCGACATCGCCGGCAAAGTAACCGACGCCGAAATCACCGCCACCTCCGGCGACCCCCGCCTCGACGCCGCCGCCGTCGCCGACGTCAAATCCCGCTGGCGCTTCACCCCCAAATACGAGGACGACGTAGCGGTTGAGTCGACAATTCGGGTGCGGATTGAGTTCAAGCTGAAGCGGTAACTCCCCAATATATTGCTCCTATTTTCTACACAGCTATTGACGTACGCCAAAAATGGTGTACAATAACTTTGGTGCATACATAGGGGGTAAGGTGTAGTGTTGAAGCTGATTCCGAATCCGGGTGGTGAACTTGCGCCGGAAGAGATCGTTGGGCGCGATGCTTTGGTAGAACAGTTCTGGGAAGCACTTAAGCGGCAAAGTCTCGTGCTTACCGCTGTGCGGCGCATGGGGAAGACGATGGTGTTGAAAAAACTCCGCGCTACCCAGAAAGGCAATCCAGGCATAATATACCGTGACTTGGAACAGGTGCATACGCCATTGGATTTCGCCGAGATTGTCTACGAAGATGTCGAAGAGCAGCTTAGCGTTAAAAAGCGCACAAAAGATACTGCGCGGAAGGTATTAGAGCATATCGGTGGAGCGGAAGCTGCAGGAGTTGGTGTGACGCTGAAAGTCGGATTGCCTCCGTGGAAGAAGCTGTTGAACGGTGCGTTGGCCGATATCCACGCCGCGAAAGGGACGTCACTCATCTTCTTATGGGACGAGCTTCCGTTGATGATTGACAATATCATGAAGCGCGAGGGTGGACTGGTTGCAATGGAAATCCTCGACACCCTGCGGGCGATGCGGCAGATGTATCCGAATTTGCGGATGGTATATACAGGCTCGGTCGGCTTGCATCATGTATTACGAAAATTGAAGCGCGAAGGTTATTCAAATGACCCAACGAATGATATGCGGACCCTTGAAGTACCCCCGTTGACTCCGGAGGACGCGCTAACGCTTGCGCGTGGTCTACTCGAAGGAGCGAATATCATCACCGATCATCCATACCCGGTGGCACGTGCCATGGCAGAGGCTGTCGATAATATCCCATATTATATCCACTACCTGGCTGCCACGATGCGGTCCTGCGCTCCACCTGTCGAAGTTGAAAACGTTGAGCAGATCGTTGCCCAGGTATTGGTGGCTGATGCGGACCCATGGCATCTTCGGCATTATGAAGAGCGTATCGAAACCTATTATGATGCACAGGATCGCAGCGCAATTTTGGCGCTGCTGGATATACTGGCGGCTGTGGAGGGCTCGCTGACATTCGCGGATATCTACAACCGTTTCAAGTCGCGTGTCGTTAGCGATGACGAGGAGCGGGTTCGCACGATCCTGAAGCTGCTATGCCAGGATCACTACTTGGAACGAACGCTCGAAGGTCAGTACCAGTTCCGCTATACCCTGATCAAGCGCTGGTGGTGCCTGAACCGTGGTATATAAGAGAGGTGAAACGATGACATCGACGTTCATATCACGCTTCACGCCAAGTATGGAAGCGCCGGAAACCCTCGAAGCGCTATTCGTGCAGCGCGAACAACTCGCCGAAGTGGTGATGAATGATATTCGGCACAGCGCCACGACCAGCGCCAAGCATTATCACTTGCTCATCGGACCACGCGGCTTGGGGAAGACGCATTTCGTTGCGTTGATCGCGAATCGGGTTCGCGGTGATATCGAATTACGCGAACAGTTACGCCTCGCCTGGCTGCGTGAAGAGGAGAGAGGGGTCACTTCGTTGCTTGAACTCTTCATGCGTATACTGCATGCCTTAGCGCGTGAATACAATGACGAGGCTTTACTCGAGGGGATCCAGACATTATACGATCAGAGTAGAAAAGCGGCTGAACGTTCGGCGAAAGCGTTGTTGCTCGATTACTTGAATAGCCGAACACTATTGTTGGTCATCGAAAATCTGGGTGACATCTTTGCCGGTCTGAAGGAGACCGGGCAATGCGATTTACGTGCATTTCTCCAGGAGAGCGGACGGGTAACGATTGTGGCAACCGCCACGACACTGTTTAACGGTGTCTCGCTGCAGACATCGCCGTTCTATGGTTTCTTCACCACTAATCACCTGCGTGAGCTCACGCTCGACGAAGCTGTAAGCCTGTTAGAGCATATCGCGACCGTGCGGAAAGATGAGAAACTCGCTGCATTTCTGCGTACTCCAATGGGCCGTGCCCGTGTGCGCGCCGTCCATCATATTGCCGGTGGCAACCACCGAGTGTATGTAGTATTTTCTGAATTTCTCACTTGTGAATCCCTTGATGAACTTGTTGATCCCGTCATGCGTATGTTGGACGATTTGACGCCGTATTATCAGGGGTGCATTAATCTGCTCTCACAGCAACAACAACAGTTGATAGAATTCCTCGCGCATGCGTCAGGCGCAGTAACGGTAAAAGAGATTGCGCGTCGATGCTTTATGTCATCACAGACTGCGGCAAATCACCTGCGTGATTTAAAACGAATAGGTTATCTTCGTTCTATTACACCTACTAAGGATCGCCGCGAGAGTTTTTATGAATTGCGTGAACCCTTGATGAGGTTGTGTTTTGAAGTGAAAGAATATCGTGGAGGTCCAATCAGGTTGTTCGTTGACTTTTTACGCCGCTGGTATTCGAAAGATGAATTAGTAATGCGACTCGACTTAGTTGCGCCAGATGCAATTTTCGAACAAGCTTGTATAAAAGAAGCGTTGCGTCAAATGGACACTGACAACGAAGATCCGCGAATAGCCACTTGTATGAGTGATATGGAGCGATATATTGACGATGGTGAAATTGATAGCATACTACAAGTATCAGATGAATTAATTTCATTGCGCGGTAGTGAAATAGATTATATGTGCAAATCTACTTTCTTGTTGAAAATACGTCGAATTGATGAGAGTATCATCGTATTAAATGAAGGTATAACACATAATGAACAGAGTAATATTCTTCGTGTTATATTATGCAGTGTATTGTTCGCTATTGGTAGAAATAATGAAGCATACAATCAATTTGTTAAGATCGATGATGTTAATAAAATACCGAGCGAATTACTAAATACTTATTATACTTGTATGAGTGCATTGTTAATGAATAAAGAAATGTATGATGAAGCATTGGAGCTAATTAGGGATGGTTTGAAAATTAATAAAAGAAATTCTGCAATGTTACTCATAAAAGGTCATATACTATTTCACAAGAATAAGTATATGCAGGCATTAGAAGCACTGCGGAAGTCGATAAGCATATCCCCCATCACAAATGCCATTGATGAATTCTTCAGGATTGTTGCGCATGAAGAAGTTGATATAAAAGATATTCCAGATATTGAAGATATTGCTAAAAAAGCAGCAACGACAGACACCATTGACCCGAATACGTTGTTCTGGATGTCAGTATGTAACCAGAAAGAAGAAGCACTAAATCGTTTTAAGAAATTGATTGCAAGCCAAGATTGCTCGAGTCATGCATGGATGTATTATGGATTATCCTTATATATGACATCCAATTTGACGGCTGCTTTTGAGGCATTTATAAATGCTATAAACGATGACAACAATGAGAGATATGATTTTGCTGGCTTGGTAATAACACGAAGCATAGAAGTTTTGTATAAATACGATCGTATAATGCGTAAAAGGTGGGTTGATGATTGGAAGTCATTTGTCGGTGATCATGAAGAATGCAGGCAAGCATTGGTAATGCTTTCAGCAGCAGTAGACTACCTCGATACGAAAGATGAGCGTGTATTGCTGTCATTGCAAGTTGAGGCACGAGAGATTGTAACACAAATGCTAAAGATTAAGCTAAATGAAGAATAAGCAAGAATTGGTCTTTACTAATCACGTTATATGGTGCAACTCTGCTTCCATCTGCGCCATCTTCTCCCGAATCTTCGCCCCGTTGTACTGGTAGTCCTTCACGTCCTGGTGCCAGCCCAGGCGGGGGTCGGCGTCGACGAGGGGGAGGGCGCGGGCGACATTCTGCAATTCCTCCCGCATGATGGCGAGCATCGCCGGGTCGCGAGGGAGGTTGCAGGGGGCGGCGAGATGGTATTCGGCCATGGCGCGCTGCTGCTCGCGGTAGAAGCGGAAGGCGTTGACGATGGAGCGGAACTGCACCGCCAGCATGCGCGCGACGCTCAGCTCCTCGGCGCGGTGGCGGGCGTGCTCGGGGTTGTCGGCGGGCTGGCTCAACGCTGCTTCGTAGTCGGGCAGCGCCGCCTCCCAGCCGTCGCGGATGGCGGTGTAGCCGGCGATGACCTCGTCCAGCGTGAAAGCGGAGCAGTCGGCGTGGAAGGCGTACAGGGCGTGACCCAGGTCGTCGCCGCGCTCGTCTGGGCACCAGGAGCGGCCGGTCGGCTGGCCCACATACAGCAGCGACAGCGGGCGGGCGGGGGCATCGTTGTGCACGCCGTGGTAGAGCAGGTTCACGAAGAACGGGTAGTGATTGAATGCCCGGGAAAAGCCTTGCCAGGCGCGGATGACGCCGGCGGTGTCCGCCAGGCCGAAATAGTCGCGCGCCAGCGCGTCGAGGAAGGTGCCTTCGTCCATGAAGCGAGCGGGGTCGCTCATAAAGAGGCGGATGGCGGCGGTGTTCAGCGTGAAGCGCGCGCCCATACTCCAGCAGCCCATGTAGCCAGCCGCCTCCAGCGCCGTCATCGCCGCGAAGCGCGCGTGCAATGTGCTGATCACCGGCAGGTTCGGCACGCTGCACAGCTCATGGGTGTTATTGATCTCAATCTTCGCGTGTACCGGCGTGCCCAGCGGCCGCACTGCCTCGCGGGTGAGGGTGAACTGTTTCCCCGGGCCGGCGTAGCTCAAGGCGTATTCGCCGACGGGCACGGTGCGGCCGAACAGTTCCTTCTCGCCGCCCATCTCGAAGCCCAGCACCAGCTCGACGCCCGCTGGCAGGCGCAGCGCGATCTCCGCCTGCGGGTCCGGGTAGTAGTAGCTCCACTCCCAGTTCCAGGCGAGGATGCGGAAGGGGGTGGGGTGGGCGGCGCGCACGTCGGCCCAGGTTTGGATGAGCTCAAGAATGATGTCCGCCGGCTCGCGGGTTACACATCGCGGGCAGGTCGGCAACGGCGCGCCCTTGCGCACCGCGGATTTCGACCAGCAGTGTGTCAGGTCCTCGCAGGCGGTGATGAGGATCACCCCGCCCAGGTTGCGCAGCGGGTGCATCACGCTTTCGACGGCGTCGCGGAAGAAGGCCTGCACCGCCGGCGTCGAGGTGCACAGCGCCCACATGCCCCACTTCTCTACGCCCTTCAACTCGGCGTGCGTCTCCCAGAAGGGATCGTCCTTCTTCACCCCCACCGGATCGTTGAAGTACAAATAGACGCCGATGCCGTGCCGTGCCGCACGGTCGATGAGCGCCTGAATCGCCGCCAGTCGCTCCCCCGCCCCCGCCCGGTTCAACTCGGGGAAGACGCGGCTGTCCATCAGGTCGCGCAGGATGCAAAACACCCAGATGCCGGTGAAGCCCTCGGCGGCAATGCCCGCCAGAACGTCATCGGTATACGCCTCCACGCGGCCGTCGACGCCGCGCCAGATACGGAGAGCGGAGGGGTCGGTCCAGAGCATATGAACACCTCGATTTGCGGATTACTTCGGGAGGATTCGGCGAAGGCACGGGTGTTCCTCCCACCGCGAGATGAATCGGTGAATTATCGGTATAATGGAGAGGTGCCGACGCAATACCTCGATCCGCGCCATGACGCCGGCGTCATTCTGGAGGGTTCACATGCGTATTATTAGCCTCGTGATCTGTATACTGAGTTTCTGGGGGTTGACAGTGGCCGCGCCACCGGCGCCTACCGACCTGAAAAGCAACCTGGCCTGGTGGTCTGCGGATGATCGGGAACCGAACGGCACGATTGTGGATGTGACTATCCCCGCGGCGCTGACTACCTGGAAAAACCCCAATGCCGCCCAGGGCCTCGTTGTTGCCGGTCGGCAACCCGACCCACGCGGGGGCACGAATGCTTACAACATGATGGAAGTGGCCGGGGTCACCTGGCGCTGGCTCTCCAGCGCGCCTGTCGGCTATGTCACCGGGCCATGTAAAATCGGGTTTTATTACAAGTCGATCAATGGCGCGCCGGTCTGGGTCGCGGACGGCTCGACGTTCTTTCCGGAATTCGAATTTTCCGCGGATGGCCGGGGGCGCGTCGGAAAGCACCCGTATGCCTCTCGCGACAACACCTGGTTCCACGTCACCCCGGCGGCGAACGGCTTTTTCAAAGTCGATCTCTGGTTGCAAGGCGCGACGAATATCCGCTCCGCCATGGCGATCTCGACGGTGAGCAACGGCGCGCTGCCGCAGGTCGGGGAGGCTGGAAAAGGCGTCTGCCTCTCTGACATCACCTTCAGCCAATCCTACCTGACCGGCCTGAAAGATCTGTCGCCTAACGGCGCGCATCTCACCGCCGCGCCCGCTGATGCGCCATTTATACAACGTTCCACCGAACAGGCGAACCTGCTGACCGGCGGCAGTTGCCTGTGGCAACCGGATGAGACGCGAAAATACCTGTCCACCACCAATCCCGCGCTCTGTGCCGCATTGGGTGGTACCGCGCCATCCACCGTGCTGGTGCTGGCGCGCCGACAATGGTGCCGCGGCGAGCCGTTGGCGGCGTTGCTGCACGCCGTTGCCGCTGCCGGCAACGACTTCACGATCGGTTTTACGCCCGGGGGCGGCGCCGGCGCGGGGAATGCCGTGTATGCCGGCGTCCATGGTGTCTCCGGCCCGGCCGCTTCCGCGCCCAGCGACACTGAGTGGAACGTCATCGCCGTCATCAACACTGGCACTGAGTCGACGATATACCGTCTCGACGCGGCGGGGGCGACGCGGCTGGCCGGGCCGACTCCCGTTGCGCGTGGCGCCATGTCGGCGGTGCGCCTGTGTGCCCAGCGCAGCGCGGTGCGGGAGATGGCCATCTGGGGCGAGGCGCTGGAGGTGAAAACTGCGCAGTTGCAGGCGGAAGGGATGATCGCCCGCGCCGGCGGCCAACAGGTGTTGAATACCTTCACGACATTTGACGGCGTCACCATCGAGACGCGGACGAAGTCGGCGCCGTATCACTGGCGTGACGATTCCGGCACCGCCTTTTTCAACGGCGCCTGTTGGATCGTCGGCGGGGCCATTGAAACGGTCTCAAATGCCAATGACGTGTGGAAATCCACCGATTACGGCGCCACCTGGACGGAAGTGAAGCAGATCCAGCCATTCACCCCGAGCCAGGGGGCCGCGGCGTTTCCCCTGAAAGTCGGCGACACAAATTATCTGTATTACGTCGCCTGCTACGAGCGCACTGGCGGCAACCAGTCGATCTTCCGTTCCACGGACGGCGCTACCTGGGTGAAGATGTGCGACGCCCCGCCGTGGAAGAACAGCTTCGGCATGGCCGTCGGCGTACTGGGCAGCGACATCTACGTGATGGGTGGTCAGCAGAAAGGCCGCGATCCGGAGAGCGCCGTCAGCAGCGTCTACAAGTCCGTCGATGGCGGCGCCACCTGGACGCAATTGCCGGATGCCCCCTGGAAAGCGCGGATGGCCTTCGGTCCACTGCTGACGGCGTGGAAGGGGAAGCTGTGGCTGATGCACGGCGGCACCTATGCCGGCTTCAGCGGCAAGCCCAGCGAGAAGTTCGACGATGTCTGGACGTTCGACGGCGCCACCTGGACGCGGGTGCTGGAGCACACCCCCTGGCCGGGTTCATTGTGGTCGACGAATTTCGTCTACAAGGATGAGCTGTTTTGCCTGTCCGGGTGGGCGGCTGACGGCGATCATCGCATGATGTGGCGCACCTCCGACGGCTTGCGGTGGCGCGCGTCCTTCCCGCTGCCGTGGACCTTCGCGCACGAATGCTGTCCCACCGAAACCGACCGTGGCGTGCTGCTGGCGCCCACCGATTGGAACCAGACGACGCGGTTGTTGAAGCCGTAGCGTCGCGTCGTGTCGCGGCGCCTACACCTTCCCCCGCTGGTAGAGCAGCGACAGGAAAAATGGCGCGCCGAGGATGCTGGTGACGATGCCGATAGGGAGTTCGGCGCCGGGGAGGACGGTGCGGGCGAGGATGTCGGCCCAGAGGAGAAGCAGGCCGCCGCCGAGGAGCGAGGCGGGCAGCAGGATGCGGTGGTTGGGACCGACGAGCAGGCGCATGGTATGCGGCACGATGAGCCCGACGAAGGCGATGATACCGCTGACCGCGACCGCGCCGGCTGCCAGCAGCGAGGCGAGGAAGAGCAGCGCCGCGCGGGTGCGGCCCAGGTTGACACCCAGGTGGTGGGCGGTGTCGTCGCCGAGGGCCAGGGCGTTCAACTCGCGCTGCCAGCAGAGGGTGAGGACGAGGCCGACGACGGTGCCAGGCAGCATGGCGGCGATTTGCGGCCAGTCAGCCCGCGCCAGCCCGCCCATCAGCCAGGTGGTCGCCTCGCGCAGCTCCAGATTGCCGCGGCTGATGAGCAGGAAAGTGGTGATGGCCTGCAGCAGGCTGCCTACGGCGATGCCGGTAAGTAGCAGCGTGGTAATGGGCACGCGCCCGGTGCGGTGGGCCATGCCGTAGACCAGCGCGGTGACGCCCAGCGCGCCGAGGAAGGCAAGGAAGACGACGGGGCTGAAGCCCAGCGCCAGCATGGGCAGGTGCAGCGCGATAGCCGCCACCGCCCCCAGCGCCGCCCCGGAGGAGACGCCGACGATATATGGGTCGGCCATCGGGTTGTGGAAGAGCGCCTGCATCACCACGCCCGCCGCGGCCAGCGCGCCGCCCGCCAGCAGGGCGAGGGCGATGCGCGGCAACCGCTCGAACCAGATGATGCGCGTCACCGGGTCCAGCTCACTGCTGCCGAAGGGCCAGTGTCCCAGCGCCCGCAGCACCTCGCCCGGGGCGATGCGCCACTGGCCGACGCCCGCGGAGAGCACGGCGGTAACGACGACGGCGATGCCCAACAGCAGCAGCACCAGCCCGGCGCGCGCGCGGAGGGTGCTCATGCGTTGCCCTCCTCGTCGTCGGCGCACTCGCGGTTCAGCAGTACCATCGGCTGGCCGCTGTGCGGGTTTTCCGCCACGCGCACCAGCGTACCGTAGACGGCCAGCAGGTTGTCCTGGGTGATGACCGCCGTCGGTGAGCCTTCCGCGTAGACGGTGCCCATGGAGAAGAGCAGCAGGCGCCGGCAGTATTCCGCCGCCAGGTTCAAATCGTGCGAGACGCAGAGCACTGCCAGGTTCTGCTCGGTGTGCAGCCGCGCCAGCAGTTCGAAGGTGGCCACCTGGTGGCCGATGTCCAGGTGCGCAGTGGGCTCGTCGAGCAGGAGAATCTTCGGCTGCTGCGCCAGCGCGCGGGCGATGACCACCCGCTGGAACTCGCCGCCGCTGAGCTGGTCCACTGGCCGGTTGCGCAGGTCGAGGAGATCGGTGAGCGCCATCGCCTCCTCGACTGCTTCGCGGTCGGCGGGGCCGGGCGCGGCAAAGCGCCCCAGGTAGGGGTGCCGCCCCATCTCCACCACCTCGCGCACGGTGAAGGCAAAGGCCGGGTGGCTGATCTGCGGCACCACGGCGATCCACCGCGCCAGCTCGCGCGCCGGGTAGGCGGCCAGCGGCTTGTCTGCCACGCGCACCTCGCCCTCGCGGAGCGGCAGTAGGCCGGTGATGGCGCGAATGAGCGTACTTTTGCCGGAGCCGTTGGGGCCGATGACGCCGAGGAACTCTCCCGGGGCCAGCGCGCAGCTCACCCCGCGCAGCACCGGCCGCCCGTCATACCCGCCCACCAGCGATCGCGCTTCCAGCACGGGCTCGCTCATTTTGTCTCTCCTATGGGGAATAGGTCCGGATGCAGCGCCGCAGCCATCGCCTCCAATCCGTCGAGCATGCGCGGGCCGGGCAGCGTCAGCGCGTCCCCGTCCAGCACCGCCACGCGGCCGGTTTTCACCGCGCGCACGTCGCGCCAGCGGCGGTTGGCGCGAAAGCGCCGTAGCGCTTCCGCCGGGGTGATCGGCTTGCTCATCACGCTGCCGTCCAGCACCAGAATCACCTCCGGATCGGAGGCGAAGACCGTCTCGCGCGAGAGTTGTGGCCAGGGGGTGGTGGCGTGCGCGCCTACATTGCGCCCGCCGGCATCAGCGATCATCGCGTCGATATGGCTGCCTGGGCCGACGGAGTAGAGCGCGTTCAGATCCTCCGCCGTGAAGAGGAAGAGGGTGGTCGGGCGTGTCACCGCTGGCAGTGGCGTGGTCTTCGCCAGCACCGCTTGCCGGCGTGCGTCCAGCGCCTGCGCCAGCTTCTTTGCACTAGCCGTTTCGCCGGTCACCGCGCCGATGGTGCGGATGGCCTCCAGCGTTTCCGGAATCGATTCCGGGTCCAGGCAGACGGCGGGCACCTTCAGTGTCGCCATGCGGTCGAGGATCGCCTTGCTGGTGCCGCGGGTGGCCAGCACCAGGTCGGGGTTCAGCGAGACGATCTTCTCCACGTTCGGGTCCAGGTAGCCGCCGATCTTCGGCAGCGTCGCCGCCTCGGGCGGATAGTCGCAGTAATCCGTGTCGGCGATCACCCGCGGCCCGGCACCGATGGCGAAGAGAATCTCCGTGTTGTTGGGCGCGGTGGAGATGATGCGTTGGGGCTGCTTCGCGATGGTGATCTTTTCGCCGCGCACGTCGGTGACGGTGATAGGGAAGGTGGCGCCGGACAGCCGCGTGGCGCGGTTCTCGGCGCCGATTTGTATACTGCCTTTCCAGTATGCCAAACTCGACACCACGATGAATGAGGCGATTATAATGATAAGGATGCTTATCGGCAGGCGGCTGCGCATGACAAAACCCCGATCCGGCGCGGGGATTCGGGGCTGTGGATACTACGCACAGCGCCAACCCCGTATCGCGCGAGGCATTCGGCGAAAAAATCGGACAGGACGGTTCCCTGGCTCCCGCGTGGGCGGTCACAGTTGCGCGTCAGCGACGGTCTCGCACCGTCTTCCCGCGTCGCTGTCCGGTAGACCGCATAGTACCAGTCCGTGCGCTCAGCGTCAAGGTTTGCATGCCCGTTTGCAGCGCTGCATTACCTGCAGCGACTCCAGCAGATCATCTTCGGAGAAGACTTCGAGAGTCACCACGCGCTCGCTGTCGGGGAAGCTAAGAGCTTCACAAATATACCGTATGTCATCGAGCGGCATCAGTGCCAGCGATTGATGGTCGCGGGCGCCCACGCCATGCAGGTGAATGACGGTTGCGTGCGGCAAATGGCTGCACAGATAGGCGTCAACAAATGCGTCTTCCAGCCAGAGATGCCCCACATCCACGCAGAATCGCGCGCCTCGCTCGCACACGATATCGCCGAAGAGATACGGATCCCAGGTTTCCACGTTTTCCACGCACACCAGTTCCGGTTGCCCGGCTATCGCGATGACGGCGTCGAGTGCCGCACCGGACTTGCGCCGCCAGTCCGACGTGTCGGCCAGCGCGGGGTGGGGCGGCAGCGAACGGCCGTCGAGGTGGGCGATGTAGGCGAAGGGCCGCAGCGCGCGTGTGGCGTCGATGACCCGGGCCGCCTTCGCCAGCGAGTCATTCTCCGGCCACAGGTCTTCCGGCAGGTGTATGGTGTAGGTCAGGTGGTATTCCGCCGCCAGCCGCACTAGGTCGGCGACGGCCGCCGCATCGGGGATGTTCGAGCCGTAATCGGCGGTGTCGTAGAGCACCAGCTCGACGTCATCCACCAGCGGCCCCAGCCGGCGCACGTTGCCGACCAGGTCGGTGTCTTCGTAAATATGCGAGGTGGTTCCAAGGCGAAACGGGAATGGCATGGGAGGGAAATGTAAATGCAAATTGAAAAAGACAAACGGTACAATGACCGATTCTGCCGGCTTCAGCCGGCTTCGCGCAGACCCCTGCTTGAGCTGGGGGCCAACCTTGCATCAGTATAGCAAACCCCGGCGAATCCGGCGAGAGGTATGATGATGAGCAGACGCACCGATTTCATGCAGGCGCTGCGGCGGCAACCCGTCGACCGGCTCACCTGGGCGGCGAATTTCGACCATTGGTACGCGGTAAACACCGCCAACGGCACCATCCCCGCTGAATATCGGGGCCTGGACTGCGATGACATCCAGCGCGCGGTGGGGGCCACCCTCTGGCGGCGGGTGCCGGTGGTGCGGGCGGAACTGGACCCCTCGGTGCGCGTGGAGGTGGAAGACCTGGGCGAAACGCAGATCACCCATTTCCACACCCCCGTCGGCGCGCTGCGCACGGTGCACCGACAGGCGCCGGACTCGTCGAAAGCGTGGTTCCTGGTGGAGCATCGGGTGAAGACCATCGACGACTTCCCCGCCTTCCGCTACCTTACCGAGGCGACGCGGTACCACCTGACCACCGAGCACTACGACGCGCAGTCGGCGGTGGTAGGCGAGGATGGCATCGTGCTCACCTGCCTGCCGGCCGTGCCGTTCATCGAGTTCGCGAAGATGGAGGTCGGCTATCAGGATGCCTATTTCCTGCTCGCGGACGAACCGGAAGCGTTCCAGACGATTCTCGACGTGATGGCGGCGAAATTCCTGGAGGCCTACCGGCTGGCGGCGCAGGGGCCGTGCGAAGTCGTGAGCAACGGAGACAACATGGACCAGCTTACCTGCCCGCCGCACTATTTCGCGCGGTATGCCGTGCCATTCTACCAGCAAGTGCGCGACATCCTCCACGCCGGTGGCAAGCTGGCGCAGGGGCACTGGTGCGGCCAACTCGCCACGCTGCTGCCGCATATCGCGACATGCGGCCTCGACATCATCGAAGCCGTCACCCCGAAACCGATGAGCCAGGTAGACATGCGCGTCTGCATGGACGCGCTGGAAGGCACAGTGACGGTACAAGGCGGCATCCCCGCCGTCTTCATGTGTGAGGAAGGCTGCACCCGCGATGAACTCGCCCGCTATGTCGAGGAACTGCTGCAGCAGGTCGGCCACTGCCACGGCTTCATCCTCGGCATGGGCGACAACGTCCCCCCCAACGCCGACTTCCCCCGGGTGAAAATGGTGTCGGCAATCGTATCACGGTTTAACGGGGAAGGGTAGCGGCTATATTGAGATAGCGAGAATCCCGCAGGAGGACCGGTGATGCGCGTGCTGCTGATCGTGCTGTTGTGCATACCGCTCGTTTCTCTGGCCGGCGTTATTCTCGACAAGCCGGCACACACCGCGCCGCGAGAGATTGCGCGTGGCGCAGTCATCAAGCTACATCCAGATTCTGCCGACGTCGATGCCTACGTGGCGATCGCCGGTGTCGGCTCGGGACAATCCATCACTTATTGTATTCCCTTTTATCATCCGCCAACAGGTTTCCGTGTTGAACGCATGCGCGGGTCAGAGTTCTTTAACCACTATCTGGGAGATGCGCATGCGGTGATGAAGCACCGTGCCGGTCTGGCACACGCCACCATCGAGACGCCACTTACTGCTGCCGCCACGATTGCATTTGCCGGCCTGGGGAATCCGGTATCGTTGCCCACGCTTGCATTTCCGGTCTTTGCCCGTGCTCGTGAAAATGCCTGGGGATCGCCGCCCAAACCCTTGCGAATGATTCACCCCGCTGAGATGATGGTCCGCGTGCTCTATGTCGGTCAATCAAATGTGCAATCAGGTTTCCCTGCGCGGTATGCCGACTGGTTGACTCCGCAGACACCGCCATATTGTTCGGTATTACGCCTGACGAATGCCGGAGCTCGAAAAGACGACAACCGGCTGGGAATGCGGTATGCGGTCCAGCACTCCATTGGCGGACAGAATAGCATGACATTTCGCTATCCATACACTGTACCTGCAGAGAGCAAGCCAGTGGTGCAGGATGAAGTGAGTGTGATCGCTCCGCTGAAGTATGAGCTATCGATCAAAGGACCGGGTGACGGGCAGCAGGTTAACAAATATCATATGGTCGTCAGTCATGGTGAACGACTGCTGAATATCCTGGTACGCTGGCCTGGCGAGGAAGAAGAATACCTGAAGGAATATGCAACGCGAGAAGCATTAACCGTGGCTGGTGATTCCCCGATTGCCTCTGGGACTATTGCCAATGGCCCGTCAGCTTGGAATCGCGTGTATTTTTATACCAGTCCACAGCAAGAGATCACCGTGCAATTGCATACGCGCAGCACAGGCGTGCTGGCGCGTATGACGGTTGCGGGATGGCTGCAGCGAAAAGATGTGGCTTGGGGGTTAGCGTTACTGACCCTTGCGACTGCCTGGGTGTTGGCGGGCCGTTGGATTCTGCATCCCCGGTGGGTGGCAGCGGGCCGACCCGGTCGATACGCGCGCCACTTGTTGGCGGCTGCGATTTCGACTACCACTCTGTGCCTGGTGATCAGCACTCCACTGATGATCGCCTGGACGCCGATAGAAGTACCCAGCCACACCATGCCCCCGAATCCCCTGCCACGGTATATTGCCGGCATGTTCGTTGCCATAATGGGAATTGGATTGTATACAGGCTTGATGCGTACCCTCCCCGCGGGCTTTATCAAGGTTGGCATTCGCGTACGGCTCTGGATCGTGACGCTATTCTTACATACCATCCTTACTATCCTGCCATGGCTGGTGGCAGCATGGGCGGCATCAGGTTATGCGCCATAATTTATAATCTGTCTCCGGTCGAAGGTGCGATAGGGACAGACTACGCCTGGCAGAGCGGGTTGGGGGACGTTTCGTGATTGCATCGACACGACTGACTGCCTACTCGACCAGGCGCAGTCAGTCCCGATACTACCGGACTGTTTTACTGACTACTTCCTCCCCACGCCCTACATCCTCAGCAGCCGCTTAATCCGCTCCTCAATCGGCGGGTGGGTGCTGAAGAGGTTGTTCATGCCGCCGCCTTTGAGGGGGTTGGTGAAGTAGAGGTGGGCGGTGGCTTTGTTGGCCACTTCCAGCGGGTCGCGGTCACCGCCGATGACGGCCAGCGCGCCGGCCAGGCCGTCGGGGTAGCGCGTCAGCTTCACGGCGTGCGAGTCGGCCAGGTATTCGCGCTTGCGGCTCACTGCGAGTTGCATGAGCTGGGCGATGATGGGCGAGAGGATGAGCGCGAGGATGGCGATGATGAGCAGAATGCCGTTGGCGCCGCCACGGTCGCTGTCGCGCCGCCGGCCGTAAAACATCGAGCGCGTCACCCAGTCGCTGAGCAGCACGATCATCCCCACCATCACCGCGGTGACGGTGGAGAGCAGGATGTCGCGGTTCACCACGTGGCTGAGTTCGTGCGCCAGCACGCCTTCGATCTGGTAGCGGTCCAGCTTCTCCAGCAGGCCGGTGGTCACCGCGATGGCGCTGTGCTCGGGATCGCGGCCGGTGGCGAAGGCGTTCGGCGCGCTGTCGTCGATGACGTAGAGTTTGGGCGTGGTATACAATCCCGCCGCCAGGCACAGGCCCTCCATGGTATGCACCAGGAAGGGATATTCCTCTTTTGTCACCGGTCGCGCCTGCGACATGGACAGCACCAGCTTGTCGGAGTTGTAGTAGCTGGCGTAGCTGAGGAAGAAGGAGATGACTGCCGCGCCGATAGCCATGAAGAGCACGTAATCCTGCGCGCCCATCACGTAGCCGGCCGCCCACACCACGCCGACAATGAACACGGAGAAGCTGATCATCAGCCAGACGGTGCCGCACCGGTTGACGGCGATCTGGTCCTCGAATATCCATTTCTCCACCGGCGCCGGCGGCCGGTATTCGCCATTAGGATCGATCTGTCGCGGTGCATCGATGGCCATGTCGGTGTCCTCACTGGATATTATTGCACGCAACGGCGCAAACGTCACGCCCCCTCTTTTCGGCCCCCCTCTGCGTCATGATAGAGCAAACCGTCGAAGGTATCTCGGCTCCTATTCTCGGCGCTTCCCCTCCCTTGCGCAGCGCAGCGGAGCGGGGGAGGGGCCAGGGGTGGGGGACGATGATTAGGATAGCGCTCACGCAACCATGATGCATAACGGAGCGGAACGTGATGGAGCGTGAAATATTACCCCATCATCCCTGCGATCACCTCCGGCAACCGCGGCAGGTCCGCCGGCGTCGCCTCGTCGCACGGCACCGCCCATGGCAGGCCCTGCGCGCTGGGGAAGGCACCGGTCTGCAGGAAGGTGGTCTGGATGGCGTCGATGTCGGCGATCTCCACCACCGCGCCGCGGCCTTTTTCAACGCCCGCTCGCACGGCATCGCCGGTGATGGCGCCGATGCGGCCGGTGGCCAGGTAGGCCAGGTCGTTGAGTTGCACGAAGGAACGGCTGTCCGTCAGCGTGGTCATCGGTTGCGGGCGTTCGCCGCGCACGTAGGCGAAGTAGGCACGGAAATTCTCATCGAGATATTCGAAATGCGCCAACCGCTCCGTCTCCTCGCGGCCGTCGGCCCAGCGGATGGTGAACTCGCGGTAGTTGCCTAGCTCCTCGGACCAGCGCATGCGCGTGGTGAGGGTGGCGCCGTCGCACACGACCGTTTCGTCATCGAACGAACTGCCCATGCAGGCGTGGGTCATCGCCAGGCGTAGCCGCGGGCCGTCCGTCAGGTCGGCCTCCACGAAGACGGTGTCCGCTCCCTCGATGGGGTGGGCGCGGTAGAGTTCGGCGCGCATGGCCGCGATGCCGGTGAGTGTCGACCCCGCCCAGAAGAGCGCGTTCTGCGTCAGGTGAGCCATGGCGTTGCCCATCGGCGAATCGAGCACGATGCGGCCGTCCACCAGCAGGCGCCCCGCCCAGCCGGCCCGGCCGTAATACTGGCTGCCGCGTACCCAGCGGCCGCGCACCCTCACCTCGCGCAGCGCGCCGAACTCGCCCGTCGCCAGCCGCGCTTTCAGCGCCTGCCGGTTCGGCTCGATGATGTAATTGAAGCCGACATTCGTTCGGTGCGGCGCCAGGCGCTCGTCGCGCCGCATCGTGTCCAGCTCCTTCACCCACAGCGTCGGCGGTTTTTCCAGGTAGACGCTCAAGCCCCGCTTGCAGGCGGCCCGGTGCATCGGCGCGTGCAGCGGCACCGGGGTGGGGATGGTGACGATGTCCAGCTCGTCGCGGCAGGCGTCCAGCATGGCGCGGTAGTCGCGGAACAGCCGCACGCCACGCCCCTCGAAGCGCAACGCCTCCCACTGTTCGGTGAATTCCTCCATGCGCGGGTCGCAGGTGCAGACCAGCCGGCACTCCCCCTGCTCCTCCAGCCGCAGCAGGCTCGTATGATGCGATTCGGCGAATCCGCCCATGCCGATGATGGCGACGCGAAGAGGAGTATGCATCTTACACTCTGCGACAGCAAACACTCCCTCTCTTCGGGGAGAGGGGGCAAGGGGGTGAGGGGGTGTTATATGCTAGAACTTCACCTGCGGCACATTCCGCTCGGCTGGGGAATCCAGCTCGAAGTATTCCTCGGCCTGGAAGCCGCCGCTGTTGGCGACGATGGACGCCGGGAAGGACAGGCGCAGGGAATTGTAGATGGCGGTGATGTCGTTGTAGTGCTGGCGGGCGTAGGCGATTTTGCCTTCGGTGCCGGACAGCTCTTCCTGCAGTTGCATGAAGTTGGCGCTGGCTTTCAGGTCGGGGTAGGCTTCCACCGCGATGGTGAGGCCGTGCAGCGCCGTGGTCAACTGCGCCTCAGCCGCCTGCTTCTCCGGGATGGTGCCGGCGGACATCGCCGCGGCGCGGGCCTGCGTCACCGCTTCCAACGTCTCGCGCTCGTGCTTCATGTAGCCTTTCACCGTCTCCATCAGGTTCGGGATCAGGTCATGGCGGCGCTTGAGCTGCACGTCGATCTGGCTCCAGGCGTTGCGGATCGACTCGCGCAGCGACACCAGGCGGTTGTAGGTGCCGATCCACCACATGGCGATGATCACGGCAAGCACGATCACGACGATAATGGGCAGATACATCATCATGGGATATCTTCCTTTCTACCGATACATGGTGCCGTCCGGGCACACGGATTCCACTACTATTCTACCCCGACTGTTCCGAGCTGTCGAGGGGCGGGTGCTTAGCGCAAGGCGGGGCGGCCGGCGCGCCGTTGGCGCGGTGGATGACAGATCGGCGCCAGCGCCCGGAGAAGAAGTACCCCAGGCTGAGCAGCATCGCCACGCCAAAGCTGATGGCCAGCGCATACCAGATGCCGATTTCGCTGCCCAGCCGCGTGGACAGATAGCTGGCCAGCCATACGCGCACCCCCCACACGCTCACCAGCGAGATGATGGTGGTGTAGAAGGTGTGCCCGGCGCCGTT
This sequence comes from uncultured bacterium, assembly GCA_964590255.1. Taxonomy (GTDB): domain Bacteria; phylum Armatimonadota; class Hebobacteria; order CAIYQO01; family CAIYQO01; genus JAKIYB01. The sequence continues at coordinate 24,103 of CAZPYA010000062.1, forward strand.
GATGACGCCGTTGCTGATGAACATAATGGCGAAGAAGATGTAGCTGGCGCCGACGATGCGCAGGTACTGTGCGCCTTCCTGGATGACCAGCGCGTCATTGGTAAAAATGTGCAGCAACATCTCCGGCAGCGTCACCGCGATTAGCGACACCAGCACGGTGATGCCCCCGCTCATCAGCACGCCCCACCAGAAGATCTGCCGCACCCGGCCATACTGGCAGGCGCCGATGTTCTGCCCCGCCAGGCTGGTTACCGCGGCGTTCAGCGTCATCGCCGGGAAAAAGGCAAGTTGGTCGATGCGCCCGGCGAAGCCGAAGGCCGCCGTTACTGATTCGCCGAAGGCGTTTACATACCCGGTGACGAAGACCAGCCCCACCGACACCAGCATCTGCTGGAGGGCGGAGGGGAAGCCGATTTTCACCAGCAGCCACGCGGTGGGCCAGTGTACCTGCAGGTGGCGCCAGTTCGGCGTCACCAGGTGCCGCCGGCGCTGCAGATGGATGGCCAGCGCGAAAAAGGCGACCGTCTGCGCGATGATCGAGGCGTAGGCGGCGCCATTCAGGCCCAGCTTCGGCGCGCCCAGCAGGCCGAGGATGAGGACCGGGTCCAATGCGACGTTGATAAGTACCGAAATCGCCTGGAATTTCAGTGGCGTCACCGAGTCGCCCACGCCGCGCAACAGCGACGCCAGTAGAAAATAGCCGAAGGTGAGCGGCATGGTGAACATGAAGATGCGCAGGTAGTGCACCGCCAGCGGGAAGACGTCCGGCGTCACGCGCATCCACCGCAGCAGGTCTGGGATGACCAGGTAGCCCACTGCGGAGAGGACGATGCTCAGCAGACCGACCAGCACCACTGAACTGCCCACTACCCGGCGGACGTCCACGTCGCTCCGCGCGCCCATGAACTGGGCGACGAGGATGTTGGAGGCCATCGTCAGCCCCACCGCTACCGGGATGAGCACGAAGATGACGGGAAAACTGTTCGCCACCGCCGCCGCCGCCTCGCGTGGCAGAAAATGCCCCACCCAGATGGCATTGACGAAGCTGTAGGCAAACTGTAGCACGTTGCCGGCGAGCATGGGCAGCGAGAAGAGGATCAACAGCTTCGGGATGCTGCCCACGGTCAGGTCGCGTCCGTGTTGCGAGGAAATCGGCTCAGGTTCGGGCTGGTTGGAATCCGTCGTCACGTCCGGCATTGTAGCACACCGGGGGGTGCGCTTCAATCCGAAATCGGCTCAGCCACCAGAAATACCGGCGCCATCGCCCCGTCGCGGCGCAGGGTCTCCGTGCCGGTAACCGCCAGTTGCGCGGACGGGCCGCCATCGAGGTTGAGGGCGTCGACGCAGCCAAGGTCATCGCGCAGGCAGGCCGCCCACTGCGCCATCGTCACCGAGCGGTCGCAGATGGCGAAGAGCACGCGTCCGATGGCGTCGATGCCCACGCCGGCGCGCGGGGCGGTGGGCAGGTCGGGGAAGGTATTCAGCACGCCGCCCATCACCAGCATCGGCCCGCACTGCACCCCCTGCGTCGAGCCGGCCGGCAGGCGTCGGGCGACGGGACGAATGGCCGGCATGCCGTTGACGATGAGAAAATGTCCCCACGGTTTCAGCAGCGATTTGGGAAAGGTGGTCTTCGAGACGGTCCGGCCGTCGGTCAGCACCAGCCCGATGGGATTTAAGCTTTCGTCGAAGAAGTTGGCGTTTATCGCCGCCCCGCCCGCCGGGCAGACGTCAGACACCTGCGCCCCGCCGTCGCGAATGCCCCGGTGGGCGTCCACCACGCGGATGCGGCAGCGCGGATCAATGCGCACCGCCGTCACCCCCACCGCGCCATTCACCCCGCGGATGGCAAACTCGCGCAGCTCCGTCCCCCGCGCCGCCGGCCGCCACCCATCCCTCGGCCCCACCGCCACCCGCGGCCGCGGCCACACCAGCCAAACCACAGCCACGGCGACACCGACTGCAAAGATGGCAAAGAGCGTGCGCATGGGGAGATTATAACGGACTCAATGGTGATAGGGAAGCGTTGAAATCAGAGCAGCGAGTTTGGATGCTGGCGCGAGCCGTGCCAAGTATAGGTTAGTCGTAACTATACTCGTCCGGGCTCCCGCCCTGTTCCAAACAGTGACCGTAATTACTACTGGTTCTGTCGAGTGCGGCTCGACAGAGTCTCGCCCTCCAGGGGGAGTGCCTCGACCGTCAGAAATATCGGCACTGATTCTCCGGTTTCCACGTCTATGCGCCGGTTGCCGCGCACCGCCAGTTGCGCGGACGGCCCGCCGTCCAGATTCAAGGCGTCGACGCAGTCGAATTGATTTTTCAGGCAGGCAGCCCATTGTTCGAAGGTGATGTAGCCATCGGTTACCGCGAAGATGATGTGTCCCGTGCCGTCTATGCCCACTGCGGCACGGGGTGCCGCTGGCCGTGTGCGGAATTGGCAGATGGTACCGCCATCAATGAGGATCGGCCCTGCCTCAACCGCCTGTCGAGTGCCACGCGGAATGCTTGCTCCCATAACGCTGATACTGGCTTTTCCGTTGGCGTGGGAAAAGAGTGCCCAATCCCCCGCCCACAGCGGCCGTTGCGCGAACGGCGATGCATTCACGCCGTCAGTCAGCACATAACCGATGGGGTCAAGGTTGTCCGTATCGAAGAAGTTGGCGTTGATCGCTGCACCGGCAGGTGGACATACATCGGCGGCTGTAGCCCCGGTGTTCGCGCGGCCGCGGCGGGCATCCACCACACGAACGGGGCAGCGAGCATCCGCGCGCACGGCCGTCACCCACACCCGCCCGGTGACGCCTAACGCCGACGCCACCCGCGTCTCGATCCCCGGCGCCGCCGCCTCCCAGCGCCCGCGCTCCGTCCACAGCAGTACCCGCGGCCCAAACACCCGCGCCAGCACCACCCCGACGGTTATAACCGCGATCAGCGTCCAGACGATCTTTCGGAGCATACAGGTATTATAGCGGTCGACGCGGGGTGATGGAAGCTCTCTGGATGTATGACCAGGGGGCATGGATAGTCAACGTCTGGAACAGGGCGGGACGAAAAGCCTTATTTAAATGGCATTGGGGCTCCCGCCCTGTTCCAAACAGTGACCGTAATTACTACCGGTTCTGTCGAGTGCGGCTCGACAGAGTCTCGCCCTCCAGGCCATCGACCTACCAGAAAAATGGTGACTGTGACGAATTACGCGTGTCCAGACCAGCATATCGATTTGGCACTCGTCCGTAATTCGTGACTGTCACCATTTTTCCGACCCACAGAGACGTGTCGAGTAAGAGCACGAGTACGAATACGAGTAAGACTAGCCTCAATCCGCCGGACTGATCTCCGGCACCAGTGCCGGCGGCGGTAGCGGTTTCGGCTCTTTGCGCAGCACCACGGCCAGGGGGAGCATAGCGGGGCCGTCGTGGGTGAGGGTGAGGGGCACGGTGATGGTGCTTCCGGGCGAGACGGTGTAGGACGCGAGGGCCTTCGTGGTCCAGCGCCAGTCGCGGGTGCGCACCTGGCCGGTCTCCTTGTCGTAGTACGTCCAGTTGGCCAGCTCCACCGCCCGGGCGTCGTCGGCGATCCACTGCTGCGAGAGGGCGTCATACACCGTGGTGGCGGCGCCGCCCACGTAGACGCCGGGCAGCGTCTTGTGCGGGTAGCGCAGGTAGATGCCCACGCGTTCGTCTTCGGCGCTGCTGTTCGTCACCGCCAGGTACAGGTAGTTGTTCGCGCCATACATGCCGTTGTTCGTCTTCGCCTGAGTGGGGTTGAAGCTGCGCTCGGCGGTATAGGCCACGTCGGCGCCATAGGTTTTATTCCCCGTGGTGTCAAAGGTAGGTCGGCACAGCCACAGCCAGCGCACGGCGTCGCGTCCGCGCTCCTCGCGGCCGATGTCAAATGGCGCGGCGGCATTGGTGAGCTGAACCTCCGAGGTGGGCCACGCGCCGCGCACGTGCGGGCCGTTCACCGGGATCAACGGCAGGCTGTGTACCAACCGCTCCTTCGTCCACGCCCACACCGTCGAGACGCGGCAGCGCACCGGTCCGGGGTCGCCCTGGCGCTTGCGGATGAAGAGGCGCATGCGCGCGCCAAAGGTGCTGCCGCCGCCCACCCGCCACACATGCACCAGCCGTTCGCGTACGCCCGGCGTGCCAGCGTCGGGGGCGGGGGCTGGGTCGAGCAACTGCATGGGGGTAGGAGTGAAAAGCACGCTGCCCATCTCGGCAAAGGCGTTGCGCTTACCAATAGTAGTCAGGTTGTCCCACCCCAGCGGGTTCGCCTCGGAACTGCCCACCGACAGGCCCACCTGCTCGCTTACCACCACCAGCCGGTTCTCCGGGGACAGGTTTTCGACCACTACGCCGAGGTAGATGGGCGTGTCGAACCAGTTCTGGTGATAGGCGAAGAGGCGGTACTTCACCACCTCCGGCGCGCTGGCCTCATCCAGCCACAGCTTGCCTTCCATATCCGCCGGCGGCCAGCGCGTCTCCTCGGCGCGCTGTGGGTCCTGCGGCCGGCCGATGCCCTCGGGGTGGTTGGAGACGAAGAGGCGGGTATCGCCGAAGGTGGTGATGGTGGTCCAGGGCAGATCGGGGCCGGTCGGCTCCAGCGAGGCCGTCTCCGGGTTCTCCGCGCGCAACACCTCCCACTCGCGCAAGTCGCGGCCGGTCTGGGCCATGGCGGCGACAACTGCCAGCAGCAGTGCCAGCACTGCCCCCCATCGTGTCCAACCCCTCCCCTTTGCCATGACCGCGCGAGACCCTCTCTCCCGATATCGAATGCGGCCCACATTCTACCACAAGGCGGGCGGGGTGTGGCTAGATTGGTGGGGTGAGGAAGTGGGGAGTTATTAGTAGTCAGTACCTGTAATCAGTTGCTACGGCGCTCACCTCGTGGCTCGACAGAGTCTCGCCCTCCAGTCCATCCACATACCAGAAAAATGGTGACTGTGACGAATTATGCGCCTCCAAGCCAGGTGACCAAGTAGGCAAGCGCCCGTAATTCGTGACTGCCTCCATTTTTCTGCCTAAAGCACCGGTCTACCACATCGAACGGCACTCCGCGGTGCTGCGTGCCTGACTACCAGCCCGATAGATCGAGTGCCTTTTCGGAGATCAAACGCAGGGATCACCTTCTCCCCGCCGAATAAACCAGCATGACCACTTACCTGCCTATCGAGCGCTGTGAAGTCATGCGCCTACACGGTCGCCCAGTCGTCGCCATCAACGGCGAGCCGACCTTTTTCGCCACGCATTACCTGCGCAACTATATCCATGCGCTGAAAGACCGCTGGGCGGAGGGCGTCGCCGATTCGGTGCGCCAGTTCGCCGCGCAGGGCATTCATCGCTTCGAGTCGGCCACCTCGCACGGCTGGACGGACGCCGGTTTCGATCCCGACGATCATCTCGGCGGCGGGTATCCGGCGCTGGAACTGTTGAAAGCCATCCTCGACGCCAATCCCCAGGCCCAGGTGCTGCTGCGCCTGGGCGGCACGCCGCCGCCGGGGTGGATGGCCGCGCACATGGACGAATTAGAACGAGACGTCACCGGGAAAACCTACGACGTTTCCTTCGCCTCGCAAGTCGGCTTCAATGCCGTTGCCGACGCGCTGGCCCGGGTGGTCTCTGTCGTCGAAAACAGCCCCTATGCCGGTCATGTGGCGGGCTATAATCTCGGCCTGCAGTTCGAGGGCGTGCCGCTGGGCAGCGTGCATGAAGGCGCCTTCACCGATTACTCTCCGGTGATGCGCGCGGCGTTCCGCGCCTTCCTGCGCGCGCGCTATTGCACCGAGGCGGCGCTGCAGGAGGCCTGGGGCGATGCCACCGTAACATTCGATATCGTCGAAGTGCCCACGCCCGCCGAGCACCTGGGCACGGACTGGCGCGATATCTTCCACCACCCCGTGCGCGGGCGCAAGGTGCGCGACTACTATGATTGCCTGGATGACCTTACCTATCGCGTGCACCGGCAACTGGCCCGCGCGATGAAGGCGGCCTGCGGCGGGCGCAAGCTGGTGGGCGCCATGGGTGGGTATGTGCAGGACGCCGGCGAGCCGCGCTCCATCGCCTCGCCCACCGGGTGTCTTGAGGTGCAGCACCACAAGCAGCACTTTTCCGGTCCCGGCGCATGGGGACGCGTCTTCGAAATTCCTGAGATCGACTTCTTCTTCGCTCCCACCGATTACCTGAACACCGGCATGGGCGGCGTGGTGCTCATTTTGCACATGCCGGCCAGCCAGCGGCTACACGGCAAGCTGACCTTTATGGAAGATGACCAGCGCACCCACCTGCACGCCCACCACAACTGGAACCCGATGCTGGCGAATGCCGCGGAATCGGTAGCCGCCCACCGGCGCAACGCCGCGTTCCTCTATACCGAGGCGGAGCTGAGCAACTGGATGGAGCAGATCGATAACTGGTTGCTGGACCCGGCGATCCTCGGCAACCTGGGGCAGGCTCACACGCTGCTGCAGGGGTCGGTGCACGTGGCCCATGACGCGCCGGACGCTCTCTGCGTGCTCTGCGACGAGGAGAGCCAGGGATGGACGAAGCCGACCACGCACCTGGACGAAGTGACGTTCTACCTGCAGCGCAACGGCGGCCTCAGCTACTGCGGCGTGCCGGTGCGCTACCACCTGCTCAGCGACCTTGTGCACGACGATTTTCCCGCCTACAAATGCTACCTGCTGCCCAACCTCTACCATCTCACCGATGAAAAAGAGGCGTGGCTGAATGCAAAACTTCGGCGGGACGGCAACCTGCTGGTGTGGCTGTACGGCGCGGGCTATGTGGGCGACCGCGACTTCTCGCTCGAAGCAATGGAGCGGACCACCGGCTTCCGCCTGGGCGTCTACCCGCACCCCTGGGAGCACCGCATCGGCATCAGCGACTGGACGCATCCGATCACGGAAAACCTACCCGGCGACCTCACCTTCGGCACCGACCGCCACTACGGTCCCATCTTCCACGTCGATGATCCCGCCGCGACGATCCTCGGCCGCTCCTTCGGCTTCGCCATGACCCGCCGCCCGGCGCTGGCCATCAAGGAGTTCGGCCGCGGCGCCCGCGGCAACGGCGGTGGCCCCCGCGGCGCGGGAGACTACGCCAGCGTCTACTGCGAGGCGCCCAACCTCCCCGCCGCCCTCCTGCGCGAACTGGCCCGCTACGCCGGCTGCCACGTCTACCTGGAGTCAAACGACTTCCTCATCGCCGGAAAAGACCTCGTCATGGTCCACAGCGCCAAACCCGGCCCCCGCACCCTCCGCCTCCCCGCGCCGTCGCGCGTCACGAAGGTCTTCCATAACGAACTGGTCGCCGAGTGCGCGGACACGGTGGAGTATACCTTTGACAGGCCGGACACGGTGGTATATCGGGTGGAACCAGCCAATACGAAGGAATGAAGGTTATCGAGGCGCGGATGCCGTCACTCGAAACAATGCATTGTCTTTAAGAACGAAGAAATGGAATTGTGTAGGTGAATCGTCAAACAGCCAATCGGTAGAGAATGGCGTGAACGATGAAACACGATAGAGGCGATACGGCATGCCGGCAATCGGATAATTCTGCGCTCCGATGTTGAGGACATACTGTTTCAATTCGAAATCATAGCCGGCAGAAATGACTTGCGAGTTATCAGTTGTGAAGCCAAAGTTGATCTCGTCTCCGCGAAACGCTGCACACCCAATACCATCTAGGATTATTCGTCTGGTTGATTTTTCGTTGATACTCCAGGCTAGATGCTTGCCATTCGGACTGGGAACCATTCTGGTGACAGGGTGTGAGAAGTATTTATCAACGTGCTTATGCGTTAGTTTACGTTCATGCCATGTTATCGGATACGAGGCTACCTTATTGCGGCCAACCATCAAGTGAATTTGCAAGTCGTCATTGGTGACAGGACTTTCGCTTGCGAGCGTAATTTCTCCCCTACTGGCGGGGATGCGTGAGCGTGAAAAGCAGCTACGAGCGAAAGTCCTGGGTGAGATAGGCAATATGCTGTTCATCAGAACTGTATACCGGAAAATCAGTGCCGCGATATTGTATTGGCGCCTTGCCAAGGTGTATCAAGCCGATCACTTTTATACCATGATCGATATATGAATATTGCAGCCATTTGCCTCTATTGCTGAATGACAGCGAATCAAATTGTGAGTATTGTCGTATTCGCCTTTCGTTGCATATTAACCAGTATGATGTCCCATCCAGTGCAATGTATGCGACATCGTCATTTGTTGGGTTGACACAGATTTGTGTAATTTCATTAGACCTTACCGGAATTAGACCGTCCTTGCGTTGGTAGCGCTTTCCTACGTGATT
>CAZPYA010000063.1:0-31830 GCA_964590255.1 uncultured bacterium
AAGCATACAGTGTGGTGCCGGGGGAAGGATTTGAACCTCCGTAGGCATTGCGCCGTCAGATTTACAGTCTGATCCGATTGACCACTCCGGCACCCCGGCATACGCGACAAACAAGTGACCGGAGGGCAATGCCTTCCGGTCAGCAGGGATACTATACGCACCCGTACCGTGGTTGTCAAGGCCTCGCGCGCACTTTTTTCCCGCTCAGCGGTGAAAATGCTCGTCTCGGCCGACAATGCGCGGCTGCGTTCCCCGCATCGGGCGGCGAGAGTATACCAAAAAGGCACGCCCATGCAAAGCGGGGGCGCGCCGTGCCGCCGACATTTGTTATTCCTCAGGCATCTCTCGGTCCTTCACCACCCGCGCCGGTACGCCGAAGGCCACCTTGCCGGCGGGCACGTCGTGGGTGACCACCGCGCCGGCGCCGGTGAGGGCGCCTTCGCCGATGGCAACGGGAGCGACGAGGAGGTTGCCGCTGCCGATGAAGGCGGCGTCGCCGATGGCGGTGGGATGCTTGCGCACGCCGTCGTAGTTACAGGTGATGGTGCCGGCGCCGATGTTTACGTCGTCGCCCACGGTGGTGTCACCCAGGTAGCCGACGTGGTGCACGTGGCTATTCGTGCCCACGCGGGTGTTCTTCAGTTCGGAAAAGTTGCCCACCCGGCTGCCCGGCCCGATGTCGCAACCGCCGCGCAGGCGGGCGTAGGGGCCGACTTTCACGCCGGCGCGCAGGATGCTCTCCTCGACATATGAGCTGATCACTGTCGTATCGTCCTCCAGCGTCATGTCGTGGAGCTGGCTGTAGGGGCCGACCACGCAGTTGGCGCCGATGACGGTGGCGCCGCGGAGGATGCTGCCGGGATGAATGATGGTGTCCTGTCCGATGACCACGTCGTCTTCGATATACGTCGTCGCCGGATCGATGAGGCTCACCCCGTTCAGCAGGTGCCGGCGGTTGATCGCCGCGCGATGGCGCGCTTCCGCCTCGGCCAGTTGCGCGCGGTCGTTGATGCCTTCCACCAGGCCGGGGTCGGCGGCGATGACTGCCCCCACGCGGGCGCCGCGGGCATTGGCGCGGGCGATGACGTCGGTGAGATAATATTCCTTCTGGTCGTTGTCCGGGGTAATTTCGTGCAGCAGTTCGAAGAGCAGCGGCGCCGCGAAGCAGTAGCTGCCGGCGTTGATCTCGCGAATCCGCAGCTCCTCAGGCGTCGCGTCGCGCGCCTCGGTGATGCGCAGCACACGGTCGTCGTCGGCGCGAATGATGCGGCCATACTTGCCGGCATCGGGCAGCATCGTGGTGAGCACCGTCACCGCGTTCCCCTCGCGCCGGTGCGTCGCCAGCAGTTCTTCGATGATGTCGGCGGGCAGCAGCGGCACGTCGACGCAGTGCACGAAGACGGTACCGGCAAAACCGCGCAGCGCGTCCTCGGCGCACAGCACCGCGTGGCCGGTGCCGAGTTGCGGCGATTGCCGCGCATACTCGACGCCATCGCCCACCGCGGCTTGCACCGCCTCCGCCTGGTGGCCTACCACCAGCACCACGCGCGCGAAACCTGCCTGCCGGGCGGCACGGATGGGGTAGAAGGCCAGCGGCTTGCCGTTCAGCGGGAAGAGCGCCTTCGCCTTCGACGATTTCATGCGCGTACCTTTGCCGGCGGCAAGGATGACGGCGACGGTATCCAAGCTCATGGGAACTCCTTCGGGTGGGGATGTCGGGTCATTATGGTAAACCCGGCGGGAGATGAGTGTCAACGCTACTGCGTGACAATCGTGCCCATCCGCACGACTTCGAAGTCACTCCCTTTCACCCGTGACAGAGCGTGCAGGTTGTCATCGTTCCAGCGTGGGTCGGGCGCGCCGCTGACGTACCAGTTGCTGCCGTTGTCGGCGAGGATCATGCCGTAGGTTTTCATCGCCCGCAGGATCACCTGCACTTCGGGCGTGAAGCCGCTGATGTCGAAGGTCGCTTTCAGTCGCACGCGCATGCCCATTGGCGGCAGGGTGGCATCGGTGCGGCTGCTGGCGAAGTGGCGGGCGGGGCTGACATAGGCCCGCCGGGTGCGCGCGCAGGTGAAGCGCAGCGCGTGACGGATTTCTTTCAGCTCCACCGCTTCGTCGTAGCGCACCAGGCCGGGGAAGATGGGCAGGCCCGCGGCGTCGGCGGAGGTCCACCCCGCCGGGCGCAGCGCGTTGCTTTTCAAGTCAAAGATTGCGCCGGAGCCGGCGTGCCAGCTTTTACCACCGTCCGCCGTGGCGGCGGCGAACAGCTCGTATAGCTTCCAGTTGTCGCGGTCGAGGATGAGGATGTGCCGGTCGCCGGTGCTGTTCGGCCCGCCTTCGATGGGCGCGTCGGCGGGGATGGGGTAGGGGCCGGGGTCGCTTTCACCGGCGTAGTCAAAGATCACCGGCACCCGCGTCTGCGTCCCGGAGACGACGACGTAGGGGATGCCGTTCGGCGCGCCGTTCCACACCGTGCCGAAGTCCGCGTGCAGGCCGGTGGTGAGGCCGATGCTGGCGAGCAAGGCGGCGGAGTTCGGGTCCACCGGCAGGGTGGAGATATCCTGGTTCCACGGGTTGTCCGCCGGGAAGGGGCGGTTGCCCTTCAAGCTGGCGTTGGCGCCCAGCGAGATGGTCGCCGGCGTCGCGGGCGGGGTCGCCGGCCCAGCCGGCGCGCCCAGCGACGTGCCGCCGCAGGAGGCCAGCAGCAATAGCAGCAGTAACACGATCATCAGCATACTCCCCCGGGATAGAATGCGGAACAACACGAACGCGCGTGGCATGGCGCCTCCCCCGGCATCGGGGGCGATGCAGCTATGGCCATTATTCCACGAATCGCCGGGGATTATACCGTGCGGGACTCGCCGGTTCGTCGGGGGAACTGGGCCAGCGCCTGCAACGCGATTTCGCGCACGGCGGCGTCGCCGGCGTCGGCCAGCAGGTAGAGCGGCTCCAGCGCGCGGAGGTCGCCGATGAGCGCCAGCGCCTCCGCCGCTCGCTGGCAGACGGTGGCATCGCGGTCGTGCAGGCCGCGCATCAGCAGCGGCACCGCTGCCCGGTCGCCGATAATGCCCAGTGACCGCGCGGCCTCGGCGCGCACCGCCGGCACGCGGTCCAGCAACACGGACAGCAGCGTGCTTACCGCCGCGCCGTTGCCCGGCCAGCCCAGGCTGACGGCCGCCTGCCGCCGCGCCGTCCCGTCGCCGCAGTGCAGCAACTCCAACAGTGGTCGCAGGGGCGCCTCGTAATCACCCAGCGCCAGGCAGGCCCCGGCGACGGCCTGGCGGATGCGCGCGCTGCGCGCCTGCAGTAGAGGGTACAGGACCGGCAGCGCGTCGGGATCGCCCAGCGTGCACAGCGCGGCGATGACCGCCAGCCGCAGCGTATCGTCGCGGTCGGCCAGTCGTTCAGTCAAGGCGTGCAAGGCGCGCGAATCACCCAGTCGGCCCAGCGTCTCGACGGCGGCCAGCCGCACTTCGCGCTCACGGTGGCGCAGTTGATTCACCAAAAAACCGAGCAGCCACTCCGCCCGGTCGCCGTCCAGCAGGGCGAAGGCCTCCCAGCACTCGCGCGTGCCGCGGTCGTCCGGCCGGCTCAGCGCGTCCAGCAGTGGGGAGTAGGCGTGCCAAAATTCCGCGAACTCTTCTGGCGTCACGCGCGCCAGCCGGTGCAGCGTTGCACTGTCCATCCACGGCATCTCCAGGGGCAGCTTCATCATCGTCTCCGGGTGCAGGGGTGTTCCGTATACATGATACGAAAGACATCGCCCCCGGATTGTCGGGACGCCCGACCAAAGCGCGATCTTTCGGTCGGCCAGTATTACCCCGGTTCAATGCCCAGCGCCGGCGGCACGGTAATCTTCCCACCTGTCCGGCCGACTTGCGGATCGTATGCCTGCAGGTGGCGGTAGGACGCTTCCAGGTTCTCCGGGGGCACTTCCACGCCGGTGACGTTGCTGGTGAAGAGGAGGAGGCCGCGGCCACCGTCGGTGGCGTCCAGGCAGTAGTCTACCTCGCGGCGCGCGTCGTCTGGGGTGCCGAAGGGGAGGGTGCGAGTGACGGAGAGGCCACCCATGATGAGCATTTCCTCGCCAGTAAGGCTGCGGCGTGTGCGCAGGTTGTAGATATCGACGCCGCACTCGTATTGGAACCCCTGGAAGCCGGAGTAGCCCGCCGCCACCATGTCGTCCACCAGCGGCATGACGTTGCCGTCGCAGTGGTGGATGCAGCGGATGCCCGCCTCCAGGTACGGCTCGATGGCGTAGGTGACGTGCGGCCAGAACGCCTCGCGCAGGTAGTCCGGCTGCACCATTGGACCATCGTTGGTGCAGATGTCGTCGCCGGTAAAGAGCAGCGGAATGAGGTCAAATTCTCGCCATAGCTTGATGATGTGGTGGTTGCGCTCGCGGGAGAGGATGCCGTCTTCCCAGTAGATGCGCGCCACTGCCTCGGGGTACAGCGCCACCGCGGAGAGGAAGGCGACGTAGCCGTATTCGAAATACAGCGAGAAATTGGCCGGCGCCGCCCACAGTGTCGGCACGTAGGCGATGTCGCCCATGGCCGTCGTCATGCGCGCAAAGAGCGCGCGGAACTCCGCCTCCACCGCCGCGGCGTCGAAGCGCGTGCGCAGGATTTCTGCTTCGGAATCGGGGATCGCCTCCGCGCGGGCGAGGATGGCCTCCGGCTCCACCTCGGCGAAGCCTTCCTCCTGCAGTTGCCCGTCACGGATAGAGTCGACGTCGCGCGGCACGACGAAGCCGGTCATGCCGTCCACGCATTGCCGGCGGTTGGCAGCGACGACGTTGCCGGCGGGATCGGTCAGGTACTCCTCCACCGACATCCCGCCCAGCGCCGCCACGTTGCGCACGCCCAAGCTCCACCCGCCGATCATCGGCACGCGGTCAATCTCCCGCCCGGCGATCTGGGCGAGGATGCGGTCTTTATGGTTCATCATGGTGTTGTCCTTTGCGAGGCAAGTAACATGTAATCAGTGATAGAGGGTAGTCGTGTGTTGTCCTCGCCACTATCCATCGTGACATCCCGCTACGAAAACTGGCTACTGCTCACTTTGTCTGCATATAATATTGTTTCACAATCGCCTCCGCCGGCTTGCCCCAGGGGGTGTAGCCGCCGTCCGTTGGGCCGCCGACGGATAGGTCGGCTTCCCAGTCCCACCAGAAGAGGCCAGCGAGCCAGGGCTGCGGCCACAGCGCTTCGAAGGTGGCCTGGTAGCCGTTGGCCTGTTCCCGCAGGTCCACCGCAGGGCAGGTTTGCCATTCCCAGGGGTTGCGGCAGGCGTCGTTGCGGCTGCGGAAGCCGACCTCGGTGAGGATGACGGACTTCTTCCACTGCGCGGCGAGGGCCGACAGCTCTTTCATACCGGTCGCCCAGCCGGCTTTCAGTTCAGCGACGGTCGCGCCGCATTTCGTGGTCAGCGGGTAGTAAGCGTCCACGCCGATGTAGTCGAGGGCGTCCCAGAAGCGGATGCGCGCCGCTTCGCCGCTCCAGTTGCCGGCGTAGACCAGCGGGCCGGCATAGGTGGTGCGCACGGCGGCGATTACCGCGCGCCAGTTGGCCTCGCGGTGGCTGGTGCCCTCCAGTTCGGTGCCCACGCAGAACATCTCGACATTATTTTCACGGGCGATGGCGGCATAGCGGAAGATGATGCGCGTGTAGGCGGCGAACCACGCCGTCCACTGCGCCTCGGTGAATGCCGGCCCGATCTCCCCGCGCCAGTGCGTCGGGTCGTGGCTCAGGTCCACGTGCGGCTTCAGCATCACTTTCAGTCCCAGCGTGTGCGCGGCGACAATAGCGTGGCGCACGTCGGCGTCGGTGGGGCTCTCGTCGACGCGCCGAATGGCCGTGGATCCCGTGCGCGGCTGAAAGACCGTCACCACGATGCCCACCCAGTTCGCCCCGGTCTCAGCCAGGTTTTTCAGCGAAGCGTCCGATTGAGGCGTGCGGTAGACGCCCGGCCCCCACGCGGCGAAGTCGAAGCCGCGGATGGTGGGCTGGGCAGATGCCAGTGTTCCCAGTAACAGCAGACCGACGAGACTCAAGCGCATGATCGTCCTCCGAGCGTATTATGCCCGTTCTCTAGACGGTCGACAACCCTCGTCCGCCAGTGATGATCTTTCCGTCACACCAGAGGACGCCGGCCCATATTTCTGCTACAATAGACGCACCCTCACCCCCGGCCCCCTACTCCTTGGGGAGAACGGCTGGAGATGAGGTCTGCGAGGTAATCATGGCATACGAATCCCTCTACCGGAAGTATCGGTCCAAAGATTTCGGCGATCTCGTCGGACAGCGGCACGTCACGCAGACGCTGATGAATGCCATCGGCGGCGGGCGGGTGGCGCATGCCTATCTTTTCTGCGGGCCGCGCGGCACCGGGAAGACGAGCACCGCGCGCGTGCTGGCGAAGGCGCTGAACTGCCAGCAGGCGGCGGGCCCGACGTCGTCGCCCTGCGATGCCTGCCCCGCCTGCCTCTCCATCCGCGCCGGCTCGGCGATGGACGTCATTGAGATCGACGCCGCCAGCAACCGCAACATCGACGACATCCGCCAGCTCCGCGAGCAGGTGAACTACCCGCCGGTGGAGCTGCGCTACAAATTTTACATCGTAGACGAGGTACACCAGCTTACCCGCGATTCCTTCAACGCTTTCCTGAAGACACTGGAGGAACCGCCCGCCCATGTCATCTTCGTACTCTGCACCACCGACCCGCACCAGTTGCCGGCCACCATCCTCTCGCGCTGTCAGCGCTTCGACTTCCACCGCATCACGCTGGAGGATATTGTCGAGCGGCTGCGCTGGGTGGTGACGCAGGAAGGCTGGACGGTGGAGGATGAGGCGCTGTACCTGGTGGCGCGCACGGCCAACGGCGGGCTTCGCGACGCACTAAGCCTCATGGACCAGGCGGCTTCCTACGCCGGCACCGACATCACCGCCGCCCACGTGCGCGAGATCCTCGGCGGCATCGATTTCGAGCTGTTGAGCCACTATGCCGACCTGGTGTTGAAGAAGGACGCGAACGGCCTCTTCCACCTTATCGAGGGCGTGATGGCGGAGGGCAAGGACGTGCCGCAGCTCGTGTCCGAGCTGATCCACTACTGGCGCAACCTGCTGCGCGCCACCATCGGCGGCGCGGAGACGCTGGTGGAACTGAACCCCGACCAGCGCAAGGCGGTCGCCGCCCAGGTGCGCGGTACTTCGCAGACGGCGCTGATGCGCGCCATCACCCTGCTGTGCGAGGCGGAAAACGAACTGCGCTGGAACAGCCAGCAGCGGCTGGTGCTGGAGCTGGCCAGCCTGCGCATCATGGCCGAAGAAGCGCCCGCCGCTCCGGCGCAGCCCGCCCGCGCCGCCCAGCAACCGGCGGCGATGCAGCCGGCCGCCCCGGCGCCTGCCCCGGCCACCGAGCTGCCCCCGACCGCGGCGACAGAAGCCCCCACCGCGCAGAACCCGCTCACCCTGACGCAAATCAAAAAGGGCTGGCCGGGCTTCATCGAGTGGATGGCCCGCGCCGACAAGCTGGAACGCCTGCGCACCCTTATCGTGGAGAAATGCGTGCCCATGGGCATGCTCGACAATATGCTCACGCTGGCCACCGGCAGCGCCTTCGCCCGCAGCATGGTCTACGACCGCCCGCAGGTGAAGGGCACGCTGGAACACTGCCTCACCACCTACTTCAAAACTCCGCTGCGCGTCTCCATCGACGTGCTGGAGGACGGCGCTACCGTCCCCGCCGAAGCACCCGCGCCCGCGCCAACTCCCGAGCCAGCCGCCGCGCTCGTCACGCCCGATGAACCACAGCGCGACATCGTCGGAGAGCGGATGAAGAAGCTGTTCGGTGGGAGTGAGGAGATCACTGAGTAGCAACACGCTCCTGTGGTTGGCCCCCTCCCCGGCCCTTATCCGCACGGCGTTTACACATATTCGGCCCCCATCCCCGGCCTTTCCCCCGTGCCGTGCGCGGCACAGGGGAAGGGAGTATCTATCTACCGCTCCCTTCCCCTGTGCATGGAGCGTAGCGGAAGGCACGGGGGAAGGGTTGGGGATGGGGGCCGACTCCAGGTAACCTTTCGAGTTCAGGAGTAACCCTCATGCCCAAACATATCGGCATCGTCGCCTGCAGCGCGGAGGGGGCCGCGCTCTGCTACCGCACCATTGCCGCGGAAGGCGCGGCGGTGATGGGACGGCACGACCATCCCGAGATGACCATGCACACTTTCCCGCTGGCGCGATACATGGCGTCGATCTATCGGGATGACTGGGGCGCGGTGGCGGAGATGATGATCGCCTCCGCGGAGAAGGTGGCGGGGGCGGGCGCTGAGTTCGCCATCTGCCCGGACAACACCATCCACCAGGCATTCGACGCCGTGGTCGCGCGTTCGCCCATCCCCTGGCTGCACATCGCCGAAGCGGTGGCGAAAGACGCCGCCCGCCGCGGGTATCGCAGATTGGCGCTCACTGGCACGCGCTACCTCATGGAAGGCCCGGTTTACCCCGCCCGCGTGGCCGCGCAGGGGCTGGAGTTGCGCATCCCCGCCGAGAACGAGCGCATCGAGATCAACCGCATCATTTTCGACGAACTGGTGTACGGCGTCTTCACGCCCGGGGCAGTCGCCTACTTCCAACGGGTCATCGCCCGCCTGCGCGACGAGGAGGGCTGCGACGCCGTCATCCTCGGCTGCACCGAAATCCCGTTGCTGATCACAGCGGACAACTCGCCGCTGCCCATCCTCGACTCGACGCGACTGCTGGCGCGGGCGGCGCTGCGGCACGCCGTCGAAGCATAGCGCATCGCCGCGCAGGAGATAGCGCTGTCCTCACGAATATAGCTATCGAGCGCATCGCAGGAAAATGGGGACTGTAACGCATTTCTCGATGTTCCGCTTGTCTCCATCATGCGCCAGCATAGAAATTCGTTGCTGTACCAAATTTTCCCGACGACAGGAGACCCATATGGCCCGAAACCTCAGCCCGCAGACGATGTTCTTCGAAATGGCGCTGGCGCACCAGCCGTCGCATAACTTCACCAGCAGCACGCCGGAGGCGTTCGCCGCGTGGCGGGCGGAGGTGTATCCGCGGGTGATCGGCACGCTGGGCATATTTCCCGAGCGGGTGCCGGCGAACCCGGAGATGGTGGCGGAATGGGTGGAGGACGGCGTGCGCAAGCAGCGCTGGCTCGTCGACGTCGCGCCGCATATCGCGGCGGTGGTGCAGATCAACCGCTCCGTCGACTTGCCTGCCGATGAAAAGCGTCCCACGCTGCTCTGCTGGCACGGCCATGGCAAGTATGGCAAGGACTCGGTGATGGGCAACCGCTCGGATCCGGAACGCCGCGCGGAGATCGAGAAATTCAACTACGACTACGGCCACCAGATGGCACAGCACGGCTTCGTCACCTTCGGGCTGGACTGGATGGGGGTGGGGGAGCGCGCCGACTGGGCGAAGCCGCACTGGCGCACCCACAACGGCGGTCGCGACTGGTGTAACCTGTACTACCTGCACGCCACCATGCTGGGCATGACCAGCCTCTCCATCAATGTCGGCCACGGCATGGCCGCCACCGACTTTGTGCTCACCCAGCCGAACGTCGACGCCGACCGCCTGGGGGTAATGGGCCTCAGCGGCGGTGGCACCATGACCACCTGGACGGCGCTCGTCGACCGCCGCTTCAAGGCCGCCGAGATCATGTGCTACTGCGACCAGTGGCCGTATTTCGGCATGCGCGACCTCAACTACTGCGGCATGCAGGTGGCCCCCGGCCTCTTCACGCTCGTCGACCTGTCTAACCTGCAGGGGCTCATCGCCCCCACGCCCGCGCTCTTTGACCTGGGCGTCTACGACTCCTGCTTCAACCTCGACACCGCTCTCCCTGCCTACCGCACGGTGGAGGCCATCTACCAGGCCGCCGGCGTCGATATCGACCTCGACCTTTTCCCCGGCGAGCACGCCTGGGGCGGCAACAAGTCGGTGGCGTTCTTCACGAAGCATTTAGGCGCGGTAAAAGCGATCGTGTGAGTTCATCTCGAACCACCGCAGCGAGTCTGGAAGCCGACGTGCGTCACGCCATGGGTGTATCGATAATCTCGTGGTGTGACTCGCGTGCTGGTACCGAGTCTCAAAGTCCTCGCGCCGCCCGCGCAATCAGCGCATCTTGCCACGTCCGCTCAACCTCCACGAAACGGGCGCTGTAGCCGCTGACGCGCACGGTGAGGCCGGGGTGGGCGGCGGGATTGGCCTGGGCCTGGCGCAGTTCGTCGACCGTCAATACGTTGACATGCAGGTGCGACCCCCCGAGGGCGAAGTAGGCTTCGACCAGGTGCTGGATCACGCGCCACCCATCGGGGCCGGCGATGTCCGAGCGCGCCAGGGTGAGCGCCAACGGGTTGCCGCAGGCGGCCAGCGCGTGCGCGGCGTGCGCGGCGGCGGCGAGAATGGCGGTGGGGGTGCTGTCGATGGCGGCAGGCCCGACGCCATAACTGATCAGGTCATCGCGCCGGCGGCCGTCCGGCGTGGCGGCGCCCCGCGCGTAAATATCCGCCGAGAAAGCGAAAAAGCCGGGATAGGGACGCACGCCGTTGTCCAGCCGGCTGTCCAGCACCATGCGGGCGATGCGCGTCGAGACCTCGCGCGCCAGCGCATTGGTCGCCGCATCGTCGGTGCCGTAGCGTCCGGGCAATCGCCGCAGCCGCTCGCGCAGCGCGTCGTCGGGGAAATCGGCCGCCATCGCCGTCGCCAGCGCGGCCAGCGACAGCTCGCCATGGGTGAAGACCACCTCGCGCACGGCATGCAGGCTGTCTACCAGCGTGCCCAGGCCGAGGATGTTGATGCCGACGAGATTGTATGGCGCCGCGCCGGCTTCCAGCGGCAGATTGCGCGCGATGCACCCGCGCAGCATAATGCTGCCGAATGGCGATGGCGCGTGGTCACGAAAATGACACCAGCTCGCCTGGCAGCGGGCCAGCGTCTCCGCGTAGACGCCCCGCAGGTGCGCCTCCCAGCCAGCGAGAAAGACCGCAAAGTCGGCGGCGGACGGCGCCGGCGCGGTGCCGAGGTAGCCGGACAACGCTTCGACGAGATGGAGTCGTCCCAGCACGGTATTGGGGTAGCAATCGCCGTGCGGCGTTGCCTCGTAGCACCCGACCACGCCCCAGTCGCGTGCCCGCTCCAACGGGATGCCTAGCGCCTGCAGTCCGGCAATCACCGGCGCGTCGTGCATGAATCCGGGATTGCCGTTGCCGGTCACCGCTAATTCGCATGCCGCGCGTAGGAACGCGGCGGGACTTTCCGGATGCACGCGCACGCACAGTGTCGGCTGCATTACCTGCAACAGCCGCATCGCCTCCAGGCACAATATGGATACCGGATTTGTCGCATCGCGGCCGTCGGCATCCACCCCGCCCAGCACGGCGTTTTGGCTCTCCTCGCCCTCGCAGCATTTCAGGAAGAAAGCGGCGATCAAGTTCCGCGCGTCATCCGGCGTCGTGCGTCCGGCCGCCAGGTCATCGCGGAGGAACGGCCACAGATACTGATCCAGCCGACCGAACGAGATGGCGGCGGAAGGATTTTCCACATGCAGGAAGGTTTGCGCGAACCAAACGAGTTGCACCGCCTGGGCGAAGGTGGCGGGCGGATGGTGCGCGATATACGCCAGATCGGTTGCCAACGGATGTCCCGGCACGGCGTCGGCATGGCGGGCGATATACCGGGCGAAGGCATCCAGCGCCATGCGGAACGCTGTCCGCACGTCCCCCGCCGGCATGGCATCAATTTGTGCATGCAGGCCCGCGGTGCCCACCCGCAGCAGCGATTCGTAATCATGCACGATGTGCCCGGTGGTGGCGACATAGCCCAGCGTCTGCGCCTCCTCGGCCATGACGCGGTCGGCCCACAGCCCGCGATTGAAGGTCTGCCGTCCCGCCAGCATATCATCTGCTTCGAGCACCACGGGCATACGCGCGGCGAATTCTGCCAGTACCCCTGCCCGGCGCAGGATCGGCGGTTGCCCGGTGCTGTCGCGATAGGCGGCGAGTATGGCGTCATTGCGCGCCTGCACCGCATCGTCTTCCGTGAAGATGCGCGCCCCGCCGGCGGCATGACGCGCCAGGAAGCGTTGATGGAGCGCCTCCGCCTGCGGCGACAACGCCCCGCTCATCGCAACACCCCCCGCCCCTCATCCGACACCGGGGCCGGCGCGGAGAGGTCGAGCAGATCGGGGATGTCGAATTCGGCCAGCAGGCCGTGGCAGAAGAGGCTGGGACAGTCGCCGTATTCGATGGGCCAATCGACGATGCGGTCCAGCGACGGCATCAGACCGGCGGTGCGGAGAGACGCCCAGGCGTCTGGCTGCAGCGCCGCCGCCGCCAGCGCCACCACCGGCGCGGTGAGCACCGCCGCCAGCAGGTGGCACGGTTCGCCCAGGTGCCGCCGCAGCGCGAGCAGTTGCGCGACCTGCAGGCCCAGCGGTCGCCCGCCGGCGGTTTCCAGCACCATCGGGTAGAGGGAATTCGTGGCGCGCGCGCCAAACCCCCACAGGTCCACCGCCAGCACGCGCCAGTTCTGCAGCAACGCGAAGTCGATGAAGCCGCCGGCCTTGTCGGAGAGCCGTCCGCGGTCGTGCAGCACGATGGCCGTTTCGCGCGCGTCTGCCCTCGCCACCTCCAGCACCGGCACTGTCCACGGACCGACGGTTGCCAGGCCGTGGCGTGCGCGGACGTCGTCCAATGGCAGCGCCTCGCCGAACTCCAGCGCCTCTACCGCCAGTACCGGCAATTTCAACAGTTCGGCCAGGCGCGCCCGTCGAGCCTCTAGCGGCTGTTGCCGCGCCGCGCGGCGGGTTGCCCGGCAGTGCACCGCCGCCCGCTGCGCCAGCGTCAGCAGTGTGGCGTTGTCGTCGGGCAGGCCCACGGCCACTCGTCGCTCGCTCAGCGTCTCGCCGTCGATCGATTGGTCCGGTCCGGTATGAGGCAGGCCCCAGATGCGCTCCAGGAAGCGGTAGCACTGCTCGCGGTTGCCCTGGTCGTAGTTGTGATTGCGCGGGAAGAAGCAGTCGTGAAACTGCAGGTCGTCCGGGCATCCGAGCAGTGCGTAGATAGGCTTCGCCCGTTCATACACGGAGGTGATGGTGCGCTCGGATTGGAAGCAGCAGTCGTCGTAGTGGTTGTAAATGAGCAGGCACGGCCGCGGTGCCATCATCGCCGTCAATACGTCGTAGTCCGCCACCGTGCAGAAGTCGGGTGGCGTCTGCTCCTGGTCGCCGATGTCCGCGGGGGTGAAGATGCGCTGCCAGACGGGCGAGTGCCCGGCCACCGGGATGGCGGCGGTGATGCGCGTATCCAGGCTGGAGAGCAGGATCGTCTGCCACCCGCCGCCCGAGCAGCCGGTCATCGCCACCCGCGAGCGGTCGACTCGTGGCAGGCCAAGGAGGATGTCCAGCGCGCGCTTCATGATGAGGTAAAAGACACCCACGCCGTAGACGCCGCAGGCGTTGAGTTGCTCCACCTTCGGGTGGCCGTTGGCAACGCCCAACTCGCCCATGCCGAGGAATTCGTAGCTGAGGTTGATAATGCCGCGCCGCGCCAGGTTGATGCAGCGCTGCTGCTTCATCGGCAGCGCGTTGCCGGCGGGGTGGTGCCCCTCGGCGTTCAGCACCGCCGGCAACGGGCCATCGCCGGCCGTCGTCGGCTCATACAGCAGCGCCGGCGCCCACAGGCCGGGGTAGCCTTCATAGCGCAGCTTGCGGATGCGGTAGCCTTCGCCGACCTCCAGCGTCTCCGTCCACTCTACCCGCGGCGCGTCGTCCAATACGCCCGTCGGGTGGCCGGACATCAGCAACTCCAGCATCGCTGTCCGCGTCGCCGCTGCCCGGGCGTGCCATTCCGCCGCCGTCGCCGGCGGCTCAAGCTTCGGCATGATGCTCGCCAGGTAGGCGACCATCTCGGCTACGCCGTCTGTTGTATTGATGGGGGCGTCGTGCGCAAATCGATGCATGTTCTGCATGCTCAACCTCACTGTATTTGGACACTGGAACCGGGTCTTACGGCTCCTCACCCGCGCCATACACTCGCGGCAGGCGCGATCCCAGGCTGACGAGGATTTCGTAGGCGATGCTGCCCATGGCGAGGCCGACTTCCCAGGCGGAGATGCAGGCGTCGCCTTGCGCGCCGATGAGCACAGCGGTGTCCCCGACGACCACGTCGGGGATGTCGGTGATGTCGAGGGTGGTCTGGTCCATGCTGACGCGGCCGGCGATGGGCGCGCGGCGGCCGTGTACCAGCGCCCAGCCGCGATTGCTGAGGGCGCGGGCGAGGCCGTCGGCGTAGCCCAGCGGCAGCAGCGCGATGCGCGCGTCGCGGGCGGTGCGGAAGGTGAGGCTGTAGCCCACGCCGTCGCCGGCGGGCAGCGTGTTCACCTGCACCACGCGCGCCTTCAGCGCCAGCGCCGGGCGCAGCGGGAAGGGCACGTAGCGGTCACGGGTCTCTTCGGTGCGCTCGCGGGCGTAGTCCACGCGCTTCGTAGGCGGATGGATGCCCGGATGGCCGGTTTCCGGCGGGATGTCGCTGGCCATCGGCACCGGCGGAATGCCATACAAAATAAGGCCCGGACGCACCAGGTCCAGGTGGCTCTCGGGCAGGAAGGTGAGGGCGGCGCTGTTGGCACAATGGCGATAGCGCGGGCGGATGCCGTGGCGCGCCGCGCCGTCCACCACGTCCAGGAAGCGCGCCAACTGCGTATGGACCGAAGTCTGGTCT
The DNA here is from genome assembly GCA_964590255.1 of uncultured bacterium. Lineage (GTDB taxonomy): Bacteria > Armatimonadota > Hebobacteria > CAIYQO01 > CAIYQO01 > JAKIYB01. The sequence goes on from CAZPYA010000063.1 coordinate 14,766, forward strand.
TCATAATCCGCGGTGGCGAAGTGCGTCATGATGCCTTCCAGCTCGATGCCGGGCATCGCCGCCACCTGCCGGATGAACTCGACCGCTTCGTTCCAGCGCACGCCCACGCGGCCCATGCCGGTATTCACCTTCACATGCACGCGCGCATGGCGGCCGCGTTCGCGGGCGGCGTCGGCCAGCGCCCGCGCCGCCGCGGCGTAGCTCACCACCGCGGAGGCGTCCACCGCGATGATGTCGTCGGCCTGATCGGGGAAGGAACAGCCCATGATGAGCGTCGGCGCGGTGATGCCCGCCTCGCGCAGGCGCGCCACTTCCTCGGGGATCGCCACGCCCAGCATGCGCGCGCCGCCGTCCACCGCCGCGCGGGCGGCGGGGATCAGCCCGTGGCCATAGGCGTCGGCCTTCACCACCGCCAGCACCCCGGTCCGCTCGCCGACAAACACGTCGATGGCGCGCAAATTTGCGCGGATCGCCCCGATATCCACCTCAACCCAGGCAGGTCGCACCGTCACACTCCTCACCACCGTCACACGCTGGCACGATAGCCCGCACATGAGCAATGTGTCAGGCTGGTCGCACGGTTACACTCCTCGACGCACGGTCACACGTATTGCACGCTACATGTTACTATTCCCATTCTTCCGCGCCTCCTCGCTTTCCTCTCGATTTTCACCCGTCTGTGCCCAAACTGCACGAGACGCGGCGCAATGTGCCGCGACGAAACACACCCGCGGCAGCGCAACCGGGAAAATGTCTTGTATCAACCGTGATGGATTACGGGCCTGTCAGCATGCCGTAGATGCGGGTAGCTCTCCCCTGGGTTTCCGTTGTCAGGAACCGCCGAGTTTCAACCCTTGGCGCGGCTGCGCTTTCGCCGACGTATGCCATCACCTGGACCCGGTTGCCATTGGGAGGAGTCATGGACGCGATTTTACTCGTGGGAGGATTCGGCACGCGATTAATGCCGCTGACGCAGCGGGTGCCGAAACCGCTCATTCCGCTGGCGAATCTGCCATTCGTGGAGCGACAGGTTGCCTGGCTGCGCGATGCCGGCATCGAGCATATTATTCTCAGCTTGCATTACAATGCCGAGTTGTTTCGCTCCTATTTTCGGCATAAGGCGCTGGGGGTGGATATCTCTTTCGCCATCGAGGAGACCCCGTTGGGCACGGGGGGGGCGATCAAAAACTGTGAAAAACACCTGCGTCATTCGCAGGCCGTGATATGCAACGGTGATATCTTTACTTCGCTGGACCTGACCGCCATGCGCCAGGCGCATGCCGATCGCGCGGCGCGCGTGTCGATCGCTTTGCATGAAGTCGATGATCCGAGCCGCTTCGGCGTCATCGAGACGGACGGCGACGGCCGCATCCGCTCCTTCACCGAAAAGCCGCCGCGCCACCTGGCGCGCAGCCACGACATCAATGCCGGCATTTACATCTTCGAGCGCGAGGTGTTCGACTATTTCCCACCGGGGTTGTCTTCGGTGGAGCGCGACGTCTTCCCGCGCCTGCTGCGGGAGGAAATGCCCATGCACGGGCATCGCGAATGGCCATATTGGACCGATCTCGGCACCCCCGGCGACTACCTGCAGGCGCACCGCGACATCCTCCATGGGCGCGTGCATATCCCGTTGGGCACGCGGCAGATCATGCCGGACTGCTGGGTGGGGGAGCGTGTGGAGATCGCCGACGACGCCCTGCTGCGACCGCCGCTGCTGCTTGGCGACGGCGCGCGGGTGGGGCGCGGCGCGGTGCTTGGTCCCATGGCGGTGCTCGGCAGCGGCGCGCACATCCATCCCTTCGCGCGGGTGGAGGACAGCATCATCTGGGAAGGCGCCCATGTCCTGCCGGACAGCGTCGTGCGCGGCTCGGTCATCGGTCGCAATGCCCGCGTCGGCGGCCGCGTGGATGCCGGGCTGTGCGAGGATGGCGGCCGCCTCTTCGGCACCGCGCATGGGCGGGCGGAGGCGGCGTGAGCAGGTGTCTGATCGGCCCCCCCTCCCCGGCCCCCCCCGTGCTTTCCACTGCGTTCCGTGCACAGGGGGAGGGAGATATAGTATACTCCCTCCCCCTGTGCACGTAGTGTAACGAAGGGCACGGCGGGAGAGTCGGGGAGGGGGGGCCGACTACGCGCCACAGCTTTCGATCAGCAACCTTATTCCGCCGCCGCCACGTCATGGTGATGATGGCTGCAGGACGCCCCTTTGGCATCCTCCATGCCGGGCAGGCCGGTGCCGGTGGTTTTCAGCAGGTAGTCGTTGATGGCGGTCTTCACCGCTTCCTCGGCGAGGAGCGAGCAGTGCATCTTCATCGGCGGCAGGCCATCGAGTGCTTCGGCCACCGCGGCGTTCGTCAACTGCACGGCTTCGTCGATGGACTTGCCGATAATCATCTCCGTAGAGATGCTGCTGGTGGCGATGGCCGCGCCGCAGCCGAAGGTCTGGAACTTCGCGTCGACGATGATGTTATCGCGCACCTTGATATACATCTTCATGATGTCGCCGCAAACCGGGTTGCCCACGGTGCCCACGCCGTCCGCGTCCGGCATCTCGCCCACGTTGCGCGGATGCGCGAAATGGTTCATCACTTTTTCACTATACTGTGGCATATGCTCCTCGCTCCCACCGGGCGTACCCGGAATATCGACGTTTATGGACAGGCAATCGGCCGCCCCACCAGCGCCTCGTGCATGGCGTTCACCACACAGGCCTGGTCATGCTCGCTGCCGCAGTGCAGGCAGCAATCCGTCACCGTCTGCTCGTCGCAGAGCACCGCGCGCAGAAAGCGCTCCAGCAGGCTATGCAACTGCGTCTGCTCGGACGCGCTCAATGTCGCCAGCGCCCGCGCCAGCCGCGCCAACCGCGCCGCGCGCACGTCCGCCAGCATACCCGCGGCTTTGGCCGTCATCGACAGGTGCACCAGTCGGCGGTCCTCTGAATGCTCGCGGCGATCCACCAGCGCCTTCCGCACCAGCCGGTCCACCAGGCGGGTGGAGGACGGGATGCTGATGCGCAGCCCTTCCGACAGCGCCTTCGCCGAGCACCCGCCATGGCGATGGATGAATTCCAGCGCCTCGAACTGCGCTGGTGTCACCTCACCCTCGGTCACCTCGTCCAGCAGGCGCGTGGTGAGCACCGACGCGGAATAGGCCCCGAGCAGCTCTACGAAGCGCTCCAGCGTGCCCTTGCCTTCTGATGCTCGTTCCGCCTGGTTGGCCATAATCGTTACCTATGCTAAATATTAGCAGGGACATTGGATGGTGTCAAGAGAGGGATTGGAACGATTTTGGATCGGAAATGGGGATGCAAAAAATGGGTACAGCAACGCATTGCTCGGCGTGTGCCATTGCGGACACGGCGCGCAGGATCGAGCAATGCGTTACAGTCCCCATTTCCTGCTCATCGATAGCTCAGAATGGAAGTGTCAGAGGAATCGGGGCGCACTCCCGGTGAAGGTTATTGTTGAAGGAGCAACTGTTTTCCTACTTGAGGGCATGTCGCTCATTTCATCAGCTTCTTCAGTTTCGCAGCATACTCCGCATCGAGCGTGGTGAGTGCCGCCAATTCGGCGTTGGCTTCGGCGCGCTTGCCGGTTTGCCAGTAGGCGGCACCCAGCAGGTAGTGGGCGAATGGGTCTTTGGGGGCGAGGCGCACGGCGGTCTGGAAGGCGGCGAGTGCCTCAGCGTTGCGCTTCAGTCGCTGGTAGACCAGCCCCACGTTCATGTGTGGCGCGGGGGCGCCTGGCTGCAGGCGAATGGCCTCAGCGTAGGCGGCGATGGCCTCCGCCGGTTGCTCCAGCCGGTCGTAGGCGAGACCGAGGTTGAAGTGCAGGTTGGCGTCGTCGGGCTTGAGCTTGGCGGCGGCGGTGAAGGCGGTTAGCGCGCCGGCGGTGTCGTTGGCCGCGGTCAGCGCCTGGCCCAGCGCCAGGTGCGTCTCCGCGACGTCCGACGCCAGCTTCACCGCCTGGCGGTAGGCAGCGATGGCGGCGGGGAGTTGTTTGCCGCGCAGCAGCAGCGCGCCCAGGTTCAAGTGCGCCGCCAGCAGGTCGGGCTGCAGGCGGATGGCTTGCTCGTAGGCGGCTTTCGCCTCCGCGTCGCGCTGCAGGCGGTCCAGCGCCAGCCCGCGGTTCAGGTGCAGCGCGGCGTCCGTTGGCTGCAGGCGGATGGCGGCGGCATAGGCTGTGGCGGCGTCTTCGTAGGCCCCTACTTGCAGGCAGACCTGCCCCAGGTCGCGGTGATAGGCGGCGGTGTCCGGCGACAGGCGGATGGCGGCACGGATCGGTTCCGGCGCGGCGGTTGCCTCGCCCGCCGCCACCAGCGCCAGGCCCAGCGCATGGTGCATGGCGGCCTGGTCAGGCGCCAGGCGCGTGCCTTCGCGGAACGTCGCCACCGCCTCCGCATACCGCTTCAGCCGCAGGAGGACATTCGCCAGGTTGGCACGGCTGCCGGCGTCGTCGGGTTGCAGCTTCAGCGCTGCCTGGTAGGCGGTCGCCGCGTCGGCGTCCTGGCCGCGCGCGTCCAGCGCCAGTCCCAGGCTCTGCCACGCCAGCAGGAAATCCGGCTGCAGACGCACCGCTTCGTGATACGCTGTGATGGCGTTGTCCAACCGCTGTTGGCGTGCCAGCGCCACCCCCAGGTTGTAGTGCGCCACCGCCATCTCAGGTTTGCGCGCGATGGCTGCGCGATACGCCGTCTCGGCGTCCGTGTATTTGTCCTGGTTTGCGCAGGCCAACCCGAGATTCACATACAGGTCGGCCGGTTCCAGCTTCAGGCGGATCGCCTCGCGGTAGGCGGTCTCCGCCTCCGCGTATTGCCCCAATCGCGCATACGCCATGCCCAGGCTGTAGTGGTAGCTCGGTTCGGCGGGATTCGCCGTAATATAGCGCTGGTACAGGGTCACGATGCGTCGGTCGTCGCGCAATTGCTCGAAGCAGCCCAGCAGGATTTGCCCGTAGAGCGGCTGGTGCGGGTGGCGGTCCCAGCCGGCGGTGAAGACGGTAATGGCGTCTTCTATCTGCCCGGCGCCCGCCAGCGCGATGCCGGTGGCGAAGTCGGCCACACCGGCGGTATCTTTCATCCAGGTGGCCAGGTTGCGCGGGCTCTCGACCGTCATGGCGCGCACACGGGCAACGGGCACGGCTACCGCATCGCCGGCCGGCAGCACTTGCGTGAGTATGCCGACCATGCGGCCGTTGGCGTCCAACACCGGCCCGCCGGCGGCGATGGCGGCGATGGGCGTTGTCCCCGCCGTCAGGTGCAGCAACGGGCCGAAGTGCGGCACGTCGCGCCGCGCGACCAGCGTGGCGGCCTGCGGCGGGCACTCCGCCGGCAGCCCGTTGCCCAGCGAGACGGCCGTGCCGGACGCGGGCAACTCGGTGGCCGGCGGCGTTGCGCGGGTGAGCATGTCGGGCAGTTCCACTGCCAGTGCCAGCAGGTCGGCGGGCGCGTCATCGGCCAGCACCCCGCGCACCGTGGTGATTTGTCCGTTCGGCCACTGTGCCTCGATGCTGGCGGCGCCGCGCGCCAGGTGGCGGGCGGTGACCAGCACCTGTTTCGCGCGCCAGTGCTCCACCGGCACTTCCACCAGTACGCCGCTGCCGCGCGCCAGCACTTGCCGCGATTTGGAATATGCCACCAGCAAGGCCACGCCGGGCATCGCCGGCACCACCTGACCGGCTTGCTGCGCCAGCCCGGCCAGCGCGAGCCCGATCAACAACCCGAGAAGGAGTCCCGGACGCCGCATGCCAGTCATTATCATATCGCCTCCCGAAACGGATATTGCCATGGGCATTGTAGGAATCCGGGGCGGCGCTGTCAAACGGGGCGCCGGCCAGCGGTTCGCGGCCAGACACCCCGGCGATTCGCCGGCCACGCGTCGGGTATAGTATGCGGGGAGGGCGAATCGCCGTCCCTCCCATCCGCCACCCGTCTCGCTGTGCGACGCGGGGGGCATTTCTCCTTGTAAACCCGGCGAAAAGTTGATACACTATCCGGGACTTGTCATCGCCCCCGACGGATGGCCGGTCTCACTCACAAACCGATGAACCGTAAGCGAGGGAGTGTGCGGGACGTGTCTATGGCCGATAGCGATCAACACGGTGGCGCTGAGCACACCAGCACGGCCATTCCTCCCTTCGAAGTGCTGTTCGAGCGCTACGAAAAGCGGATATACAACCTCATCTTCCGCATGGTCGGGGATATCGAGGACGCCACCGACCTCACCTCGCAGACCTTCCTGCACGCCCTGCGCGCCTATCACCGCTTCCGCGGCGAGGCGCAGGCGTATACGTGGCTCTACCGCATCGCCATTAACCTGTGTAAAAACCACTTTCGCAAGCGCGACCGTGAAGCGCGCTACCAGGTGATCTCCCTCGACGCCCCGCTGCAGGCGGACGGCGAAGAGGTGGATCGCGACATCGAAGATTACAGCCAGTCGCCCGAATATCTCACCGAAGGCAAAGAGGTGCAGGAGTTGCTGCAGGCCGCCATCGGCGACCTGTCGCCCGACCTGCGCACGGTGATCCTGCTGCGCGACGTGCAGGGGCTCTCCTATCAGGAGATCGGCGAGATCACCGGGTGCTCCGTCGAGGCGGTGAAGAGCCGCATCTTCCGCGCGCGCGGCCACCTGCGCCGCGTGCTCGGGCCGCACCTGCGTCCCACCGACGCCGAAAAAGCCGCCGAGGAGACGATTGAAAATCGACCGGATACGAGGAGGAAATGATGAAGCACCGTATCGCATGGATAGTCCTGATCACGCTGGTCACGAGTCTGTGCCTGCCGATGGCCGCGTTCGCGCAGGCCGCGGGCGCGCAGACGGTCCGTGAAATCGCCATTCGCGGCGCCGACCACCTGCCGCCGGCTGACGTGCAGGCCCTGCAGGTGAAACTGAAATCGCCGGTGGGGCAGCCGCTGGATGCCGCGACTGGAAAAACCGACCAGGAAACATTGATGGAGAGCGGCTGGTTTCTGCAGGTCACCTCGCGCACCGAACCCGTCGAGGGCGGCGTTCGCCTGGTCTTCGTGGTGACGGAAAACCCGGTGATCACAAAAATCGCCTTCTCCGGCAACGAAGTGCTGACCGAGGCGCGGCTGCAGGCGGTGGTAAAGAGCCAGGTGAACACCGTGCTCAACCGCGCACAGGTGACCGAGGACGCGCTGGCAATCCGCCGGCTCTATGCCGGGGAGGGGTATATCTTCGCCGACGTGGTCGACCTCGACATCGACCCGCGCACCGGCGTGCTGACCTTCGTGATCTTCGAGCCGAAGATCAGTGAAATCCGCATCGAGGGAAATAAGAAGACGAAAGATTACGTCATCCGCCGCGAGCTGCTCTTCAAGCCCGGCGACCCGTATAATGAAAAAGACGTGCATGAGTCGCTGCGCGCGCTGGACCAGTTAGGCATCTTCCAGGAAGTCTCGCGCATTCCCGAACCCGGCGACCAGCCCGGCACCATTATCGCCACCATCCGCGTGGTAGAGCGGCGCACCGGACTGGCGTCCATCGGGCTCGGTACCAGCAACACGCAGGGGCTGATCGGCTTCGTTGACGTGGCGGACCAGAATGTCGCTGGCACTGCCCAGCGCGTCAGCGCGCGTGTGCAGTTCGGCCAGGATAGCAGCTACTCGCTGTCCTACACCAATCCCTTCATCGACACCAAGCGCACCAGCGTGACGGTGAACCTGTATGACCGCACCGTACTGCGCCAGGCGGTGCAGGTTAACCAGACCTACCTGTACAACGACAAGCGCAGCGGCGCCGACGTCACCCTGGGCCGGCCTATCGCCCGCAACACCCGCGCCTACGTGACGCTGCGCAGCAACCGCGTGCGCGCCAATCCCGAGGACAACAACCCGGTGCCGCCCGCGCTGCTCACCGGCGCCGACGTGCGCAGCATCGGCCTGTCCGCCATTCGCGACACGCGCGACTCTTTCTTCAATCCCACGCGGAACTCGTACCTGGCGGCCGGCGTCGAGTTCGCGGGCTTCGGCGGGGCTAACTTCACCAAGTTCACCACCGAAGGCCGCAAGTATTGGCCGGTGTATACCCGCAAGCCGACCGAGGCTGAGCGCCGCGCGAACAAGCCGCCCACCCCGTGGGTGCTGGCGTCTCGCGTGTCGCTGGGCACCATCTCCGGCGCGCCGCCGTTCCTCGACCAGTTCCTGGCGGGCGGCGCCGACACGCTGCGCGGCTTTCCCGAGGACCGCTTCCCGGGCGAGAACCAACTGCTCTTCAATAACGAACTGCGCGTGCCGGTGACGGATGCCCTGCAGATAGTCGGCTTCGTCGACACCGGCACTGCCTGGCGCGGCGCCTTCGCCCAGCAGTTCGGCAACGAGAACATGAAGTTGCACACCAGCTACGGGCTCGGCATCCGCATCCAGACGCCCATCGGCCCCATCCGCGTCGACTACGGCATCAACACCGAAGGGGGCAACGAAATCCACTTTGGCGTTGGCCCGACGTTCTGATGATTGCGACGACACCGGCGCATCGCTCCTGCCTCGCGGGAGCGATGCGCCGGAGTCTTGCCAGGCCTGTTTGCCTGTCAGGCCAGCGGGAACAATACTCGCGATCAGCATCACCACTTTTGAATGGTAAGGAGTAACAGCATGGATCAGGTATTGCGTGGGGGACGGCTGGCGATCGTGTTCGCGGTGCTGTGCTGTGCCGCGTGGGCGCTGGCCGCGCCGCCGAAAGAGCAGCCCGTGGCGGCGCCCGCCTCCGGCGTCGGCGTTATTGCGCTGGACGCCGTGACTCAGGGGTATAAAGGCTGGGGGAAGGCACAGGAGCTGCTGGCGGCATATTATAAAACCCACCAGGGCATCCTCGATACGCTCGAAGACAAGGCGATAGGACTGAGCAAGGACGAGATCGCCGAATACCGTCAGAAGGCCCTGGGCGGAGTGACCATCGATAAAGACCGCGTCGCCGCATTGGAACAGAAGTCGAAAGCAGTGCGCGACGAGTATGAGGCGCTGCGCGTGAAGAAAGACGCCACCCCAGAGGAGAAAACCCGCCTTGAGGCACTAAACAAGCTCTTCAAGGAGAACCTCGGCGAACTGAACAAGGAGCGCGACGGCTACGATGAGCAGTATAACGCGAAGGCGAACGCCTACACGAAGGTGCTGCTGGGCGAGCTGGACAAGACGCTGGCGTCCGTCGCCGCGGCGAAGAAGCTCTCCATCGTGGTGAGCAAGGATATCCAGGTACCTGACCCCGCCACCCAGCGCATCCGCACCGAGCGCTTCGTCATCTGGGGTGGCACCGACATCACCACGGATGTGCTGGCGATTCTCAATGCCGAATACAAAGAGACGATTCTCGATAATGCGAAATAGCCCGCGTCGCGCGGCAGGTTCCGGGTCGTGGAGACTGCTCTTCACGACCCTGCTGTTGTGTGGGCTTGTCTTGCTGGCCGGCTGTCGTCCGGCGGGCCAGCCGCGCCGCGGCTGGACGCGCGTCGCCATGCTGGCGGCGCAGCACCCCAACCGCGCTATGCTCGATGACCTGGATCGCCGCCTGCAGGGCCTGGCCGACCAGCGCGCGAAGTTGCTCGGCGATACGCCCGGTCTGCCCGCGCCTGCCGCGATGACGGCCGTGACGCCCGCCATCCCCGCGCTGCGCGCGCCGGGCGCCGCGGTCGTGCCCACCTCACCCTCCGAACAACAGGACTCCCGCGCGCTCTCCGTGCTGCGCCGCACGCTCACCCGCCAGGCCGAGCGTGTCCTCATTCGCGCCGAGCGCACCCTGCAGACCGAGGCGGATGCCGCGCTGGCGCGGGAACGCGCCCGGTTGCGCGCCGCCGCCGATGCCGAACTGGACGCGGCCGCGCGAATGGAAGGGCAGCCGGTGCTGGCGCTGGACGTGAAGCGCGAGTTCGCCGCCCGGCGGTTGGCCGCCACCCGTGAGCTGGTGCGCGACATGCAGCAGCGCTACCTGGGTGCCGCGGCCCAGGCTAAGGAAGAGCGAAAATACGCCAGCCCGACCGACGCCCGCGCCCAGGCCCGCGCCACGAAGGCGGAAGCCTATGCCGAATCCACCGGGCGCCGCCTGGCGATGCTGCAGGAGCAGGCGGTCACGCAGCAAGCGGAGTTGGACACGGTGACTGCCGCCCTGGCGGCCGCGAAGGCCCACCGCGCCGCACGCTACGCCGAGATTCATGCGCGGATGCAGCGCAGTCAGGATACCGCCGCCGCGAAAAGCACCGCCGCGGTGAAGATGAAACTGGCCGAGTTGCGCGACACCACCGCGCACGAAATTCGCCAGCAGGTCGCGAAGGAAGCCGATCGGCTGGCGGATGAACGCCGCCGCGAACTGCCGCCCGTGCCCGCGCCGGAAGTCTCCTTCCCTGCCATACCCGCCGGTGAGCTGCGCCTGGACACGGCGACGGTGGAAGCCGGCGTGCGCCTGGCGGAGGCGAAGGCCGGGCGCACCGTGCTGGTGGGCGTGGCCGACATCGAACACAGCATGCAGACGCTGCGCGCCGAGCGCGCGCGGGTGGCGGCGCAGATCACCGAGGAAACGCGCACCCTCGCCGTCGCCGTCGCCGCCAAACGCGGCATCATCCTCACCTTCGACCGGGCCGACGGCGAAGACGTTACCCGGCAGATGCAAGCGTGGATGGCCGCCTACTGGCCGCGGTGACCACCGAATGATGCACCGTCCACCCCCACGTCTCGGAGAGAGGGGGCAGGAGGTGAGGGAACGAGCGTCAGCAACGACGAGGAGCAACCCGTGAATATTACCCTGGGACAACTGGCGGAACAACTCGACGGCACGCTGGTGGGCGGCGATCCCGCGCGCGTGATCACCGGCATCGTGGGGGTGGATACCGCCGGCGCGGATGACGTGACCTATATTCTCGATGCGCGGCGGCTGGCGGAAGCGGAAGCGTCGCCAGCGGCGGCAATTCTCGCTCCGGCAGGCACGGCATCGGCGAAGCCGCTCATCCTGCTGGCTGATCCTCGCGGCGCCTTCGGCCGCGCGCTGGCGCTTTTCGACTGGCGCCGCACCCCGGCCCCCGGCATCCACCCACTGGCGCACGTCGATCCCGCGGCGACAGTGCACCCTACTGCCTCTGTCGGCGCGCACGCCGCCGTCGGCGCGGACGTTGTCATCGCCGCGGGGGCGGTGCTGCACCCCCATGTCGTGGTCGGCGACACGGTGCAGGTAGGCGCGCGCAGCGTGCTGCACGCCAATGTCACCATCTATCCGCACTGCACCATCGGCGCAGATGTCATCATCCATTCCGGCACTGTCATCGGCGCTGACGGCCTGGGCTTCGCGCCCGGCGCTGACGGCTGGCAGAAGATTCCCCACCTCGGCACGGTCATCATCGAAGACGTCGTCGAGATCGGCGCCAATGTCACCATCGATCGCGGCACCACCGGTTCGACCGTTATCGGCCGCGGCACCAAAATCGACAATCTGGTGCAGATCGCGCATAACGTGCGCATTGGCGCCGACTGCATGATCGTCGCCCAGGTGGGCCTCGCGGGCAGCAGCACGCTGGAGCACGGCGTCATCGTCGCCGGTCAGGCGGGCGTAGCCGACCACAAACACGTCGGCGCCGGCGCCCGGGTCGCCGTCCGCAGCGGTGTCACCCGCGACGTGCCCGCCGGCGCCACGGTTTCCGGCTTCCCCACCCAGCCTCACGCCGACCAGCTCAAGCTGGAAGCTGCCCTTCGCCGCGTCCCCGACCTGCTGGAGAAGGTGAAACGGCTGGAGAAGCGCGTGAAGGAGCTGGAGGGGGAGCGCGACCCGGCGTAAGATAACCTGGAGCGCGGATTTTCAATCCGCACGAGAACCTGGCGTCTGCGGATTGAAAATCCGCGCTCCAAAAAACGCGCCCCGGCTGTGGCCGGGGCGCGTCGTCATTTCACTTTTACAAGCCCTTACAGCGTCTTTCCCGTCAGTCGGGAATACGCTTCCAGGTACTTCTCGCGGGTTTTCAGCACCACCTCTTCGGGCAGTTCCGGCCCGGGCGGCTCTTTGTTCCAGTCCAGCGTTTCCAGGTAGTCGCGCACGAACTGCTTGTCAAAGCTGTCCTGCGGGCGGCCCGGTTGATACGTTTCCACGTCCCAGAAGCGCGAGGAGTCGGGGGTGAGCACTTCGTCCGCCAACACCAGGTTGCCGCCTTCATCCAGCCCGAATTCGAATTTCGTGTCGGCGATGATGATGCCGCGCATGCGGGCGTAGTCCGCGGCGGCCTTGTAGAGCGCCAGGCTGTAGTCGGCCAGTTGACCGGCCAGCCGTTCGCCGACGATGGTCGCCGCCTGCGCGGGGGAGATGTTGATGTCGTGCCCGCTCTCCGCCTTGGTGGAGGGGGTGAAGATCGGCTCGGGCAGCTTATCCGATTCGCGCAGGCCTTCGGGCAGCTTGATGCCGCAGATGGTGCCAGTCTGTTGATAGTCCTTCCAGCCGGAGCCGGAGAGATACCCGCGCACGATGCACTCGATGGGCACGATCTTCAATTTGCGCACCAGCATGCTGCGGCCGTCCAACTGGTCGTGGAATGGCTTGAGCTGATTGGGGTAGACGCCGGCGTTGGCGCTGATGAGGTGGGTGCGCACCACGAAGCTGCGGATCATGTCGCGCAGGCGCTGGAACCAGAAGAGCGAGATCTGCGTGAGGATGCGGCCTTTGTCGGGGATGCCGTTAGGCATCACCACGTCGAACGCGGAGAGGCGATCACTGGCCACGAACAGCAGGCGCTGATCGTCGATGGCGTAGACGTCGCGAACCTTGCCGCGGTTCACTAGCGGGATGCCGGGCAAATTGCTTCTCAGCAGTGGGGTGGTGACGGTCGTCATGGCAAGTTCCTCCGAGCGCCGCATCAGTTGATGGCGCCTATGCAGTATACTCGAACACGCCGTGCGGCGGCAACTACTTTTTACCGTAGCGCATGCCCAGGTGGACAGCGCCGATACGCGTGCCGCTGGCGGCGGCAATGGGTCCGATCACCTCGAAGTCGGCGTCTTTGCTGGCGCGCTTGCGCGACAGGCGCGGCGCGGTCAGCGTGCCCGTCTCGAAGCGCTGGCCGGCCACCTTCAGGTCGCTGCACGCCTTCACATTGCCTTGCTCATCGGTGAAGATGACGTAGACGACGTTGCGGTCGGCCAGCAGCGCCTTCATGAAGTTGCCCGCGCCGGTGGCTGGTCGGTCTGCAACATCGCCTCGTTGGTCATCTGCAGCCCCAACACCATCGCCATTCCGCGCGCCTCCACCGCATGCCGCCCATGCGTCGCCCCCCAGATCACCATCGTCAGCACGCCGACCGCGATCAGCAGCGGCACGAGGGGCAACTTTCGCTTCACCGGTGTCGGTACAGCCATTATCTCTACGGTTGTCGGTTCAGATGCTTCCGTCATCTCACACCTCCTGCGATTCGATCTGTTTCTCCCCCTCGCCCGATTCGGGGAGGGGGTTGGGGGGAGGGGTCCGATTACGCATCCGGTTCTACATCCCGATTTCCTGCAAGATCGCGCCCATCTCCGCCGGCACCACGCTCACCGGGTCAGCCTGCTTGATGGCGTTGTCCGGGTCTTTCAGGCCGTGGCCGGTGACGGTGCAGACGACTGTGCCGTCTTCGGCCGGGAAGTAGCCCTGGCTTACCAGCTTCAGCACGCCGGCGATGGAGGCGGCGGAGGCGGGCTCCACAAAGACGCCCTCAGTGCTCGCCAGCAGCTTGTAGGCGGCGAGAATTTCCTCATCCGTCACCATGTCGATGAGCCCGCCGGATTCGTCGCGGGCGGCCACCGCCTGCGTCCACGACGCCGGGTTGCCGATCTTGATCGCCGTGGCGACGGTGTGCGGGTCGTCCACCGGGTGGCCGAGTACGATAGGCGCGGAGCCGGCGGCCTGGAAGCCGAGCATCTTCGGCGTGTGCGTGGCCTTGCCCAGCTTCGCGAATTCGGTATAGCCCTTCCAGTAGGCGGTGATATTGCCCGCGTTGCCCACCGGCAGCACGTGGTACTGCGGAGCGTCGCCCAGCACGTCGATGATCTCGAAGGCGGCGGTCTTCTGCCCCTCGATGCGGAACGGGTTGATGGAGTTCACCAGCGTGATGGGGTACTGCTCGGTGATTTCGCGCACGAAGCGCAGCGCGTCGTCGAAATTGCCGTTGATGGCCAGCACCTTCGCGCCGTGAATCATCGCCTGCGACAGCTTGCCCAGCGCGATGTTGCCGTTGGGGATGAGCACGATGCAGCGCATGCCCGCGCGCACCGCGTAGGCAGCCGCCGACGCCGAGGTATTGCCGGTGGAAGCGCACATCACCGCCTGCGACCCCGCCTCGCGCGCTTTGCTGATCGCCATCGTCATGCCGCGGTCCTTGAATGAACCGGTGGGGTTCAGCCCCTCGAACTTGGCGAAAATGCGCTGGGCCAACCCCAGCCGCGCTCGCAGGTTGTCCAGCGGAATGAGCGGGGTGTTGCCTTCGTGCAGTGTCACCACGGGGGTGGCGTCGGACACGGGCAGGTATTCCCAGTATTTGCGGATCAGGCCGGGCCAGCCGGCAACAGGCAGCGTCATCGTCATGCGTCTATCCTCTCGGAGATAGCCGCATTATAGCAGATACGCGGGCGGGCTGTCAGCTTTCGGCCATCGGCGGTCGGCTGTCGGTATGGAATCAGCCGCGGTAGAAGTCGACCCAGTATAGCTTCAGTTCCACCGGATTATTTCCGGGGTACGCCGCTGGTGGGATGTCGATCTCGAATAGTTCGTCATTCGGCATCAACCGCACGGCCATCCACAGCGGATCGCCCTCCGCGACGGGCACTTCCTCGCGCTTCGGGTCGTCATGCCGCATCACCCAGCGGCGCGCCTGGTGCGCGGCGTCGCTGGACACCGCCACCCCCAGCGTGGTCTTGCCGTCGGTGATGGAGAAATGCTCCAGGCCTTTCAGATGCAGGCGCACCGTCAGTCGCTCCGGTCGCACTCGCCCGATCTTCACCACCGCCTCCCCGATGCCGCGTTCGCTGACGATATCCAGCGTCGCCGTCCGCTCCGCGACCATGGGCGCCACCACGCCCCCGCGCGGCGTCCCGACGACGTCGACGTGCAGCGCCGGTGGCGAGGGGGAGCTCAACAGCAGAAGAAGCAGGCCCATGGCTAACACGGCAATTGGCATGCCTGCATTATAACACACCGACCACTGCCTTATTACATGCAAGCTGTCTCATCCGACCCATCAGACTAAACCTGGTAATAACAGGCAGAAGTAGAAGGAAGTAGATGCGTATGACCGATGTGACATCTCCGCCCATAGACATTTCCCCACTCCGCCGACTATAATGTATTGCCTCGGAACGTGGACGTTCGGGGCGTTTCGTGTGTTTTTATGATTGAACAGAAGCAAATTCGCAATTTTTGCATTATCGCGCACATCGACCATGGCAAATCCACGCTGGCGGATCGCCTGCTGGAGACGACGGGGTTGGTGACCGATCGCATGCATGCCGTGCAGATCCTCGACTCGATGGATCTGGAGCGGGAGCGCGGCATCACTATCAAGGCCAGCGCGGTGGCGATGACCTATCTCGCCCGCGACGGACAGACGTATGAGCTGAACCTTATCGACACCCCGGGCCATGTCGACTTCCATTACGAGGTGTCACGCAGTCTGGCCGCTTGCGAGGGCGCCATCCTGGTGGTGGACGCGGTGCAGGGCGTTGAGGCGCAGACGGTAGCCAACTGCATTCTCGCCAACGAGCAGGCGCTGACACTGATTCCGGTGATCAACAAGATCGACTTGCCCAGCGCCGACGCCACTCGCGTGCGCGGCGAGTTGGAAGACGCCCTCGCCATCCCCGGCGACGAGGCCATCGACGCCTCAGCGAAGGAAGGCATCGGCACCGAGGAAATTCTCGAGGCCATCGTCGCGCGCATCCCCGCGCCCGCCGGCGACCGCGAGGCCCCGCTGCAGGCGATGATCTTCGACTCGCACTTCGATCCCTACCGCGGCATCATCGCCTATGTGCGGGTGCGCAACGGCATCCTGCGCTCGGGCAGCCGCATCATGATTATGTCCACCGGCAGGAGCTACGAGGTGCAGGAGGTGGGCCGCTTTACGCTGGGCATGAGCCCCACCGACGTGCTGGTGGCCGGCGAAGTGGGCTACGTGGCGGCGGGCATTAAGAGCCTGGGCGACGCCCCGGTGGGCGATACCATCACCACCCCGGTGAATCCTGCCACCGAGCCGCTGCCCGGTTTCCGCGAGGCGAAGCCGATGGTCTTCTGCGGTCTCTATTCCGCCGACAGCAACGATTACCCGCTGCTGCGCGAGGCGCTGGAGAAGCTGCAGTTGAACGACGCCGCGCTCACCTACGAGCCGGAAACTTCCTCCGCGCTGGGCTTCGGCTTCCGCGCCGGCTTCCTCGGCCTGCTGCACATGGAGATCATCCAGGAGCGGCTGGAGCGCGAGTATAACCTGGACGTGGTGGCGACGTCGCCCAGCGTCATCTATCGCGTCACCACCACCGCCGGCGAGGTGCTGATGGTGGACAACCCCGCCTTCATGCCCACCACCGACCGCATTAAAAGCGTGGAGGAGCCATACGTCGGCGCCACCATCATCGCCCCCAGCGAATTCATTGGCCCGTGCATGGAGCTGGCGCAGGAACGCCGCGGCGTCTACATGGCGATGGAATATGCCGGCACCAACCGCGTAATCATGCACTACGAGCTGCCGCTGGGCGAGATCCTGCTCGACTTCTTCGATCAGCTCAAGTCGCGCACCCGCGGCTACGCCTCTTTCGACTACGAGTTCGCCGGCTACCGCCAGGGCGATCTGGTGAAGGTGCATATGCTGGTGAACGGCGAGGCGGTCGACGCCCTCTCCTTCATCACCCCGCGCGACCGCGCGTTCCGCCGCGGCTCGGCCATGGCGAAGCGGCTGAAGGAAGTCATCCACCGCCAGCAGTTGGAAATTCGCATCCAGGCGGCCATCGGCGGCAAAATCATCGCCTCCGAATCCGTGCGCCCCTACCGCAAGGACGTCATCGCCAAATGCTACGGCGGTGACATCACCCGCAAGCGCAAACTGCTGGAAAAGCAGAAGGCCGG
>CAZPYA010000064.1:0-31764 GCA_964590255.1 uncultured bacterium
GCCGGCTGGACCTGCATGCCTGGGAGTTGGACACGCAGGCGCTGAACGGCGTGCCAGAGGCCCAACGCCTGCGCGGTATGGTTGGCGTCGACTGGGCGAAGCGCTGGGACCGGCATACCGATTCCGGCGACTACCTGGGCATCGCGGCGGTTGGTCCGCGCGAGCTGCTGGTTGTCTACGACGTGCATCAATACGTGGAGAACTGGAACGCCTACCCGTTCTCAGGCGTGCGCATGGTACAGGTACGCCTGACGGGATAAGTTCGCGATATGGGACGACATGAAAGGATAAACACGACGTGACAACTCCAATTAATCTCGCCATCTTCGGCTGCGGGCGCAACGCCCGCGAGCACGCGCGTACCTTCCGTGCCATGGATGGCGCGCGCCTATATGCCTACTGGAACCGCGCCGATGATTTCACCCTGGCCACCGAGATGCAGCGCGAATTCGGCGGCGTCTACTGCACTGACGACTACCAGCGCATCGCCGATGATCCGCTGGTCGACGCCATTTACATTTGCACCATGCACAACGATCGCCTGCGACTGCTGGAAGCGGCGGCGAAGGGCGGCAAGCCGGTATTCATGGAGAAACCGCTGGCGCTGCCGGCCACGCGGCTGCGCGACATGCAACGCGTGCTGGACGCGCACCCCATCCTCTTCCAGTCGGGCTTCAAAATCCGCTTCAATACGCTGGTGCGGCAGGCGCGGGTGGCGCTGCCCCAACCGGAAATCCTTTATGCCCATGTCTTTGACGAGACGTGGCCGGACAATTACCTGAACGATGCCACCATCGGCGGCGGCAATGTGCGCGCGCAAGGCGTCTATGCGGCAGACGCGCTGCACATCCTCGCCGGTAGTCTGCCGGTGGCGGTGACGGCGTCCGCCCGCAACGCCCGCCAACCGAGCGGTATCGAAGACACGATGTGCGCCACCTTTGAATTCGCCAATGGCGCGCTGGGCGCGCTGGCGGTGGCGGATGCCGGCAGCGGCGGCGGCATCGTTTCCAAATTCTTCGTCGAGGCGGCAGGGCACGGCACGCACCTCAGCCTGCTGTCGCGCTTCAGCCGCCTGGAAGTGCGCGACGCCGAGGGGCACGAGACCGTCGCCACCGGCGAGGAAGACGGCTTTCGCATACAGTCCGAGGCGTTCCTCGATGCCGTGCGCACCGGCGGCGCCAGCCCCAACGACTTCGTCCAGGGCGCCATCCCCACCATTATGATCGCCATAGCACTGGACGCCGCGGCTACCGGACAACGGCAGGTCATCGATGTGCACGGCTGGTTGAACGAACCCCCCGCTGATTAATGCGGTTCTAACACCTTCTTCGGAAGAAGATCCCCCTATAATCGGTGAACAGACCAGGAAATTTCGGGAAAAGACAGAGTATGAGACGCACACGACAAGGATCTGATTGCCTGATTCGCGCCATCGCCGCTGGCGGCATGGTGCGCGCCTTCGCCATCAACTCCACTCGCCTCTGCGAAAAGGCGCGCAAGGCGCAAGACTCGCTGCCTGCCGCCACCGCCGCTCTCGGGCGGCTGCTCAGCGCGGCGGCGATGCTCGCCGGCACCATCAAGGAGGGCGAGCGCATCATCCTCCGCGTCGAGGGGAATGGGCCCGTGGACGGCATCTACGCGGAGGCGTACCCCGACGGCCGCGTGCGCGGATTCCTGCGCAATCCGCGGGTGAATCCCGCATCGCGCGATGGCAAGCTGGATGTCGGCCTGGCGGTGGGGCGCGAGGGCGAGTTCATCGTGGTGCGCGATCTACACATGCGTGAACCGTATATCGGCCGCGTGCCGCTGCAGAGCGGCGAGATTGGCGACGACCTGGCTTACTACTTCGCCATCTCAGAGCAACAGCCGTCCGCGGTGGGACTGGGAGTGCTGGTGGATATCGACAACCGCGTCCTCGCCGCCGGCGGCTATATCGTGCAACCACTCACCGGCGCGACCGAAGACGTCATCGCGCACCTTGAGGCGAATATCCGCAACGCGCCGCGTCCCAGCGACCTTATCCTCTCCACCCATGATCCCGAGGCCGTGCTGCACGTGCTGCTCGCGGGCATGGAGATGGAGGTGCTGGAACGCAGCACGCCGCGCTTCTTCTGTGGCTGCACCCGCGCGAAATCCCGTGTTGCCCTGCGCACCCTCACCGACGCTGATCTGCACGAGATGATCGCCGACGGCCAGCCTGCCACCGTAAGCTGCGATTTTTGCGCGAAGCAATATGCCTTCAGCATAGATGAGCTGCAGACAATGCTGGATACAAAACCGAAAACAGAATAACCCCTCTCCGCTGGGAGAGGGGTAAGGGTACGTATTCGCCCAACTTCGCCGATAATGGTATACTGATACATACTTCTGAAGTTGGTACATCGAACATGACGCGCAAGCCAACAACACAACATACGCGGCAGCACGCGCAGCCGGCCGGGGGCGTCAAGGGGTATTACTCCGACACCTTTGCCCATTTCGCCGATCCGCTGATGGACGGCGAAATGAGTTTAGCGGAGCGACGGCGACGTTTCGACTTCGCCCTGCTGGCATGGAACCTGGGCACGCTGCCACCCGACCAGCGCATCACCGCGCTGATGGATATCCTGCGGAATTTTCCGCCGCAGGATCGGCTGGAAATGAAGCAGGAGATGGGCGCGTGGGTGGAACGCAAACTCCAGCTCTTCGGCACCTGCCAGTGGTTCATCGAGAGTTTCGAACTGCGCGAAGACCGCAACCGCTGGTACCTGACCGTGCTCGCGCGCGTGGTCGGACCGTCGGATCCAACGGATTATCCGCTGCAGCCCTGACCGCGCGACAATCTCCCGCAGACAGGTATTGCCATCCCCTCCGACTTCTGCTAAAATACACGGGTCATACGGAGAGGTGGCCGAGTCAGGCTGAAGGCGCCCGCCTGCTAAGCGGGTAAGGGAGCTTTAAACTTCCTTCCCGGGTTCGAATCCCGGCCTCTCCGCCAGATTGCTATCTTTGCGCCCGTAGCTCAGGGGATAGAGCGCTAGGTTGCGGACCTAGAGGTCGCAGGTTCAATTCCTGCCGGGCGTACCATACGTTCAAAATCGCCGTTTTGGAGTCATCCAGCGGCGATTTTTCCTTTGGTTCGCGCTAGGTATTTTTGGCCTTGTGCGCTAGGTTCATCCGACTTTCCGAGGAGAGCATCTGGTGTGAAAACTCTTGAGAGCCCTCCGCCCTCCGGCAGGAACTTCCGGACCCCAACGCGAAATCACCGCTACACCGGAGGAGGCTTCTTATGCTTGACATCGGCTCTCGCCGCGAACTGCTGGTCGACGACGCGCTCATCGACGGCCTGGATGGCGCGGCGCTGCGACTGCACCAGCCGGTGATGCGCGAGGTGGCGTATCGACCGAACCAGCCCTGGGAAGGCAATATGTGCGGCGGGTATAAGACGTATTTTCGCGATGGCGACCGATTCCGCATGTATTACCAGGCGTGGAACGGCGACATTGTGGAAGAGGATGGCCACACCCTCCTGCGCGAAGCACCTATCCGCATCGGCTATTTGGAGAGCGCGGACGGCTTCCACTGGTCGCGGCCGGAGTTGGGCATCATCGCGTTCAATGACTCGACGGCCAACAACCTGGTCTTCGCGGGCGTACCGCCGTTCGACCGCGGCGTGCACGGCTTTGCGCCGTTCAAAGATGCCAACCCCGCTTGCCGGCCGGAAGCGCGCTATAAAGCGGTCGGCGCGAATAATACCTGGCCCGCGTCGCTCTTCGCGCTGCAGTCGCCCGATGGTCTGCGCTGGTCACTGATGCAAGACGCGCCGCTGGAAATCTCCGGCGCCTTCGATTCGCAGAATCTGGTGTTCTGGGACAGCCTTCGCGGCGCGTATCGCGCATATTATCGCGATTTCTCCGGCGAGTTTTTTCGCGGTATCAAAACCTGCACGTCCTCGGATTTCCTTACCTGGACTCCCGGTGAATGGCTGTCCTATCCCGGTTCTCCGGACGAGCAGCTTTACACGAATCAGATATTGCCGTATTACCGCGCGCCGCATCTCTTCGTGGGTTTTCCCACGCGCTATATGGAGCGCTCCTGGTCGCCGTCCATCGAGGCGCTGCCGGAACTGGAGCATCGCCGGCTGCGCGCGACGGCCAGCGAACGCTACGGCGCGGCGGTGACGGACGGCCTCTTTATGTCCAGCCGCGACGGCTGCACCTTCCGGCGCTGGGGCGAGGCGTTCATCCGGCCGGGCTTGCGTCCGGCAGGCAGTTGGGCCTATGGCGACTGTTACCAGGGGTGGGGGCTACTGGAGACGGCATCGGACATCTCCGGCGCGCCGAACGAGCTGAGCATCTTCGTCGCGGAAGGCTACTGGCGCGCCGGGCAGAACGCCATCCGCCGTTATTCCATGCGACTGGACGGCTTCGTCTCGCTCAACGCGCCGCTGGCGGGCGGCGAAATGGTGAGCAAGCCGTTCACCTTCACCGGCGAGTGCCTCTCCCTCAACATCGCCACCTCCGCTGCCGGCTCCGCGAAGGTGGCACTACAAACCGCCGAGGGACACCCCATCCCCGGCTACACGCTGGAGGACTGCTGGGAGATCATCGGCGACACGCTGGACTACACCGTGCAATGGAAGGGTGGGGTGGACGTGAGCCGCTTGGCTGGCCAGCCGGTGCGGATGCGGCTGGTTTTACGAGATGCGGATTTGTATAGCTACCAATTTGTGCCGACCCCTTGACATGCTGTATTGGCGCGCGCATAATAAAACCAACCAGTTAGTTGTCTTTTGTGAGGCGTGATGCAGCAACGGGCGGTCGAGACACGGGGGCGCATTCTTGAGGCGGCGGTGCGGGAGTTTTCCGAAAAGGGTTTCCACGGCGCGCGTGTCGATGTCATTGCGTCGGAAGCCGGCGTCAACAAGCAGCGCATCTACGCCTACTTCGCCAACAAGGAAACCCTCTTCTCCGAAGTCATTCGCCACTGCTTCGCGCTCATCGGGCAGGAGGAGGAGATCTTCCTCGATCTCGGCGCCGCCGACGCGCCGCATATGAGTGAGATCCTGCTGCGCCACTACATGTTCTTCCACGAGCGCGTGCCGGAGTTCTGGCGCCTGCTGGCCTGGGAGAACCTGGAGAGCGGGCGCCATGCCCACGTGCTGAAGGACGTGCGCGAGACGGTCTTTGCCCACCTGCGCCGGCTGTACCAGGCCGGGCAGACGCAGGGGGCATTTCACGGCGGCGTGTCCTTCGAAACGTACCTGTTCGTGCTCTCCGCCATTGCGTTTTTCTATTACGCCAACCAACGCACATTGTCGCAAACGCTCAACCGCGACCTGGCCAATCCCGCCGTGCGGGAGCAGGTCATCCGCGAATGTCTCACCCTGTTCCATGACGGCGCCACGGCGCCGCGGCCGAATCCTGCCTCCCCAGAGGCGATCTATCAAGGAGTTACCCCATGACGACTACGCTTCCCAATGTTATCACTACCACCGAGCAACTCGACGAGTTGCTGAGTCGCCCATCCGAGCAGTTGATCGCCTCCATGAAGACGCTGGACGGCGACATCATGATCCTCGGCGCCGGTGGCAAGGTCGGCCCGACCATCGCCCGCATGGCGAAGCGCGCCATCGACGCCGCCGGTGTGCTGAAGCGCGTGGTGGCCGTCGATCTCTTCCCCATGCCGGCGCTGGAAGCGATGGGCATCGAGACGATCACCTGCGACATGATGGACCTGGACGCCGTCGCCGCGTTGCCGAAGGTCGAGAACGTCGTCTACATGATCGGCCGCAAGTTCGGCTCTACCGGACAGGAGCACCTGACCTGGGCGACCAACGTCATTGTGCCTTACCACGTGGCGCGCGCCTTCACCGGCTCCCGCATTGCCGCCTTCTCCACCGGCTGCGTTTACCCGCTGGTGCATGTGGCTACCGGCGGCTGCACCGAAGACGTGCCGGCCGATCCGGTGGGCGAATACGCGCAATCCTGCCTCGGTCGTGAGCGCATGTTCGACTACTACGCAGAGACCGCGGGCGAGAAGGTCGTCCATATTCGCCTCAATTACGCCGTCGAACTGCGATATGGCGTGCTCTACGACATCGCCAGCCGCGTGTGGGCGGGCGAATCGAACGATATCACCACCGGCTATGCCAACGTCATCTGGCAAGGCGACTGCAGCAACCAGGTGCTGCAGAGCTTCAGCCTGGCCACCGCCGCCCCGGCGAAGATTCTCAACATCACCGGCCCGGAGATCATCTCCATCCAGGAAACCGCGGAGACCTTCGCCACGCTGATGGGCAAAACCGCCACCTTCACCGGCGAGACGAACGGCATCGGCTACCTGAACAACAGCGCCCAGGCCACGAAACTCTTTGGCACCCCCGCCGTCACCGTCCCGCAAGTCATCGAGTGGATCGCCGCATGGATTATGCAAGGCGGCGAAAACCTCGGCAAGGCCACCCATTTCGAGACGCAGAACGGGAAGTATTGAACATGCCAAGGCTGCATTGATGGCAGCGAGTCTGGAAGCCAACGCAAGTCGCGCTCCGGGTGTATCACTACTCCCGGAGCGCGACTTGCGTTGGCTTCCAGACTCGCTGCTGTTTGCGCCACCTCGCCGATGTGTAGAAGGGGCCATTCACCGCACGGCGAATCAGTCTTCCCATGGAACGCTTCCCTTTTCTCTTCGGCGCCCAATACTATCGTGCCCCGACCCCCGAGCCCGAATGTTGGGCGGGGGATTTCGCGCATATGCGCGAATTGGGCTTCAATGCGGTGAAGTTCTTCGTGCAATGGCGGTGGTCGCACCGTGCGCCGGAGCACTTTTTCTTCGATGACCTGGATGCGCTGATGGAATTGGCCGGCGCGCACGGGCTGGGGGTGACGCTGAACTTCATACTCGATATGGCGCCGGTGTGGCTGTATGACCGCTGTCCCGACGCGCGGCAGATCGACGTGATGGGCCACGTGGTGGAACCCTACGCCGTATCGCATCGCTCGGCGGGCGGGCATCCGGGGCCGTGCTACAACCACCCGGAGGCGCTGCTGCTACGGCGATCTTTCGTCGAGGAGGCGATCTACCGCTACCGCGCGCATCCCGCGCTGCAGATGTGGGACGTGTGGAATGAGCCGGAGCTGTCTTTCCAGCAACGCACGCCAAGCATGGCGAACATGGTCTGCTACTGCGATAACTGCCACCGTGGCTTTATCGGCTGGCTACAACGCAAGTATGCCAGTCTCGATCATCTGAATGCCGTGTGGGGCCGTCCGTACGCCGTGTGGTCACAGGTAGAGATGCCGCGGGTGACCGGCTCGATACAGGACTTCATCGACTGGCGCGAGTTCCACCTGGACACCATGACCGGTGAAGCCCGCTGGCGGCTGGAGCTGGTGGCGTCGCTGGACTCGGCGCACGGGCGCTACCTGCACGTGGTGCCGGTGTGGTTCAGCGCCGTCACCTGCGTGGACGATTTCGCGGTGGCGGAGCCGTGCGAGGTGTTCGCGGCGACGATGAACGCCTCACCCGCCGCCACCACCCAGGTAGTCTCCGCCGCGCGTGGCAAGCGCTGCTACAACGTGGAGAGCCACGTCAACCACGGCTTCACCGATATCCACCAATCCATCATTGACGCCGCGGCGCTACGCCGTGATCTCCTTCCCCAGGTGGGGCTGGGCATCAAGGGCTTCCTCTTCTGGCAGTATCGCCCCGAGGTATTGGGCTGCGAGGCGCCGGCATGGGGCCTGGTGCGGCCGGACGGCACCGACCGCCCGGTCACCCGCGCCGCCCGCGACTTCTGGGGCGCCATCCGCCCATACGCCGACGCGCTGCTGGAGGCGATGCCGGCCACGCCGCAGGTTGCCATCTGGAAGAGTCGGAAGAATGAGATCTTCCACTTCTGCACGCAGGGCACTATACAGACGCTCAACACCGCCATCGATGCCTACACCCAGGCGCTATACTGGCAAAGCGTGCCGTTTAGCTATATTAATGCATCCATGCTGGTCGACGGCGCGCTGGACGGCATCCGTGTGCTGGTGATGCCGAGTTGCTACTACCTGACACAGCCGGAGATCGACGCGCTGGACCGCTGGGTGCGCGCTGGCGGGGTGCTGCTGAATGAGGCGCACCTGGCCGGCTACAACGGCACCACCGGTCGTCATAGCCGCGTGCTGCCCGGCGGCGGGCTGGCGGAAGGGTGGGGGATTCGTGAAGTGGAAAGCACTTCATCCTTCCACCTGAAGCTGGACGAGCAGCAGGTGCTGGCCGGCGCCATGCCCGAGGACGTGCGCAAGGCGCTGGCGCAATACGGCACCGCCGGCGGCACGCATTATCCCATCCGCCTCGCCGGCGGCGGGTTGGCGTGGGGCGCGCACCGCTACGCGGAACTGGCGGGGGAGCGCATCGTCGCCGAGGGTGCGTTCAATGTGGCGCCGTGTCTCGCCTCGCTGCGCGTGGGCAACGGCGCCGTTCTCTATTGCGGCACAAATTTCGGTCAGGCGGAACCGGGGCGGGCGGGATTGCGGATCATGCTCGACCAAGCGCTGCGGATGGCTGGCGTGCGCGCGACCGCCGATTGCCTCACCTCCGCCGACAGCGTTCACCTGGATATCCTTCACCGCGACGGCCAGCCCGCCTTCGCCGTCGTCCTCAACCGCACGGCGGAGGAACAGACGATAACGGTGCAGACTTCCGGCCTCTGGCGTAGCCTTTTCACCGGGGCACAATGGCGGATGACGTCCGGCGATGCCGTGCTCGTGCCCGCAGCGATGGCGGAATTGTTTGAAATCGCGTAATTGTTCGACCGCGACTTACTCGGGCAGCAGGATCTCGCCGTGCTCGCTGGTAAGGTAGTCGTGCACGACATGGGCGGCGGACGGCTGCTGGTAGGTGCCGTCCGGCAGTTGGGTGGTGGTTTCCTTCAGGCGCGAGACGGTGTGGCCGCACGTCCAGATATTGTAGTTGCGCATGTGGCTGCACAGGCAGGTTTTGTCGGTGTCCCCCTGAGCGTAGGCGTCCAAATACGAGCATTTCCCTTCGCTGTCCAGCGCGTAACCCAGCGCCTCGCATTGCGGGGGCATCTGCGAACCGATCGCCGGCGACTGCCGCAGCATGCGCATCGGGTAGCCGGTGACGGAGATGGTATTCACCACCACGTCCTCCGCCTGTGAGGCGAAGAAGGCCTGCTTGATGTGATCGGGCAGTCCGCTCTCCTTCGCGATAGCGAAGCGAGTGGCGACTTGAATGCCCGACGCGCCGAGTTCGATCATCGCCAGGGCGTCCGCGCCGGTGAAGACGCCGCCCGCGGCAAGAATGGGGATTTTGAGCCCGTCGCCTTCCACCATGTGGATGACTTCCTGCATGATCGTACGCAGGTCGTAGTCGTACCAGTTCTCCGGAAAGCCGAGATGCCCGCCCGCCAGCGGGCCTTCCACGATGATGTAGTCCGGCATGCGCCCGGCTTTTTTCGCGCGGTTGAGGAAGATCTTCAGCGCGCGCGCCGATGAAACGATGATGCCCAGGCAGGCGTCGTGGAAGCGCGGATTCTCTTTCATTAATTCAAATGAGGCCATGTGCAACCCGGCACTGAGGGTGATGCCGTCAATGCCGGCGTCCAGCGCCGCGCACAGGCGGGCCTGCAACGTCTCGCGCGGTTGCCCCATCGTCAGCTTCTCCATCACGTTGATGAAGATAGCGCCGTTCGTTTTGCGGCTCATCGTGTCGCGTATCAGCAATTCAGTGGCCGCATGCACCGCCGTCAGGTCGAACAGCATTCCCGTTTTATCCAACGAATTCGCGAAATGCTTGTTCTGCGCATATCGCTCCCGCGCGAAGGTGGTGCCAAAGCGCATGTCGGCGACAGAGAGGATACCGGCATCGGACAGATGACCGATACCGCCAGTCGCGGCGACCGCGAGGGCAAGTTCTGGGACGGATATGTTCACACCCATGCCGCCGAGTATCAATGGAAGATACTCGCTCCGGCCGAGGCGAAGTGTATAATCTGCAAGACGCAACGAACACTGCTCCTTCACGCCATGCGCGATGAGCATGACGAAACAATTATACCCGATTTTGACGAAGAAATCTGCATTTTTCCAGAAGCTGAGCTGGGGATAACCTGCTTTTATTGCGGTATACGCCTATCTGGCGCACAAGGAAGCCGACGGGGGAAGGTGGAATTGAAAGAAGAACACTGCGCGAAGGAGGCTCTCATGCGCCGACACATCACCTGCCTGGTATGGCTGACGCTCATCGCCTGCACCTGTGGCATCGCCGCGGAGAACCAGCGCGATACGCTCTACCAGGTTTCGACACTCAGCGCGTTGATGCTGGGCATCTACGACGGCCAGATGCCGGTAAACGAGCTGCTGCGCCACGGCAATTTCGGCCTGGGCACCTTCACGAAGCTCGACGGCGAGATGCTGGTACTCGACGGCAAGTGTTACCAAATCAAGTCAGACGGCTCGGTGCTGCAGGTGCCGCACACCCTCACCAGTCCCTTTGCCGCGGTCACCACCTTTGAAGCCGATCAGACGATGGTGATCAATTCCGCGACGAGTCTCGCCGATCTGGAGCAGCGCATCGATGCGGTGCTGCCCACGGCGAACTGGTTCTACGCGGTGAAGATCACCGGCACTTTCACGCTGGTGAAGGCGCGCAGCGTGCCCATGCAGCAGCAGCCGTATAAATCGCTGGTAGAGGTGGTGAAGACGCAGCCGGTCTTCCAACTGGAGACGGTGAAGGGCACTATGGTCGGTTTCCGTTGCCCGGTCTTCGCCGCCGGCCTGAACGTGCCCGGCTACCATTTCCATTTTATTAGCGACGACCGGAAATCCGGCGGTCACGTGCTGGACGCCCGCCTGCTCGCTGGCGCAGTGGGCATCGACGCCACCCCCGCCTTTCTGCTTGCGCTGCCCTCCGACGCCGCCTTCACCAAGGCCGACCTTTCCACCGACAAACCCGCCGACGTGCAGAAAGTCGAGAAATAAGCATTACCACCCCGCTGCTGGATGACTCGCTGGCCCATGGCCCCATTCGCACGCAATGGATGGGCGCGTGGATTTGGGCAAATGATGACATTGCCGACCGCAATGTCTACGCACATTTCCTGCGGTACTTCACTTGCGCGTACTCGGCGAAGCTGCATATAGCCATCACCGCTGACAGCCACTATTCGCTGTATCTGGACGGCAAATTCATTGTCCGCGGCCCGGCGCGCAGCCATCTGGAATTCTACACGGTTGACTCTTTCGTGTTGGATGTCGAACCGGGTACGCACAGGCTTTATGTCCTTGTCCATCATGTCGGCGAAGTGAACGCCACCATGATGCTCGGGCGGCCGGGGTTGCTGGCCGGCGTGCGGCTGGTGTTGCCATCCGGACAGAATGAAGACCTGTCCACGTCCAGCGGGTGGTTGGCGTATGTCTCCACAGCCTGGAAGAAAGACCTGCCGGCGATGATGTCCCACTTCGGCTTCTGGGAAGAGCTGGACCTGGAGTGCCGGAAGTGGGAGGGTGACAATCTCTACGAGTGGCAATCGGCTGTCGAACTCGGTCATCCGCCCATGACGCCGTGGACGCGCCTGGTGGAGCGCGATATTGAACTGCCGGAATACCAGCCGGTGGCTGCGACGATCGTCGGTGGCGGCACCTGGGAGAGGGGAAAATACGATCCGATCCCCTCGGTTACCGTCGCCTCGCGTGAGCGTATACCCGCGCCGATGGCGCTGCCAGCTACCTTCACCGAGAACGGCTATCTCACTGTCGACTTCGGGCGCACGGTGTCCGGTTATGTCTGCCTTGACTGCGCTGGTGCGCACGGGAGTCAGATCGTCGAATTGTCGTATGACGAAATCCTCACTTCTGACGGATCGGTGAATCCGGAGCGCAGTTACGCCCATCTCACCGACCGATATATTTTGCATGGTGCGGCACAGTGGTTCCAGGCTACCCATCCGCGCGGTTTTCGGTACGTCACTATTGACGTCACCCCGAATGGCGGGCCACTGACCATCACTGGCGTGTCGGCCATCGAGGAAACGTATCCCTTCCGCTTGCAAGGCGCGTTTGCGTCGTCGGACACGCAACTGAATAGCTTTATGCAAAAGAGCGCGGAGAACGTGCGCATCTGCACCACCGACTGCTTCACCGACTGCGCCACCCGCGAGCGGGTGCATTGGACGGAAGACCTGTATATGCACAGCCGCGCCAGCGCGTATGCCTTCGGCGATACGGCGATGATGCGCCACGCGCTCTTCCAGGCGGCGCAGTGCGTGCTGCCCGACGGCCGCATTAACGGCTTCATGCCCTCCGAGCGCACGAATTGCGCCTTTGCCGCCAGCAGCATTATGTGGCTGCACACGCTGGTCGATTACTGGCTGCACGCGGGTAACGACGACATCTGCGCGCTGCTGCCCACGGCACGGCGCCTGCTGGCGATGATGGCCGGGCAAGAAGACGCGGCCGGCCTGCTCGCCGGCTGGCCGGCCGGGCAGTTCTGGGATTGGGCGCCCATCGACGGCGACGGCTGCCTGCTGCTCACCAATTCCGCCTATGTCTGGGCGCTGGCGCGGCTGGCTGGGCATCCCGTCTTTGCCGACTTCGGTGGTGGGGTGGCGGCGAAGGCGGAAACGATTCGCCGCGCCGCACATGCGCGCTTCTGGGACGCCGACCGCGGTTTATACCGCGATGCCAACCCCACCGAGGCAACGCCTATCTACAGCCAGCAGGCGAACACGATGGCGGTGCTGGCGGGCATTTGTCCGGAATCCGAGCGCGTGCCGCTGTTGCAGCGCCTCATCGACCCCGCTAACCTCGGTCCGGTGCCGGTGGGCGAGGATAGCCTGAAAGCGCACAACCGCCCGGCGCCGGAGAAACTGGTGCCCATGGGCACGCTGTGGTTCGCGCACTTCCTCATTCAGGCGCTCTTTGAACATGGCATGACTGATGAGGCGTTGGCGCAGATGCGCGTCTTCTGGGGCGCCTACGACGACTTGCCCACCTTCCCCGAGACGCGCATTCAAGCGGGCAACACTGGCATGTGCCACGGTTGGGCCGCCGGCCCGGCATACCTGCTGCCGGCTTTCGTCCTCGGCGTGCAGCCGAGCGACGCGGGCTGGAAAACCGTTCGTTTCGCCCCCAACCCGGGTGATGTGGCGCAGGCATCCGGGCGTTTCACCACGCCCCACGGCGAGTTGTCCGCCGCCTGGCAGTTCACCGACGCCCGCTACAGCGCCGAAGTGGTCATCCCCGCCGGCGTTCGCCTGCAGGTCGAGTTGCCCGGTGAACACGACACCTTCGACGGCCCCGCCACCTGGCGCGGCGAATGGGCGTGATGGAAATGCAGAATGGGAATGGTGAATGCTGAATACTATTGATTGGTTGAGAGAGCAGAGAAATGCGTGACTGTTACCATTATTCCACCTGCACCACACCGCTACCAGCCCATCGAATACAATCACGCAAACCGGTGTCTAACCATATCAGCGATATCCTGCCGGCTTCAGCCGGCTTCACACAGACCCCGGCTTTTGCCAGGGGCAGAGGTAGCCGAATGTATCGATATCTGATTGCACTTGTTACGCTGCTCACAGCCGTCATGGCCATCGCCGCGCCGCCAAAACCGCTGGCCACCTTCACCCTGCACGAGGATTTCGGCGTGTCGCATCCTGAGCAGATCGTCTATACCGCGACGCTGCCGAAGGTGAAGGCGGCCGAGGTGATGGTGCTGGATGACAAAGAGAAACCGGCGCAGTTCCAGCTCATGCGTGATGGCCGCATCGCCTTGCGCACCGATCTGCCGGCGGGTATGACAAAGACCTGGCGGCTGGTCGCCGGCAAGGCACCGTTCATTCCCGGCGTGCAGGTGGTCGAGACGCCGGAGGGCTACGTCATCGCGAACGAAGTGATCGCCATCCGTGTGCCGAAGGTCGCTGCCGACCTGGCGAAGACGCCGGCACCTATCCAGGGGCTGCGCTTCCAGGATGGTACCTGGACGGCGGTCGGGCCGAATTATATGGCGCGCCCGGCCACGTCGATGACCGTGGAATTCCTTGAGCGCGGCCCGTTGGTGACCCGCGTGAAGATTGGCTACGTTTTCGCCACCGGCCCATTGCACTCGCACCTGAACAGCCCGGACTACCCCGACGTGCCTGCCGGTGACCGCCCCTACAGCACCACCATCGAGGTGCATGCCGGCCAGCCGTCCATCACCTTCGAGGAAGCGTGCGAGACGGAAATCTCCTACAAAGTCGATATCACCAACGGCCTCACCCCCGATACAGGGCAATATCGCGGCCACCACGCCAACACTGTCGATGAGGGGATGGATCCGGACGGGAAAGTCTATCAATATGGCGGCAATGTCCGCCACGACGCGTTGGTGAACCTGAAATACGAAGGCAAGGGGAAGGACCGCTGGTCGGGAACCACCTACCCGTATATGTCCCACTGGGATCCCTGGGCGGTAAGCACTGGCTTCTACTGGTTCCTCTATGATTCCCGTCCGAACGGCACGGACAACCTTTTCGGCATCTTCGCCGGCCCGGCTTCGCGGCTCATCAATCCTGGTCTTACCGGCGTCAGTTTTGACACCAATCTCGTCGATGGCCAGCCGCGCGCCGGCCTGCAGGTGCGCTTTCAACGGCTCATGCCTACCCAGTATTACACCACCCATATGCGCTTCGGCTGGGGCATCTACCTGGGAAAAAAGAGCGTCGACGTGAAGCCGCCTTTTCAAGTACAAGGCATTAATACACAGATGAATCTGCGCTCGGGCGTGAATCTGAACACGCTGTCGAAGCTGCCCGTCGATTTCCCCGATCCGAAGGAAGGCTACGGCGGCCTTTACGCTCCGGTAACGTCATGGAAAGGCGTGGCGGAGGGGCTGCGCGACGAACGCAAAGCCGGCGGAAAAACATTCTATGGACAGCAATATAATGCGAATCCCTATTTCCAGCCCATCCTCGACTTCTGGGCTGATCCCGGCGAGGCGACGGCGACGAAAGCCGTCGGCGTTGTCACCGGTTTCGCCAAGAGTTACCTGAATACACTGGTGAATGGTGAAGGCATCTATGAGCACAGCACCCACTACTTCATGGGCGCGTCCGGCATGTCGGCTTACGTGAATTGGGCGGACTTGCTGTTGGCCTCCGAGCACCTGCCGGCGGCGCAGAAGGCGAAGCTGAAGCAGGCGTCAGCGCTTTTCGCCACCATGTTGTGGAACCACGATGTCACCCCCATGCAGCCGAACTGCGGCATGAACTGGGGCCCGGCGAACATGGCGTCGATGTGGTTGGGCACGCGCTTTACCTTTACGCTCTTCCTCTCCAATCATCCGATTTTTGCGAAAGAAGTGGAGAACGTGCGCAAAGAGGCGCTGAATCTGCTGAAAGACTACACTAATGAAGCCGGCGCCTGCAGCGCCAGCGCGCACTACACCGGCGCCTCCATGGTACCCATCCTCAATCTGCTGCAGCAGATGCAGCGGCGCGGGGTGATGGACGCCTTCGCCACCGAAAAGCGTCTCACCGATTACGCCGAGTGGGAGATGCAACTCCTCACCCCGCCTGAAGTGCGCTTCGGCGGCCTGCGTAAGATCGTCGCTGTCGGCGACGGCTCCACCGAGCAAAACGTGCGCATCGGACAGATCGGTACCGGCTTCGCGAAAGCGAATCCCGCGCTCTCCGCCCGGCTCATGGGCGCGTGGCAGGGGATGGGCAAGCCGCAGGACAACTTCTACGGCGCCTCGATGCTGAAGATCG
This sequence comes from uncultured bacterium, assembly GCA_964590255.1. Classification (GTDB taxonomy): domain Bacteria; phylum Armatimonadota; class Hebobacteria; order CAIYQO01; family CAIYQO01; genus JAKIYB01. Next base: position 15,743 of record CAZPYA010000064.1, read on the forward strand.
ACGCCACCCTGCCGGCGACGTCGCCAAAGCTGGGCAATGCCCAGTTCGACGGCTGGATGAGCGTGCTGCGCCACGGCTGGGAGACGAAAGACGAGACGTCGATCCACTTCGTCAACGGCGACTACCTCACCGACCACCGCCACAACGACCAGGGGCAGTTAGTCATCTACGCCCTCGGCGCGCCGCTACTGCTGGATTTCGGCAGCATGTATTATCCGCGCCCGTCCGGCGCTTATATGCATAGCATGGCGCTGCCCGAATCCCTCCTCGGCTTCAAGTGGGATGCCGATCGCGTGCCGCTGGATAAGCCGGGCGAGAATTATTCTATCTGGCTCGGACAGACGGTGGGCACGCCGCTGCTGTCTTTCACCGAAAGCGCCTCAGCGAGCGCCACCTTCGGCCGCGGCAAGGAGCGGGCGATGATCTGGCAGCGCACCGTGCGTAACCTGCACCCCGACCCGGCGCATCCGGTGATCGTCATTGAGGACGTGTTCGGTAATGCGCTGGCCGGCAAGCCGGTCATCAATACTTTCACCATGATGGCGCAGGGCGCGGTGCAAACCCCTACCGGCCCGCAAACGCCGCGGGAGCCGCTCCACACCCCTGACCAGAACACCACGCCGGACAAGTTGCCCTCCGCCGGACCGGCCTTCCCACTGGCGGCCGGCCTGAACAAGTTTGCCTTCACCGGTCAGTGGCTCATCGACTGGGAGCTATATACCGATGCGCCGGCGGCGATGCAGGCCTCTATCGGTCATTGGGGCAACACCTGGCACCCCAGCACCGAGCAGAATCAGTTCCGTAAGGCGCAGGGGAAGGGGTATGAGGAACGCCAGCACATTTTGCGCCTGCGCGGGCAGGATCGCATGCGCGTGATCATGCTGCCCTATCGCAAGGGCGAGAAACCGAACCTTTGCACCGTGGAACAGCACGACGGCGCGACGATGATCCGCATGGATATGCGCACCCTCGTGTTGTTTGATCACGGATATGCCAGTGAAGTGATGCAGGCGCAGGGATTCCGGCGCAGTCTGACAGCCTTCGGCGCTGAACTGGTAGAGGCGCTGGAGATGCGCATCGCCGGTGGCCCCGCGGAACTGCTCATGACCCATGCTGGTGGCACGTTCACCGCCACCGGCCCAGCCGGCGACCGCACCGTCACTTTGCCGAAGGGCTGGAAGTTCGCTGCCGACCCGGCCGTCAGCAAAGTCGGCAACGAATGGACGGTGAAATACGGCGGTCACACGCCGCTTCTGGTGAAGGTCGAACCCGTCAGTTGAAGTGAAACGTAGGCGATTGCCGCGAGTCAGGGTATAATAGGGAGATATTGAAGCGCTTTAACCCCGGGGATTATTATGAATGTGCAACTGCGTCTCGCGCTCATTAGCCTCGTGCTGCTGGCATTAGCCCTCGTCGCCGCCGCCGCCCCGGCGCCGGTGGTGGCCAATGCAGCGACGTCAAAGGCCTACATCACCAAAGCGCTGGCGGCCGGGCGCTGCTGGGCGGTGGATACCGAGGTGGACAAAGACGGCGGCCTGCTCACCGGCGCGCCGGAGGCGCCGCTGATGCCGGGGCGCTACCGTCTGCACGTGCTGCTCGCGCGCGCGCCCCTTGGCGATCTGTATAGTAACGCCATCGAGGTGACGATCAACATCGGCAATGCGGAATGCGTGGTCAATCCACTGCTCTATGCGCTCCCCAATGAGTTCATCGATGTGCCTGTGGATTTCACCGTCGGCGCGGGGCATCGCGACGCCGGCTACACCGTTCGCTGGCGCGTTTCGCCAGAGGCGAAGAAGCTGCTCAAGGTCGCCGGGCCCGCCGCGGAAACCGGCCCTGGCGACGAGGACGACCTGGGCGATAATCTGGTGAATCGCCCGCCCACCGCCGCCGATGGTACCATCGCCATCAGGAACCTGGCCAAACTGCCGTATAACCTGGCCGTGTGCGGTGTGCACATCGAGCGATTGAGTCCGGTCACGCTCGCCGTGCAGACCGATAAAATCATCTACAAACCTGGCGAGACGGGCACGGCGACGGTGACGGCGACTAATCCTGGCGATACCCCCATCACGGTGACGCTGAACGTGGAGCTCATCGCCGGTGTAGAGGGACGCAATACCATTGCCACGCCTAAAATCGACCTGCCCGCCGGCAGCAGTAAAACCTGGACGGGAACCTTTACCACGACAGGCATGCGCTGGGGCGCCGAAGTGCGCGCGTCGGCGGCCGACAGCGCGGACGGCGCGCGCGCCGTCTTCGCCGTGACGAATAACCTGTTCGAGGTGGCCATGCTCGCAGCCCAGTCCGCCGATCTCTATCTCGATTGGAAGAAGCCGGGCAACGCCGACGCGCATGTGCAAAAGTGGCGCGATGACGGCTTCACTGGTTGCGAATGCTTCTTTTGGGCGCCGTGCGACTTCGGCGACTTCACACCGGACATCGAGGACTTCTTCAGCGGGCAGACGCAATACACGAATTCCCGCGCTGGGACAAAAGCACTGCTGGATGCCTTGCATGCGCGCGGCATGGTCGGCACCGTCTACTCCAACCTCTGGGGCACCGACGGCTGGTCCGGCTTCGAGATCCTGCGCAAGCACCCGGAGTGGTTTCAGCCCGGCGTGCAGTATGCCTCCGATCACATGGAATTCTGGCGATTGATGGAGGAGAAGAAAGTCACCACCATGCACCAGTGGTGCGAGACATCGCTCATCCAGGATCCGAAAATCACCCCCGGCGCCATCGATCTGCACGCCAATGAACTCATTGCAAGTCACCGGCAATTCGGCTGGGATGCCGTGCGCTATGACTCGTACTACAGCACCGCCTGGACGAAGTGGGCGACGCGCAAAACCCGTGATCAGGTGAACGCCGTCGCGCCCGGTTTCCAATTCGGCTACAACACCTTTCCCGGCTCTGATGCGAAGGCCGGCGCGCTGGATGCCATGTATGACGGCGGCGGCATGGCGATGCTGGAATATATTCGCCAGGACACCTATCCCAGGCTGTGCGACTATGCCGGACAATTGCTCTACTGCCGCGATATCGTCTGGCCCTCCGGTGGGCAGATTGGGCCGCTGTATCATCCACCAGCGCCACAGGATACCAAAACGACGACGGCCACCGACATTGACGCCATCTACGTTTCCGCTGCCATTCTCGCCACCGGTGGGCATCCGTATTATCATCCGCTGGAACATGCGGTGGGGCGCTTCAACCGTTTCGCGCTACGCTACAGCGAGTATTTGTGGAACAACCGCATGCGCACGCTGAAAAATCCCGCGGCGGTGGTCAGCTTCGGCAACGGCGCCAAACCATTCATGTGGGAAGCATTGGCGCAGACCGGCACGCTGGATGGGCAGCGCCGCCGCCTCACCCTGCATCTGCTCAACGCCGACCCGAACTATAAGCTCTTCACTAACCTGACGCAGAAGATCCCCCCGCCAATGCGCAACCTGCCGATTACCCTCAATCTGCCGGCTGGCGCGCAGGTGACCGGCGCGTGGAACCTCTGCCCGACGCCCGATGCCCGTCATGAGGGCCTGCCCGTGCAGACGTCCGGCGGCGCGGTGACGTTCACCGTGCCGGAAGTGCGCTTTTGGAACGTCATCGTCGTCGAATATTCCTCGCCGCAGCCGCTGGACGAAAAGCCGACGATGCGCGAGATCGCCGCGACGTGCATCCAGGAGTGGCATGTCGCCGGCCCCTTCCCGAACCCCGGCGAAAAGTGCGAGGGATTCGATGCCGTCTATCCGCCGGAAAAAGGCGTCGACCTCACCGCCACCTATGTTGGCATGAATAACGCGAAAGTTGCCTGGCGGCGTACCCGCACGGCCGGCGAGTTGCCGCTCGGGCCGGGTGCCATCGATTTCATCAAGTATTTCCCACCCGGCAATAACATGTGCGCCTATGCCTACACCACCATCACCGTCGATCGCGACCGCGACGTCATGCTCCTTGCCGGCAGCGACGACACCCTGCAGATATGGCTCAACGGCGCCCCCGTCCATGCCAACCGCGCCTTCCGCGCCGCCGACCTGGACAGCGACCGCGTGCCGGTGACGCTGAAGAAAGGCGTCAACTCCCTGCTGGTCAAAGTCTGCTCCGGCTGGGGCGGCTGGGAATTCGTTCTCCGCGTCACCGACAAAACCGGCTTGCCGCTGCTCGATGGAGTGCAATATGGCTTCGAAAAATAACGGTCTGTGGTTCGTGCTCTTGCTCGGTTTGCTGTGCATCTTGCCTGCGGTCGCCGCCGATGACGATGAAGCCGTCAAACTCGGCCTCAAGTCCCCGGCGGAATGGCGCTTCCCCGCTGCCCAGCCGCTGCAGGTGTGGGCGGTGCGCGGCCTGTGGTACGAGCAGTATGCGCTGGATCGCGCGCTGGCGCGGGTGGGGGGCTGCGCGGAGACCTCGAGCTGGGTGCAGGGCAATTGGCTGCGCTGGCATGCGCCGAATACCCACGATGACATGATGCGCTATCATCTGGCGATCATCGCCAATACGAATGGCGGCGCTTTCAGTTGCGGCGGCCATCCCGCGCTGCGGCGGGTGCTGCTGAAGGATTTCGTCCGCAACGGCGGCAGCGCGCTCTTCCTCGGCGGCTATTTAGCTTTCGGGCCGGAATACCGCGGCACCGCGCTGGAGGAGATGGCGCCGGTAACGTATTCTGACAAGCGCGACCTGGTGATGGCGGCGGACGGTCTGCCTCTCGCCGCCGGCCCCGACGCCTTGAAAGGCTTCGCAAAGTTGAACTGGACGGCGGCACCACGCGTCTACTGGACGCACGCCGTGACGCCGAAGCCGGGGGCAAAGGTGCTGCTCACTGCCGGCGGCAAGCCGTTGCTAGTCGCCTGGCAATATGGCAAGGGGCGGGTGGCCGTGTTCGCCGGCAGTGTGATGGGCGATCCGAAGGCCGGGCAACTACCCTTCTGGGCGTGGGACGGCTGGCCGGCGGCGATGGCGGAAACTATCGCCTGGCTCACCGACGCGCCGGAGCGCCCCACCGGCGACAAGGCTGACTACACAAAACAGCTCAATGCCACGCTGACCAAAGCCGGTGGCAAGGAAGACGTGGAGCGCAAGGTGATGAGCCAGTATCTGCGCCTCTGCGCCGATGCGGCGTCGGCAAGCGCGCTGCTGGAGGCACTCGCCGGCGTGGCCTGGGATTTGTCGCTGGATGACGCCGACGCGTATTATGTCCGCGTGCTGCCGTATGGCATGGAATGTGCTGACCTTGCCGAAGCGCTGGTGCAGAGCGGACGCACGCAAAAGATCATGCTCGGCCTGCGATTGAAAGGCCTGGCGAAGACGCAGGACGCAAAGGTACTACTACTCGACGCCCTCAAACGCGGGGTGGTAGAGGTGGAGGACGCCGAGGAGATGGACGCCCCCGGCGAAGACGCCGACTACCGCGCCTACGCCTTCCGCCTGGCGGCGCTGGAAGGGCTGGGCAATTTGGGCGACGCCTCCGTGCTGCCTGTCCTGCGCGCGGCAGTGAAGCAATATGAGAAATACCGACTGCGCCGCGCCGATTTCCCGAAAGAGGTGCCGCGCGAGAATGAGTTGTACCAGGCCGCCGTCCTCGCCGCCTTGCGCTGCGGCGCCCCGGAGGCTGCCGGCCCCGCCGTCGACATGCTCATGCAGAACCGCTACACGCTGGTGAATATGATGTTCGCCGCGTTCTCCGACGGAAAAGGCCCGCAGGCAGAAGCCTTGCGCGCCAAAGCCCAGCGCGCGTACAACCGCCTGCAGGCCCGTCAGCTTCTCGCGTATAGCCGCCTCGCCGGTATGCCCACCGCGTCGCTTTCCGCCCTCGCCATACGCCTCGCCGCCGAAGACGACCCCTGGGTCACCCCATTGGCTTTCGGCGCCTTCGGCAAAGGTTTTGGCGCGAAGGTGCCCGCCGATATCCTGGCCATATTGAGAGGCGCAACAGTTCCCGCCGTCGCCGATCTGTCGCTGATGCCGTAATTGGCCCCGTTAAAGCGCGAGACATGTCGGGGACGCAGGCGTTATTTCATAGACGCCGGCACCGCCGGCGTCGCCAGCGTCAGCTTGCGCGCCTTCGCTCCTTCGTCGACATTGCGGAAGATCAGCGTTTTGCCGCCGACCATCATCCGGTCTTCGACGCGCGTGCCGTCGCCGTTCAAGCGAAGGAACGCGACCTGCGCGTCCGTTTCAAACGGGCCGGCGGTGATAGTGCCGCCGGTATTGTTCAGGCAGACCCAGTGTTCCATGCGGATGCGGTTATTCGGGTCGGTTTCGGTGATGACTTTCAGCACCGTCACCTGTTCGTCATCACGGATCGTCTCAATGTAGGGGGCATATTTCGCCTCCGCCGGTGGAACCAGCAACTCCTTCGGCGCCAGCATCGGCCCGTGCGGCAGCAACACGGAGGTGAAGGTGATCTCCTGGCCCGGACGTGTCATCCCCGCCCACGATTGACGCAGGCGAATAGGCATCTGCCGGTAGGGATTTTCGGCGTAGCTGTCGCTCACCGTGTGCTTGCGCTCCGGTCGCGGCGTGAAATACACCAGCAGGTCCCACGGCGGGTTGAAGAACGACTGCACTCCGCGTCCCAGCCCCAGGCCGGTGAAATACATCTCCTCGATGTAGGCGTTGAACCAGTGGTCGCCGCACTGCGGCCCCAGGTCGCGCACCTGGAAGCAGGGGCCCAGCCGCACCTTCATCGTGGCGTCGAACTTCGCGCGATCCTTCACGACCACGAAGCCGGTCTTCGCGAAGAGAATGTCGCGGGTGTAGGTGACCGGCAATTCCTGATAAGCCGTCGTCGTCACCCGCGCGACCGCGCAGGCGCCGTCGTCCACCAGCAGCGGCGGGGCCACCGTCACCGGCTGCGGCGCGGCGGGTACGCCGTCCAGGTCCTCGATCCAGAGGATATTCTGGTACGGCGGCGACTGCTCGTAGTATCCCTGCCCGGCGAGGAGGACACTGTCGTGCTGCATCAGCGTGACGAGATTGCCCGGCAGCGAGCCGCCGTGCCCGCCCATCGGCAGCAACTCGACCATGCCCCACATGCCGCGGGGGTCGTTGCCAGAGGTGAGCAGCATTTTGTCGGGAATCCACCCTTTCGGCACCATCATCACCGAGTTCATGCCCGGCGACGCCGTCATCAGTTCCGGCGGGGTGGGCACGATTGGCCGTCGCCATGTCAGCCGGCTCTGGGCGGGGGCGGGTTGCGGCGTCACTGCTTCGTCGGCGAAGTAATAGCCCATCAGGAACTGATTCTTCATATTGTCCGCGGGCAGGTGATACTGACCCGGGTCGTTATAGAGGTAGTTATACAGGTATTCCGCTACCCGGTGGGCGGTCCAGCGGAAGCGTCCGTCCTTCGTTAGCGCGCCCATCAGCTCGAAAGTCCAGATAGCCTGCCCGATGGACGGCCAGCCGCTGTCCGCGCCGAAAGTGGGCATGGCGCCGCTGGGCGAGATCGTCTCAGCATACCGGGCAATGGCCTTCGCGTAGCCCGGATTCGCGGTGAGTTTGGTCAGGTCGCCCTGATGATAATAGATCGCCAGCGCATAGCCGAACCAACCCCAGTTGTAGCCGGAGGAGGCGTCGTCATCGTCACCCATCGCTTCGAGAATCTTCGCGTGGAAGTCGGTGTAGACGACGATGCGCGGATCCACCGGTTTACCGTCTTCCTCGGCGATTTGCCGGGCGACCTTCTGAATACAGTAGCGGTCCCAGATGCGGTTGTGCGTGCCGGATTCGCTGAACTGATAGATATCCGGCTTCGCGGCGAAGGCGTAGAACATCGCCCGGTAGCGTTTTTCGGCGTCCGGCGGCGCCCAGGGGCTTTTCGGGTCCTTCAGCCAGGTGTAGTAACGGAAAGCAGCATAACTCATCAGGCGGAAGCCGTCCGGCTGGCCGCGCGTCAGCTCGTAGTCCATCAGGTCGCGGCCGAGCGCGATCCACGACGCGTCGCCGGTGACCTTGTGCGCCGCCAGCACCTGCAGCAGGTAGCCATATCCCCACGGGCTCTTTGTCTCGATTTGCTGGCGAACAATCGCCGCCATGCCGGGGAGACTGTAGCGCTGGATAAATGGCAGGTAGTCCTCGCGACTTTTCACGAAGCCGTGTTTGATGAGCCCGCGCGCATGCAGGTCGAAGGTGTTGTGCGCCAGGCGTGACGGCCGCATGTGATGCAACTCGCCGAGTGGCGCCTGCACCACCGGCGGTTCCGGCGCCGGCGCGGTGACGCGCAGCGGCTGACGGGCAATGACGGCAGGTCCACAACCGTTGGAGAGCAGTGCTTCGACGGTATACATGCCTGGCTTGCTGATCTCGCCGGCGGCGAAGCTCTGCAGCGTGATGCCGGACATGCCCGCCGGGGTGCTCATGGCCAGCTTGCGGGTGAGGACGACCTTTCCGGCCGCATCTTTGACGCGCAGCGCTGATACCATGATTTGGCCGATGCGCGCGTCGACGGTGAGCCGCGCGACCCACGGCACGGCGGTGGTCACTTCGTCGCTGGAGATGCTGATCTCGCCGACCGCGTCGGGACGGTCGCTCAGGCGGAAGACCGGATAGGTCTTCATGCCAGCGAGCATGCCCCAACCGAGCTGCTTCAACGGCTGGCCGGGATCCATGTCCGGTAGCATGAAGGCGATAAAGAGGCGTTCGCCGATGCGCGGGGTGAAGCCGACATCGCTCCATGGAATGGCCGCTTCTACCGCATAACCGGTCGGGGTGTCCGTCACCGCCCATTTCGTATTGCGCGTCACTTTCCAGTGCATGTCTTTGGCATTCAGCACCGCGGTGTTGGGGATGAGGCCACCCCGGGCGTTGGGCGCCATCGGCGCGTAGCGCAGGCCCAGCGTCACGTCCGTGCTGTAGGGATTGTTGCGTATCATCGGCTGGCGATACGAATTCATGTTGATCATCACCGAGTCGCAGCCCCACGGCGCCGGGCCTTCGTTGCCCTGGCTGTCCGGCTTGCAGCCCAGCAGGTGGTCATCGGTGATCTGGCCGGCGACGTAGAAATACGTGTCGTCCCACGCCACCGCCACGCGGCCGCTGATATCCGTCGGGCCGCCGATGGGGCAGGAGGGATCGACGTAATGCTTGATGAGCGGATTGGCGGTGTCAGCGGGATTGATGACGATCGGAGTGGCGGCCATGTCCCACTCGTTCAACTGGCCGTCCACGACGATGGGCGTTTTCGACCGAAGGATCAAGTGCTGGGGTGGCGTAGGTACCATCTCGGCATACGCGAAGGCTGCAAGCAGCAACACTAGGACGGACAGCACGGATCGCGGCATGGCACTCTCCTTTCGAGAGCCGTCAGGATAGATGAGCTATGTAACGGTGAAGGAAGCGGTGACCTGAATATCTTGACACTACCACCGTGCCATCGTTCTGTCAACAATGGCCGGGTCGGCAGGATAACGCCGACGTGGGGCGAAAATGCACAGATAACGATCTCTGGAGACGGACAGCCTGATGATCCCTGTTATTGCCATTGCCGTGATACTGATTGCGACCGCATTCGGCTTCTATCTTATCCTGCGGTCGATGCAGGCCGGCGAGCGACGCATGCACCGCCGGCCGTCGCCACCGCGGCCGGAATGGGCGAGCTTTTTCTCGCTGGGCGAATGGGAAGCGTTCATCCGCGAAGTGCAGCGCTACTTCGACGACCGCGGCGTGGCCTACCATATCGACGGCGGCATGGTGAATATGGAGGACGGTTCGCAACAGTATGGCCTGGGCAACCTGGCGCAGATGTGCCGTCAGCTCAAACGCCACGATTGGGCGGCATTCATCCAATCACATTTTTCCACCATGGAGCAGAGCGAGCAGGAAACGCACGATCTGGAACTGAAGATCGGCGACTTCATGCAGGTGAAAGGCATGCTCATGGTGCGCGTGATGGCCGATGACAGCATTCCGACGGATTTTCCGCTCGTTTCCCGCGTCGATTTGCCCGGCACCATCAGCTTCATTGTCTTCGACCTGCCCTCCACCGTGCGCAGCGTGCGCGGTAACGAGGCCGAAGTCTGGGGCCGCGATGCCGAGGAGCTGTTCGCCATTGCACTGGATAATGTTCGCCGTAACGCGCAGCCCGATGTGAGCCACCAGGAGTTGAAGGACGGCCAGGAAGCGATTATCTTTTCCGGCGAGAGCTTTTACATCGCCTCGCACGCACTGCTGCTGGAGGAACACCCGGAATGCCTGGGGCCGCATGGCGCGCTGGTGGCCATCCCGCACCGCCATTGCCTGATCACTTATCCCATCCAGAGCATTGACGTCGTGCAGGTCGTCGATGTGATGGGCATGGTGGCGATGGGCATGGAGCGCGAGGGCCCCGGCTCCATCTCGCCGAAACTCTACTGGTATCACAACGGTCGCTTCGTCGATCTGCCGTTTGAGATCACCAGGGACGCCTTTACCTTCACGCCGCCCGACGAGTTTACCGCACTGCTCAATCAACTGGCGGCGCCGTAGCCGTCCGGAGTCTGCCATGCGCGTCTTCATCATCACACTGGCGCTGTTGGCGCTGTCCAGTATCGGGTTTGCCCAGGGAGTTCCGCCTGTGCTGAAGAACGTGACCATGCTCGTGATTATCGGCGACAGCCTGACCGACGGCGCCGCCTGGCCGGACTGGATGGTCAATAGCCTGCGCGCCGCCGGCGCCACGGATCTGACCTTGCATAATGCGGCCATCTGCGGCGAGACGATCGCCGGCATCAAGGCGCGTTATGTTCTCGATGTGCTCTCGCTCAAGCCGCAGTTGGTGATCATCTGCATCGGCACCAATGACGCTATCCGCGGCGTGACACCGGACGCCTTTCGCCGCGATCTCGATGAAGTGGTGACCGCCATCCGCGCGGCCAGCGCTGAGGTGCTGCTGCTCACGCCGCCGTTCCTGGAAAAGCCGGAGTATAATCAGCGGCTCGTGCAGTTGAACGCGGTCATTGCCGACGTGGCGCTGGCGCGCGGGTGCCGTTTCGGCGATCTGCATGCCGATTGCGCGAAGCTGGTCACGTCGGGCACGCGCATCTGGGGCGATGATGGGGTGCATCACGTGCAGGCCGGTTGGCGGCAGATGGCGCGCAGCACGCTGGACGCCCTCGGCTGCGCCGCGCCGCTGCGCGAGGAGGTGCATCCCTATCCCGGCGCGGTGCTCGACTGGCTGGTGAGCCCGGCCTTCCCGTGGAAGACAGGTCAGCCGGTGCCCGCGCCCGACCTCTCCCCGCGCTTCAATCCCCGGCGCGCGGGTTGGACGGTCTACGACACCGCCGCCGAGTTGAAGCAGGCCGGCTGGTGGGCGCACTGCATGCTGCAGCGCGGCGGGGTGATGCCTTTTGGCGATCCGGTGCGGGTAAAGGATTCCGCGGCCTATGCACTGGCCGATATCACCGCGAAAAAAGCCGGCCCCGTCACGTTGCACGTCGGCGGCTCCCCGCCGATGGTGGTCTGGTTGAACGGCGTGAAGGTCTTTGACGACCCCAAAGCCCACGGCTGGCACCCCGATGCCCAACGCTTCACCGTGACGCTAAAACGCGGCAAAAACCGGCTCATCGTCTTCACCAATTATCTCGCGCATGTCTCGGTGGGAGAGTAACGAAGTATTCTCCCGTGTGGATCATTCGCTGAAAGCAGGTTGATCGTGATGCACTCCTCCCGCGAACTCGTCCGCCGCGCCATTGAATTCGATACGCCCTGGCGCATGCCCGTCTGCTCCAGCCCCATGCGCACGGAACACGCGGAGGACATCGTTTACGTCTTCCCGCAATTCGGGGGCAATCCCTGGTGGCTGGGCCACGGCGGCGCCGACGAGTGGGGCTGCGTCTGGGCGCTGTCCGAAGACACCAAGGACATGGGCCAGGTGGTCGGCCATCCGCTGGCGGAGTTGCGCGACCTGTCGCAATTCCCTCGTCCCGACGGCCGCGATTCCGCCCGTTACGCCCATCTCGACGCCCAACTTGCTCATACGGGCGACCGCTATGTGGCCTTTTGCAACGGCACCTGCGTCTTCGAGCGCGTGCATATGCTCCGCGGCTTCGCGCAGCTACTCGAAGACCTGTATGACGATCCCGACGGCGTGGCGGCGCTGCTCGATGTTGTGTTGCAATATCAACTCGATTCGGTCGCCTTTCTCGCCGCGCACTTCCGCGGACGCATCCACGGCTACCGCGTCACCGACGACTGGGGTACCCAGCAGGGGCCGATGATCCATCCCGACCTTTTCCGCGAGCTGTTCTTCCCGCGCTACCAGCGCCTCTTTGCCGCGGTGCATGACGCCGGCATGCACGCCTGGCTGCACTCCTGCGGCCGCCATGAGGCGATCCTGGATCAGCTTATCGAGGCCGGCCTCGACGTGGCGAATCTCACCCAGCCGTCCATCTTCGACATTCCGGCCTTCGGCAAGCGTTTCGCCGGTCGCCTGGCCTTTGAAGCCGCCGGCGACACGCAGAAAACCCTCCCCGCCAACGACCATGCCGCCATCCGCGCCGAAGCCGACGCGTTGCTGACCCACTGGACCACCCCCGCCGGCGGCTGGCTGCTGATGACCGACGTTGCCCCGGAGAGCACCGGCATTCCCATCGAGGCTACCGTGGTCATGCGCGAGGCGTTCCTCGCCCGCGACCCGTGGCGGTGAACCGTTGAAATGTGTATGATGAGACCGAATCATTCCAGGGAGGCGTAATGGGATCCGAGATTCCTGACGTGACAGCACTGGTTCCACCAACGCCCGTCGGGCCGCAGATCGCGGACCTGTCCAGCGAGGAAATTCCGCGCATGTCGACCGGTCGGCAGATCGGCCTGAGCCTGTTCTGGTTTGCCAGCAGCGCGCAATGGACTGCCATCCTCATCTTCCTGCTGCCGCAGGCGGCGTTGCTCATCGGCGGCGAATCGGCGAAGGGCAGCACGCTGGGGATCATCCTCCCTGCCGGGTCGCTGATGGCGATGTTCGTGGCGCCTTTTTTCGGCATGTGGAGCGACCGCTTTCGCTCGCGCTGGGGTCGTCGCCGCCCGTTGATGCTGGCCGGCGCCATTGGCAATGTGCTGGGCCTGTTGGCGATGGCCGCCATCACACCGCAGCCGGGGGCGCTGGTACCATATATTGCCGCGTTCCTCTTCATTCAGTGCTTCAACAACCTGGCCACCGCGCCATACATGGCGCTCATCCCCGAGACGGTGCCGGAAGCACAGCGCGGCGCGGCTAGCGGCTGGATGGGCCTGATGACGATGCTCGGCATCATGGCCGGCGGCGTGGTGGCGCAGGCGGAGCCCAAGCTCGGCCTCGCCGGCGTCTACGTCATTCTCGCCGGCATGTGCGGGACGCTGGTCTTCATGCGTGATGTCTCGGCGCCGCCGATGCCGTCGCTGCGGCTGGGCGATTTCGTGCACGGCTTCTTCGCTCCTTTCAAATCGCAAGACTTCTCCTGGGTCTTCTGGACGCGCTTCCTGGTGGTGCTGGGCACGTATATGGTGCAGGAATACCTGCACTACTACATGCATGACGTGGTGGCGCGCGGGCAGGAAGGGTTCGCCTATAAACTCTTCGGCACCACTGTCACCACCGATCCGCTGGGCGCGACCTTCTTCTTCACTATGGCGATGCTCGTCGGCGCGGTGGTCAGCGCCATCCTCGCCGGTGGCCTGTCCGACCGCTATGGGCGCAAGCTGATGGTCTACATCAGCGGCGGGCTGCAGGCGGTGGTGGCTATCGTCATCCTCGTCAGCAGCCAGTTCGAGGTGGTGGTGCTGATGGGCGTCATTTTCGGACTGGGGTACGGCGCATACCAGTCGGTGGACTGGGCGCTGGCCTCCGACGTGCTGCCCAGCAAGGAGGATTTCGCCAAGGACATGGGTGTGTGGCACGTAGCGATGACGCTGCCGCAAGTGCTGGGCCTGCTGCTGGCCGGGCGATTATTCGACCATTTTCAGCAGGCGCAGCGTTTACAAGGCGTGCCGGCGCCGGTGCTTGGCTTCGTCGTGCTCTTCTCCATGGCCTTCGTCTTCTTCCTCCTTGGCACGGTGCTGGTGCGCCAGGTGAAAGGGGCGCGCTGATGCCTCGCGCCGCCGCCATCCAGTGCTCGCCGCTGGCCGACATCGCCGATTTGCGAGCGTTGCTGGCGTCGGCGAAGAATGCTGACCTGGTCGTGTTGCCCGGTCGGCATGGACTGGCTGTTCCCGGCTATCTAGAGGCGTGCATCGCGATCGCCGCTGAAATGAATCGCTGGCTCGTCAGCGGCTCGTATCTCGCCGAAAATTACCTCGAAGCCGCCGTCATTAGCCCGCAGGGCATCGTCGGGCGGCAGCGGCAGACGCACCGCGGTGCCTGGGAGCGGGCGCGTGGCCTGGAGCGCGGCGACACGCTCGAAATTTTCCAGACGCCCATCGGCGCCGTCGGCCTCATCCTCGGCGAGGACATCCGCTATCCGGAGGTTGGCCGCATCCTCGCGCTGCAGGGGGCGGATATCCTCGTCCATCTCGCCGCCGATGACGCGCCGTTCCACGCGGAAGCGTCGGTGCAATCGCTCTGGTGCGAGGCGCAGGCGAACCAGACCTTCGGCATCCAGGCGTGCCTCGTCGGCGGCGAGTATCACGGCCGCGGCGCGCTCCTCGCGCCGGTTGAGATGACGGACGGTGACTCCGGCGTCCTCGCGCAGGCAGATATTGATGTGCCGGCTTGCATCATCGCCGACTTCGATCACGACGCCCGACGGGCGGTGCAGGCGGCATACGACGTCACCCGTTACTTCAATGTCGACCTTTACCGGCGCGAGCTGCTGCCGGCCTACGGGGAGGCGCCATGAACGCGGCAGAGCGGCTGGCATTGCAGGCGCTCCTCTGGTGGCGGTCACGACCGTCGCTGGTTGCGCGGGCGCTGCGGTGGGAATCGTCGCGCCATGCACCGCCGCTGCAGCCGGACCGGCTCACCGTCGGGCTGGCGCAGATGCGGCTTGATCTCGTTCCTTCGGCGCGTGAATATGCGCTGAACGCCTATCGGCTGGTGCGCCACGCCACCGAGCGTGGGGCGCAGTTCGTCGCGTTTCCCGAATACACCGGCTTGCCGCTGCTCGGGCTCGTTCCCGGCGTAACAGACCTGGACCGCGGCGGCGCGCTCGATGATGCACTCGACGCCATCGGCGGCGTGCGGGTGGCCGACATTTTTCGGCTGACCGCGTCGGCGGCGCGGCGCGTCTATCTGGCCACCTTCTCCACGCTGGCGGCGCGCTTCCGCGTTTATCTCGCCGCCGGCACGCTCATCACGCGGGCGGCGGACGGACGGCTCTCTAACACCGCCCATCTCTTTGGGCCGGATGGCGCGCTCATCGGCATGCAGGCGAAGCTGCATTGCTTCTCCACCGAGGCCGGCTGGCTGTCGACCGGCGACACGCTGCGCGTCTTCGATCTCCCCTTTGGCCGGCTGGCGATGCCGGTGTGCATGGACTACACCTACTGGGAGACGGTCAGGCTGGCGGCGCTGCGCGGGGCGGAAATCCTTATCGACCCTTCGGCCGGCGCCGACGGCGACCGGGAGTGGCGCGCCGCGCGGGGTGTGCGCGCCAGGGTGGGGGAAGTGCCTTGCTATGGCCTGCACGTTTATGGCATTGCCAACCAGTTCGGCCTGCGCTGGCGCGGCCCCAGCCGGGTGGTCGCCCCCGCGCCGCTGCTGCCCCCCGATCAGCGGGTGCTGGCCAAAGCCGGCTCCGCCGACCAGGAAGCGGTGGTCATCCAGGAGCTTGACCTGGCCGCCCTCCGTGCCTACCGCGCCGAGAATCCGCCGGAGTTCAACACGGCGCTGTATTATAAGTATCTGCCGGAGCTGTATGCCCAGGCTGAACAGCGCGCGACTACCCCCTGACTACCCCCCGCGACTACTCCCACATTTTCATGCTTTTTACGAAAAAGGGGGTAGTCAGATGCGCTATTGCCGTACAGGAAGATCGGTGGTATGGTGTAATGACGGTGCTGCCGGTAGTATAGTACGGGTGTTTGCTTTTGTCAATGGCGAACAGGGGAGATTCGTAGTAGAGCACTACGGT
>CAZPYA010000065.1:0-31639 GCA_964590255.1 uncultured bacterium
CGGCCCTACGCCGCCCGACCATTCAGGCGGTGGGATGTTGAGCGAAAGTCCTGTGAATATGTTTGTTGGTCAAGGGAGCGGATGCATTACCAGTTGAGGGCGGGGAGGATTTCGGCTTTCCAACGTTCGACGAGTGCTGCTTCCATGGGCATGACGGTGTAGCCGGTGTCGGCTTTCGGGAAGATGAGGGTGTCGGCGCGAAGGGCGCGGGTTTCGAGATGGAGCAGCAGGGGCTGGAGGGTGACGGAGAGCAGGATGATGGCGCCGGCATAGATCACGAGCAGCGTGCGGGTGAGCGTGCCGTAGTAGCGGGCGGCGGCGCGGTGGGCGAACACCATGGAGCGGAAGAGGCGGATGGCGAGGGCGAGAATGGCGACCGCGAGCAGCAGCACCACGACCCATGCATGGTCGAACTGCCACACGCGCCACACGACACCGACGCCCACCAGCAGCAGCAACGTGCCGATGATGAGCGACACCGCCTGCCAGTCGACACAACGGCGGGTGCGGCGGTCGGGCACCGGCACCCCCAACTCGGCGCAGCGGCGGTCGACGATGCCCGCCGACAGCCGTGCCGGCAGGTAGGCGATGGCTGCCACCGTGATGACGCTTAGCACCGCCGCCGCCGGCCAGGCAACGAGCAGGCCGTAGGCGCGCAGGCCAAACGGCGCATAGGCGAGGAGCGCGTAGACCGTCAGCGGCAGCGCGATGCCCCACCCGAAGACCCGCGCCACCGCCCGCCCCGGCGGCAGCAGCAGGATGGGCACCAGGTCGTCCCGCCGCGCCGCACCATCCCAGCCGCGGTTGACCGCCAGCAACACCAGCAGCATGGCCGCCATGCCGGCGAGGAGGCCGTTGAGCATGAGTTCTTCGAGGAGGGTGTATTCGACGTGGCGGGCGGGGGCCAATTCGGCGGGGGTGGGCATGCAATCTAACAGTGGATTAAACAAAGTATAATAATACTGCATTAAAGACGCACCATGCCGACGCAGGTAGGATTGACGCGCCTGCACTTCTGCACTCTGCATAAAGGGATATGGTCCTACTCGGTTATCTACCCGATGTTTCGGGGCTGAAATACTTGCCACATCTCGCTGTGTCTTCATCGCGCGTGTATGCATGCCCAGTGAATCATACAGTTCCGCACCATCATTGGCTTGCCTTGCCGTATACCCGATGGCTGACAGTAACGGTGGTGCATCACTCGCATTTTCGATCAACTGACGGCCAAAAGGCCGCCATCCCTCAATTAACTCAATAGCCTCCTTGGAACGGCCTTCTGTCGCCAATATCCGCGCACACGCCATTACTTTCAACCCAACCGAACTCTGGCTACGCATCCATTCGTTAAAACCGTAGCCGCCCCAAACCAAAACAAAAAACTGATCATCAGTCAGTTGCGGCAACGGCAAGCGTTCTAACCCGCTTTCTAAAATCTGCTTTGCGTAGTCGGTACTGTAGGCTTTCCGTATGCCTTTCCGATACTCCCGTAAGCCCATCTCCATTTGAGTGCGGTCGATGATGCTGTCAGCACGGCCCTTCGCTTCTGATTCAACATGATCAGACCGTGCATCTACCCCCTTACGCAGGTACCAGAGAGCCAACTGGTAGTTATACAACGCATTGCTCGGTTCCAGCTTTTCGCCGAAGCGCATGGCTTCGACAAACTCTCGCTCGGTACAGTTGCCATTCGACAATTCACTTGCATACCAGGCGTAATACATCTCGGCATGCGATTCATGACGATGCACTTGCCAGAGTGCCCATCGATAACGTGACGGATCTTGCCAGTTTGTTTGATCATTCACGCCATATGCCGACAGTTGGCGTAGCTCTCGCTCCTGCTCACGCATCATGCGCGAATATGTCGATGTCATCAATGGCAATTCAGGAATTTTTAACGGTTCATCGCCGAACAGCGAAGCTGTATTCGCCAACCGCGCCACCCGCCCATACGCCAGCAGCAGCGCGACCACCACCGCCAGCGGCACGAACACCACGCTGATGAACAGCCGCAGCCGCGCCCGCCAGGCCATGCGGCGGGCGTTGGCGTCGAGGAGTTCGGCGGCAATCTCTACCGGGGTGCCGAAGGCCTGTATGGCGACGGCGGCACTCTCCTCTGGGGCCGCGCCATCGGCGGCGGCGCCGTCGGCGGCGTCCTCGAGGTGGGCGAGAACTTCGGCGCGGATGTCCAGACGCAGTTCCGGGTCGGCTTTGAGTCCGTCGGTGACCTGGTCGGCGAGTTGGTCGAAGGTGGGGTCGTCCATAAAGTCCTTCTATCTCTCCAGTCAGCATACGCACACCCGGTTCTTTCGCTCATCACACGCGCCGCGGAGGGCGCGGACTACCGGGTGCTTATTCGTCAAATATTAACCGGCGGGCGCGAAGAGCAGGGCATCCATGGCGGTGGAAAAGGCGCGCCATTCGGCGAGGCGGGACTGCACGAGGGCGGCACCTTTGCCGGTGAGGGCGTAGTACTTGCGGCGCTTGCCGAAGTCACCGGCGCGCCATTCGCTGGCGATGACGCCGGCGGTTTCCAGGCGGTGCAGGCAGGGGTAGAGGGTGCCTTCCTTCCAGGCGAAGGCGCCATCGGTGCGGTCGTTGACCAGCTTGATGATCTCGTAACCATACATCGCCCGTTCGTGGAGCAGCTTCAGCAGCACCGTCTCCACCGGACTCATCTGCAGGTCGGCGTTGAATGGCATGGCACACCTCCGATACTGTGCACGTCTAGGTATATATTACTATGCATATCGAGGTATGTCAAGCCGGATGATCGCACGCGGTGATTACCGGCGTCCCGTGGAGCCGCGGAGGATGAGTTCGGTGGGGAGGGTGCGGTGTTCGTCGGTGGGGAGGGCGCCGGTGACGCGGGCGGTGATGAGGCGGGCGGCTTCCTCGCCGATTTCGCGGAGGGGGACGCGCACGGTGGTAAGGAGATTTCGCCCGTCGGGGCCGGGCATGGCGGCGGCGTCATCGAAGCCGATGAGGCTGATCTCGCCGGGGATGCGCCAGCCGGCGGCCTCCAGCGTATACCAGGCGTGCAGCGCCACGCCGTCGTTCCACCCCAGTATCGCCGTCACCTCGGGGTGGGCGCGCATCCACAGACAGAGCGGGTGTTCGCCGCCATCCTCGGCGCGGTGGGCGCGGGCGAGGCGAGGATCGACCCAGCGAGGATAAGCGGGCAGCACGTGGAGGTGGGCGGCGGGATTGAGCCCGGCTTCCACGAGCGCCTGGTGTATGCCGGCGAGGCGCCATTCACCGAGGATATTGTGCGTCGGTTGGATGAGGTATAGGAAGTGGCGGTGGCCCAGATCGAGCAGGTGGCGCACGGCAGCGCGGGTGCCCCCGGCGTCATCGGCGACGACGGCGGAACTGTCGGCGCCTGGCCAGATCATGGACACCAGCGGCAGCTCGCGGCCGCCGCTGCGGCGCAGCGCGGCGATCTGCGGGTCGGCGGCGGGATTCTCGGGCACGATGATGCCGTCGATATCGCCCTGGCGCACCAGCGGCGTCAGGTCCGGCCCCGGTTGGCCCTTGGCAAAGGGCAGTTTGTTCACCAGCAGCGCGAAGCCTTCAGCGGTGAGACCGCTCAGTACCCCCCAGAAGAGGCGGTTGTAATACGGCTCTTCTTCCACGTTCTCCGGCACGAAGAGCGCCACCACGCGATTCAATACACGGCCGCCGTGGCGCATCAGCGCCAGCCGGCGGGCGACCTGGTTGCGCGCGGGATCGTAGCCCAGCACCGCGGCGGCGGCGCGCACGCGCTCGGCGGTGGCCGGCTTCACCCGGCCGTCGCCGCGCAGGGCCAGCGAGACGGTGAACAGCGACAATCCGCAGTGGTTGGCGATATCCTGAAGTGTGACGGCGCGCGTGGTCATCGGCTTCATCTTGCCATGGGGGGGGAGCGTGTGTCAACTGATGGGGGGAAGTAATCAGTAGTCAGTAAACAGTAATTGTAGCGGGTCGTCAGGTAGCTCGTGATTTTCGTTTCCTTCGCGCGGGGATTGAAATACCCATCTGCTGGGCCGTGCGGCCGGGCGGCCCTCTGCAGGGACGCGACGAATCAAGCGAAAGGGTCGTGCAGGAATAGGGTGGGCATGCTGCAGACGAGAACATTTCCCCTCGCCTGGTGTCTGAAAAACCGGCATATTGGGGAAACAGGAGTTACCATGATGATCCGCTTCAACCTGCTCCTCGCGCTGATAGCGCTGGCCGGTATCGCGATGGCGAACGAATGGCCGATCACCCTCACCGATTACACTGGGCGCGGTTTTCCGCCGGACCTGGTGAGCTACACCGCGCCGACCCCCGCGGCGGGACAGGCGTACCGGCTGCAGGATGCCACCGGCAAGGCGGTGCCGGTGCAGGTGAGCCCCGGCGAGGGGGTGGGCACGGTGACCGTGCGCTTTGTCACCGCGCTGCCGGCGAACGGGGCGGTGACGTATACGCTGACAGATACGCGCGGCACCGAGCCGGCGACCATCGGTTCAAATCTCGGCGCCAAGCCCCCCGTTGTTGTCTGGAGCGAGCGCAATGCCGCCGGCGCGAAAACCGGCCGCATCCAGATGGCGAACAACCTTTTCACGATTATTGTGCCTGACGAGCGGGCGATGACCTACGCCAACCCCGTGCCCGCCCATACGCTGCCGGCGCCGATCATCGCCTGGGGCAAGACCGGGGAGATGGGCAGCGGGCGTATGTTGTCCACGCGGCCGATCAAGGCGTTCCGCGTGAAGCTGGCGGCGACCGGCCCGGTATACGCCGAACTGCGGTACGAGATCGACTTTGCCGAGGGCGGGTACTACCGCGCCACCGTGCAGGTGATTGACGGCGTGCCGCTGGTGAAGGTGATGGAGGAATACGACCTGGGGCGCAACGCCGGCAAGGAGTTCTGGGAACTGAACCTGACGCGCGGCTGGGCACCCGACCGCGTGGAGACGATGAAGGCGGTGGGCAACGGCGGCTACAGCCAAATGGACCTAACGCTGGCCGACTTCGTGAAAGGCGCGACCGCGGGCACATATTTTAAGACGATAACCCCGGACAACTGCTGGGGCAACGTGCACTCCTACGTGGGCTTGTTCGCCGCCGCGGCGAAGCAGGCGAACCCGGCGCAATACCCGATGACCGGCTTCGTGCCGCTGCACAAGGGCGCGTGGCGGCGCTTCACCGCGGTGGAGTTGTGGTCGGACGGCACGGACCTGCGCGTGCGGATGCCCATCGGCGTGCGCCCGGCGAGCTGGCTGACCGAGGTAACCTCCGACACCTCGCCGATGTCTACCCAGGAGCACGACCCGGCGTTGCCCGCCACCACCGGCCGGCGCGTGTGGGGCCTGCAGTTGGCAGCGCCGGCGACGGCGTCATCGACTCACGGCAGCGGGCCATTCTACACGGCGCGCGCGCAGTACGGTATCGTCGGGTTGGACCGGTACAAGGATTACCTCCTCGCCTGGCCGGATGCGAAGACCACCTACCCGCGCGTCTTCCTGAAGCCGGAGCAGATCGCGAAATACCAGGCGGCGCTGGCCGACTTTCCCACCGCCGCGACGTTGCGCAAGAACAACTATTGTCTGACCGGCGACCCGCTCATTGCCTCGACCAAGGCGAAGGCGTTGAAGCAGGCGCTGATCACCGTGAGCCGCTACATGCTGGAGACGCCGGCGATGGGCCACCACCACACCTACGCCTGGATCGCCGCGATGGCGGACGACGTGCTGGCGTGGCCCGACCTGCCCGACGCGGAGCGCGCCGACCTGCGCGCCCGGCTGGCGCTGGCGACCTACCTGCACACCGAACCCGACATGATGGCGAAAGGCACCGGCACGCACACCGGCAACCCGAACATGGGCTACGCGCGGCAGATGGACATGCTCACCTTCATGGCGCTGCTGCCCGACCACCCGGCCTACGCCACCTGGCGCGATTACATGGCCGGCTTTTTCGAGTATAAGACCGGCTCATTCATGGCCCCCGGCGGCGGCTGGTTTGAATACGGCGCCGCCTATCACCAGCACTCGCTGGAGAAAACCGTGCGCGCCTTCGCCGGGTTGAGAGCCTCAGGCGCGGCAAACGTTGACACCCTCTACAACTACCTGCGGCCGGAGTTGAACTACTACATGAACCTGCTGACCCCCTTCGATTCGCGCTGGGGTGCGCGAGTGATTCCCGGCGGCGCCAACAGCCCGGCCGGCTACTCGGAGATTTACCTGGAAGGCATGGCGGCGATGGAGGAGAAGGATCCGGCGTTCGCCGCCCACCTGCGCTGGGCGTGGGAGCAGAACGGCCGACAGGACTGGCGCAACAGCGAAGCATTCAATCCTATCCTCGGCCGACCGTATATCGCGGCTAAGGAGCCGCAACTGGGCAGCGTGCTGGTGCCGGGGGTGGGCGTCATCTTCCGCGCGCACCAGGGGCCGGACGAGACGTACCTGTTCCTGCGCAGCGGGTACAACTGGAGCCACTGGTACTGCAACGACCAGAACAATGTGGTGCTGTATAGCAAAGGCGCGGCGCTGCTGCCCTTCCAACCGTACCAGTACTACACCTCGCCCATCGCCGACTACGACCAGTACAACGTCATCCGTTTCGGGCACCCGGAGAACCAATACGAGATGGGCTGGCCGGACACGAATATCCTCGAACACGCCTTCGGGCCGACGGTAGACTACGCCTGGTCGTCCACCGGCTACGGCGAGTGGTACATCACCCCGGGCATCAAGCCGGAATACGGCCCCAATCCGCGCAAGCTGGCGGCGAATGGGCAGCAGCAACCGGGTACCTTCCAGTGGAACCGCCGGGTGCTTTTCCTGAAAGGGCAGACGGGCAAAAGCCCGAACTACTTCGTCTTCAGCGACGCGATGACCGGCGACGGCACGCTGGCGAGCTGGTTCAACCTGAACCTCCTCGGCCGCAGGGACACCGTGACGGTGGACGGCACGCGCATCGGCGTGGCGACGGAGTGGCCGACGAGCCTGGAACTGCTCTTCGCGCAGACGGCGCCGCTGACCGTCGACATGCAGGAAGAAGACGAGCCGCTCATCGTGCAGGGGTACAACGCGCCACAGTGGTTCACCCTGATGCAGGGCAAGCCGCTGTCGCCACACTGGGCGCGCGCCGACGGCAAAGCGCCCACCAATGACGGCAACACGGCCACCGGCCCGAATATCGAGCGCCACGTGCACCTGCGCATCCCCGGCGCGCCGGGCGAGGACCGGCTGTGGATCGCCTACCCCCGCGCCGCCGGCGAAGCCGCCCCGGCGGTGACGACGCTGGCCACGGGCGCGCTGAAGATCGTCACGCCGGAAGGCGCCGATTACGTCTTCCTCTCGCCGACGCCGCTGAGCTGGACGGGCGAGAACGTGACCTTCAACGGCACAGTGGGCGCGGTGCGCGTGCGCAAGGATACGGTGACGCTGATGCTGGGCGCTGCCGGCACAGCCGGATATAAGAGCACGTTCGTCACCGCGGCCGGTGCCACCGAGCAAACACTGCCGCTGAAGAAGCTGAAGAAAGGCACCACCACCGTGCCCGCACCGAAGACCGACATCGCCGCCGCGCCGCAGTTGACCGGCCATCAGGAAATCGCGCCGGGGGTAAAGAAGGCGTCGGACGGCGCCGCCATCGAGTTCCTCATCGACAGCCCGGCGCCGGTGATATACCAGGAGAAGCGGCTGCGCATCGAGGCGCGACGGGCGACGGTGACGGTGAGCGCGAAGGGCACGCGCGTGGTGGTGCCGGACGCTGGCTACGCCAGCATCGCCGTAGGCACCGACGCCGTGCGCGGCGCCGGGCCGTTCGACCTGACCTTCACCCCAACGACGATCACCGGCACGGTGGACGGCGTCATGCGCACGCTGGCCTGCAGCCGCCCGCAGTCGGTAGTTCGTCCGATGTACCACATGGACGGCGTGCGCTGGTACGCCGGCTTCGCCGACGACGCCACCCCCGACGACGGCCTCCCCACCCCACAGCTGAACCTCGCCTTCGCCGTCACCGAAGGCAAGCACAGCGTGGCCATCCGCGAGTGGGCGTTTCCGGCGATGCCGGTGGGGCCGGGGCGGAAGACAGTTGAGTAAGCGTCCGTAGCGCGTGCCCGCCGTGGCACGCGGGGTTGACGCATTTATCTTCCGTGATAGAGGAACCTCCCCGGTGTCGCACACGGGGTGGTTCCTCTATCACTGGTAGCAGTGTCGAGAAGCCCGCGTGCCACGGCGGGCACGCGCTACGGATGGTGCGTCGATGAAATGGATTTCGTGATCGCCCCGTACAGTTCCGGACGGCGGACGCAGTATTGGCCGGTTGCGCTGATGGGGGTGGCGCGGGTAGCCTGTGCCGCATTCAGATCGATGTCGGCGAGGAGACAGGCGCCGTCGGGGCCCTGGTATTCGGCGAGGATGGCGCCGGTGTGGTCGCAGAGTTGGGCGTGGCAGGGCAGCGGGTGGGCGCCGGACTGGGCGCCTTCGGCCATGAGGAT
Organism: uncultured bacterium; assembly: GCA_964590255.1. Classification (GTDB taxonomy): domain Bacteria; phylum Armatimonadota; class Hebobacteria; order CAIYQO01; family CAIYQO01; genus JAKIYB01. Next base: position 8,477 of record CAZPYA010000065.1, read on the forward strand.
GGATACGACGTTGTCGATGGCGCGGACGCGGGGGAGGCCGGCGCCGGCGAGGTAGCCGCCGCTGCGCGTAGGCCAGAGGATGGCCTGCGCGCCGGAGAGCACCAGGCAACGCGGCACTTCGACGAAGCAGCCGTCAAAGCAGATCATCACTCCGAAACGGCCCAGGCGGGTGTCGACCAGCCCGAGCGCGCCGCCGGGCACCAGAAAGGCCGGCTCGTCGAAGGCATGGCCGGGGTGGTAGGGGTGCAGGTGCGTCTTCCGCACGATTTGCGGCGCCCGCCCCGGTTCGACCAGCGCCCAGGCGTTATACACCTTCCCCGGCACGTCCGCCCGCTGCGCGAAGCCCCAGCCGAGGACGATATCCAATTCCTCTACCAATGCTTGAAACGTGGCAAAGGTGAGGCCGCCAGCGTCTTCCGCCCACGGCGTCAGATCGGTGGCAGCATAGCCGGCGGTGAAGAGCTCCGGCAGCAGCACCAGGTCGGCGGGCATGTTGGCGCGAATGACGTCCGCCGCCCGCGCCACGTTGCCGGCGATGTCGCCACAGACCGAATTGAAGTTGACGGAGAGGACGCGCATGGGATGGCTCCAATTACACCTGTATATACTTGTGAAAGAATTCCAGCACTTCAGGATCACATTCGCTGGCAACCTGTTCCAGCTCTTTCATGAGCATCCGTGGTGTTCTCCCAGCACCATCTGGACAATCGATATCCGCGCCCCGATCCAACAATAACTGGCAAAAGCCGACATACTCGGTATCGATGATTTCATAAACGGCGATATGTAACGGCGTAGTTCCGGCATCGTCCTGGGCATTTGGGTTTGCACCGGCGGCCAGGAGCACTTGCGCGCCTTCTGTCATACTGGCGCGCGCAGCCTCATGAAGCGGTGTTCGCCCGTTAGCCGTGGTAGCATTAACATCGCATCCCTGACGAAGGAAAAATTCTACAAACTGCGGGTTTCCGACATCATGCAATGCTGTGTGTCCGTTTGCATCACCGGCACAGGGATCTGCCCCGTAATGGATGAGTGCTTTGATTGCCCATAATGGATCATCGGCATGTTGGCCAGCTATTCCTGCATACAAGATCGGCGGAACACCGGCACGCGTTCGTTTATTGGGATCAGCACCAGAGTGTAGCAGGAACTGGATGATATCGCCCCTAGCTGTAACTAGAGCCGTCGTTAATGGAGTCCAGTTGAAATGTTCGATGTGGTTTGGATCGGCACCGGATGCCAGCAGCAAGCGTATGCTCGATAGATCATTTAGACTGATAGCCCAGAATAGTGGTGATTTTCCGTTCGGCCGCTCCTCACTGGGGTCAGAGCCGATGCTTAACAGACGTTCAACTTCGTCTGTCGAACACATCCAAATGGCTTGATACAGCTCGGATACATGCGGAAGAAGGCAATCCCTAATAATGGGGCAGGTTTTAGGTACAGCGTGGAATACATGATTCACGCCAAACATCGCATCAAACAGTATATCGATTACCTCTGCACCGTATCTGTCTCTGGCACAGACGTCACCCCCAACTTCAACAAGCGCTTCAATCCCCGCAACATCGGCTGAACGCGCTAACAGGTGGAGCAAAGTTTGACCTGAGTCATCAATCACCGTGTTAACGGGACAAGGTTCTGCACCAGCAAGCTGTTTGATGCGGATCGTATCACGATCTCTAACTGCTTGCAATAATTCGTAAACAGCAGGTTCCATGCTCAACCGCTCCACTTCTCCCTACTTACATGCGGCTTGAGGCATCTCTCGACGGCCTGCGCACGCGGCTCGACAGAGCCTCGTCCGCCAATCTTTGGTCTCTCTCCTCTGGACGATGCTGTACGTGCCTCAAATGTGGCCTGCTGTCCGGCCAGTAGAAGACCGGACAGCAGGAGTGCGGATTGCAAATCCGCACTCCCAGTGAAGGCTATTTACAAAGATATCTGAGCGGAGCAACGGAGAGGACGCGCATGGGAAAGTCCTTTCACCGGGGCCCACCTCTCCCCCCAGCCCCCTCCCCTACATGGGGAGGGGGCGTGCAGGGTGACGTTACTCCTTCACGAACTTCACCGCCCACGCGTCGGCGCAGGGCAGTTCGCCGGCGGGGAGGGTGATGTCCACGCCGTGGGCGGTGGCTTTCCAGTCCAGCGCGCTGGGGACGCCGAGGAGTTCCACGCGGCTGCCGGCGGCGGGCTGGAGGCCGCGCAGGGTGACGGTTTGTGCTGGGCGTTCCGCGTTGCCGTCGCCCAGGACGATGGCGTAGACGGTATCGTCCTTGCTGGTATAGCGCACCGGGCCGTCGACGTACGGGGCGATGGCGCGGGTGCCGTGGATGGCCTCGCCGTTCACCGCCATCCAGTCGCCGATGGCCTGCAGGCGTTCCATCTGCTCGGGGGCCACGCTGCCGTCGGGCATGGGGCCGATGTTCAGCAGGAAGTTGCCGTCCTTCGCCACGGTGTCGACGAGCATGTGTACCAGCGTGCGCACGCTCTTGTAGTTATCGTTCGGGCGATACGCCCAGCCGTCGCCCATGGTGAGGCAGCTTTCCCACGGGTGGCCCATCGGCGCGTCGGGGATTTCCTGCTCGGGAGTAAGGATATTTTCATAGGCGCCGCCCACGGTGCGGTCGGCGACGATGAGGCCAGGCTGGTGGCGGCGGCCCATCTCGGCGATGAGGTCCATGCGGATGTCCTGCTTCGGCGGCCGCACCTGTCCGCCATCCAGCCACAGCACGTCAATGTGGCCATACTCGGTCATCAGCTCTTCGATCTGGTTGTAGACGAACGACTTGAACTGCGCCCATTTTTCCGGGTTGGCCAGCGTGTCATAGTTCGGGTTTCGGTCGGGCGCGGGCAGCGCCGGGTCCCAGTAGGCGGGATGGTGCCAGTCCGACTTGGAGAAGTAGCAACTGATGGCCATGTCCTCGGCGCGGAAGGCGTCAAAGACGTGCCTGGCGATATTCGCCCGCGGGTCGCTGCTGAACGGGCAATCCGGCGCGGTGATCTTATAGTCGGTGGTCTTCGTATCGAACATGCAGAAGCCGTCGTGATGCTTGGTGGTGAAGGCCGCGTATTTCATGCCGGCGTATTTCGCCGCCTTCGCCCAGATGGACGGGTCGAAATTCACCGGGTTGAAGGTACGGTTGAGCGCCCAGTATTCCCGGCGGAAGCGCGTCAGGTCTTTGCCGCTATCGATCCAGCACTGCAAGTCATCCGGTCGTCCCCAGGTGTCTTCCTCCACCAGCGGCCAGCTTTCGATGCACCCCCACTGGCAATACGGCCCCCAGTGGATGATCATGCCGAAGCGCAGGTCCTGAAACCACGCCAGCCGTTGCCACAGCCAGTCGGGATAATCCACCACCAGTTGGTCCGCGGTGGAGTGGTTGATGATGTCAATACGATCTTCTGCCATGTGCGTGCCTCCCCAATATTCTGACGGCATTGTACCTGTGGAGGCTGGGGATTGCCAACCCCTCTGGCGAAATGTGGTCGTTATGTGGTCAACGCTCTCATTATGGTATAATTACGCACCACCTCACCGCCCGAGGGAGTCGCGATGACGTCCGATGCACTGATTTTTACCTCGCTATACGCCAAGGACGACCTGACGCTGGACGATTGGCGGCGACTGGCGCCGCCGCCGCGCGCGCTTGAGCGCGCGGTAACGTGGCGTATCCGTTATGGTCGCCGCGGGGCGGCGGTCGCGTGGGTGTTCTTCACTCTCTGCCTATTCGCGCTGGTCTACGCCTACGGGCTGGGCGACTGGAAATCCGGCTTTCGTCCGCCGGCGCCCATCGAGACGAAAGCCTTCAACGTCATCACCCATCGCGACGAGATCACCGTCACCATCGTCACCCCCATGGTGTCTATCTACGGCATCACGGTGCCGCGCCCGCAACTGCCGCTGGTGGCGGGCATCTCGCTGGCGGCGCTGCTGTGCGGGCTGTGGACGCTGGCTGTCACCGTGCGCAACAACCGCGACCTGGCGTTTTTGACTGACGGCGTACTGACCGAGGGCACGCTGATCGAGGCCCAGCCGCAGGGCGAGACCACCGTCTACGGGCGCACGATATCCACCTGCGCCTTCCGCTTCCGCTACACCACGCGGGAGGGCGCCGAGCTGGAGCACACGCGGACGGGACTGGAAGGCGCCTACCCGGTGCGCGTGCCGCTATTGTACCGGCATGGCGCGCCGACCGTGGTGCGCATCCCCACGCCCCTTACCGGGCTGTGGGTACATCCCGAGTTTGTCATCGACGCGAACGGGCAGATGCGGCCGGCGCCGGACGGCTCGCGCGCGATGCTGGCGCTGCCACCCGTCGCCGCGTTCGCGTTCGTCTGGGCAGTCGTCACCATCCTGTCAAATCTGGTATTCGCCATCATCGGGGGATAAATTCCACCCATTTTCCCCATTCTGTTGACAGTGTGGAAACCATATCTTTATAATGACCGGAGAGAACAGGCGTCTTGCCGGGCGTCATGGCTCGGCTGATCCCCCTCGATGGTACACATGACGCAACTCCAGTTCGAATTCAGCAGCAGCGCACGCATAGGCGAACCCGCGCGAAGGGAGATAGCAGTGGTAAAGGTACATGATGGCCAGGCCAAAATCAAAGTAGTCGGTGTGGGCGGCGGCGGCAGCAATGCCGTGGACCGCATGATTGACGCCGGATTGACCGGTGTCGAGTTCATCGTCTGCAACACCGATATGCAGGCACTGGCTCGCTCCTCTGCCGAGCGCAAGATTCAGATGGGTGAAGATGTCACCCGCGGTCTTGGCGCCGGGGGCAATCCCGAGGTGGGCCGCCAGGCGGCCGAGGAAAGCCGCCAGGAGTTGAAAAACGTCCTGGACGGCGCCGACATGGTGTTCATCACCGCCGGCATGGGCGGCGGCACCGGCACGGGCGCCAGCCCGGTGATCTCGGAGATCGCCAAAGAGTTGGGCGCGTTGACCGTGGGCGTGGTGACGAAGCCGTTCCGCTTCGAAGGCCGCCGCATGAACACCGCCGGCGAAGGCATCAACCGGCTGAAGGGCAAGCTCGACGCCTTGATCACCATCCCCAATGAGCGGCTGCAGGGCGTGGTGCCGAAGAACACCAGTATGCTGGAAGCCTTCCGCTACGCCGACGAAGTGCTGCGCCAGGGCGTGCAGGGCATCTCCGACCTCATCACCGTCGCCGGCGATCTGAACCTGGACTTTGCCGACGTGTGCGCCGTGCTGAGCAATGCCGGCACCGCGCTGATGGGCATCGGCGAAGGCCAGGGCGAGCGCCGCGCCGCCGAGGCCGCGCAGGCCGCCATCTCCAGCCCGCTGCTGGAAACCGCGATGGAAGGCGCCACGCGCATCCTCTTCAACATCACTGGCGGCTGTAACCTCAGCCTCAATGAAGTGGACGAAGCCGCGAGCATCATCGCCGCCGCTTCCGGCGTGGAAGACGCCAACGTCTACTTCGGCATCGTCTTCGACGAGCGCCTGGAAGACCGCGTGCGCATCACCGTGGTGGCCACCGGCTTCTCCGGCGACGTCAGCGACGCCAACCGCATGCTGGCCGGCTCCGTACCGAGCGCACTCGCGACCCCGGAAAGCGACCTGGAAATCCCGACGTTCCTGCGCCGAAAATAGGCGGAGCGACACTACGACACGCAACGGCCCGGCGACGACGCCGGGCCGTTGTTTCGCGCTCGTGCATGCGTATGTAGGGCGTCGTCGCCGACACTTTCGCTCGGTCCCCTCCCCAGCCCTCCCCCCGTGCCCTCACGTGCACAAGGGGAGGGTGTGTCTATCACTTCTTCCTCCCTCTGTTTACGGAGTGTAGCGGAGAGGGTTGGGGAGGGGGGCGGACAGCACCGCGGCTCGACAGAGTCTCGCCCTCCATTCCCCTGCCCACCATGTCATCCCCATATCTCTCGCCGCCGGGGGAAAAATCTGGTAGACTGGTCATGAGGGAAATCGCACACGGATTGACGAGAGCCATGACGCAACACGAACAGGATCAGAAAACCCCGATGGACTTCATCATCGTCACCGGCCTATCCGGCGCCGGGAAGACGCAGGCCGTGCACGGCCTGGAGGACATGGGCTTTTTCTGCGTGGACAACATGCCGCCGGCGCTGCTGCCGCAGTTCGCCGAGCTGTGCGCGCACTCGCAGGGACGCATCGCGCGCATCGCGGTGATTATGGACATCCGCGGCGGACTCTTTTTCCAAACGCTGCCGGAGATGGTGCAGACGCTGCGGGGGCTGGGCTTCGCGCCGAAACTCATCTTCCTGGAGGCGGACGAAGCCACGCTGGTGCGGCGCTTCAAGGAAACGCGCCGCCGGCACCCGCTGGCCACCCGCCACCGCACGCTGCTGGACAGCATCCGCCTGGAGCGCAAGCAGCTCCAGGAGCTGCGCGCCTGCGCCGACAAGGTCATCGACACCACCGACATGGGGCCGAAGTCGCTGAAAGACGAGATCGCCAAGCTCTTCAGCGAGCGCGCGCTGCCCGCGCGCATGCTGGTGAACGTGCTCTCCTTCGGCTACAAGCACGGCGTACCGGGCGATGCCGACCTGGTATTCGACGTGCGCTTCCTGCGCAACCCGCATTACGTGCCGGAGCTGCAACCCTTCACCGGCGCGGATAAGCAGGTCGAGGAATACGTGCTGGCCGATCCCAGCGCGGAGCCGTACCTGGCGAAGCTGCGGGACCTGCTCGCGTTCTCGCTGCCGCGTTATAGCGACGAAGGCAAATCGTATCTCACCGTGGCGGTGGGCTGCACCGGCGGGCGGCATCGCTCGGTCGTCTTCGCCCGCCTCCTCGCCGACTTCCTGCGCGTGGAAGGTTTTGAAGTGGTACTGGAACACCGAGACTGGAAGCGGTAACAGGGAACGCCTTATGTTTCGTTGGCTCCATCCGGGCATCCGTTTGAAACGCTGGCTGCTGTTGATCGCCGCCGGCATGTTTCTCTTCGCCATCGGCCTGGACCTGCTCGTGCAACGCTGGGGGCCGTTCCATTATGCCGTATGGGTGGTCACCTACTGGGTCACCCGCGGCTGGGTCTGGGGCCCGCCCGCCTCGGTCATCTTCGGGGTCGCCGCCTTCCTTTTTCTCGCCAGCATCGGGCTGGTGTGGTTCGGGGCCCGCTCGCTGGTGGGCACCTTCCTGCAGGCCGCCGCCGCCCACCCCGGCGTGCCGACGAAAGACCTGGTGCGCGTGCTGGTGGAGCGCCAACATCCAACCTCGCAGCTCAACGTGGTGGGCATGGGCGGCGGCACCGGCCTCTCTACGCTGCTGCGCGGCCTGAAGGAATACCCCGTCGAGCTGACCGCGGTGGTCACCGTCTCCGACGACGGTGGCTCCTCCGGCCGCCTGCGCAACGGCATGGACATGCCGCCGCCCGGCGATATCCGCCACTGTCTCACGGCGCTGGCCGAGACCGAGCCGCTGATGGAAGTGCTCTTTCAGCACCGCTTCGCGGTGGGTGGCGCCGACCTCCACGGGCACTCGCTGGGCAACCTCATTATCGCGGGACTGCAGGAGATCACCGGCGATTTTCAGCAGGCTATCCGCGAGGCCAGCCGGGTCCTTGCCGTGCGCGGGCGCGTGCTGCCCTCCACGAACCGCCCGCTGGTACTGCGCGCGGAGATGGAAGACGGCACGGTGATCACCGGCGAGACGGCCATCACCGGCTGCGGCTGCATCATCAAGGAAATCACCCTGGACCCGCCCGACGCCGCGCCGCTGCCGGAGACGCTGGAGGCGATCAGCCGGGCGGACGTCATCATCGTCGGGCCGGGCAGCGTCTACACCAGCCTGCTGCCCAACCTGCTCATCCCCGGCGTGGCCGACGCGCTGGTTGCCTCGCCCGCTATCAAAATCTTCGTCTGCAACGTGATGACCCAGCCGGGCGAATCCGACGGCTTCACCGCCTCGCGCCACCTGGAGGCACTACTGGAGCACCTGGACTGCCCCAACCCCTTCCACTACGCCGTGGTGAACCTGCAGCGCCCGCCGCAGGAGGTGATGGCCATCTACGAGGAAAAAGGCCAGCATTTCGTCGAGCCCGACCTGGCTGCCCTGCGCGCCCTCGGCACCATCCCCCTCACCGCCGCCCTCCTCGCCGACCTGCACCTGGCCCGCCACGACCACGCCAAACTTGCCCGCTGCATCTTGGAACACGTGGCGCGCGAGGCGCGATGGCCGAAGCTGTTGAAGCGGCGAGGGTAAGGGGCTTTTCTCGACGGATAGGCCGGCTTGCCTGATCGGGTTCCGAGCTATCTGCTCAACTTATACCAATTGCGTATAATCACACCCGGTTCATCCGTTCAACACACGCGCTGCCCCGATTTCATCGGGGTAAACTCTAGGCGCGGACTACCGGGTTGTCATCAACACAACTCGTACTACGTCCGCACTGCCTCAATCAACTGCGTGGTCGACAGGCCGGGCACCAGGGGGCAGAAGACGACCTGGATGCCGTATGCGGCCACCACGTCGCGTTCGGGGAGGTTGTGGACGTCGTAGTCGCCGCCTTTAACGTAGATGTCGGGGCGGACGACGGCGAGGAGTTCGCTGGCGGTGGGTTCGTCGAAGATGGTCACCGCATCGACGCAGGCGAGGGCGGCGATGACGCGGGCGCGATTATGCTCGTCGTTCAGCGGGCGCTCCGGCCCTTTGAGGCGCTTCACCGAGGCATCGCTGTTGACGCCCACCACCAGCACGTTGCCGTGCGCCCGCGCGGCCTCCAGCGTCTCGATGTGCCCGGCGTGGAGGAGGTCGAAACAGCCATTGGTGAGCACGATGGCCCGCCCCTGCGCGCGCCAGATCTCGATCTGGCGCTCCAGCGTCTCGCGCGAATACACTTTACCGGCGGTGGTGGTGAATGCGGTCATCGGCGTGTCCTGCAAATAAACTGGCCTATTGTAACATATTCACCGGACGTGCTGCGACTCTTGTGCCGGGGTGCGTAATCGGCCCCCCTCCCCAACCCTCCCCCCGTTCTCTCCACTGCGTTCCGCGAACAGGGGGAGGGAGGAAGAGATACATACCCCCTCCCCCTGTGCCCGATGGCACGGGGGGAGGGAGGGGGAGCGGGGCCGAGTAAGCAAACCGGCAACGAACTCTGCACAGAGGCCGATCAGGCCCCCTACCCCTCCTCCTCCGGCAACGCCGCCACGTTCAGCACGAAGCGCGCCACGCCGTCCTCGCCGTACCACATGGGGAAATTGCTGCCCCAGACGTTGTTGTGCAGGCAAAAGTGCCAGCCGTGCTTGAGGTTGGGCTGTTTCTGGTCGAAGTCGAGCAGCGCGGGATTGCCGGCGCTGACAAGCGGGGCGTCGAGTGTCGCCAGGGTGAGCTGGTCGGACTCGTCGGTATACACGAGTCCGTGATCGAGGGCATGCAGGCGGCGGTTGCCGTGCTTCACCACGTCGAGCGGCGAGACGAAGGCGCCCAGCTTCTCCATCAGCCAGGCGCGCGGCGCGGGGCAGCGCGGAGTGAAGGAGCACCACAGCGCCTCGGGCAGGCGGCTGGCGGCCTTGCCGAACCACTGCACGGTGACGGATACCGCGGAGACGCCCGCCGGGAAGACGTATTCGACCTCCACCTCGGCGGGCGCGCCGTAGCGAGTCACCGCCTCATCGGGCATCGCCAGCGTCGCCAGGTAATACTGGTCGTTGGCGTCGCGGCGCTCGTAGAGGCCGGTGAGCGTCGGCGTCCACAGGCGGCTCTCCGCGCCTGTCGCCGCCATGCCCGGTTTAGCGAAGTCCGGAATCGCCCAGTCGGACGCCCAGGCGTGCTCCATGTTGATGCTGTACTGCGCGACGAAGCGGTCGTAATCCGCCTGCGCGAAGGTCTGGTAGCGCACCAGCCCCAGCGGGTGGCGGATATCCGCCCATTTACGCCCGGTGCGGCCGTCCTCGAAGGCGATCAGCGCGCCTGTCGCCGGGTCGAAACGGACGTAGAGGTGGCCGGGGAAGCGGGGTTCGTCCCATTTCGGCATCGGTGCATAGCCGTCGCGCGGCGCGCGCGCCGCGGTGGCGCTGTCGAAGGCGATCTGCGCCTGGTGGCGATAATCGGAATGCAGCGCCTCGATCGCCTGGTGCAGGTAGTCGCGCTGTTCCTGCCAGGAGGCGGCAAAGGTGCTGTAGCGCGGCGGGTGAGACTGGCAGCGGAACTTGCCCCACGGCTGTCCAGCCGGCACGGTATCGTCCGGCACGGCGTCCGCGGCCATGGCGGCGGCGAAGTCCGCGCGCGCGTAGTTGCGGTAGTCGCCCAGGTGCGTCTTCTCGTCCAGGCCCCAGGTATGCTCGGGGATAAACAGCAGGCGCTCGCTGAACGCCTGGAACCAGTCGCAGTGATCGAGCAGCGGGTTTTCCAGCAACCAGCGGGCGCGGGTGCGGCACAGCGCGCGGTAGGCGGCGATCTTCCACGGGTCGCTGGCGGCGCCGTGAATCCAGGTGTCGCCGATCTCCGCCTCCACCACCGGCAGGCGGTCGGCGATGCGCAGCAGCGCGCGGGCGTAGTCGTCCAGCGTGGAGGCGACCACCTCGGCGCCGGGGTACCGCGCACGCAACTCGGCAAAGCTCTGGCGGATGGCGTCGGCGGATTGCGGCCCGCAGTTGTCGCCGGTGTGGGCGAAGGCGATGGCCTCGTCCATCCCCGGCACCAGCATGGTGCTGCCGTATGAGCCCTTGTGGTACATCACCACCACTTCCGCCCCGCCGGGATGGCGCCAGCGGAAGACGTCCGGCACGTCGGGCGCGGTGCAGGCGGGATTCACCCCGATGTGCAGGAACCGCAGGCCGGCGGCGTCCATGAAGGGCACCAGCCCGATGGTGTGGCCGGGCACGTCCGTCATCTTCGCGGCAATCGTCTCACGCCCGTAATACCGGTCCAGGTCCAGCGACAGGCGCAGGCCATATTGCAGCAAGAAGGGATCGAGCAATTCGGTATGGGTGGTGAAGGGCAAGCCGTGCCAGGCGATGTCGCCGGCGCGGATGGCCTCCTCCATGGCGCGCTTCTCCGCCGGGGCCGCCTGGCGCAGGTAGGCATGGATGAGCCACGAGCCCGTCGTCCAGATGAAACGGTCGCCGCCGGCCTGGCGCATCTCCCGCGCCAGCTTGATGGCCGCGGGGATATACGACTCCATGTAGTTGCGCACCACGTTCTCGGCATAGTCGGTGAAGCCGACGTCCAGGTGGGTTTTGAAGATGACGTGGACTTTTCTCACGGCGGACATGGCGAGCGTTCCTCCAGCACCAAAATGGTAACACCACAAAGATTATACGGAATATTGTATTCGCCGCACGTCTCCCTTCTCCCAGGATTGGGAGAAGGGTCGGGGATGAGGGCGAGCGCGGAAGCGCGCAACGACATTCCACATCACTTCCGTGGTCAATGTATTAGTTCGGTTAGCGGTCGCCGAGTTCCTGCCGGATCAGGCTTGCGACTCCGCGTCATCTCCCACCCAGGGTTATTTGCTTCATAATAGCGCAAGCCATTTTACGTGTGTCGGCCCCCATCCCCAGCCCTTCCCCCGCTCAGCTGCGCTACGCAAGGGAAGGGAGTGTCTACAGACAAGACCAGATCAGTTACTCGCCCCTGGCACCAGTGCCAAACGACATGCCTTCCCCTCCCTTGCGTAGCGCAGCGGAGCGGGGGAGGGGCCAGGGGTGGGGGCCGATGACCAGGAAAGCGCATGTCAGGCAGGAGAACGGTGCATTTGCCAAGTTCCTGCCGGATCGATCCGGCAGACGCTTCTCCGAGTCAGCGAAAAAGACAACATAACGACGTTTTCGCTTGGTACGCCTACACTATTTGTTGCGCCTTCGAAATGTATTGGGGTCGCGCGGTGGAAAGCGGCGAAGGTCATCGCGTAAAGAGGCTGCGGCAGTGCGCAATTGATCTGCCGTCACGGAAAATGACAGTGAATATTTACGCTGCTTCGTCCAGAGAGGACGCCCGTTATCAGTAAACTGTACCAGTATCTGATATGCATCAGCTATTATATCTTTGAACCTGAGCGAAACGACGCCATCATATGCAACCGCAAAATCATGAGTTTGGGTTCCTGTCGCAAGTTCATCCATCCACTCGGCCCACATCTCCACATCCCAGGTAAGCATGAAAGGATCGGTGAATTGCCAGCACCTGCGTGACAACGATACTTCACAATGGATATTGAGCCAGTTTCGGTCATATCTGTCACCAGATTCCGTAAGGTCAGGAAACTGATAGCCCTCGACTGTTAATGAAAATCTGCGGTTGTTACTGATGAATTCCATCGTTGAGTACCTTCTGGAAGCGATGATTCCTGTCTCCCCTTGACCTCTTCACCTTGTCACCCCTTCATCCCGTCACCCCGTCACCTCTTCATCCCCCGCGGGCATATCCCGTCGCATGGCGCTGGTGAGGGCGCCGAGAATGACGAAGCCGGCGCCGACAAGGTAACCGAGACGGCCGCTGGCGAGGGTGGCGGCGCCGAGGGCGGGCTGCTGCAGGCCGTGGGTGCCGGCGGCCATCACCGCGCTGCTGACGGCGATGCCACAGGCCATGCCCAGGTTGCGCATCACGGCGAGGATGCTGCCGCCGACGCCCAGGTGGGTGCGCGGCAAGCTGCCCATGATGGCGCTGGAGTTGGGCGACTGGAAGAGCCCGGTGCCGACACCGACCAGCGCCAGCGCGCCGGCGATGACCGCCGGCTGTTGCCGGACGATGACGAATGCCAACACAATAAGGCCCGCCGCCACGATCAACTCGCCGACCACCGCCAGCAGGCGGGTGCCCAGCCGGTCGGACAGCGCGCCGCTGATGGGGGCCAGCACCAGCACGGCGATGGGGATGGCGCCCATCAGCAGCCCGGTCTGCTGCACGTTCAGCCCCAGGCCGTCGCGCAGCACGAAGGGAGTGATGAAAAGGGCGGTGAACTGCCCCAGGAAGTTGAGCATCGCCGCCAGGTTGGCGCCGGTGAAGACGGGGTTGCGGAAGAGCGCGAAGTCGAGGATGGGGTACGGGGCATGGCGCTCGTGGCGGGCCAGCAGGACGGCGGCGACGGCGCTGACGGCCAGCAGCCCGAGCACCGGCGCGGAAACCCAGCCCCAGCTTCGCCCCTGGGTGACGGCGAGCATCAGCGTCGACAGCGCCAGCACGATGAGGCCGGAGCCGGGCCAGTCCACCGGGGTGACGCGGCGTGGGTTGAGCGGGGGCAGCATGCGCCGCACCCACAGCCCGCCGGCGAGGCCGATGGGCACGTTGATGTAAAAGACCCACGGCCAGCCAAGCGAATACGTGAGTAGCCCGCCCAGCGTGGGACCGAGCACCAGCCCGACGGCAATGCCCATGCCGAGAAAACCCAGCGCCCGGCCGCGCTCGGCCGGCGGGAAGATGGCGGCGACGATGCCGGGGCTAAGCGCCATCATCATGCACGCCCCCACTCCCTGCAACACCCGCGCGCCGATGAGCATGGGCAGACCGTAGCGCTCCAGCGCGCCCGCGCCGAGCAAGGCCGGCAGCGTGTGCGACAGCCCGCACAGCGCGGAGGCGGCGGTGAACAGCGCCACGCCGATGAGAAAGAGCCGGCGGAATCCCCACAAATCACCCAGCCGCCCGAAGGGCAGCAGCAACCCGGCGATGACCACCAGGTAGGCCAGCGACACCCATGCCACCGCGCCCACCGACGACGAAAACTGCTCGCGCAGCGTGGAGAGGATGACGTTCACCGCGCTCATGTCCAGCGGCGTCATCAGCAGCACCGCCACCACGGAGGCGAGGATCAACCAGCGGTTCGGCAGCGGTTCGGTTATGGGTGGAGTCGTCATTAGAGGGAGTATAGCATAGAAAACGGTAGCGTGTTTGCGGGGTCGGATACGTCGGATGAGTCGGATATTGAGGAATTATGCCCTTACAGGGCGTGGGCGGTCTTTGCGCGGGCGAGTTCCCATGGCGTTGCCATGGGCTGTAGAATTCATGCCTTTCAGGCATGAGCCTCGTTTCTGCAACCAGCCCATTGTCCGAAGGACAATCATCCTATATCCCAGTGCAACGCACTGGGATACCTCCCCCACTCCATCACCCCCGCATCGATTACACACGCGGCTCAGCGTCAATCGTCAATCGCTCTTCAGGAAGGCGGCATGCATGTCGGAAAGGCGGTCGCGCTTCCCTTGGCAATCACCGGCGGGCGTGGGATAATGCCGGCGTGATGTCCCAACACCCGCCGCCAGAGATGAGTCCGTTCGAGCAGCGCATCGTATCGCTGCTCGAAGGCGTGTTGGTGGCGTGGTTGTTGTTCGCGGGGATGTGGTCGGGGCCGGCGGTCGGGGCGACGCTGGTGTATCCGAATGGGATGCTGGCGGCGGAGGCGGCGCTGGCGGTGTTGCTGGTGTTGCAGGGAAGGCGGCGGGCGTATCCCTTCCTGTGGCCGTGCGTGGGGGCGCTGGCTATCGTACTGCTGGCGACGCTGGCGCGGTCGGTCTTCCTCGGTTATCCCTTTGCGTGGATGTCGCTGTGGATTCTCGCGGAGCCGATGGCGCGCGGGATGCTTATTTTCCTGGTACTGGTGGACCGCCCGCGCGGGGAGCGGCTGGCGTGGGGGGCGATGCTCGCGGGGTTGGGGGTACTGGCGCTGGCGACGATCATCCAGCATGCCACCGGCGTCACCCGCTGGTATGTCGACCTGGACGGCGGCTGGGCCAGCGGCATTAAGGCGATTCCCTACTACCCGAAGTGGGCGATGCCGCGCGCGCAGGGGCTCACCTCGTATATCAACCTCACCGCGGCGCTGCTGGCGGGCGCGCTGCCGCTATGGCTGCTGCCGGCGCTGCGCGGCCGGGCCATCGCGCCGTGGGCGCGGGGACTGCTGGTGCTGGGCGGGCTGGCCACGGCGGCGGCGCTGTGGTACACCGGCTCGCGCGGGCCGATCATTGCCGTGGCAGTGGTTGGGTGCTTGTTGTTAACCAGTTTTTCGCCGGCGTGGGGCGTCAGCGCGGTGGTGGCGCTGCTGCTGATGGTCGCGGCGGCGTGGCCGGCGCTGGGCTGGGTGGCGCTGGGGGCGCTGGCAGCCGCCATCGCGCTGGCGGTGGCGATGAAGGCGTGGCGGCTGCGCTACCTGCTGCCGGTGGCGCTGGCGCTGGCGCTGGTGGGCGGGGTGCAGGTGATGGACGCCTACGTCTGGCACAGCCCGCTGAACTGGCGCATCGCCAATGAAGGCGTGGCGGACGCCGCGCGCCTGCGCATCTACGCCGAGGGCATACGCACGGTGGCGCTGTCGCCGTGGTGCGGCGTGGGCGACGCGCGGGCGGCCGTCGAGGTGCTGCGCGCGCAGACGCGCGAGAACGTGCCCCTGCCGCGCACCCAGCGCAATTTTCACAACCAGCCGCTGCAGTGGGCCGCCGCGCAGGGCATCCCCGCCGCGCTGGCGCTGTCGCTGTTGGTGCTGTGGGTACCGTGGGTACTGTGGCGTCGCGCTTGCCGGGAGCGGCACATACTGGGCATGGCCATTGCCGCCGCGCTGGCCATCTTCCTGCTGACGAATCTGGCGGAGGCGCACTTCTGGCGCATCGAAGGCGGCGGGTTCTTCTGGAGTCTGGTGGGCGTAGGCGCGGCACTGCTGGGAAGAAAAGAGCAATTGTAGCGCGTGCCCGCTGTGGCACGCGAGGTTGCCGACGCTGCTACCCGTGTGAGAGGAACCACTCTGTAGTCGACCACGGGGTGGTTCCTCTCACACGGAATGCCAAAACGTCGACCCGGCGTGCCACGGCGGGCACACGCTACGGAGGACTATTTCTATACCGTCAGTGGCTGGGGGAATGAATTGACAGGATGAATAGGATGATTAGGATTTTTCCCTGCGGGAGGCGTTTATTACCTCGTCTTCCCGAAGGGATTATCCTGTTCATCCTAATCATCCTGTAAATTCATTCTGCATACCCCGAGACGGTGGCCGGGGCGTGTGCGCCGGGTCCTTCGTTTAAGACACGAACTCCCCTCGTGGCGTTCGCTACAGACGAGTGACCGACAGCTTTACTTCTTCGCCGGGGCGATGCCGTGATTAAGCTGAAGGTCGATGGCGCCGAGATGGCGGAAGTCGTCGAGGGTTTCGGCGATGCGGGCGAGGGCGCCGTCGGGCAGCACGGGCGGGAGGGCCGGCAGGGATTGGTACGGCGGATCGTTGCCGATGATGGTGTTGCCGGCGGCGATGAAGCGCGCGCCGAGGCCCAGGTGGCGCACCGGCTCGTTCTGCCAGTACGCGCCGCTGACGAGCATGAGATCGACCGGGCGCGTGCCGGTCTGCTCCAGCGTCACCGGTTTGTTGCCATCCGTCTGGTTCCACCAGTCGCCGCCGCCGATGAAGATGCGGCCGGCGTAGTCGCGAATCACCACCGCTTTCGGCTTCGTCGTACTGATCTTTGACGCGTTGATGGTGATGCGGCCCGGCTCTTTGCGCGCGCCTCCCTCGGCCAGCAGGTAGTGCTCTTCCGACTCGGTGTAGAAATCGCCGATGACGGCGTCCTGGTTGTCGAGCACGCTGAGCGAGTATTCGGCGCAGGCGTCATTATGCACCAAGTAGCCGAAGAAGCCGGTCTTCGGGAGCTTCGCGCCTTCGACGACGGCCCGGCCCCAGTGCACCTGGGTGATGATGGTGGCCTGCCCGCAGTCGATGAAGCGCTGCAGGAAGTTGATCTGGCCAAAGCGCACAGTGGCGCCGGCGGGCAACTCGACGAATTCCAGCGGGTTGCGGTCGCCCATGATCATGTCCCAACTGGTATAGAGGCCGTCGTAGAAGACGCTGGATTTGCCGCCGGCGCTGGTCTGGCGCAGGCGCGTGACGCCGTCCGGCCCATCGAGCACAAGGTGCTGCAGGATAAGGTTTTGCGGATCGCGCACCGCCACCATCACCCCGCCGGCAGCGCCGCCCCAATACAGTCGCGAACGGAAGCCGGTGCTGCCAATGTAGTAGTTCGCGCCGTCTACCCGCAGCGTGCGGGTGATGCGATACTCGCCGCTGGGCAGGTAGGCGATCGCGCCTTTGCCGTGGGCCTTCGCCGCGTCGATGCAGCGCTGGATGGCATCGGTATCGTCGGCGCGGTTGTCGCCGACGGCGCCGAAATCACGCCGGGCGTCGAAGACCTTGCCGGGAATCTCGGCGGTGTCGCGCAGGAAGCGCTGCGCCGCGCTGGCGAGCACCGGCGGGCGTTTGCCGCCGGTGGGAATCTCGACCACCACGCCGTTCGCGCCTTTGTCGATGATGGCCTTGCTGCCGGCGCAGACGTTGCCGGAGAGCGTCACCACCTGCTGGATGTCTTTCGGATTCACCAGGCGAATGGGCGGATCGGTGTTGGGCGCAGCGGTGAAGACGTTATCGAAGATGAGCGACGGGCCGCGCCGGCCGAGCACAATGGCGCCGTCTGGGGCGGTCCAGGCGTCGATGCGGCAACCTTCGATGGTCACCGACTGATGCACCCACTGGCCGTTATCGAAGAAGCGCTTCGAGCCGACCGAGGTGCAGCGATGGATGCCGCTGGCATGCGACGGTTGGGCCTGACGGATGTCAACAGTGGCGCTGCGCGCGAAATGACAGTCGTGGAGGTAAAAATTGCCGCGGATGCTGTTCACCCCGATGCCGCAATCGAGGAACTCGCAGCCGTCGAAGACGTTGTCATAGTCGTTGTAGCTGCCGAAGGTGGCGCCGGCGCCGCAGCGCTGGAAGAGGCAGTTCGTGAACCAGATTTCGGCGGAGGCGACGGTGCCGCCCGCGCCCACCCGCAGGCCGGATTCGGTGCAGTTGAGGAAGGCGCAGTGCTGGTAGCGCAGCGAGGTTTCATAATACACCTCGGACGCGTGGTCCATGCCGACCGCCGCCTTGCCGCGGCCATCGAGGGTGAGGCCTTCATAACGGGTGTAGTGCACGCCGGCGCTCCACAGCATGCGCCCGCCGGGCTGGCCGTCCCACAGCAGCACCGTGTTTCGCCCGTGTCCCACCAGCCAGGCGCCGGTGATTTTCCGCAGTTCCAGCGTTTTCGTCAGCCGATACCGGCCGGCGGGAAAATAGACGACGCGCGGGTGGCGGTTCGTGGGCGTGGCATCGGTGTCGACGATACGCGCCAGCGCCGCCTGGATGGCCGCAGTGTCATCGGCCACGCCGTCGCCTACCGCCGCGGGCGTCACATCGGTTTTCACATTGATCCAGTCGGAGCGCTCTTCCCAGTTCAGCACGGGGATTTGTCCCGCCGCCCATACGGCCGCCGCCAGACACAGGCTCAACATCGCCGCCAATAGACGCATGGCATACCTCCGCAACATCAGTTCTTCTATAACGTTTGACGGGGAGGGGGATTGTCCTGCCGTGAGAGCCCGCCCGGCCATACATGGCCGGGCTACCGAACAACGCCCCGTGAACGGGGCTTGTGCTGTTGTTTCACACGCGGATTGCATTGCGGTACCGCGAACGCCGCGGAGGGGCGTTCGCTACGGGTTCCGCGCACGACAACGGAGTGGTTCCTCTAGCACGGGTAGCACAGTCGACGACCTGACGGGCCACGGCGGGCCCGCGCTACGAGTAATATCGGACGTGGTCGTTTACCACACTGCCCGTGGCTTTGGTTTCAGCGTTCTTGCCACTTCGTCCTCGATGATGCGGAGGCGGTCGAGGACTTCTTCGAGGATGTCGAGTTGGGCGTCAGTATCCAGGTTCTGGGTGTAGACCGTGGCGCGGCCGGGGGTGTAGCCAGGGGCGGGCAGGCCGCGCTGGCGCCACTTTGGCGCCTCGAGGGTGAGGCGGCGGAGGGCCTGGGGCGAGAGGACGCGGTTCTCGTTGAGGCGCAGCACAATGGCGCCGCGCTCGGTGCCGATGTAGGCGATGCCGGTGTCGCGGCAGCGCAGTTTGACCCCCACCATACGGAACAGGTTCTCTGTCGCCGGGGGCAGCGGCTTGCCGAAGCGGTCCATCAGCTCTTCGCGCAACTCCTCGGCGAATTTCGGGTTGCGCACGGCGGCCAGCCGGCGGTAGAGATCAATGCGCTGGTTAAGGTCCGGCACGTAGTCCTCGGGTAGGAAGGCGTCCACCGGCAAGTCGATCTGCACCTCCACCTCGGGCTCGACCACTTCGCCGCGCACCAGGCGCACGGCGTCTTCCAGCATCTGGCAGTACAGGTCGTAGCCGACAGCTTCCAAAACACCGCTCTGCTCGGCGCCCAGCAGGTTGCCGGCGCCGCGAATTTCCAGGTCGCGCAACGCCACCTTGTAGCCGGAACCGAGGGCGGCGAACTCCTTCAGCGCGGCGATGCGCTGCTGCGCCGTTTCGGTGAGCTTTTTACGCGGGCGCCAGGTGAGGTAAGCGTAGGCCTGACGGTCGCTGCGCCCCACCCGCCCGCGGAGCTGGTAGAGCTGCGCGAGGCCAAAACAGTCGGCCTCGTTGACGATGAGGGTGTTGGCGTTGGGGAAGTCGACGCCGTTCTCGATGATGGTGGTGCAGACGAAGACGTCGAATTTGCGCTCGTAAAAGTCCATCATCAACTTGTCGAGCTCGCCTTCGCCCATCTGCCCGTGGCCCACCGCCACGCGCGCCTGCGGCACGATGCGGCGAATGTGCCGGGCGATATGCTCGATGGAGGAGACGCGGTTATGCAGGATGAACACCTGGCCGTCGCGATCTAACTCGCGCAGGATGGCTTCGCGCAACACCTCGTCGTCCGCCTCCATGGCCAGCGTGCGCACCGGCATGCGTCCTTCGGGGGGCGTGTTGATCAAGGACATTTCTCTTAGACCGGACAGCGCCATGTGCAGCGTGCGCGGGATAGGCGTGGCGGACATGGTGAGGATATCCACCCCCGGCAAGAGTTTTTTAAAGTGCTCCTTCTGCTTCACGCCGAAGCGCTGCTCCTCGTCGATGATGACCAGGCCGAGATTTTTGAAGATGACGTCCTGGGAGAGGATGCGGTGGGTGCCGATGACGATATCTACCGCGCCGCCCACCACCTCGTGGACGATGCGGTTCTGCTCCTGGCGCGACACGCTGCGCGAGAGCAGCGCCACGCGCACCGGGAAGGCGGCCACGCGCTCGCGGAAGTTGCGGTAGTGCTGGGCGGCCAGCACGGTGGTGGGGGCCAGCACCGCCACCTGCTTGCCATCCATCACCGCCTTGAAGGCGGCGCGGATGGCGACTTCGGTCTTACCGTAGCCCACGTCGCCGCAGATGAGGCGGTCGGTGGGATGCTCCATCTCCATGTCGAGCTTAACGTCCTCGATGGCGGTAAGCTGGTCGGGGGTTTCCTGCCAGGGGAAGCCCTCCTCCATCTCGCGCTGCCACGGGGTGTCGGGCGTGAAGGCGTGGCCGCGCTGCTTCGCGCGCAGCGCCTGCAGGTGCAGCAGTTGCTTCGCCAGCTCTTCAGTCGCCTTCTTCGTGCGCTTGCGGATGCGCTCCCACTCCCCTCCCCCCAGGCGGTGCACCTCGGGGGCGTGGTCGTCCAGGCTCACGTATTTCTGCACGCGGTCGAGTTGGTCGATGGGCACGAAGAGCTTGTCGGCGCCGGCATAGTCGATCTGCAGGAACTCGCGCTCGATGCCCAGCACTTCGCGACGCACCAGCCCGATGTAGCGGCCGATGCCATGGCTGATATGCACCACGTAATCGCCGGGGGTGAGCTGGCTGAGGCTGTCGAGTTTTTGCCCGGGGGCCTGCTTGCGACGGATGCTGCGGCGCTGCTTTTGCCAACCGAGCAGTTCGCTGTCGGTGAGCAGCGCGATGCGCGCCGCGGGCAGCACCACGCCCTCGGATAACTCGGCACGGCGGATGACCACCGCCTTGCGCAGCAGCGGCTGGCCCGGCCGCGGCAGCGCGGCGTCACCGGTGACAATGGCCGCGCCCGCCCCGCTCAACGTCTCCGCGAGGCGGTGCTCCTGATGGGTGGCGACCACGATGGCGTAGTCCTCGTGCGACCAGCGCGCGATGTCCGGCGACAGCGACGACGGCGAGAGGGCGTAATTCGTCGGCGACTGGCAGACGAGGTCGATGAAGGCGCCGTCCAGTAAACCAGCAGTAGACCCCTCCCCAACCCCTCCCCCACCGGGAGAGGGGCTATCTTCTTCGTCCACAACACTTTTCACCGGGGGGTTCGTGAAGCTGGCATCGGAGGCCGGCGGGAGGAGGCTCAGTGCGACGGCGGGGAAGCGGGCGAGCTGTTCCAGACCATCGGGCAGCGGCAGGTAAAGCGGGGACGGAGCCGGGAGAAGGGCGCCGCGGGTAAGGCGGCTGTCCGCAAGCAGGCGCAGGCCGTCTTGGAAGCGGTGGAAGGTGTGGGCGATGTGCTCCAACTCGTCGAGAATGACCGCGGTGTCGGGCGGCAGGTAGTCGAGGAGCGTGGCGCCTTCGGGAAACAAATACGGCAGGTAGTACTCGACGCCGGTGAAGAAGGCGCCCTGGGTAAGCAGTTCCAGCTCGTGCTCGACCTTCGCGGAGAGGCGCTCGGCGGGCGAGAGCAGCTCCTCGGTGCCGTCCTCGCCAGGCAGGCGGATAGGCGCATGGGAGATCTCTTTCAGTCGGGCATCAAGCGCGGCACGGATGGCGGAGACCGCGGCCTGCACGCGGTCGGACGCCAGCAGAATCTCGCGCGCGGGGAAGAGGCGGATATGCGGCACCGTGCCCAGCGAGCGCTGGGTGACCGGGCTGAAGGGGCGGACGGACTCGATGTCGTCGCCGAAGAACTCCAGGCGCACCGGCTCGCTCTCGGTGGCGGGGAAGATGTCGAGAATGTCGCCGCGCAGGCTGAACTGACCCGGCTGCTCCACCAACGCCACGCGGGCATAGCCGGCATACACCAGCCAGGCGGCCAGATCGCCAGGATCAATGCGGTCGCCCGCCGCCAGCGTGCGCACCGCGGCGCGCAGCGCGTCCGGCGGCAGCGTGCGGTGCAGCGCGGCGTCGGGGGTGGCGATGAGCACCAGCGAATCGCCCGCCGCCAGGCGCGCCAGCGTGGAGATGCGGTCGCGCACGAGTTGGTAATCGGGCGAGGTTTCCTCGTAGAGCAGCGCTTCGAGCGAGGGCATCAGCGCCAGCGGGGCATCGCCGAGCATGGTGTTCAGGTCGGCCAGCAGCGTCTCGGCGCGCTCCAGGCTGGGAGTGAGGATGAGCTGCACCCGCGCCCCGCGCGCCCGCGTCAGCGCCGCGGCTACCAGGCTTTTGCCGGTGCCGCGCACGCCGCTCACCCACTGCCGCATCGCGCCAGCGTGACAGCCGTCGCGCACCGCCGCGAGGGCGGGCGATTCGACCAGAATTTGCGTTAAGTCATATAACATCATTCAGTCCATCAAACACACTCAGGGCACGCCGCAGTCGTATGCGACGTACCCGGAAACGTTTCCATATGCAGATGGGTTATTATAACATATTCAGGTGCGGGACGGCAGGGAGTGAACAAGCGTAATATCTGTTCACGTTCTTCGGAGTGCGTTGCCGCGCACAGCGCGGGAGGTTGCCACGTGCGGGGTTTCCCGATGAGCATGTCGGTCAGCGCCGTGACGGGCTGCAGGGCGCACAGACGGAAAGATTCGCGCTCATCCCATGGGGGGCTGTTCAGTGAAAGCGGTGACTCCGCGAAAAAGCTACGAAGGCGGACATCGAGCAGTCATGCTGGGACGTGGTCATTGACCGTCATTCCCCGGTAGAGCATGTCGCAACCATCACCCTGAAGCATCACTGTTCAATGACCGCGTCTGTAATACATCTGAACACTTCCCCCGTCACGCCCGATTGGCTCCCCCAGCATACTTGACGCGCCCGCAAGGATTTTCTATACTATCCCCTGCCGATGCCGGATGGCGCAATTGGCAGCGCACCTGACTCTGGATCAGGGGGTTCTAGGTTCGAATCCTAGTCCGGCAGCCAACTTTAAGCCCCGATTTGAACTCAAATCGGGGCTTTTTCATGCCTTATAGGGTGATTTGCTCTTGTTTTGCTCTTGCCGCACCCTACCCCACATACTACAGGGTATCATTCAACGCGCTCCTCCCCCTCGTGCTGCTCTTGCTTTACCATTCCGTGCAAGAGCAGTTCCTCAATTATTTCCACCGCGCGTTGCTGCTGGACATATGTCGCATGGGTGTAGATTCGTTCAGTCGTCATCGAGTCAGAATGACCGACACGGGCAGCGACATCAGCAGCGTTGATTCCTTGATTACGGAGCATT
>CAZPYA010000066.1:0-31238 GCA_964590255.1 uncultured bacterium
CGGCGTGTTCGACACGAACTTCACCGCCGACCTGACGATCATCGAAGAGGGGCACGAGTTCCTGAAGCGCGCTACCGCCGCCCTGACTGGCGGCCAGGCGACGCTACCGATGATCACCTCCTGCTCGCCGGGATGGATCAAATACGTCGAGCACGAGTTCCCGCATCTGCTCGGACACCTCTCCACCTGCAAGTCGCCGCACATGATGCTCGGCGCGCTCAGCAAAAGCTATTACGCCGAGAAGATCGGCGTCGACCCGAAAGACATCTATGTCGTCTCTATCATGCCCTGCACGGCGAAGAAGTTCGAGATCACCCGCCCAGAGATGTTCGTGGACGGGCTGCCGAACGTCGACGCGGTGCTTACCACCCGTGAACTGGCGCGCATGATCGTAGACGCCGGCATCGACTTCAACTCGCTGGAGGACGGTGATTTTGATAACCCGCTCGGGTATTCCACCGGCGCCGCCGACATTTTCGCCGCGCCCGGCGGGGTGATGGAAGCCGCGTTGCGCACCGTGCATGCGGTGGTGACCGGTCGTAATGTGCCGTTTGAAAACCTGGCGATCGGCCCGGTGCGCGGTCTGGCACAGGTGAAGGAAGCAGCGCTGACCATTGAGAACCCGCTGCCCGCCTTCAGCTTCCTGGACGGCGTTACCGTGCGCGTGGCCACCACCAGCGGCCTGGCCGGCGCCAAACGCCTGCTGCGCCAGATCGAGGACGGCACCAGCCCGTACGACTTCATCGAAGTGATGGGCTGCCCCAGCGGCTGCATTAGCGGCGGCGGCCAGCCCCGCCCGACCAACCGCGCCGTTCGTGAAGCGCGCATGCGCGCCATCTACGCCGAGGACGCCGGCAAAGAACGCCGCCAGTCGCATGAAAACCCCTACATCACCCAAATCTACGCCGAATTCCTCGGTGAACCGCTTGGGCATCGCTCGCACGAACTGCTGCACACGCACTACACCCCGCGTGGTCGTTTCAACCAGTGCGTGGAGTGCGAGGAGTAACGCGTCGTCCGATCTGCAGGACTGTCGGGAGCACGGGCAACCGTGCTCCCGACGCTTTTTGCTCCGACATCGGCTACTCGGGTAGCGCAAACCGGCTGGCGTCGGGTATAATCAGG
The DNA here is from genome assembly GCA_964590255.1 of uncultured bacterium. Taxonomy (GTDB): domain Bacteria; phylum Armatimonadota; class Hebobacteria; order CAIYQO01; family CAIYQO01; genus JAKIYB01. Next base: position 1,126 of record CAZPYA010000066.1, read on the forward strand.
CGATTCGATACGCTATTCATGAGAGAAGGTCGCGTATGCCCACCGGAGAACGACGGGCCATTCGCATTATTTATCCCCCGCATCTGGCGCCGGAACTCTTCCTCGACGGCGCCACGTATCATGTGGTCGACCTGTCCATCGGCGGCTGCATGCTGGGCGAAACGGTGCCCGCCCGCTACCATGTCGGCCAGGGGATCACCGCCATCATGCGGTTCAAAGACGGGACGGTGCTGCCGATTGACGCGCACGTGCTGCGCGCCCAGGACAACGCCTTCGCGCTGGAATTCCACCATGAAATTCCGGTGGCCTGCATCGAACGTGAGACGGTGATTTTCGGTGGGCAGGAACGCGACCGGCGTCGTTTTTACCGCCTGCGCTACAGCCAAATGCCGAACCCCAACCTGATCTGCTCAGCGAACGAAACATACCGTGTGGTGGAAATCTCCGAAGCAGCGATCGTCTTATTCTGTGAAGACTTGAGCCGCTTCATGAAGGGGATGAAGGTGAAGGGCGGACTGGCTTTTTATGACGGCGAAACGATTCCGGTGGACGGTTACATATTCCGCCTGACCGCCGACCGCATCATCGTGCTGCTTTCGCGCTTCCTGCCGGCCGCGCGCATGATCAAAGAGCAGCAAAATGCCGTGAATTTTCAGCGAAAGACGTAATCGACCACAAGCGACCGCGATACCGTGCGTATTGCGGTATCCGTCTATAGGTGAGACAATCGCTCAACATTCCCGACATTAACCGAATATATGGAAGAATCAGTAGAAACTGTTAATACGACCATCGAGACTGACGATAAGAACAGCACGAGGAATTCCTGATGGCACATGCCGACTCCGGTGGGCGACGAAATACCATACGCATTCAATACCCGCCCCATCTGGCGCCGGAAATCGAGATCAATCATACGCGCTACACGGTGGTCGACCTGTCCGCGAACGGCTGTTCATTGACGGTGCCATCGGCTTCACGCTATCGCATTGGCGAACGGCTGCGCGTCACACTGCGGTTTCGTGACGGGGCTACGCTGCCCGTCGAGGCAACCGTCTCCCGCATGGATGTCGGTCGCGTGGGCCTGGCATTCCAGGTCGACATTCCTCAGCGGGTCATGGAACGAGAGTTGTCGCTCTTCGGCGATCAGGGGCGCGACCGTCGCCGCTTTTTCCGCCTGCTCTATGGCCGCGTGCCCGGGCCCATTCTACTATGCCGCGGCGCGGTGCAGTTTAAAGTCATCGAAATATCCGAGGCAGCCATCGTGCTGCATTGCGAGGATTTGACGGCCTTCCTGCGCGGGCAGCAGGTCATGGGCTCGCTGATGTTCCACGATCGGAAGCCGTTGCCCATCATCGGCAATGTCTTCCGCCTGACTGCCGACCGCATCGTCGTGATGCTTGGTCGTTTCATCCCCACCGCGCGCATCATGCAGGAGCAGCAATACGTGCTGAAGACGCAGCGCCAATAACGCCGTCAGTCGCCGCCTTTAATAGACACCCACAGCGCGTCCATTTCCGCCAGCGACATGCCGTCCAGGGATCGTCCCTGCGCGACGGCGGCGGTTTCCATGCGTTTGAAGCGGCGGGCGAAGCGGTCGTTGGCCTCGCGCATCACCGATTCGGTATCCAGGTGCAGGAAGCGGCACAGGCACACCGTGGCGATGAGGATGTCGCCCACCTCGTGAATGAGGCGTGATTTCGGGGCGGCGTCGGCGATTTGCTGCAGCGCGTGGTGGGACGTCTCCGGATTGCGCAGCGCGTCGGGCACAGTCCAGGTTTCCGTGATGCCCACTTCGGTGGACAGTTCGAACAACTCTTCGTGGATCTTCCCCAGCGGGCCGGTGAAGTCTGGCCAGTCGAATCCCACCCGCGCGGCGCGGTTCTGCAGCTTCTGCGAGCGCGCCAGCGCCGGCAGCGCCAGCGGCACGTCGTCCAACAGGCTTTGCTGTCCCTTCGTCTCGCGCTCACCGGCCTTGATCGCCTCCCAACTGCGCAGCGCGGCGGAAGCTGAGGCGGCATCCACGTCGCCGAAGACGTGCGCATGGCGGCGGATGAGCTTCTCGCCCAGCACTTGCACTACGTCGTCGAAGGTGAAAATGCCTTCCTCGGCGGCCAGTTGCGCCAGGAAGATGACGTTTAGCAGCAGGTCGCCCAGCTCATCGGCCATTGCCGCCGGCTCGTCGCGATCGATGGCCTCCACCACTTCGTAGGCTTCCTCGATGACCGTGCGGCGGATCGATTTGAAATCCTGCTCGCGGTCCCACGGGCAACCGTGCGGGCTGCGCAGCAGCGCCATGATGGCGCGGATGTCGGGCAGCGTATGCCGCCGCTCTTGCCAGGGCAGCGCGGGCACATACAGGCTGGTGAGGTGGTTGATGCGCGTGCCGCGGTCGAGCTCCGCCAGCGGCAGCACGGTGATCGTCTCCTCGGCGCTGCCCAGCGCGGTGACCACCGTCACCGGATGCTCGGGGGGGTAGTGCTCCAACAGGACGATCTTCAGGTTGCCGGCTACCAGCGGGGTATCCACCTGCAGCCAGATCGTTGGCACCCCCGGATGCATCGCCGCCGTGCCGTGGTAGGCGGGCCGGTCTTCCGGCCGCGGCGCCTCGCCAGACAGGCGCAGCAGCGGATCGCGGGCATCGGCGATGCGCAATCCGTCGCCGGGGTCCAGCCGCAACCGCTGTGTCATGAGATTCAACACGCCCAGCGCCGCCAGCACGGTCACCGTCAGCTCCGCGCGGGTATCGCCCTCTGCCAGCAGCATTTGTACGGTGCGCTCGGCCGCCATCGGGTCGCCCGGCACGGCATACACAACCGCACCGTCGCGCTGTGCGGCCGCCAGCACGCGCGTGACGATCGCGGCGTAGACCGCCTCGAACGTCTCATGCGTCTCGTACAAGTCGTCGCAGGCGGTGAAGCGAATGCCATACCGCGCCAACTCCGTGACCGCCGGATGCCGCGCGGTGCGCAGAATGACCGTCGTCGCCGCGCGCATTGTCTCCAGCGTCTCCAGCGAGATGAGCGAGAGCGCGCCCGGACCGAGCCCGACAATGGTGATGTGGCAGGGGGGTGTTGTCATGGCCCTATCCTAAACGAAAGAACGGGGCAGACGCAAGGTCTGCCCCATTACCATTGCATGTAATGTCAGCGCGCTTACCGCCGCATCTGGCTGGGGTCGGCGCGGGGCACTTCATGGTTGTGCGATTTTGCCTTCGTGAACTGCTCCTGCAGCTTTGTGTATTCAGGGGTGGTGAAGGAGATATCCACCGCGTTCAGCGCTTCCGCTTGAATCTGCGTGATACGCACCGCGTAGGGCGACTGCGGATTTTGCAGCAGTTCCTGGCCGATGAGGATGCGCCGATTTTCCAGCGTGCCCTTTTCGCCATCGGCACGCTCCAGCAATTGAATGACCGCCCACACCGGCGCGCCACCCGCGCTTTGCGGCGCGAGTTGCACCGGCATGCTCACCATGCCATCCTTCATGGTGGACAGCGCCTTGGTAATGGCCTCGTTGGAATAGTTATACGTCACCGGGACGGTGGCTTCCTGGCCGTTCAGCGCGGTCAGCGCCGCCATCTGCACGTTGGCGCCACCACCGTCGGCATGATTGTGTCCGTCGTCGCTGCTATGACCCTCTTCCAGCTTCATCAGTTTCGCGATGCCATCTTTCGCGTCTTTCTGCGAGCGATAGATGAATAGGCGAATGCGGTAGATCGGCGGAAGATCGTAATATGACGGCGCCTTCAGGTAGGCTTTTTTAATATCCTCCTCGGGCACCACGATTTTGATGCGCAGCACGTCCAGCACTTTCTGGTCGCGGTATTCATCCAGGGTGCGCCCGCTGCCTTTCAGCCAGGCGTCAAAATCCTCGTTCTGACGCTTCAGGGTATAGCTCTGGAAGTTGATCAACTGGTCGACCTCGTCGGCGGTGGCCTCGATGCCTTTCTTTATCGCATATGCCCGCCAGACCTTATCGTCGATGAGCCGTCCCAGCGTATCGTTGCCAAAATCTTCTTTCATGGCGGTGATTAACTGGCCTTCGGTGATCGGTACATTATTCACCATCACCAGCGGTTTCGTGCCGGACTTTTCGGTGAAGTAGATGCCGGCCATGACGACGATGGCGATGACGGCGAGCACCAGTGCTATATTGCGCCAGTCTTTCAGAAAGGCTTTCATGAATGGATTCACAACGATCTCCTATCCGGGGAAATCAGGATATGGCTTGCCAAGCACAGCGAGGCAACACCGTTCAATCTTACCCAATGGGGGTGCTGTCGTCAACGTACCCCAAAGGCCATGGCTTCATGCATTTTCCGAGAAATGGTCGCCATGACAGCAGGGAGACCGCACCGCAAAGCCGAAACAAGGATAGCGATGTTTAAAGGCTTCTTTTCAAAAATTCGAGATGTTTTCCGCCGGAGCGAAATTACGGAAGAGTTGTATGACGAACTGGAGGAATCGCTCATCCTCGGCGACGTGAGCGTACAAACGAGCACGGAATTGGTCGGGAACCTGCGCGACGGCGTGAAGACGCAGGGCATCAAGGATATTGACAAGGCTTATGCGCTGCTGCGTGGCCTGGTCGTCGAACTGCTCACCCGCCATGCGCGGTCCTTCCGCCTGCCGCCCGCGCAGACGCCGGCGGTGATATTAGTCGTCGGGGTGAATGGAGTGGGGAAGACCACTACCATCGCCAAAATGGCCAACTGGCTGAAAAAACGCGGCGCCGGTGTGATCATGGCCGCGGGCGACACCTTCCGCGCCGCCGCCATCGAGCAGCTTGAACTGTGGGGTGGGCGCATCGGAGTCGAGGTGGTACGCCATCAGATGGGCGCCGATCCGGCGGCGGTGGTCTTTGACGCCATCCAGGCTGCCCGGGCGCGCGGCGTCGACTACGTCATCGTCGATACCGCCGGCCGCCTGCATACGAAGCACAACCTCATGGAAGAATTGAAGAAGATCAACCGCGTCATCACCCGCGAGCTGGGCCGCGACGCAGACGAGACGCTGCTGGTGCTGGACGCCACCACCGGGCAGAACGCGCTGGTGCAGGCGCAGCAGTTCGCGCAGACCGTCGGCCTCACCGGGCTGGTGCTCACCAAGCTCGACGGCACCGCGAAAGGCGGCAACATCCTCTCCATCGCCGCCGAAATTCCCATCACCATCCCCTTCATCGGCACCGGCGAACGCCCCGATGACTTCGCCCCCTTCGACCCGGCGCACTTCGCCGCGCAACTGCTGCCGGAACCGGAAAAGGGATAGAGGATCTGTAGCCCGGCCGGCGCTACTCGGTGGGGGCGGTTTCACGCAACTCGTGTTCCGAAAACACCTCGGCCATAAAGCTGAACAGTTGTGCCCCGTGTTGCCACGCGTCCATCGGCAGGCCGGCCTTGCGGCAGGTGTGCCGCAGGAAGGTGAGGCGGTCCCAGCCCCATTCCACCGGCACCTGCGGCAGCAGCAGGCCACGGGCGCCGCCTTTTTCGATGACCAGCCCGTGCGTGCCGACCACCACCGCCTCCGGCGTTGTCGGTTCCAGCGGGGAGAGGATGGAAATCTCGTAGTCAAGGGTATCGAGATCGGTAATCGTTACGGGCGGGAAACGCGGGTCGCGCAGCGCGGCGGAGACCGCCATCTGGATGATCGTCTCGTGCAGCGGCGCGATGGGTTCGATGCAGCCAATGCAGCCGCGCAGTTGTCCGCACTGCTTCAGCGTGACGAATGCCCCCAGCGGGCGCGAAAAGGCATCATCGGCCACCGTCAGCGCGGGCATCCGCTGATGCCGCACCGCCTCGGTGACGGCCGACCGTGCCAGCGCGAGCAGCGCGCGATGCTGATCCGTGTTCAATAGCGCCATCATTCGATCCTCCCATGCATACCGTACCGCATCCGCGGCGCGTCGGCAAGGCACGACGAAGGGCTATGGCTGGCGGAAATACCGCGTCTGATGGCGGTCTTCCATGCCTTTCCAGAAATACTGGAGGGCATCCGCGGCGCGGGGCGACAGCGCGTCCGAAGAGGTAGGGTTGAGCATCATCAGCGTGTCGCGCAGCGCCGGGATGGCGCCTTCGCCGTAGCCGATGATGAAGAGCGGCATATCGTCGTGCTTGTCATACCCGAGCAGGTGCGCGCCTTCGTGCCGCCCCAGCGGTATGCCGCAGCGTCCAGCCTGCAGCACAGCGAGCCCCGAGCGAAACGTGGTGAGCCCCCATGCCCAGTCCGGGTTTTTGAAAGGGGTATCGATGATGACCATCTCGCCGTATTTCATGCCGCGCTGCGCCAGCCGAAGCGCCTCAAATTTGTCCATGTCGAAACGCGTGCCGTTTTTGCTGTTCACCAACGCGTCGCGCCAGGCATCCAGCGCGACTTTGGGCGGCTTTGGCAGCACTGTCACTTTGATGTCGAGATTCAGCTCTTCGATGAGGCCGCGCAGGCCATCCGCGGTGGCACTTACGTCGCGCGGGTCCACGTAATCGTAGGTGGGCAGCGCTTCGGGCCGCGTTTTCGGCGGCTCGTTGAAGCTCGGTTGCGCGTCCGGCAGCGGCGTCTCGCTTTTCGGCAGGCTGTAGACGATGATCTGCTTGCCGTGCGTCCAGTCGCCGCCGGCATACCGTTTGCCGGCGCTGTCGTTGACCGGCAGGAAGTTGGCATATCCGTAGATGCCGGCCTGCCATCCCCATTGCCAGAGCGGCTTTGCGCTGATGGTGCCCAGCACGATGATCGGCAGCGCGATCCAGAAGAGCCACACCGTGAATTTGGTGAAGCGCAGGTGCTTCGGGTGCAGCGACAGCCAAGCCGCGCGCGGGGTCGGCGCTGCCGGTTGCGCGTCCGGGATCGTCGTCTCGTCGGTCATCGTTTCCTCCGTGGGCACAGCTTACCCAGTCCGTAGCGCATCACGCAATGCTTCCAGATATCCTGTCCCATATCGCTGTTCGGGCAGCAGATACGCGCCTTCGGTCCACTCGTTCCAGGCATACAGGTAGATCGCCCGTGATTCCGCGGGGTTGTTGGCGGCTTGCTCGATGGCCATCCGACAGAGCCGGCCGTACTGCTCCGGGTTATTGTTCACGACAATCGTCTCATAAATGAGCTGTCGGAAATCCATCGGCAGCGTCACGCCGCGGTGCCAGCGTGGGGTCACATCATAACCCGTAATGATGCTCGGATGGTGAGGCACGCCCCATTTCTCGATCTCGCGCCAGCAGTGCTGGTGCGAAGCGATGACGTCTTCATACTCGGTCAGTGGGCGATCATTCGGCAAGTCGGGGTATTTGGGCGTGCGCACGATGTTGTAGGCGAATACCGTCTCGAAGCCCAGCGCCCGTGCATTCGGCACGCGGTCATAGCCGCAGCAGTAAATGTTGTCGTCGCAACAGCCGATATTCGCGGTAAAATACAGGCCGGGCAGGCCGTTCTGCCGCGCGCGCTCCTGCATGCGCTCCACGCCGCGCCGCGCGCCGTCCACGCCGCCCAACTGCTGCGTAAAGGTGGCCAGGTCCCATAGCACAAAATTCGGCCGACCGTCGAAGCGCAAGTAGTTCGGCTCGTGGAAGTAGTGCTCGGCGCAGTAGTCGATGACGCGGTCCAAATCCTCGTACCAGTGACGGATGGGCAGCCAGAATGACTGCCCACGGTTTTCGCCTACCGCGCCGCCCATGCCGGGGATGCCCGTCACCGCCGGCCAGGTGCCCCAGGTGTGGTTGGCCCACATCAGGCTGAACTTCAGCCGGTTCCGGTTGGGCGCCTGCAGGAAGCCGCGCTCCAGGGCTTCCTCGAAAATCTTCACGCCGGAGTACCAGTACCAGTCAAAAAGGAAGGTGGTGACGCCGTGGTCGGCGGCGAGATCGATCTCGCGCGCCGCCCACGCCGGGTCGCTCTCGTCAAAATAGCCCCACGACGGCACCAGCGGCTGGTGATGTCCGGGGAAGAGCGGCTTCGTGGTGGGCAGCAGCTCCCACTCGGTGAACCCCTTGCCGTACCAGGCCTCATAATGCGGATTCGTATGCCAGCTCGGGAAGTAGATGGCGATGACTTCCATGATTGATCCTATCACAACATTAATATGGCGCTAATTCGTAGCAGGTGTCCCACAGCGCGGCGAGATTCTCGGCGGGCGCGTGCGGCACCACCTGGTCGGGGGCGGCGATCCACCCGCCGCCGGGCTTGAAAATCTCAAAGGCGCGGCGCACTTCGGCACGGACGTCATCGGGCGAGCCGTCCAGCACCACCGCGGAGTTGATGCCGCCGAGAATGGCCGTCTTCCCTTGCAGCGTGCGTTTCACCAACGCCTGGTCATTGGCGGTGGCCTGTACGGGATTCAGCACCGCCACGCCCACCGCGGCGAGATCGGCTACGATCTCCTGCACGTGGCCGCAGGAGTGAAAATCGATGAGCACGCCGCGCCGCAACACTTCGTCGAAGCAGCGCTCGTAGGCGGGCAGCAGGAATTCGCGGAAGAGGGCGGGGGACATCATGAGGCTGTGCTGCATCCCCAGGTCCTCGCTCACATGCAGCGTGTCGATGCCCAGATCGAGCAGGCGGTGGAAGCAGATAATGTTGTAGTCGACGATGCGGTCGATGACCTCGCGCAGACGGTCGGGCTCCTCATATAACGCCAGCAGGAAATTGTCCATGCCCATCAGGCAGCAGAGGCGTTCGCAGACGAATTTGACATGGCACCCGCCGACGACCAGCGCCTCGCGGTCGAGGCTGTCAAGATGTGCCTGATCCTCAGCGGTCCAGGTGAGGCGCCAGGGATCCGGCCACTGGTAGGCGTCAAGCCGGCTGAGATCGGCCAGCGGGTGCATGGTATCTACCGGCACCATCGCCTGGTCCGTCATTTCCCAGCCGACGCCCCAGTCGTCGGTCCAGGTTTCAAAGCGGAAATTCCCCCCGAGCATCACAGCGTCCCAGACTGTGCCGTCGAATACGGGCACGGCGTCTGGGGATCCGAAGCGAATGGCAGCCAGTGTATTGCGGCGCGAGTTCATGCAGCCCACCTTCTGTTGTGGGCCTAGTATAACATGGGGACGGTCAGAAGGAAACCGGGAATGCCGTCCTTTCCCGGTTTCCTCGCGCCACGCGGCGGGTTACGCCGCGAACCCCATGTTGCCGCCTTCGCCGGTCGAACGGTTCACGCGCAACAGGTGATGGTGCATCATCTCGGAGTTCTGCATCGTCACGTCGCCGCGCGCGGTTTGGATTGTCGTGGTGGTGTGGTTGATGTATTTCACCGTGCCGTCCAACTCGGCCATCAGCACCCGGTCGCCCGGGGTCAGCACCGCTTTGAGCTGTCGGCCGGCCAACCAGTCCGCGGCATACTCGCGACCGCCCAGCCCGAAGGCCAGCGTGCCCGCCAGCACCAGGCCACCGAGCAGAATGGCGAACGCCGTCACCAGGAACGGGAAGTTCAGGCCGAGAATGCCCAGGGCGATGGCGAAGGTGAAGAAGAGCACCGTGCCCATCACCACGCTGCCCAGCATCGGCGCGAAGTCGATGTTCGCTGTCGAGGCCGTCGCACGGGTAAGGCGTGCCAGGAAGCTGGCCGCCCACGCGCCGACCACGATGACCAGCAAGGCCGCGAAAATGCGCGGCAGGTACAGTACCACCGCCGTCATCAGCGCCGTCAAGGCACTGATGCCCATCACCGACACCGCCGCATACACGGCGATGAGGAAGATGAACCAGTACGTGATAACGCCGAATATCTGCGACGGCGTTGCTTTGATTTCTGCCCGTCGCAGGCCGTCGGTGATCCCTTCCCGGTCCATGAGTTCGTCCAGACGCGCCGTCCGCAGGCCTTTCGTGACCAGCGCCTGTACCGTTTTGGCGATGCCCCAGCCGATGAGCAGCACGATAATTGCCGCCAGCAGCAGGGGGATGAACAAGATAATCGCGCCGACCGCGCCGGCTAACGACGTCCATAACGCCGAAACCCAGCCGGTAAATCCTCCTCCAGGCATATGTCCTCCTTTACAAGGATGCATGTCATACCCGCGTTTGCGGGCTTGCAGCATCTCTGTTCCCATCTTCCGCGGCACCTATTAAACGCGCATGTATATGCATACGGCGGTTGATGGATGTCGGGCGAACACGGGCCGCACAGGAGCAAAGATGAAGAAGACATCAAGGCGTTAATCTAAGTTTAAGGCTTCATGATGTGCGAGCAGGTTAAAATCTGGTACAGTTAGGCGCGAGTGTCCTTCACGGGTCGTACGGTAAATCAGACAGGAGCATGGAGTGGACGAGAGACCGCGGGAGCAGCGTGTGCCGCGCATTACGCAAACACGAACCCCCATGGCGCGTATTCGCGAACGCGTCATCCACGGCGTATTGATGCTCTCCCTGTTGGCCGTTGTCATCCCGGTGGTGCTCATCGTCTATTTCCTGATTATGAAAGGCTTGCCCGGGCTCTCCTGGGACTTCGTGACCCTGGAACCGAAAAACGGCATGACCGCCGGCGGCATCCGTCCTGCCATCCTCGGCAGCCTGTACCTGATTCTCCTCACCGCGCTGTTCGCCGTGCCTATCGGGGTGCTGGCGGCGGTGTATCTCACCGAGTATGCCCGGCAGAACATCATCACCCGCTCCATCCGGCTCGCAATCGTGAATCTCGCCGGGGTGCCGTCGGTGGTCTACGGGCTGTTCGGCCTCGGCCTGTTCGTGTATTTCCTTGGGTTTGGCACGTCGTTGCTGGCCGGCGCCTGCACTCTGGCGGTGCTGGTGCTGCCGCTCATCATTACTGCCTCCGAAGAAGCGTTGCTCACCGTGCCCATGGCCTTCCGCGAAGCGAGCCTGGCGCTGGGCGTCAGCAAATGGCAGACGATCTGGCGCGTGGTGCTGCCCACGGCCATGCCAGGCATCCTTACCGGCATCATCCTCGCTGTGTCCCGCGCCGCGGGCGAAACGGCGCCACTGCTCTTTACCTGCGTCGCCTTTTTCCTGTTCTCGCCGCACCAGCCGTTCTCACTGCAGGCGCTGCCGGGACAGATTCACGATACGCTTTTCAGTCAAGTCATGGCACTGCCGTACCACCTGTATGCCATCGCCACCCAGGTTCCCAAGGCACCCGAGTCGATCAAGTGGGGCACGGCGCTGGTATTGTTGGGGCTGGTATTGGGCCTGAATCTGATTGCGATTGTGCTGCGATCGTACCTGCGACGATCACGAAAGTGGTAACATGGTTGAACGCATGACTGACTACTCATCGATGATGCCACGTCCTGCCCTGCTGATGCTCCCGGATGAAACGGCCAAGTTCCGCATCCGCGGGTTGTCCGTGGCGTATGGCGGCGCGCTGGCGCTCAAAAATGTATCGGTTAACGTCCCGGCGCAGCATATCACCGCGCTCATTGGGCCGTCGGGCTGTGGCAAGTCCACCTTCCTGCGCTGCCTCAACCGGATGAATGACCTCATCCTCAGCGCAAAGGTCACCGGGGAGTTGCTGCTGGATAACCAGCCGATTCTCGGTAAGTCTATCGATCCGGTGGAGCTGCGGAAGCGGGTGGGGATGGTGTTTCAGCGCCCAAATCCCTTCCCGATGTCGGTGTATGACAATATTGCCTATGGGCCGCGGCGCCACGGCATTCGCCGTCGCGCGGTGCTGGACGAGATTGTGGAAGACGTGCTGCAGCGCGCGGCGCTGTGGGACGAGGCGAAGGACAAGCTGCGCCATTCCGCCTTTGATCTGTCCGGCGGGCAACAGCAGCGCCTGTGCATTGCGCGGTGCCTGGCCGTGCAGCCGGAAGTGCTGCTCATGGACGAGCCCAGTTCAGCCCTCGATCCGATTTCGACCTTCAAAATCGAAGAGTTGTTATTGGAACTGAAAGAGCAGTATACTATCGTCATCGTTACGCACAATATGTACCAGGCGTCACGCGTGGCGGATTACACGGGATTTTTCCTCACCGGCGAGCTCATCGAATTTGGCCCGACGGTCGAGATTTTCGAACGACCGGTCGACCAGCGCACCGACGACTACGTGCGCGGGCGTTTCGGATAGAGGGGAGTCGTCATGCCGCACCCGCGCCAGACTTTCGATGCTCAGTTGCGCGCACTGGAGCAGCGCTTGCTGCGCATGGGCGGATTCGTGGAAGGCATGCTGGAAGATGCCGTGAAATCCCTGGCGACGCAGGACGTCGCTCTCGCCGAGGAAGTCGTCCGCCGCGACGATATCGCCGACGAACAGGATATCGACATCGAATCCACCAGCATGCATCTGCTTGCGCTGCAACAGCCGATGTCCAAGGATCTGCGCGTCATTGGCACCGCGCTGAAGATCACCACCGATCTCGAACGCATCGGCGATTACTCCGTCGACATCGCGAAGACGACGCTCAACCTCGCGGGCATTCCTTTCCCGACGCCGTTGGTGCGCATCCCGCGCATGGCCGAATATACCGTGCAGATGGTGCAGGGCGTGCTGGAAGCCTTCGTGAACCGCGATCTGAGCAAGGTGGAAGAGGTAATCGCGCTGGATGATAAGGTTGATGAGCTATATGTCCAGGTGTGGGATATGCTCATCAGCGAAATGGAGCAATCCAGTGACAACGTCGTGCGCGCCGCCAACCTTATCCTCGTTGCCCGCTACCTGGAGCGCATTGCCGACCACGCGGTGAACGTGGCCGAGCGCGTGTATTATATGGAAACGGGATTGCTGATCCAGTTAGCAACGAGCCATCAGGCGGGATAATGCCTTTGCGAACAGGTTGTCAATAACCCATGCTGGATGTCAACGGAAAAGCCATTCACGTCATCGGCCTGGGCGCGAAAGGGACGGGTCGCGCTTGTGCCACCGTACTCGCTGCCCACGGCGCGCAAGTCACCATCTCGGATACGAAATCGCGCGAAGCGCTGGGTGACGCGGTGACGGCCCTTGACACGTTGTCGGTGCGCCTGCTGCTCGGCGACGACGCCTACCAGGGCATCGACACCGCTGATCTGGTGGTGCCGAGTCCCGGCGTGCCGTTGACCATCGAGCCGATTCGTCGCGCCCGCGCCGCCGGCGTGCCGGTGCTCAGCGAGATCGAACTGGCCTACCGGTTAACGCGGGCCCCCATCGTCGCCATCACCGGCACGAAGGGGAAAACCACCACCACCACGCTTATTCACCTGCTGCTGCAGGCGCTTGGGCAATCCGTCTACCTCGGCGGCAACATCGGCTATCCGCTCATCGAGATGGCCGATGCGGCCGGGCCCGACGATCTACTCGTCGCCGAGGTGAGTAGCTTCCAACTGGAAGCGGTGGAGGAATTCCGTCCGCACGTCGCCGTCTTCACCAATCTTTATCCCGACCACCTCGACCGATACGACGACTCCATGGAACTGTACCTGGAGGCGAAGTTGAACCTCTTCCGTCGGCAGACACCAGAAGATATCGCGGTGGTGAACGTGGACCGTCCGGAAAGCGGCCGTGTCGAAGAGGTTACCCGCGCGCGTGTATTGCATGTCAGCGCTACGGTGCCCGCGGCTGGCGGCGTCTATCTCGCCGGCGAGGCCATCATCTCCGCTGTGCACGGCGCGCCACGGCGTATCCTCTCCACGGCGGATATCCGCCTGAGAGGGACGCATAATCTGGCCAACGTGCTGGAGGCGGTCGCCGCTGTCGAGGCACTCGGCTTGTCCACCGAGACGGTGGCGACGCAGGTGCTGTCCACCTTCCGCGGGGTGCCGAACCGGCTAGAAGAAGTCGAGACCGTGCGCGGCGTCACCTACTACAATGATTCACAAGGTACTACCCCGGTGGCGGTGCAGATGGCGCTGCAGGCCTTCGCGCCGACCAAGCCGGTGCTTATCGCCGGCGGCCGCGCGAAGGTGAGCGACTTCACCGAGCTGGCGCAGGCCATCGTCAACCGCGCGCGCGCGGTCATCCTTATCGGCGAAGCCGCGGACGCCATCCAGGCGGCCGTTCAGGCACTGCGTCCAGCGTTTCCCGTTTCCCGTGCCGCCACGCTGCCCGAGGCGGTGGAACGGGGGGCCGCGCTCGCTGCGCCGGACGGCATCGTCATCCTCTCACCGGCCTGTGCCAGCTTCGACATGTTCACTAATATGGAACACCGTGGCGAGGTGTTTCGCCAGGCGGTGGCCGCGCTGCGTGATGGATATCCCGTCGGTTGACCGGCGAAACCAGCGCCATGATTCGCGACTAGAATACCGCTCAATGTGGTATAATACACGCGAGAGGCTGGCATGCACGTGCAGATGTCATATCGCGCATATCGTCGCGGCTTCACGCTGCTGGAGTTGTTGATCGTCATTGCGACGATCGTTGTCCTCGCGGCGATCATCTTCCCCATGGCCCGCGCCGCCACCGATAGCGCCAATCGCTCGGCCTGCGTCTCTAACCTGCACCAGATTGCCCAACTCATGGAAGCCTATAAGCAGGACTACGCCACCTACCCGGCGCCCTCCGGTCCCATCGGGCTGCACGGCATTCCCCAGGAAGGGATTACCGCGCTGGCGCTCACCGACGCATCGATGGCCGCGAATGATTTCTGGTGCCCGGTCGATCCCTATGAGTCGCGTTTCGGCCGTGCTGCCGCTCCCGCGCCGCAGCGCGACCGGCGCGATTCCACCTACAGCTACGGGTATAATTATTACGGCCTGGTGGCCGGCACCGACGGCCTGCCCTTCGCGCTCACCTCCGCGGATGCCGCCAAGTTCTTCTTCGATTCCGGCGATCCGAGCTGGGATTTGCAATTGATCGATATGACCACCGACGCCAGCGGCAACGTTGCCTATCGGCCACGCGCGCTCTTCCAGGGCGTGTGGAATACGCTGGCGCCGCCCGATACGGTGATCACCTATTGTCTGAACCATCCCACCGCGAGACCGAAAACGCTTCCGGTGGTCACGACGGCGGGCGCAGCGTTAATTATCCGCGCTTTCGCGCCCGGCGACGATCAGGGATCGTATCTCTCTGCCTCCGGCGTGGTCTCCCGGCGCCCGCTCAACGGCAGCAAACCGCCTATCGACTGGCGGTTGAACAAAGCCTCCTATGCGAAGGGACAGCCCACGGATATCGAACTCTTCGGCGACGCGGCCGGCAACGAAAGCGCCACGCTGATGCCGGTGGTGGAGACATTCTATCGCAACTTCGATATCCACAACGAAGTCGGCGCCGTTGAGGCGGACGGCGCGGCCTGGTATAACTCCGGGGTGGATTGCGCGCCCGGTGACGTGATCATGCTGCGCGCCGCCGCGCGGTGGAATTATTATACTACAGCGCGGAATACCGACCGCGCGCACTGGGCGGCATTAGCCAATGGCCGAGATTACGACACGCTATTCAATGATGACGGCGCGATCTTTTTTAATGCCGCCGGCAATCCGGTCGAAGTGGCGCATGGCACCTATCCCGCCAACATGGTGCTGCCCAACCAGCCGCATTGCCTGCTCATCGGCAAAATCGGCGACACCGGCGCCATCTTCCCGATTGGCAGCGCCGGCGCCTACGTCGTGAAACCTGGCGAGGCGGGCAGCCTCAAAATTTCTTTCAACGATACCACCGGCGATTATGCGGATAACAATGGCTGGTGCGAAGTCTGGTTCGGATTCTACCGACCGTAAATCGTGCCGGAAATTCCCCGTGAGAGAACCCCTAGCATTGAGAAGGAATCTTGCGCGCCTGCGCGAATAACAGTAATGTCGCCGCGTCCGGAAAGGCGCAGGCTACACAGGGAGACTGGTCATCTCTGCTGCCCATCCTGGCCTGACGGCGTGCGCGCCGGCGCCGCGATGGGCAGTCGTTGCGTCACAGCGCAACCTCACCCCGGCCCTCTCCTCGAGGAGAGGGAGAGAAGTAGATATATTATGATCGAACGGTATAGTTTTCCGGAAATGCGCGCCGTCTGGGACGCCCAGGCGAAGTACGACACCTGGCTCGAAGTGGAGCTGCAGATTGCCGAAGCTTGGGCCGAACTCGGTGTCGTGCCTGTGGAGGCTGCCGTCGCCCTGCGGAAGAATGCGAAGGTTGACGCCAAACGCGCCATCGAGTTAGAGGGGGAGACCCCGGGCAAAGAGGCAGACGGCAAAACGAAGCAGAGCACCCGCCACGACCTGATTGCCTTCCTCCACGCTGTGTATGAGCACCTGGGCGAGGAGAAGAAGTGGCTCCACTATGGCGTCACCTCCTACGATATCGAAGACACCGCCACCTGCCTGCTGATGAAGCGCGCCGCCGCGATCATCCTCGCGGATATCGATGAGCTGGAAGCGGCCATCGCCGCGCGCGCCGTCGAACACAAGTGGAGCTATATGATGGGGCGCAGCCACGGCGTGCACGCCGAGCCGACCACCTTCGGGTTGAAGCTTTGCGTGTGGCTGGGTGAACTGCGCCGCCGCCGCGTTATGTTTGAGCGCGCGGTGGAAGGCATCTCCGCCTGTAAAATTTCCGGCGCCGTCGGCACCTTCGCCAACGTCGACCCGCGCGTCGAAGAGATCGTCGCGAAGAACCTCGGTCTTACCCCGTCGCCGGCGGCCACCCAGGTGCTGCAGCGCGACCGCCACGCCGAGTATCTTGCCGCGCTGGCGGTGCTGGCGGGCAGCCTGGACCAGTTCGCCACGGAGATGCGCAACCTGCAGCGCACCGACATTCTGGAGGTCGAAGAGCCGTTCCTGAAGGGGCAGCGCGGCTCCTCGGCGATGCCGCACAAGCGCAATCCCATCGTCAGCGAACGCGTCAGCGGCATGGCCCGCTTGCTGCGCGGCAACCTCATCCCCGCGCTGGAAAACATGGCGCTGTGGCACGAACGTGATATCGCGCACTCCTCGGTAGAGCGCGTCATCATCCCGGATTCCTGCATTCTCATCGACTACATGCTGAAGAAATTCACCGTGGTGGTGAAGGGCATGGTAGTCTACGAGAAGCGCATGCTGAAGAACCTCTACGCCACCGGCGGTCTCTTCAACAGCGAAGCCGTCATGCTGGCCGCGGTGAAGAACGGGATGAATAAGGACGATGCCTACACCGCCGTGCAGCGAAACGCCATGGCCACCTGGGAGCAGATTCAGAACGATGAGCTGTCCGCCGACGCGCTGCAGCACTATTACATCGACCGGCTGACGGCCGATGACGCGCTGGCGCAGTATCTGTCGGCCGCGGAGATCGAAAAAGCATTCGACTGGCGCAGCCATCTAAAGCATATTGAGGTATTCTATCAGCGGCTGGGTATTTGACGCCGGCCGACACGGAGGTAACGCATGCCAGGACGCGTGTTCCTGGGGGTAATCCTGATCCTGCTGGGAGCCGGCCTCCTGCTCGATCTGCTGGGCGTTTTCGCGCCGTACGGCACCAGTTTCGCCGCGTTGCTGCGGCTGTGGTGGCCGGTCATTATCGTCCTCATCGGCCTGAACTGGCTGGTGAAGGCTCCGCGCCATCCCTGGTGGCCGCTGCTGGTGATGGCCATCGGCGCGCTGATGTTGTTGAGCCGGCTGATGCCCGGATATGCCGAACGCTTCTGGCCCATCGCCGGCGCAGTGGCGCTGGTGCTGCTCGGTGTGCGCGCGCTGCTGCCGCGCGAGCGGGCGACGGCGGCGACTGTGCATGTCGCCAGCGCGACGCGGAAGGATTCCGCCGACGAGACGGTGCGCTATCACGTTTCGTTCAACGGACTGGAAGCGCGCAACACCTCTTCGGCATTTCGCGGGGGTGAGATCGAAGCGAGTTTCAGCGGGCTGAAGCTGGATCTGCGCGGGGCGGCGCTGGCGCCAGAAGGCGCGACGCTGGAGGTGCGCGCGGCTTTCAGCGGCGTGGAGATTCTGCTGCCGCCCGACTGGGTGCTGGCGATACATGACCAGGCGACGCTGGGCGCCGTGGAGGACACGACCGCCAACCCGAAAACCGGGACGCCCGTGCTGACGATCCACGCGGCGGCCACCATGGGCGCGATTGAACTGAAGAACTGAACACCATTTCCCAAAGGGGGAGTTTTTGATGCTATTTCATGTACAGGTAGAGATCACCTTGAAGCCGACCGTGATGGACGCGCAGGGTTCGACCATTGAACGCGCACTGCACAAAATGGGCCATGCCGGCGTCGGGAACGTGCGCATCGGCAAGTTCGTCACCATGGAGATCGACGCCGCCACCGCCGACGCCGCGCGCCTCGCTGGTGAGGAGATGTGCCGCGAGTTGCTGGCGAACCCGATCATCGAGCAGTTCGCCGTGCACGTGGTCGAGGCAGAGAAAGCGAGCGTCGCATGAAATTCGGCGTCGTCAATTTCCCCGGCTCCAATTGTGATGCCGACTGCCATGACGCCATTGCGGCCGTCACCGGGCAGGAAGTGCGCTACGTGTGGCACGAGGAAACCGATATCAGCGATATCGACTGCATTGTGCTGCCCGGCGGCTTCTCCTACGGCGATTACCTGCGCTGCGGCGCGGTCGCTCGCTTCTCGCCGGTGATGGGCGAAGTGGTGAAGCACGCCGCCATCGGCCGCTTTGTCATCGGCATTTGCAACGGTTTTCAGGTGCTTGTCGAGGCCGGCCTGCTGCCTGGCGCGCTGTATCGCAACGCGGGGCTGAAGTTCGTCTGCAAGCCGCAATCGCTGCGCATCGAGCGCACGGATATCGCGTTCACCCACTTCTACACGGCGAAGCAGGTGGTGGATTTCCCCATCGCCCACGGTGAAGGCCGCTATTTCGCCGATCCGGAGACGCTGGCGCGCATCGAAGGCGAAGGTCAGGTGGTCTTCCGCTACTGCACGCCGGACGGTCAGGTCATTCCAGCGGCGAATCCGAACGGCTCGCTGAACAACATCGCCGGCATCTGCAGCGAAGGCGGCAACGTCCTCGGGCTGATGCCGCACCCGGAGCGCCGTTGCGACCGCCTCACCGGCGGCACTGACGGCAAGAAGCTCTTTAAGGGCCTGGTGGAAAGCATGCTGCTGAAAGCCATCAGCAGCCGGAGATAAGCGTGCTCATCTTTGCGCAGCAGCCGACCGCCGTGCCGTCGCCTCCGCCGCATGACTGGAAGATGGTGGTCCTCATCGCCGTGGTCTTCATCATTGTCGTGCTGGCCGGGTGGGCGACATCATACGCTCGGCGTCGTGAGAGCGAGAAATAGCCGCGTGAAAGGCGGGTGCGCCATGGAAAACGGACCGGTGATGGATCTTCCAGGCGCGCCGGCGGCGAAACCCGGTCTGCCGGGGTGGGCGCTGGCTTTCATCGTTATCGGGCTGGTTGTCGTCGTCGGCGTGGCCGGCATGGTCGTCGTGCAGAGGCAAGGAAAGCCGCATGCGTATGCGTCCGTCGACGGGCGCTATACTATCGACTTCCCCGGCGCGCCGGCGGAAAGCACGAAGGATATTGCCACCGCCGCGGGAACCATCACCGCGCATATGACGATCTTCACCGACAAGTTCGGCGGCGCGTCGTATCAGGTGCATTACGTCGACTACCCATACGCGCGCTTCGGCAGTGTTGACGCGGAGGCTCGGTTGGAGATGGCGAAAAACGGCGCCGTAAACGCGATACATGGCACGGTGGTGCAAGCGGAAGCCTTCACCCTGGGCGATTGCGACGGCATCGAGGCGTATGTGAGAATTCCGTCGATGCAGGATAAACAGATGCGCATGTGGCTGGTGATGCACGGCGAGCGCATGTATACGCTGATCGCGCTGCCGGTCACCGGGCGGAATCGGGCGAAGATAGAGACGTTTTTTGACTCGTTTGCGATAACCGAGTAAATGCGTAGTGATTCACGTGGAAAGAGGCTGGGTCCATGTCTGTTGAAGTCACCCGTCTGGAACAGGCCCTCGAACTGGGCATGAACGAGCAAGAATACCGGAACGTGCTGGAGATTCTCGGCCGCGAGCCGACCGGCACCGAGCTGGCGATGTATTCGGTGGAGTGGTCGGAGCACTGCGGCTATCCCCGCAGCCGGCCGCTGCTGCGCATGCTGCCGAAGGGCGGCAAGTATCCGACGATCGCGGAAGAAGACGCCGGCGGCATCGCCATCGGCGACGGATTGTATGTCGTCTTCAAGATGGAGAGCCATAACCATCCCTCGCAGGTGGAGCCCAAGCAGGGCGCGGCAACGGGCATCGGCGGCATCATCCGCGACATCTTTACCATGGGCGCCCGCCCGGTGGCGCTGCTCGACTCGCTGCGCTTTGGTGAGTTGGACAGCGACATCGGCAAGCACCTGCTGCAGGGCGTGGTGGACGGCATCCAGTTCTATGGCAACTGCGTGGGCGTGCCCACCGTCGGCGGAGAGATCTACTTCAACCACTCCTACCGCGACAACTGTCTGGTGAACGTGATGTGCGTGGGCATCGCCCGCGAAGGCGAACTGGCCACCTCCAAGGCGAAGGGGGTGGGGAACCCCGTCTACGTGGTCGGCAACCGCACCGGTCGCGACGGCATCGGCGGCTGTTCTATTCTTGCCAGCCACGAGTTCAGCGAAGAAGATCAGAAGCGCCCGACGGTGCAGATCGGCGATCCGTTCACTGAGAAGTGTCTCATCGAGGCGACGCTGGAGATGCTGGCGTCCGGCGCCGTCGTCGCCATTAAGGACATGGGCGCCGCCGGCATCACCTGCTCGACGGCTGAAATGGCTGCCGCCGGCGGGGTGGGCATGGACGTCGACCTTGCGAAGGTGCCGATGCGCGAGGAAGGCATGGAACCCTGGGAGATCATGATGTCCGAATCCCAGGAGCGCATGCTGGTGGAAGTGGAGCATGGGCGCGAAGCGGAGATCGAGGCCATCTTCGAAAAATGGGGCCTGATTGCCGCGAATATCGGCACCGTGATCGCGGAGTCGGTGATGCGCGTGCGCTTCCACGGCGAGATTGTCGCCGACGTGCCGTGCGAGTCGCTAGCCGCCGCCCCGGTCTACTACCTGCCCGCCGAGGAGCCGGCATGGCTGCCCGCGCTGCAGAATGCCGATTTGTCCGGCCTGCCGGAACCGGCTGATTTCAACTCGGCGATGCAGTCGCTTCTCTCCGCGCCGAACATCGCCAGCAAACGCTGGGCTTTCGAGCAATACGACCACATGGTGCAGACGAACACTACCGTGCCACCGGGCGCCGGCGATGCCGCGGTCATTCGCATCAAGGGGTCTGAGAAGGCGTTGGGCCTTACCGCCGACTGCAACAGCCGCTATTGCTATCTCGATCCATTCCTCGGCGCGCAGATCGCTTGCGCCGAAGCCGCGCGCAACCTGGTATGTGTCGGCGCCGATCCCGCAGCGGTCACCGACTGCCTCAACTTCGGCAATCCGGAGAAGCCGGACCGCTTCTGGCAGCTCAAGCGCGCCGTGGAAGGCATTTCCGCCGCCTGCACCGCGTTGAAGGTGCCGGTGGTCAGCGGCAACGTGAGCCTCTACAACGAAGGCCCGGAGGCTGCCGTCTTCCCAACGCCCACCATCGGCATGGTCGGCGTGCTCGACCACGTCGACCAGCACTGCACCATGGGCTTCAAAAAGACCGGTCATCAGGTGGCGCTGGTCGGCGTCACCCGTCCCGAGCTGGGCGGTAGCGAATACCTGGCCGTCCTCCACGGGCAGGAAGCCGGCATGCCGCCGGCGCTGGACCTGGACACCGAAGTCGCTGTGCAGAATTTCGTGCTGGCGGCCATCCGCCGCGGCCTGGTGGCCAGCGCGCATGACTGTTCGGAAGGTGGGCTGGCGGTAACACTGGCCGAATCCGCCATCGCCGGCCATATCGGCGTCTCCGTTGCGCTCTCCCGCGTGGGGGGCCGCGCCGACATGGCGCTCTTTGCGGAGTCGCAGTCCCGCTTCGTCGTCTCCTGCACCGCCGAAGTCGTCGATGCTCTTTCCGCGCTGGCGGACGAGATGGGCGTCGACTTCCAGCTCATCGGCTCGGTGGGCGGCGATCGCGTGACCATGCTCGTGGACGGCGAGCATCTGGTCGACCTGCCACTGTCGACGGTGAAAGACGCCTACGAGCGGCCGATTTTCGCCGCCCTCGGCGAAGCCTGAACTGCAAGCACACCCGTTATGTCGAATGCCCCCGTCAGGGGGCATTCGTGTTTCATCGGCGGCACAAGGTACGCTGGCAATGCCGTCGAATTGGTGATCAATCGGAGGAATGCAAATGCACATCTTCCTCACGGGCGGGACGGGATTTGTCGGTACGGCCATCCGCGCGGCGCTGGTCGATGACGGCCACGCGGTGATGGCTCTCACGCGGCATGCGTGTCCGCCGGAGAAAGGCGTGACCTGGGTGACCGGGGACATCGCCGACTCGGCGACGCTGGCCGAGGGCATGCGCGACTGCACGGCGGTGGTACACATGGTTGGCATCATCCGTGAGACGCGCAAGGCCACTTTTCAGTCGGTACACGTGGACGGCACACGGCATATCCTCGACGCCATGGCGGACGCCGGCATCACCCGCCTACTGCACATGAGTGCGCTGGGCGCGGGCCCGAAGAGCGACACCGCCTACTACCGCACGAAATGGGAGGCCGAAGAGATTGTGCGCGCCTCCGGCATCGATTTTACCATCTTTCGCCCCTCCATCATCTTCGGTCGCGGCGATGGATTCGTCAGCCTGTTGGCGAAGCAGGTGCGCCTGCTGCCCGTCGTGCCCATCATCGGCACCGGTCGCTATCCGCTGGCGCCCATTGCCATCCGCGCCGTCGCCACCGCCTGCGTGCAGGCGCTGCGGCACGACGATGTCATCCACCGCACCATTGAGCTGTGCGGCCCCGATGTGCTCACGTATGAGGAGATCGTCGATCTTCTGATGGCCCATCTGCGCCGGAAGAAAGCGAAACTGCATATTCCCGTCGGCGTCATGCGCTTCATTATCGGCACCGCCGGCGTCGCGCATCTGCCGCTGCCCATCACCGCCGATCAACTGGCCATGCTCCTACAGGGCAACGTCTGCGCCGATTCTGCCGCCCACCATGTCTTCGATCTACCCATCGTCCCGCTCCGCGACGGCATCGCCGAATACATCCACCCGTAAAGTGGTCTGACTGCTACTCGTTTTGTGTTCACTCTGGCGGGGTCCCGATAGTGAGTCGGGACCCCGTGTGCGTTACCGTTACAGGCTGAGTTTGAGCAGGCGCTGGTTGACGCTGCCGTAGACAATCGCGCGTTTCCGTCCAGGTGTCGCGGTCGTGGATGAAGACAATCACCTGGCGGTGACGCGCGATTTCATTCATTTCAAAAAGCAAGGAGTTTTCTTCTGCCCGGAGAACTTATTTATATGCATTTTCCCGGAGCGAGTCGGCGGGCGCTATGTCGCGTTGCACCGGCCGGCGTCGGCATCATCGGCGAAGGAGTTTTATGAAACGGCAGCGGAATTACGAAACGGGATGGGGGCGAGTCGTGCTGGCGTGCCTGCTGATGCTGGGCATCGGTATGCTGTCCCCGGTGCAGGCGCAACAAGCACAGCGCATTTCCGTCTTGATCAATGGCCTGTGGGACGGGCAGTCGCGCGGCACCACGGACAGCGACCCGCTCGTGCACTTGATGCGGAATGATAAGAGCATCAGCGTGCGCGAATGGTCGGGGTTGACGCTGCCGGGCGGCGCGGGACGCACGCCGCTGCTGATGTCGATTGCCGGGCAGACGGCGCCGGACCTGTACCGGTCGTGGTTTCACATCATCCGCAGCGACATCTCGCAGGGATTCACGCATCCGCTGAATGAGTGGATCGGCGAGGACACCAATAACAACGGCACGCTCGATCCGGACGAAATCACCTGGGACGAGTGGAAGAAGGTGCCGGAACTGTCGCGCCACGTGGCCACGGTGGACGGCAAGGTCTACGGCATCCCCGAGCCGTCGCGCTATATCATGGGCATCATTTACCGCACCGACCTGGTGCGTCAGGCAGGCCTGGACCCGGCGAAGCCGCCGCAAACCTGGGACGAATTCCTGTATTGGTGCCAGAAGCTCACCGACCCGAAGGACGGCACCCGCGGCATGGCGTTCCCGTGCTACGGATTCACCTGGTTGTCCTGGCTGTATAGCGCCGGCGGTTGCCCGGTGACGCAGGTAAAAACCAGCCCGACAACGGGCAAAACGCATGAATTCCCGATGGAGGCGGTGCGCTGCATCACCCCGACCGGCGAAGACCTGACCCAGGAACCCACCACCTGGCGCGCGTCGTTGAACAGCCCGGCGGCCAAGCGGTCCGTGGCATTTATTCATCGCCTGCGCTGGCAACTGTGGATCCGCGACCCGCGGACGAAGGAGCCGATCAACCTGACGAACGACCAGGCGAAGGCGGGCAAGGTCACGCTGTCGACCGGCCGTACAATCACCTTCGGCCAGGACGACGTCATCGAAGGCTGCATCGCCCCGGTGGGCGGGCCCGCCAGCAACGTGAACTGGTCGGAAGAGATGGGCCGCGGCAAAATCGCCATGATGCAGTGGTTCTTCAACGACCTCTCCGGTTACCAGAAGTCCATGGGCATCAACCCCGACCTGCTCGGAGTGTTCCCGATTCCCGCCGGCCCCGGCGGCCAGCGCGTGGTGCAGTTGCAGCGGCATTACGCGGTGATGAGCGAAGGGGTGGCGCGTCGCTCGAAAACCGAACGCGACGCCGTTTGGAAAGTGCTGACCACGCTGGTGTCGCCGGAGGCCATCGATGAACAGGTGCGCCGGCAGGTGCTCTCCGGCTTTGCCCGTTTTGTCAATCCGAAAGACCTGCAGCGTTTGGGCTATAAAGACTACATCCCCGAGGTGCCGCCCAGCCTGCGACAGCTCTACGCCGATATGGACGCCGGCACAATTCGCACCCACACCGAGCCGTTCATGGGATTCTGGGTGTCGATGGATTCAGCAATCAACACCAATGTGCTGGGGCTGGTGACCGCGCAGAGCGGTGAGGGTCTCGACTTCGAAAGCAAGCTGGACGAAGTGAACCATACGGCGAATACCGGAACGATGTTCGCGCGCGATGTGAAAGAAATTGCCCGGTATCGTCCAATGGCCTGGGGCATCTTTGCCTTCGTCTCACTGCTGGTCATCTTCTTCGTCGTGCTCATTATCCGGGCGAACCTGACTGTGCAGGAAAAAACCACCGCGGCGCGCGCCGGCGTGTATAAAACCTGGACGCCGTGGGTGATTCTGCTGCCGGCGTTGGGGCTCATCGCCATGTGGGGCTATTACCCGCTGGCGCGCGGCCTGCAGATGGCGTTTCAGGATTACCACATCGTCGGGAAGAGCCTCTGGGTCGGCCTGGATAATTTCATCGGCGTATTTCTCAATCCCGATTTCTATATCTATGTTCGACAGACATTCAAGTTCGTGATGCTGAACCTGCTGCTGGTCTTCACCGCGCCGATTCTGCTCTCGTTGATACTCTCGGAAATTCCGCGCGGCAAAGTCTTCTGGCGCTCGATCTTCTTCCTGCCGCAGTTGACCAGCGGTCTGGTCATCGCGCTGCTGTGGAAGCTGATGTATAGCTCATCGGAGACTGGCCTGCTGAACCAGGTGGTGCAGTTATTCAAAATGAAGCCGAGCGATTGGCTGAACAACCCGGAGACGGCGATGCTCTGCACCATCATTCCCAGCGTATGGGCGGGCATGGGCATGGCGTCGCTGATTTACCTGGCGGCGCTGAAGGGCATCCCGGAGGAGCTGTATGAAGCCGCGGACCTGGACGGCGCCGGGGTGTGGGCCAAGCTGAAGCGCATTACTCTGCCGCAACTCGCGCCGCTGATCATCATTAACTTCGTGGGCGCCTTCATCGGCACGTTCCAGAACATGGGCAACATCTTCCTGCTCACCTTCGGCGGGCCCGGCAAGGAGACGATGGTGTTGGGCATGGCCATCTGGCTGGAAGCCTACGCGAACCTGCGCTTCTCGGTGGCGACGTCGATGGCATGGATTCTCGGCAGCGCGCTCATTGGGTTCGCGTATCTGCAGATTCGCATTTTGCGCCAGGTGGAATTCCGGCGTGTAGAGGAGGTGTAGTCATGCCGATTATCTCGAATGTCGGGCGCAAGGCCTGGAGCATCCGCCTCCTCACGACCATCATGTATGTCATTCTGCTCGTGCTCGGGGTGACGATGGTCGTGCCGTTCCTCATTACGCTGACCGCCTCAGTGTCGACGCCGATGGATTACCAGCGGTTCTCCGTGGCGCCGCGGGCATTCTGGTCACAGGAAGAACGCTTCGTACGCGGCATGGTGCCGTATTATCCGGAAACTATGCGCAATGCATTTACCATGTTCCGCGCGGATTTTCCCACGGCACCGGGTGAATGGACGAACTGGCAGAGCGTGGGGCGCGACGTCACGCTGGTCGATGCCTTTGCCGGGGCTTACCTGAAACAGGCGGACGACCCGCAGCGCTGGGGACAGGTGACCCGCATGGCGGCGGATTACGATGCCTTCTCGCGCGCGTACCCGCTGGCGGACAGCCTGTGCAGCATCAACGAGCAGGATGTGGCACCGTATTACCGCGACTATTACCTGAGCCAGGTGCCGACGAGCCAGGACCGCGAGGAGCGCGCGCTGGCGCTGCTGGGCGAATCCTGGGGCGTGCCGTTTGAGAGCTTCTATGGCGTCCGCCCCACGCGTGAGCAGCAAACCCCGTTGGACCAGCCGAATTATTGGCCGCCCAACGATGGCCGCGCCGATGATTTTACCCGCCTGCGCCAGGCGTATCTGGAACGGCGGTTCGTTCCTAATGGCATCAAGGGGAAGTGGTTGTCCTATGCGCGGAGCCAGGGATTGCGCCAACCGGCGCGTGCGTTGTTCCCGGTGACCAAAGACGCCGACCCCGCCGTGCAAGACGCCTGGGCCACATTTACCGCGTCGGTCACCCCGGCCTGCGAGACGCGCCCATTCTCCATGCGCCTGGTGTGGCTGAAGTACCTGGGATCGCCCGCGCAACGCGAACGCATCGGGCTGAAGCCCGGCGGGGAGATCAGCGTCGCGGAATACAACGAACTCTTCGGCACCCAGTATGCCGCGCTGACCCAGGTGCCGTTCCCGCCCGATCCGACGACGTCGGCGAAACTGGCGGTGAGCTGGGAGGCATTCGTCCAGAAAGCGTATCCGCTGCGCCTCATCGAGGTACGCGTCACGCCCGCGTTGAGCGCCGGGTATCAGCAGTTCCTGCAGACGCGCTTCAAAAGCAACCTCGCACGCCTGAACGAAGTGGCGGGCACCGCTTTCACGTCGTGGTCAGCCATCATGCTGCCGGCGACGATGCCGCGCACGCGGGAAGCGCAGGCGAACCTGTGGATCGACTACGTGAATAGCCTACCCATGGCGACGAAGAACCTGCACTGCGCTGAAACGGCCTACCAGGCCTTCCTGCTGGAGCGCTACGACTCGGTAGCGGCGATCAATACGGCGTATGGCCTGGAGATGACGTCGATCACCCAGGCGCAGTTGCCGTTCGATATGGCCTACCTGGTCACCTTTACGCAGAACGAGCGGCAGATGTTCTTCGCCTCACTCGGGGAGAACTACCGATTCGTCGTGGACTACATGCTGCGGCGCGGACGGGCGGGGGTGAATACCGTCATTCTCATCCTGTTGTCGCTGCTGGCGTCGCTGACCATCAACCCGCTGGCCGCGTATGCGCTGTCGCGCTTCCAGATGAAACAGACCCCGGGCGTGATCCTCTTCATGCTGGCGACGATGGCCTTCCCGGCCGCCGTGTCGATGATCCCCGGCTACCTGCTGATGCGCGACATGCATATGCTGAACTCCTACTGGGCGCTGATTCTGCCCGGGGTGGCCAACGGCATGAGTATCTTCCTGCTGAAAGGCTTCTTCGACAGCCTGCCGCCTGAGCTGTATGAAGCGGCGGCGCTGGACGGCGCGAAGGAGTGGCAGGTGTTCCTGCGTATCACCCTGCCGCTGTCGAAACCGATCCTGGCGGTTATCGCGCTGAACACCTTCATGCACGCCTACAACTCCTGGGAGTGGGCGCTGGTGGTGTGCCAGAACCCGAAGATGTGGACACTCGCCGTGTGGCTGTACCAGTTCAACACCACCTGGGGCCAGCAACCGTGGGCGGTCATGGCTTCCTTCGTGCTGGCGTCGTTGCCGGTGTTCATCATGTTCCTGCTGTGCCAGAATATCATCCTCCGTGGCATCATCCTGCCGCAGATGAAATAGCCCGTAATCGCAGTAGCATACTCTCTGGCGTCTGTTGCTCGTGCTGATCGTCTCCTGTGCGAGTCTGTGTCTCGCCCAGGAGACTACCCCGCGCCGCGGTATCACCTCTACTTGCTGATCGGGCAGTCGAATAGGGCCGGGCGGAGCACGGTAGATGCGGAGAGCACGGAGATACATCCACGAGTGTTCATACTGAGAAACTGTCTTGGAAGTGCTCGCAGCCGTCTCGCGGGTCTGGATCGCGCCTGACCGCGTTGGATTCGCTGGCATGTATGTCCCCATACACTCTCGCGAATCCGCCTTGCCAGCCACGATCCATCCTCCACGATCCGACTACGATCACTTCCAATACAGTTTCTGAGCATCAAGTATGCGGCCGGCACCAGCTTTTGACACTGCGTATTTGTTTATCTACTGCCTGACCATGAAACAAGTAACAACGGCAACTGCCGGTTCGAGAAACCGATTGACAAACGGCTTAGCCGCGCGTAGTGTGAATGCATGCTATGCGTTGTCATCAACGCGACTCCAAACGAAAGGACACAAAATCATGCGCTTCCGTTTTTCGCTGCTCCTGGCCCTGGTGATCGGAGTATTGGGCATAGCGCTGGCCGCCGAACCCGCGCCACCGAAAGATGCTCCGGTCGATCCGAATGCCCCGAAAGACCTTGGCACCCTCATCGATGTCAGCACAAAGATGCCCAACACCTGCCCACCCGATTGGATCGCCAAACATCCCGGCGCTTACGACAACCACCCGAATGAACTGGGTAAAATCGATTTACAACCGCTGTTGAAAGAGTTGGGATATACCCGCATGGCTGGCTCGGCCCATGGCAAAACAGCGCCGCGCTGGCAGACCGCGTCGCTGACCGAAATGAAGAAGGACCTGACGTTGCTGCCGGTCTGGTTGGATCAGACGAAGTCGTTGTCCGAGGCGGAAGTGACGCGTAAGGGCTCCGCCAACAGCACGTTCTTCGTAATGAAGTGGGGCGCCGCCAACTTTACCTCGCTGGCCGGCGTGGAAAGCGCCACCGCTGAAACGGCCGTTCCGACGCCGTTTACGCTGACGTTGGTCCCCGCCGCCACTGCCAAACCCGGCGTGAAGAAGGTGATGCTGCTGGCCTGTCTGGTTGGCAATGAGAACTGGAAAACCAAAACGTTATTGGAAGTGAAGTCCATCACCATCGGTGAGAAGGACTACCCCATGACCCCGAAATGTGAACTGCAGTCCGAGAACCGCTGTACCGCTGTTGGCCGCGGCTTCCAAGTTGCGGTGAAACCGGGCGTGCCCATCAAGTTCAATCTGGTTGCCACACCGAATAAAAATAATGGTTCTGTCGGCACCTGGTTGGCTTTTGAAGAATAGGCATGGCTGATCTCTACCTGAACGAGGACAACCAGAGCTTCTACGCCCACCGGCCCGAGGAGGAGATGACGCCGGCGGGCGTTGACGCCGTGGTGGATGCCGCGGCGGCGTTTCCCGTCACCGGCATCGCCTTTTGCGTGAATGTGCAACGCGCGCTCTTTGCCAGTCAGGCATGGGAGACGTTCTACGCCGATTACGACCCCATGCTGGGTGACGAGCAACCGGCGATATGGCGCCGTCATGGCGCGCGCAACCTCTGGCTATTGGAGCAGCGCGGCATCGATCATCACGCGCGCTGGTTGGCGCGCTGCCGCATGCACGGCATCGAAGGCTGGCTGAGCATGCGAATGAACGACTGCCATGGCCTGAAGGAATATACCCAGGCCGACGCGGGTGAAGAGGCGACGCACTGGACGCGGCACTGGGCATCTACCTGGTGGCGCGAGCATCCCGAACTGTGGCGGGCGCCATACCGGCTGGAGCGCAGTTGGGAGGGGGCGTTCGACTTCATCCACGCCGCCGTCCGCGAACATCACCTGGCCCTTGCGCGCGAGGTGCTCGGTCGGTACGATATGTTCGGCTTCGAGTTGGACTGGATGCGCTGGGGCATGATGTTCGCGCCGGGCCGCTAGCAGGCAGGTCTCGATATCCTGACCGACTTCCTGCGTGCGGTGCATGCGTT
>CAZPYA010000067.1:0-30753 GCA_964590255.1 uncultured bacterium
CACCAATCAAACCAAACTCAGACATGTGTTTGCAGGTGAGCGAAAGTCCTGAATATTTTCCCGGCAGGAATGCAGGAAAAACCTGACATTCATGGAATTAAATAGCTTGTGTTCACAGAAGTGGCCGTTCGGGGATTACCCCAATCCCTCGCACCGCCCTGACGCCGCTTCATCAATCTATTCGAGAGGAGAGCGCGCATGGAACTCACCCACCTCCAAGATGATGTCGCCGCGATCGTGCAGCTCAAACGCCAGATTGCCATCTGGCGCGCCGTGCTGATCATCACGATTCTGGCCGCCGTCATCATCAGCATCTCGCTGATCATGAAGAGCATTACCAACCTGGCGCAACCAGGTCCCGGCCAGCAGGTCTTCATGGGCGAGATGACGGACACTTTCACCAAGCAGGTGCCGGTTCGGCTGCAAGATATCGGCGCCCGCGCCGTGAAGGCCGCCGATTTGAACACCCGCATGCAGGAGCTGAACGCCGCGGCTCCGAAAATCACCGAAGCCGCAATGGCCGAAGCCCGCGAGTTGGCAACCAACATCCCCGAGAAGGGTCGCCGCATTCTGGCCAGTAATTTCGAAGACGCGCTGATGGGTCATGAGGCCAAGCTGCGCGAACTCTTCCCCGACGCCCGCGAAGAACAGCTCAAAGAGCTGCTCACCGGCATGGCCGATGAGACGAAAGACTCGATCATCAGCCTCACCGATACGCTGTTCCAGCCGCACATCAACGCGATGAACACGATCATTGCCGATGTCGAAACGATCAAAGGCAGCGAAAAGGTGAATGTCGACGACATGCCCACCTGGGATATGGCGTTTCTGATCATTGACATCACCCGCTCGGATTTTGAGATGCCCAAACCCGTACCGACGAAGCCCGCCACGGCTGGAAAGGGGACGAAATAATGGCTGACGAACTCACCTCAACCACTCCCGAAGAGCAGAAATCCGATGTGGCCCCGGTGACGGAAGACACGGCGTCTATCGCGGAAGCGTCGACCGAGCCGCAGCCGGAACCAGAAAAGGTTCCCACGCCGGAAGAGTTCATCCAGCAGGAACTGGCCTCCCTGAAAGCCAGCCTGCGCACGGTCTCGGTGTTCGGCACCATCCTCGTGCTGGCGATCAGCATCTACCTGCTGGTCATCGCCGCGGGTTTCGTGAAGAACCTGGAACCGAAAGAAGCCGCCAAAATGGCCACTGCCGAGGTTATGTCGGCCATCAACGATAACGGCGAGCAGTTCGTCGACGCCGTGCGCGAGCGCGCTCCGCTGGCAGTCGAACAGGCCACCCAGGTGGTTATCGAGCAGATGCCGCCGTTCCGCAAGGACATCGAGCAGAAGTTCGAGGAAGGCCTGAACAACTACTGCGCCCAAACCTCCGAGCAGCTCAACGGAAAGATCGACACCTTCCTTGACGAAAACAAGGACGAAATCAAAACGCTGCTGGATGCCACGGATGTCGATGCCGCTTCGTTGAGCGCGGCGCTGAATGAATTGGTGATGGAATACCTGAAGGCGAAGCCGGCGGACGGCGGCCCGAGCATCAAAGAACAGGTCGCTGACTCGTTGAAGATGCTGAAAAACGCCGAATCTGAGCTGACGCGCCTGGCCAAAAACAAGAACCTGAATGCTAAGGACAAGCGCGCACGCCGCGGCGTTGCGATCATCGCCGGCTCGATCGATTCGTCCGAGCTGGAACCGGTGACACTGCCGCAGATTCAACCGCGGGAAGAGGCTGAAGCGACTACCGAGTAAAGGATTACACTGCATAACCACAATCCGGGAGCCGGTGCCGCGAGGGCGCCGGCTCCCGGTGGTTTATGCGCTTGCCAGCACGTTTCGGCTCATCTCGCGCCCGGTGGCGAAGAAATATTGCATCGTCGAAAAATCCACCTGCGGGGGGATGGAGTGGTCGGACATGAGGATATACCGGCCGCCGTGGCCCAGCACAGTGGGCAGCTTGCTCGCTAACTCGGCATCGATCTGCGCGCGGTCATTCGTCGCCAATACGCGGGCGTCGATGTTGCCCATGAAAGCGATGGCGTCGCCGTGCTGCTGCTGTAGACGGCGCATGTCCATCCCCGCCTTCACCTCCAGCGCCTGCAGGCAGTCCATGCCCGCCTCGATGAGACTCGGTACTAGCGGCTCCACATAGCCGCATGAATGCACGATCACCTTGCAGCCCAGGCTGTGCGCGAAATCGAAGAGTAGCTTGTGCCCGGGGAACATGATCTCGCGGTACATCGCCGGCGACATGAATGGCTTTTCCTTGAACCCCATGTCTTCGCCGACGAAAAAGGCATCGGGCGTGCCGGCCGCGCCGAACAGCGCTTCCAGGTGCGTGATGGTGAAACGGGTATAGGCCATTACCATTTCCGTCACCCACTCCGGGTCATCCGCCATGCCCGCCAGCAGGTTCTCGTGGCCGCACATCGGGTGCATCTGCTCGAAAGGCGCGATGCCCCACCAGCAGAAGAAGAGCTGCCGGTCGGCTGCATCGCGCTTCGCCGCACGGTAGGCGTCGACATCGATGCGCCGGGGGTCGAAATCCAGCAGGCGCGGCTTGATGTGTGCCTCCCAACCGCGGCGATCTTCCACGGCGAAGCCCACGTGTTCGGGGGTGGTGTCATGCTGCTTGTGCTGGCGCAGCAGCGCGCCGTTGCCGTCGCGAGTGAGAACCGTCTCTTCCGTCTCCTCCAACACCTCGCGCTCGACGTCGAGATCGGCGACGCAGTTCACCCACCCGCCGCTGCGCAGATCCATGCCCAGTGCGTCACAGGGGTTCTCCGCGGGACCGAGATGGCCTTCCGCGCGCCAGCGCTTGATGGTGTCGTCCCAGGGGGCGTCATAGCAGGCCACGCAGTCGATAGGCTTGCGGTGCAGGGTGTTGTAGATGCGCTCGTAGCTGGTCAGGGGTTGCATGCGGCCACCTCCGGCTTATCCCTTCGCCGTCGCGCAGGCCACCCCTGCCGTCAGATTGCCAATTCGCGCCGAATCGTACGCACAATCGCACAGGGATCGGCGGTGATATCCACCGTCAGCGCCTGGGTGGGTTCCTCCAACGCCGCGAACTGGCTCTCGAGCAAGCGCACCGGCATGAAGTGCCCGGTGCGAGCGCCTAAACGGGAGCGGATCAGGTCGGGATCACCTTTCAGGTAGACGACCGCGGTACCGGACAGCCCCTGCAGCAGTCGCGCTCGGTAGGCGCGCTTCAGCGCCGAGCACGCGACCACGGCGTCGGTGTGCGTCGCTTCCAGCGACACCAGCAGCTCATGGATGGCCTGCAGCCATGGGCCGCGATCGGCGTCGGACAGCGCCGTGCCGCGCGCCATCTTCGCGATATTCACGGGCGGGTGCATGTCATCTGCGTCATAAAACGCCCAATCGAGCTCGGCTGCCAATAGCCGCCCGACGGTCGTTTTGCCACTGCCCGCCACGCCCATGAGCAGGATAATCATGCGCCCGGTAATCCTCTGGGAGAGACTACCGGTATCTTACCCATTCACCCAACCGTTACGCGTCAATCCTGGTCGGCATAGTACCCGAGCGGAGTCGTTTTATGCGCGACAACCCACTGCGCGGCACCAGGCACCGGCATCCAGACCACGGAGTCGCCGAGACCCCTCAATTCCTCGGCATACTGGTTCGCCGCGCGCTCGTCGCCCAGGATGACTAACTCCGCGCCACAATACCGGCACTGCTCCTCGCTGCGCGCGGCCATCTGCTGCATATGGCCGCACAGCGGACAGTCAAATTGATACGGTTCCTCAAGTTGATCCGCCATCTGCGCTCCTTTCCCGACAGGTATCACTGAAGGGATACCCATCTCGAAGGGTCATGCGCGGAAGGCATCAATACAAACCGATTCCGGCAAGGCTGGTCGCGTCATGCACGCCGTCGCGGGGATCGAAGATGCCGGGGTGGGCTTCCGCGTAGCCGGCGTTGGCGGTGGGGGTGTATTGGGGGGCGTTAAGCTCGATGCCGTTAACCGTGCGCAGGCGCGCGGCGAGGCCGACGGCGTGTAGCGCGGCGAGGGCGGGGTTGGTCAGGTCTTGCAGCGAGTATGTCCGTCCGGTGCGGTGGCTCCAGGCGGCCATCAGCAGGCACAGCGTCTGGCTTTTACAGGTTTTCAGCGCCAGACCGCTCCAGCCGGCGCGGGCCAGCGCGTCCAGGTCGTCCAGCCCGGTAATGCTTTCGTCGGCAAGGATCGGCTTCAGCGCGGCGGCGGGCGTCATATCGGCCTCCAGGCCGATGGCGCGCGGGATAGGCTGCTCCACGTAGCGTAGCGCGGCGAAGGCGGCGGGATGGACCTGCAGCGCGCGCAGGAATTCCACCAGCACGTCCACGGTCGCATACGCCTCGTTCGGGTCAACGCTCACCCACGGCTGCATGCCGGTGCCCAGGTCGCGGTGCCAGGCGACCAGCGCATCGACGACGTTGGCGATCCAGGCGGCGTCTTCGCGCGGGTCCTTGCCTTTCACTTTTAGTTTCATGACGTGGAAACCGTGTTGCCGCACCCATTGCTCCGCGCACTCGGGGCGGCCGTCGCCCACCGGCTTCGTCACGTCGGCCGGGGTCAGCGGATCGGCGGCGCTCATCAGCACGCAGCCGGGCACGCGCGGCGCCCAGCGCAGGCGCAGCGCGTCTTCCAACGTGACGCCCGCGCCGGCGGGTCCGATGAAGCGCGCCAGGTCGCCGGGCAGCCAATTGGGACCGAGCACATCGTAGCTGGACCGGTCGTGCAGCCGGCCACATGCGTCGTGCACGGCAGCGTCCAGCGGCGAAGCGCAGACGCCGGCGGCGAGAAGCGGCATTGGCTCGGGCAACGCCAATGCCGCGCCCAGCGCCGGCAGCGCGTCGTGCAACACGCACCCCAGCTCGACAGGGTGTCCCCATCCCGCCAGCAGGTCAACGGCCTGCGCGCAGAGATTCATTGTGAGAGTGCGCATGGCGGCATCGCGCGCGTCGTGCTCCATCACCGCGCTGGGCCACGACCACAGGTCGGAGAGATAGATCATCCCCCGGCCGATCGCGCGATGGCCGGCACCGTCTTCCACGGTCACCGCGATCTCGCTCAGGGTGATCTCGGTAATGGCGCCGCGGCTGAGATGCAGCGGCACGCGCAGGCGCTGCTGGGTGAACGCGGCAACGGCCTCGACGACGCGGATATCGGTCATCAGGCGCTGTGAAGCGGGACGCAAGGAGGCGGTTTGCACAGGCGTTATCTCCGCGGCGGGGCGGTAGTGGCGCGCACAGTCAACTCGGTGGGCAGCGTCAGCGTCAGCGGCGCCTGGCCGGGCTGGGTGACCAGCTTCGCCAGCAGTTCGGTGGCAGCGCGGCCGACTTCTTCCAACGGCACGCGCACGGTTGTCAGGCAATTATGTCCGGTGGCATCCGGCAACACTTCGGCATCATCGAAGCCGATGATGCTGATATCATCGGGTATGCGCTGATCCAACGCGCGCAGCGCTTCTCGTGCCTGCAAGGCGAAGCCGTCATTCGGCAGCAGCACAGCCGTGATCCGGTTATCGCGCCGCAGGGCATCCTGCAATTGCAGATGCAGGCGCCGTTCAGCGGGCTGCTTGTAGTCAAGCCGCAAGGCATCGAGCCAACCATCCGGATCGAGGCCGCGATCGCGATAGGCTTGTTCGCAGCCGCCGCGCCGTTCGTCATGCAGGTATATCGGGCCCATTTCCGGAATGACCGGCCAGAAGTGTACGATATGGCGATGGCCCAACTCCAGCAGGTGCGCGGTGGCGGCGTAGGCGCCGGCGCGATCGTCGGTGAGCACGCTGGAGAAGCCTTCGACGGGCGTGAGCATCGACACAGCGGGACAGGGTTGCCCTTGCGAGGAGCGCATGCAGCGCGCCATCATCTCGCGGTTGGCCTGATACGCCCAGCCGAGCACAAGGAAACCGTCGACATCGCCGCGGGTGTAGATCGGCAGCGGCTCGGACATCGCCGGGTCGGCGGTGAGCAGCGCGAAGCCCTGCTCGGTAGCCATCTCCAGCGCGCCGCGAAAGATGTTGACGAAGTAGTTCGCCCGCGCAAAATTCCCCTGGATGAAGAGGGCGAGGATGTGGTTGATGACATGGATGCCGTGCTTGCGCAGCGCCAGCCGGCGGGCGGCATGGTGGCAGGCCGGATCGTAACCCAGCATATCCGCCGCCTCGCGAATGCGCGCGGTAGTGTCGGGACGGACCCGCGGATCGCTGCGCAGCGCCCGCGAGACGGTGATGAGGCTCACCCCGCACCGATCTGCGATGTGCTGCATCGTAACCGCGCGTTCCTGGCCGCCAACCTGGGGCAGCACCGCGATCTGTTCGTTTTGCTCATCCATGCCTAGCATCGTACGCAAGTATACCTTCTACTGTCAAGCAGCAGGCATGTTGATTTACTGGTGAATGCCTTGCATCATTTTCAGATACGTTTACCCCGACGCGTGTTCGCTGAATGACTACCCCCCGTGACTACCCCCACTTTTTTGTGTTTTTTACGAAAAAGGGGGTAGTCACGACCCCGGGCAGGTTACAACATGCCGATGCCGGGATCGTTGTCGCCTCCCTGCCCGTTCATCAATAGCCGGGCTACCGAATAACGCCCCCTGGAAGGGGGCTTGCGCGGTGTTATCAACCAGCTCCCATAGCCGTCTTATCGATACAGCAAAATCATACAGGCGTTTGTGTTGTTGATTATAGTAACGCATGTTTGTTTTGTCAATAGCGAACAACGGGAAGCTGGCGGTGATTTGCGGGAGGTGGAGATGGTATATTTCTGCCCTATGCCACGGAGGTACGGGTGGGGATTGTGGCGCCGGCGACGGTCGCACGGACCCCTTCCCTAACAGGAGAGGGGAGCTCTCGCTTGTGAGCGGCTGCAGCGGTGGATGAAGCGCTATTTATCAGTCATAGCACATACCGACCGGTTTTATGAGCGATGCGCTGGTATCGGTCGGTTACCACCGGTTTTCGGATTGATGTCGCTACGACACGCATCAGCGGGGATTGAAATCCCCACCTGCCGGGCCTATCGGCCGGGCGTCCCTCTGCAGGGACGCAACGGTTCTGGCAATACAACCGGATGTTAGCGGGTCGTTTGTCATAACAATCATCATGCGCGCCTGCGGGCGCCCCCTCACCCCTGCCCCTCTCCCCGAGGAGAGGGGAAAGCGGAAGTCATGACACATGACCCACTATTTCCCATCCGTTGATGCTCTATGATTCATTGTCGCCACTTTGCTCATCGATGCTGCCTGTTGGCGCACGTAGCTGCGTGGCGAGGTGATGCTGGTGCCGGCGGCTGTCGCGCGGACTCCTCCCCCGGCCCCTTCCCTAGCAGGAGAGAGGAGCTCTCTCGTGCAGGCAATGCGTAACATGGTCAAGTCACATCACTTGATAGCGCTAGCAAATCTCGCATTTTTCGTGTATTCACAACAGGAACCGTTTTCCGCGCGGCGAAGGAAGAGATAGCATTCCCGGTCAGGAGTCCGCCCATGACATCAATCCGCTTCCCCCGCGTCCGCATACAGACGGTGCATGGCCGCCCGATGCTGCACGTCGATGACCAGCCCTGGTTCTATACCTCGTATTTCATCCGCCATGTCACCGACCGGGCGGAGAACGGCGCGCCATGCATGATGCGCGACCGCGCGACCTACGTGGAGAAGCTGGCCGAGCTGTGCCGACCCTTCGCCGCGCGCGGCATCCACGGCTACGAAGTGCCCATCAATCCCGGCTGGACCGGGCCGGACGCCTGGGACCCCGCCCACCCAGACACCGCGCTTGGTGAGCCCATCGACGACCAGTTGCGGGCGGTCACGTTGGGTGATCCTGACGCCCGCATCATGCTCAGTATGTGCCTGCACCCGCCGCAGGCGTGGAAAGACGCCTACCCGGACGAATTCGAGCTGTCCGACGAGGGCGACCGCTTCAACGTCTCCATCGGCTCCGACCGCTATTTCGATGATCTGCTGGCAAACCTGGCCACGCCCATCCGCTATGTCGCGGAGGGGGCGTATGCCGGGAACATCGCCGGCATCTTCTTCTCCTGCTACCACGAAGGCTTCACCTGGACGAGTCTGGTGAACAAGGTGGGCGACTTCAGCCCGGCAATGACCAACGCCTTCCGCGCCTGGCTGCGGGTGCAGTATGCCGACGACGCCGCGCTGCGCGCCGCCTGGCGGGATGACACGGTGACGTTGGAAACGGCGGGCGTGCCCACCCGTGAGGAACAGCTTTACACCGACCTGGGCTGGTTTCGCGATCCCACGGGGCCGCGGAAGGTCTTCGACTTCATGGCCTGCCGCACCGACCGCTACGTGGACCTGCACTACCGCATCGCGCGGGTGCTGAAGGAGGCCTGCGGCGAGCGACTGCCGGTGTTGTGCTTCGGCGCCTATCTGCAGGCGCTGGGCTGGCCGGGGCACTACTGGTTCACCGAGCCGGGCCTGGAGCCGGTGGAGTTCAACCCGCATTCGTTGAGCATGCAAACGGGCTGGCGGCGCATCCTCGACTGCCCGGACATCGACGGCTGGGAATCGCCCTTCGATTACCTGTACCGGCAGATGGGCGGGGTAATCATGGCGGAGAGCATGGACGAAAGCTGCCGCCTGCGCGGGAAGGTCTTCATCGTCAACGAGGACACGCGTACTTTCCTCTCCGACCCCGCCGACATCTACGGCCGGGTCGATACCCGCGAGGAGACGACGGCCGTGCACCGGCGCAACTTCGGCATGATCGCCAGCCAGTGGAGCGGCTGCAACTGGATGGAGCAGATTCGCAACTGGCTGCAAGACGACGCGCTGCTCGACCAGATCGGCGACTACTCGCGCCTGCTGCAGCGCGCGCTGGAATGGCCCGAGACGCCCATCAGCCCCATCGGCGTGTTCATCGACGAGCAGTCGATCCCCTATGAAAAGCCGCTCATCGACCTGGATTGGGATCTCGTCTACAAGCAGCGCATCTTCGGCCTGGCGCACTGCGGCGTGCCGGTGCGCATCCACCTGCTGGACGACCTGACGCTGGCAAACATGCCGGACTACCGCTGCAACCTCTTTCTCAATGCCTTCTACATGAACCCCGAGCGCGAGGCGCTCATCCGCAACACGGTGCAGCGGGACGGTAAAACCTCCATCTGGATGATCGCCCCGGGCTTCTGCCACGCGGCGGACGGGCTGTCGCTGGAGAGCATGCGCCGGCTGACCGGCATCCAATTCGCCAAAGACGACGTGCCATGGGAGCAGTGGGTGACGATCTCCGATTTCACCCACCCCATCACCCGCGGACTGCCACACGACCTGTATTACGGCTCCGGCGCGCGCATCGGACCGGCGTTCTACGTCAACGACCCGGACGTCGCCGTGCTGGGCCGCCGGCTGCACATGCAGGGGCGGCACGAGCCGGCGCTGGTGGTGAAGGAGATGGGCGACTACCGCTCGGTCTACTCCGCCGCGCCGATGCTGCCGTCCAGCCTGATGCGCGGCATCGCCCGCAACGCCGGCTGCCACGTCTACACCGAGGACAACGACGTGGTGCTGGCCGGCCATGGGCTCATCGTCTACCACACCGGCGCCCCCGGCCCGCGCACACTGCGCCTGCCGGAGCGGGCGACGGTGCACGACCTTTTCACCGGCGAGTGCCTGGGTGAAGGCGTCGATGCGCTCACACTGCCCTTTGACACGCCCGATACACGGGTGTTGACGACCTTGCCGCCGAGTATGTGGCGAAAAAAGGAGTGTTGATATGGGTCAAGGGTCATGCCCGTATTGTGGCCAGGGATTACTCAACCGTATTACTATTCGCCGCATCAACATGGAATCGTTCATCTGTGATGAGTGCGAAACCGTCTGGTTGAAATACGAGCAGATTTCGGATCACTCGGGAACAATTGCAGACAATTTGTTGAATTGGATGGGCGCACCCTACGATTATCAAGCGGAATTCGAATACCACGAGATCGTTGAATGGCCGCAGCCTTGATTCAGTGAAAGCATGTCCATCAGATACATTATTTTGCTGCCGGCTCTGAAATCGGCCCCCCTCCCCGGCCCTCCCCCCGTGCCGTATGGGCACAGGGGGAGGGAGTGTCTATATCTTCACCCTCCCCCTGTGCAGGGAGCGAAGCGGACGGCACGGGGGGAGGGCCGGGGAGGGGGGCCGACTCCAGACACCGGCTGTATGCGAAAGGATAATCATGGTCTCCACTTCCCAATTCGGTCTCGGTTATGAAGTCGCCGTCGGCTTGCTAGCCGGGCCGGCGGAGTTCCAGCGGCTGCGCGAGACGACGCACAGCGGGCCGATGGGGCGTCTGTGGCGGCGCTTCGTGGCGAAGGCGGAAGACGCCGGGCGCAACGACACGCTCTTTCCCATCGCCGACCTGGCGCTCATCGCCGCGGTGACGGGGCGGCAGGACCTGGCACAGAGGGCCATCGGCGCGGCGCTGGAGATCGCGCACAAGCCGCACTGGGTGCACTGGGAGGCGGGCTGCATGCCGCTGCAGGGGATGCACTACGCGCACGCGCTGGCGCTGGCGACGGACTGGCTGTGGCCGGTACTGGGCCGCGACCAGAAGGAGGCGCTGCTGGGCGCGCTCATCGCGAAAGCGCAGGAGAACCTGACGCGGGCACCGCAGGGTGTGCGCGACGAGGACGAACGAGGGCAGCTCCTCTTCGTGCGGCGCCTGGACAAGGACGACCCCTTCGTGCTGCACCCCCACCCCAGCGGCGTCAACAACTGGGACCTGTGGTTCGCTTCCGGCTCGTATATGATCTCCGCGTTGGCGGAACGGGCGTGGCTGAAGCCCGACCCGGCATGGCCGGCGCTGAGATGGGGCCACTACTACGACGTCGGGTACGAGCTGGACGCCGCGCGCATCGCCCGCTGGAAGGGCGTGGCACTGGAGCGCATCACCACCGCCATGGCTTCGCAACTGGGGCCGGACGGCGACTACGCGGAAGGCATCTCCTACGCCGACTACGGTGGGCGCGCGCTGCTGCACGCACTGACGGTGCTGGAGCGCGCCGACGGCATCGACCGCTGGACGCCGGGCATGTTCAAGCTGCCGTACTGGATTCGCAACCAGTATATCGCCGACATTCCGTTCGGCGTGGCGAATTTCAATGACGCGCGCATGCAGTCTGGCCTGGGCGCGCCGCTGCTCGCCTTCGTCGCCGCGCGGACGAAAGACCCGCGGATGCAGGGGTATCTGCTGGAGGTGCTGGAGCAGATGGACGACCCGGGCGGCTTCCTGCTGCTACTCGGCTTCGATCCGCGCCTGCCCGCCGCGACGATGTCCCGCGAGCCGGCTACCCTCTACGCGCACACCGGCCAGGTGGTGTGGCGCACGGCTGAGGACCGCTCCGGCGTCTTCTTCTCAATGAAGTCCGGCGCGCATGGCGGCGCCCACCAGCACCGCGACCGCGGCACCTTTGTGCTCTCCGCCTTCGGAGAACACCTCATCGTCGACACTGGTGACGGCCGGTATGCCAATCCGCCGTCCGTGCCGCGCTTCGACAGCACCGAGGCGCACAACTGCGTCCTTATCGATGGCCGCGGGCAGATCGGCGCGAATGATAATCCCGTCTCCGGGCATATCCTCGCGCATCAGCACGACGACGCCACCTCCACCGCGCTGGCCGACGCCACGGAATGCTACGAGGGTGTCGAAGCGGTGCGCCGCCGCGTGGTCTTCCTGCGGTCGGATCTCTTCGTCCTCGCCGACCGCGTGCAGGGCGAATGCCAGACCCTCACCTGGCTGCTGCACGGTGACAACGCTGACGGAAAAGCGGCGTGGGAATTGGGCGACCGCCGCGCGACCCTCCGCCGCCCCGGCGCGGTGCTTTACGTCTTCTTCGCCGAACCTGCCGCTCGCCAGCAGGTGGGCCTGGGCACGCTGGACGGCACCCACGGCGCCATCATGCGCCTGGAGACGGATATCGCGGGCACAGCGGTGCATGCCGTGCTCATCCCCGCGCGGCCGGAAGACGCAGCGCCGGAATGCACCTACGACAGCGACACCATGACGATCCGCTCCCGCGGCGCCACGCACACGGTAACGGTTGGGGATGACGCGGTGACGGTGGATGGGCGGGCCTACGGCTTCGGCGAGTAACACTGAGGCCACGGATTTCCCATCCGCAAAACTGGGAGCGCGGATGGATGTCGAGCAGCGAGTCTGGAAGCCGGCGAGAGCCGCGCACCGGGAGTATCAATGGTGGCCGGGCGCGATTCGCATCGGCTTCCAAACTCGCTGCTCTCACTACTTCCTGACTGGTTCTGATGCTGCCGACAAACGATGCTATATCCATTGCTGAACACATTTTCATAAGGCGAAAAATGGGTACAGCAACGCATTTCAAACGGCTCTGGAAGCGCTACCCAGGCAGATAATCGAGAAATGCGTTACAGTCCCCATTTCCTGCCGAGTGGTTGTATGAAAAAGAGGGCGGCGCCATCTCCAGCCACCGCCCCCATACTGATCACTGATTACTGATTACTCTTCCTACGGCCGTCCCTTCGCCGCGGTATCGGCGATCTCTTTGTCGGTGGCGGCGCGGGCCCACCAGCGGAGTTCGGCCATCTGGCCGTTAAAGGACGGGTTGCCGAACCAGGTATAGGTGCCGATGCTCATCGCCGGGTTGTAATGGGTGAAGGTGAGCTTGCCGTCGGGCAGCGGTTTTTCCTGGGCAACTTTGCCGTTCACGTAGATGCGCGCCTTGCCGCCGGTCATGCTGCCGGCCACATGCGTCCACACCCCCGCTGGGAAAGGCGCCGAGGTGAGGGTGTCCCACTTACCGCCGAAGAGGTAAGACAGGTTCAGCGTCACCTTGTCGGCGCCGGAGACATTGAGATACATGCGCGGCGAGTAGAAGTAGCCCATCACGTCGCCACCCTTGCCGGGGGTGGGTTTGATCCAGACGTCCAGCGTCAAGTCGCGGGGATACCCGTCCTTCGTCGGTAGCAGTTCGGGGGAGAGGCCCAGTACGAAGGCCGCGCTGAACTTCTCACTGAACTGCAGTACCGGGCGGCCGTTGTCCATCGCCCACTGCACTTTATACAGCTTGGCGCTGTTGGCACGGTTGCTGGCGTCGGCGAGCATGTTGCCCGCGCCTTCATTACACGGCAGATACATCAGGTAGTCGGCGGAGGGCGTGACCGCCACGGCGGGTTTCGCGGCCGGCCGTTTCTCCATGCCTTGCTCGCCGTCGCGGATGGGCAACAGCGAGAAGTCGTCCGCCCACACCGTGCCGGCGCCTTTCACCTCGATGGCGATCTCGGAGGCGTCGTAGTTTGTGGCGGTGATGCACGGCACGGTGCTGGTGAAGGAAATCTCCTGCCAGTCATTTGTCCCATACAGGCCGGTCTCGATTGTATCCACCGGCAGCTTGGGATTCCATGGATAATACAGCTTGACGATGACCGGGCCTTTTACGTGCTTCGTCTTCAGCCATAATGTGCACTGGTAGCGCTTCGCCGGCTCCAGCATGTGGTGATATATCATGCCCACCGCCTTCGCCGGGCCGTCCAGGCGCATGGCGTAGGTGTCGGTGCGGCCGATCTCGCGATCCATGGCATAATCGCCGTAGAACTGCCATCCGACATAGGGTTCGCGGGTGTTGTAGAGCTGGTCGAACGACGTGCCGGAGGGATCGCAGACGGCGTAGCCCAGCGGGCTGGGCACCTTGAACACGTTCTGCGGTTTCTCGCCGTTTTCTGGTTGGTCGTTCTTCGGGTGCAGCTTGGAAGCCAGGTAAAGCGCCTCGCCTTCCTGCGGAGTGAAGCCGGAGAGCACGTGGGTGATGGTGAATTTGGTGCCGGCCTTGATGTCGCGCGGTTTATCGCCCCAGTGCACATACTGGTGCCAGTCGAAGCCCCAGTGGCAGACGCCGACGTAAGTGCGTTCGTCGGGGGTGTTGTGTTCGAAAGCGGGGCAGACCGCGCGATCGGGATATAGCACCCATAGACCATTGCCCGGTTGCAAATACCAGCTATTCTGGCCATCGAGATTGAGTGACTGGGAAATCGGATGGCGGGTGATGCTGCCATCTTCGCTGCGCATAAGGCCCCATTTATGGCCGGCGGGCAACCAGCGGTGCGTCACCTGACGTCCCGGCTCCTTGTTGTTATAGGTGAGCGGATCAGAGAATTCCAGCGCGGAGATGCGCTCGTCTTTGTTGAAGGTCAGATCGGCGGTGATGGCGTGGCGATAGGTGCCACGCAGCTTGTCATACGTCAATACATCAGTATGGTGCGCGGACATTATTTTATCGGATGTTTCGCTGTCGAAGATCAACACCAGCTTGTCGGTGCCTTGTCCGCTGTAGGCGACCTCTTTCTCGGTGCCTTTCAGGAGCGCGGTTTTTGCCTCATTTTTTCGCACGCCGACGAAGGTCTGATACATCGGACGATATCCCG
Source organism: uncultured bacterium (assembly GCA_964590255.1). GTDB lineage: Bacteria > Armatimonadota > Hebobacteria > CAIYQO01 > CAIYQO01 > JAKIYB01. The sequence continues at coordinate 14,420 of CAZPYA010000067.1, forward strand.
GACGCAACTTCACGAAGTAGAAGCTCATCACGCCGTCGCCGTAGTCGGGCGACAACCCGGTCTTGCCGGTTTCCAGCAGGCAGATCGGCTCGTTACCGTCGAAGATCCACGGCTGAGTGCGCCAGATGCGGTTGGTGAAGCTGGCCTTGTGGGTGGGCATCACGGAAGGCGCCGGGAGTTCAGCAACCTTCACGTTCCGGAAGGCCACCGTGCTGTTATACGCCCCCAGGCCGATGCCGCCGGAGAGCGTGGGCAGGCATTCGTGCCAGTAATCGATGACCTTTTTCCCATCCATCTGCACCTGGATATGCGCGCCCTGCGCCTGCACGTCGACGCTATACGATTTGCCGGGTTGCAGCTTGTACGGCACCACCTGCAGGTAGCCACCCACGCTGTGCCAGAGGATGATTTCCTGGTATTCGGTCGAAAGCTGCACGCGGTAGCAGTTCTCGCGGTTCTGGTAGCGGAAATAGAGCGCCGCTTCGGAGCCCCAGTCGAATTCGCCGGCGTAATAGCGGAAGCGAAAGCCGCCGGTATGGTCGCACATGGGCGGGAACCATTCGCGCGGCAGATAGCGGTCGTATTCTCCGTGGAAGATAGGGTAGTCCGCCTTGGATCCCGGCTTTTGGACGGTGATCTGCGCCGAAACGCGGTAATCGGTCCACGCCGGGCCACCGGCGGTCATCACCGACCAGGGTTTCGCCGTGCCCGTCGCCACCAGCGCGCCGTCCTCGACTCCCCACGTCGCATTGGCGGGGATAGTCCCAAGGGCGTCCACCGGTGGCTGCAACATCCAGACCTTCTGGAGATCGTCGATGGCGAAGTTCTCGAAAAACAGCCCTCGCTCCGCGGCCACCGCGGAGATCGCCAGGCCAAGCGCCAGAATGATCAGCAATCGCAGCATATTATGTCTCCTCATATCGGTTACAGCGTCGCGTTCCCGCGCGCGGTGAGTATTTTACCTTTATACGACAGCTTGCTGCCGTCGAGCAGGGTGATGGAGCCGTCGCCGGCGCGGTCGCGCACCACGGCAATGCGGCCGGTGAACTCTACGCCGTCCGCGTTATATGTCACCGGCACCGGCGAAACGATGATGATGTCTCGACCGCTGCCGTGCTCAACGATGCACCCTTTGCCGTCGAGGATGCGCGTTACCTTCGGCGCCGGCTGGTCCGGCCGCCGCGGGAAGAGAATGGTGAAGGTATCTTCCTTCGGTCCACGCGGCGAGTGGATGAACCAGTGCTCGATATTCGGGAACACGTTCACGTAGTTCTTATTGATGGTGCCTTTCTCTTTGTCGATCTTCGGCGCTGACGGACTGACGAAGACGACGTCCAAGCCCATATTGAACTGCGGTTTGCGGATGCCGGGGTAGCGGACGGCGGTGAGGCCGCCGACCGGCTGCTCGATGACCGGCTCTTCGCTGTGCACGTCCAGGTTCCAGATGCTGGCGTCCGGGCCGTTCAGGTTGTCGTAGACGGCAAAATACTCGGCGCCGTCCGGGTTTGCCGACTTGATGAGCAGGATGTCGCGCCGCCAGTCGGTGGTGTGCAGCGTGTTGAAGATATATTCGGCCTTGCGGGTGTTCTCTTTGGCGAAGAAGCCAGCAGCCCAGTCGACGGCGGGCGACTCGAAGTGTGCGACGATCTCGCCGCCGCGGGGATTCTGCCACTGGCCGTCTTTACCCTCGGGAATCTCTACCATGTTATGCACGCGCGGCTTGGTGTAGCCGATCAGCTCCAGGCCGTCGCAGGCCAGCGGCACGCCTTTGGCATACATGTGGAAGCTGCCTTCGTCGCCGTCGTGGTGGTAGAAAAAGTTGCCGGCCTTGAAAGACAGGTAGGTCTCTTTGTCGCTCGGATAGTGGTTGCGGAAGATGTAGCCGAAACCGTCCAGCGGCTTGCTCTGCAGCGGGGGCACCTTCGCGGCGAAGTCTTTGTTCGCGAAGAACATGGTGAACGGGATCAGGTGGTGGTAATCGGCCGGCTGGTCGCATTCCAACCACGCCCAATGGCTCCACGCGGCCAGGTCGGGGTTCACCTTCTGGAAAGTGTTGGCGTTCCACTCATACAGGCCGAATCCCGGCGCGGAATACGGGTGATTGCCGATGGGCGGGATCATGCGCCGTGGCGGGGTAAACCGCACGTCTTTCGGGGTGATGACGTCTAGCCAGAAGCGCGTGCCTGCCTGGTATTTCGGGTCGGAGCGGTAGTCGGCGATGCCGCGGTCAGCCATGATGCGGATCAACTCGGAGATCATGCGCCAGGCGAAGGGGTAGTAGTTGCCGACGTTCTCCGCCCCCACCCCGTCTTTCGTGATGTGGTAGTCAAACTCTTTCTCCAGGTAATAGCGGGAGAAGTCAACCCACTTCTTTGCTTCCGGGTGATCTTTGAAGAACAAGCCCGCCAAGCCGATTCCCGACCAGCGGCAGGTGTTGAAATTGGGCAAGTAGGTGGTGTCGCCGCGCACATAGGCGTATTGCCAGTAATCGTCGTCAGCGAGGATATAGGTGCCCGCCAGCGCGTTTCGGCACATCTTCTTCCAGTCCTCCGGCGTCATCGCCGGGGCGACGATATCACAGAACTTCATCATTCCCGGCACATATTGCCCGGTGCTGAGGACGTAGATATAGGCGTTATAGCCTTGCTCTAAATTTTCCTTGACGCAGGCGATGCCGGAAAAGGGATCGAATGCCTTCGCATATTTATACACGCCGGTTTTATAATACTGCAGGTATTCGGAGGAGTTATACATCGTGTCGAAGTGCTTCTTCAGCCCTGCGAAATCCTCCAGGCGCTTCATCACCGCCTCGCGGTCCTTCGACTCGGGGAAGAGGTTCGGGTGGGCGGCCTGCGGCTCGTTGTAGTCGAGAATCCAGTCCTTCACCTTGTTCAGCGGCAGGTCGCCGTACTGGTAGCGAAGCTGCCACAGGTAGCAAGTCTCCGGACCGATGCGGTCGGCGAAGAAAGTGAAGTGCGATTTCTTCTTCTGCTTCGCCACCCATTCCGGGTCTTTCACCACTTTATCAACGGAGGTGATGACCAGCAGCCAGTGGCGCTCCATGCGCGCCAGCGGCAGGCGGAAGTGGGCGCCTGTGCCGGGCTCGTTGACGAACATGATGTCCGTATCGCGCCCCGGCGTGCCGGCGGTGAAGTGCGCGCTGTTGCTGGGATACTGCCAGTGGCTGGCGTCGATGCCCACCATGCCGAACAGGTCCCTGCCCTTCGTCGAGTAGGTGGCAAACCACCCACCATTCATGTAGGGCAACGCCGAGCGGATGGCGGTATGGCAACGGTACTGGTCGGCCGTCAGCGGGTGATTGACGTATTTCGTGCTGAAAGTGACGTGGGTATACAGGCGATCCGCCTGCCAGTTGGCGGTGCAGTCGAAGAGGAAGTTATCGGCGGGGCATGGCACGGTGCGCCAGTTGTCCGTCACGTTCGGGTCATCGGAGATCGACGTCACGTCGCGGCGCATCGGCTGCAGGCGCAGCGGAAAATCGCTCTGCTCGCTCACCCGGCAGAAATCGCGCCCGGGAAACAACTTGAAGCGCATCTCGTAATACGGTCCGACGGAAGCGCCGCCGGTGCCGGGCGGCGAGACGAAGTTGATGCGTGAGGCAACGGTGGTCCACAGCGGCCCCTGTTCCTCCACGCGAAATGCCTGACTCACCACCGGGGATTCCACCTGCAGCACCCCCGCGCCGCGCCAGACGCCGTCGACGCCCTTGAAGCCGTGCAGCGGGCCGCCGACGTCCTTCGCGTTCACCGGCGCGGGGAAGGCGTGGTTTCCGGCCAGTCGCAGCGAGAAGACGCCGGTGTTGACCTCGACCATGCCGGCTGTATCCTCCGACCAGGTGATGGGCGATTCCCATCCCGGCGCCTTGCACTTCGCCGATGGAGAACCGTAGAGCGTGTAGGCGCGCGCGCCCATCGCCGGCAGACTGTCTACCCAGAACCAGACCTTCGCCCCTTTCAGGCTGCCATCGGGGTACGATTCGCCGTCAGAGAGTTGGTGCGTCACGGCTTTGCCGGCATCATCGAACAGCCGCAGCGAGGCTTCCCGGCACTCCCCCGGCTTGAAGGATACCGCAAAACTCACCAGTTCATCGGTATAGTTGTGCTCCAGCAGCTCTTTGAGCTGGAACACGCGCGTCACCGGCCGTGGCTGGCGGTCATCGAATTTCGGGGGCGCGGCGGCCAGCGCCGCGGTGGCTAAGGCGCAACACCCCAGGAGGATAAGTCGTTGCCAGATCATCATGCGATCACCTCATGTTTATTATAAGGCCAGATGGCCCCGTTCGGTAAGTGTTTTTCCCTTGAAGGTCAACTTGCCGCCGTCCAGCAGCGTGATGGAGCCGTCCGGGCGGTCGCGCACCACGCCGAAGCGGCCGGTGAATTCCACGCCATTCGTCGCATATGTCACCGGCGTCGGCGACGCGAAGATGATATCGCGACCGTCCGGATGCTCGACGATGCAGCCTTTGCCGTCCAGGATCGGCGTCACCTTCGGCTTCGCGCCGTCGGGCCGGCGCGGGTAGAGAATCGCCAGCGTGCCCTCGCGCGGCGCCCGCGGCGAGTGGATGAACCAGTGCTCGATAACCGGGAAGTTCGGCAACTGGTCTTTATTGATGTTGCCTTTCACCTTCTCGATGATTGGGTTAGCCGGGGTGACGACGATGACGTCCAGCCCGACGTTAAATTGCGGCTTGCGGATGCCGGGGTAGCGCACGGTGGTGGGCGTCGCCGCGGTTGCGGGTTCGATGGTCGGCTCTTCGCTGTGCACGTCCAGGTTCCAGGTGCTCGGCTCCGGACCCATCAACTGGTCGCAGACGACGAAATACTCCGCGCCTTCCGGGTCCTTCGCCTTCACCAGCAGCAGGTCGCGCTGCCAGTCGGTGTGGTGTAGCGTCGGCACCATGAACTCCGCCCGACGCGTCTTTTCCTTGGCGAAGAAGCCCTGCGCCCAGTCCACGGCGGGCGATTCGAAATGCGCCGTCACCTCGCCGCCGCGCGGATATCCGCCTTTGGCATATTCGTCGGGGTGGATTATTTCTACCGAATTGTGGTTGCTCGGGCGGGCGTGGGCGATCAACTCCAGGCCGTCGCAGGCCAGCGGCACGCCCTTGCCAAACATGTGGAAGCTGCCTTCGTCGCCGTCGTGATGGTAGAAGACGCGCCCGGCCTTGAAGGACATGTACGACTCGGCCGTGCCCGGGAAGTGATTGCGGAAGATGTAGCCGAAGCCGTCCAGCGGGCGGCTCTGCAGTTCCGGCACCTTCGACTTAAACTCCTTGTTCGCCCAGAAGAAATTCACCGGCATCAGGTAGTGGTAGTCCGGTGTCTGCCCGCCTTCCAGCCACGCCCAGTGACTCTCCGCGGCCAGTTGCGGGTCGATCTGCTGCAGTTGCAGCGCATTCCACTCATATACGCCAAGCTGTGTCGGCGTGTTATACGGGTGGTGGCCGATGGGCGGGAACATGCGCCGTGGCGGGGTGAAGCGCATGTCCGGCGGGGTGATGCTCTCGATGAAAACGCGCGCGCCGGCGAGGAATTTCGGGTCGCGGCGGTAATCGGCGATGCCGCGGTCATTCAAGCCCTTTACCAGCAGCGTGATCATGCGCCAGGCGAAGGGATAATAGCTGCCCAGGTTCTCTTCCCCCACCCCGTCTTTGGTGATGTGATAGTCGAACTCTTTCTCCAGGTAGTAGCGGGAGAAGGCGATCCACTTCTTCGCATCCGGGTGGTTGCGGAAGAAGAGACCGGCCATGCCCACGCTGGCCCAGCGGCAGGTGTTGAAGTTCGGCAGGTAGGTGGTGTCATTGCGTATGTAGGTGTATTGCCAGTAGTCGTCATCCAACAGAATATAAGTGCCGGCCAACGCCCAGCGACACATCTTCTTCCAGTCGTCCGCCTTCATCGCCGGCGCCACCATATCGCTGAACTCGAACATCCATGGCACATATTGCCCCAGGCTTAGCACATAGATGCCGGCGTTGTAGCCCTGGCTCAGGTGTTCCTTCACCGTGTTGATGCCGCCGAAGACATCGAAATTGCCGTCTTTCGGCTCAAACTTACCGGTCTTCAGGTACTGCAGGTAGATCGATGAGCCCAGCATCTGCTCCATGTGCTTTTTGAACGTCGGGAACTGCTCGACGTTCTTCAGCACCGCCTCGCGGTCTTTCATCTCCGGAAACAGGTTCGGGTGCTCGGTCTGCGGTTCGTCGTAGTCGAGTTTCCACTCCTTCACCTTGTTCAACGGCAAATCGCCGAACTTGTAGCGGAGCTGCCACAGGTAGCAGGTTTCGGGAGTGATGCGATCGCCGAACCAGGAGTAATGGCCTTTCTTTTTCTGCCCTTCCACCCAGGCGGCGTCCTTCACTACCTTGTCCTTGTTCGTCACCACCAGCAGCCAGTGGCGCTGCATGCGCGACAGCGGCATGCGAAAATAGGCGCTGTTGCCGGGTTCGTTGAGGAACATGATCTCCGCGTGGCAACCGGGCGTGCGCGCGGTGGGATGCGCGGTGTTGTCGGGGTACTGCCAGTGGCTGGCATCCACGCCTACCATGGCGAACAGGTCCTGTCCCTTCGAGCTGTAAGTGGCGAACCACCCGCCGTCCAGGAAGGGCAACGCCGCGCGCAGCGCAGTGGCGCAACGGAAGCGATCCAGCGGGAAGTTGTAGAACTTGCGGCTCCAGGTGTTGTGCGCATACAGGTAATCAGCGTTCCACCCGGCGGTGACGTTGAAGCGCATATTGTCCGCGGGACAGGGCATCATGCGCCAGTTGTCGGTGTTGTTCGGGTCTTCGAGCTGGCAGATGGTGTCGCGCGGCATCGGCTCCAGCCGCAGCGGGAAATCGCTCTTTTCGCTCACCTTGCAAAAGTCGCGGCCGGGATACAGGCTGACGCGCATCTCGTAGAACGGCCCGTCGGACGTGCCGCCGGTGCCGGGCGGGGCAACGAAGTTTATGCGTGAGACGAAGGTCGTCCACAGCGGCCCCTGTTCGGTGACGCGGAAGCTGTGCCCGGATACGGGCGATTCCACCTGCAGTTCGCCGGCGCCACGCCAGGCGCCGTCAACGCCCTTGAATGCGCGGAGCGGGCCGCCGACGTCCTTTGCGCTGGTTGGCTCGGCGAAGGTCGCGTTGCCCGCCAGCCGGAGCGCGAAAGAACCGTTGGAGACTTCCACGGTGTCGGCGTCGGGCGATGTCCAACTCACCGGCGTCTTCGGCCACGCCGGGGCTTTGCATTTCGCCGAAGACGATCCATACAAGGTGTAGGCCCGCTGGCCCAGCGCCGGCAAGCTGTCGACCCAGAACCAGACCTTGGCCGATTGCAGCGTGTCATTGGCATGGCGACTCACGTCCATCAACTGATACGGCAGGGACGCGCCGGCATCATCGATCAATCGCAGGGACGCTTCGCGGCACTCGCCGGCGGCGAAGGTTACGGCGAAGCTCACCAATTCGTCGCTGTAGGCTTTTTCCAGCAACTCCTTGAGCGAAAAGACGCGCGTGACCGGGCGAGGTTGGCGGTCGTCGAATTTCGGCGACGCGGCGAAGGCGGCGACCGCCCCCAGGGCGAATACCAGCAGCAGCAGGCGTCCGATCAGCATGAGAAGGCTCCTTGTCGTATTGCGCGATAATGCCAGCGCTTTCATTTGCGCATAGATGGAGAGAAACGACTCAACAGCGTGTTATGCCCTTTTGACACGGGCCGCCGCCGTTCGTTCGCTCCTGCTCCGGTTTTACGCGGTGAAAACGACGATTTCGTGGATATCCACCCGCGGCACGGTCACCGTCACCGCGCCGTCCGCCGCGGCGAACGGCAACTCCGTTCCCACCCGTGCCAGGCGCACGCTCGACACCGGGAACGGCGCCCGCACCGTTACCTGCACGTCATGCAGCGGCACGGGACGCTCCAGCGCTTCGATATGGCTCGTGGCGCGACGGCCGGCATGGTAGTTGACGATGTGCGCCATCCAGCGCCCCGGCTGCGCGGTCAGCGCCACTTCGGCCGTCGACGGGGCGTCGGTTTCCAGCAGCGGCCGCGGCAGCAGCAGATCGAGACAGCGCCCCATCAGCGCGCGGAAGGTGAGATTGCCGAACGTCTGATAGGCGTTGAATACCGGACCGTGCAGGTAAATGACATTGCCGTTTTTCGTCACCGCCGGGTAGTCGGCACGGTCGGCGAGCGGCGCGGTGAAGCCGTGCGAGCTGAAGTGCTCCCAGGTGCGGTTGAAATACGTCTCGTGCGCCGCCGCCAGCATCGCCGTGTCCGGGCGCATCGCTGTCCGCACCGCCGGCCCCTGGTACAGCGAGTAGCTGAATCCCGGCCGCGTCACCGGCGTCTCCAGCGCCGGGTCGACGATCTCGAAGTAGTCGGGATTGCTTGCGCAGAAAGCCTGAAAATCCACGCCCATTGCGTCGGCAAGCTGAAAATTGCCCATCGCCTGATCAAGCAACGCCTGGTGGGAAAGCAGCAGCGCACCGCCGTCCACGAGATACGCCCGCAACCGCGCCGCATTCGCCGGCGACAGGTTGCCGGTATCGGGAATCACCAGCACATCGTATGGGCTGAAATCGGGGCAGCGGTCGGTGATGACGTCGAACTGGTGGTGTAATTCCAGCAACATCTTCGCCGCGCCTTCCAGCGGGCCGCCGCCGGAGATGGTATCCACGTTGTCGCGCGCCGCCTCCAGCGTCAACAAGCCCACCTGCGTCACCGGTTTCGCGTCGAGGCAATATGCCTCTACCGCTTGCACGTCGCGGAAGGCTTCGCCGATAGTCTGATACACCGCCGTATTCAGCCGTCCGCGGGGGTGCATCTGGTCGCCAACGCAAATCGCGCCGCCGGTGGCGAGGATGCCACCGCACTCGAAGCGCAGCGCATCCGGATGCTTGAGGCCGCCCCAGTCCGCCCAGCCGCGGTGGAAGCGCCCGGTCATGCCCAGGTGCGGCAAACCCAGCGTGCACGCGAAGCGCGACCACAGCGGATAGAACCCGTATCCCCATCCGCCGGTGGGCAGCGACTCGATTTCCACCTGGGTGAAGCAATCCAGCTCATCCTGGATGGGCAAGCCCATGCGGCCGTTGAAGAAGACCAGCGCCTCGGGCAGCTTGGCGCGGATGGCGTCGGCGGCACGGCCCATGAAGCGGCGGATGGCGTCGTTGTTATGCGCCGCGCGCACGCCGGCATCGCGCGGGTCGCCGCCCGCCCGGCGGATGTCGTTCCAGCACGCCGGGCACAGGCAACCGTCGCCATGGTAGAGGAGAATGTCGTACCAGAAGCCGTCGCAATCGTACATCGCCATCAGCTCTTCGGTCTGCGCGATTAACTCGTCGGCGTAGGCGTTATTCACGCACAGCCACGGCCAGCCCCACCCTTCGTCGAACGGCCCGCGCCCCACCAGCTTGCCGTCCTTGTCCATCTGCCGCCATTCCGGATGACGTTCCGCCGCCGACATGTCCCAGCAGACGGAGACATAGATGGGGCAATGGATGCCGACCCGGTGGCACGCCTCGATCTGTTCGCCGAGCAGGTCGAATTCCAGCGTCGGGTGCACGGGCCCGATCTTCGACGGGTAGTAATTCATGCCATGATGGCACTTGGCGAACAGGTTAATAGAGTTGACGCCCGCCTCGACCAGCGTCCGCGCGAACAGGTCGGCATCCCAGTCGGCGCCGACATCCGGGATGTCCGGCGAGGTGTGGAAGTCGAGATGAATCTGCCGCATGGGGAAGTGGCTGGTTGCCATGGTTGACGGTCCTCACGATTTCTTTTCCGCTGCAGAGGTTTCACTAACTTCGCGGCTTGACGGGGGATTCCTGCCGGCGTGTGCGGAATTTATGTTAGCGCTTTCAATAGGTCGCAACAATCCCCCGGCTGCCGTGTCAAAACCGGCAGGAAGCGGCCGTTGTGTCATGGAATCTAGAAATACCCCGCACGCATCGCAGCCGACTCATACGAGACATCCTTTGCTCTGAGGAGGGCATTATGCATCAAACCTTCAGCACCACGCGCCTCTGCGTGGCGGCATTGCTCCTGCTGCTCAGCGCCGCGTTGGCCGGGGCGGCCGGCGACACCCGCTACCTGATTCCGCTCGCCGGGGCACAAGCCGTCACCATCGATGGCAACCTGGCGGAATGGGGCGCCATCGGCCAGCCGGTCCTAATCGACCAGCACCACCTGGGCGGCGGCTACTGCAATGATTTCAACGGCGAGCAGGACTGCTCGGCGCGGCTGCGCATGGCCTACGACCAGCAAAACATCTACCTGGCGCTGGCCGTCACCGATAACTCCGTAGTGCCGCTGAAGAAGAAATCCGGCGTGCCCGGCAAGTTCTGGGAGCAGGACGGCATGGGCGTCTATCTCGACGCCCCAGCGTGCAACGTCGTCACCGGCCGCTACAATACGAAGGCGAACCGCCCGTGGCAGGCCGAACCGATCCTGCAACTCACCCCCAGCACCGAGCAGTGGGGCGCCGAGGTACTGCCGGAAGGCAGCACATTTGCCTGCACGCTGGGCAAGGCCGGCTACACCGTCGAAGCGGCGGTGCCGTGGGCGTCGCTCGGGTGGCAGGTGCAGCCCGGCGACCGCATCTTCTTCGCCGGCATCCTCGCCGACTACGACCAGGCCGCCGACGGCAAGCTCACCCCGCTGCGCCAGTTCCTCTGGCACTTCCAGCACGACACCGTGCGCCCCTCCTCGCGCACCTGGGCGGAAGCCCGCCTGATGGGCGCCAACGGGTTCGGCGGCGAATTCCTCACCGCCGCCCCGGTGGCGGTGCACGGCAGCCCGATGGGCTGGAAGTTGATGGTCGACGCCGGCAAGCCCGGCTGGCAGGTGCAGCGCGTGGCGCTGGTAGGACGCACGAACCTGCCGCTGACCGCGGAGACGCCGAAAATCGATACCGTCAACGGTACCATATTAAGCGGTGAAATCGACACAAAACTCGTCGAGCCCGGGGTTTACACGCTCCTCGCCCAGGCCAGCAACGGCAAGCAGACGGAGACGGTGCGCCAGCCGGTGCAAATCGTCGACGCCGCCGCGCTGCTGGCCCAGTCAAAATCCACTGAGCTGCCGGCGAAATATTTCATCGGCGACCCACTGCGCGCCGGTCTCGGCGGAATTTACCTGCCGCACAAGGTCATGACCCGCGCCGACTACCTCGCCTTCGTGAAGTCGGAGCTCGAAGCCGGCTGGCCGAGCTTTGAATATCATGTCAAGAATAAAACGACGAATCTGGGCGGCGGGTGGTATCAGGAATATGGCCTGCGCTTTGCCGCGTATGCGAAATTCACCGGCGATCCGGCGTGGATCACCCGCGCACAGCAGATGTTCGAGATGGCTGACGCCGGCTACAAGGCGACAAACTACAACGGCCTGGGGTGGATCAACGCCCCGCTGATCTACTACTACAAGCAATACCTCTCGGCAGTGAACGCCTGGAAGCCGGAATACGACGTCATGGTGAAGGACTGGGTCACCCACGCTTTCAAATGGGACGGCACCACCTGGCGCGGCATGAACAACTGGGGCCTCAGCTCCTCGCTGCGCGGCGCCATCCTCAATTACTGGTTGGGCGCCGCCACGCCGAACAAGACGGAATGGGATGCCCACGAAAAGGATGTCTGGGGCGACTTCCTTGCCAACATCAAGGACATCGACGAAAACACCACCAACTACGCGCCCTGGGACCTGTGGGTCATCCTCAACTATCTGGACATGAAGGGGAAGACTGACCTCGTCCGCACCGACCCACAATTGCGCGCGCTCTTCGAGCGCTACATGCTGGAGGTGACGCCCTCCGGCGCTCGCCCGCACTACGGATCGACGAACGGCTGGCATGATTCACCATGGGTCTACCTCTATATCTTCGAACGCGTGGCGCAGATCACCGGTGACGGCCGCTTCAAGTCGCAAGCGCGGCTAATGTGGAACTACTCGGTGCGCCACGTCGAGGACTGGCACCAGTACCACCTGTGCAGCGACGGCGCCATTACCTGGCTTACCCGCACGCTGGCCGAAACGCCGGACAATGACACGGTGATCAAACCCGTACCGGTGCAGCCGGTGAGCGTGGTGACCAACCGCGCAAAGATGACGGTGCTCACCCAGGAACAGCGCGCGGCAACGAAGGAATACACCCACACCAGCCCCGAACGCGTGCCCGGCAAGATCGTCTTCCGCGGCAGCATGAGCGGCAATCCGGACGATGTCAACAGCATGTATGCGCTCATCGAGCTGAACGGCGAAGCCGGTCACTGCACCGCGCGCCCCACCTCGGTGAACTGCCTGATGTCCAACGACGCCGTGCTGCTGTCCAGCCAGGGCTATTACGAGCAGGACGCGCAGTACCACAACATGATCCAGATTGAAGACCTGGAAGGCACCCAGGGCGTGCAGCCGGACATGGAGATCACCGTGCCGGCGTTCACCGATGGCAAAGTCGCCGCCTTTGCTACCACGCAAGTGACCAATTTCATGCGCTGGCCCGTCACGCTGAAGCGCCACTTCTTCTTCGCCAAGGATCGCTTCCTGTGGGTGCGCGACGAGCTGGAATTCAAGTCGACCTTCTTCGCGCGCATCGGCCCCAACTGGCTGTCGCGCCAGATGAACGCCACCGACGGCAAAACCTGGACGAACACCTACTTCGACACCATGCCCTATACCGGACTGGGCATTGGCAACGGCCTGCATCGCTGGAAGAACGCCACCTATGACCTGCTGAGCTACTACGTGCCGCGCCCCGGCATGGAGCTGACGCAGTCCGACTTCACCAGTCGCAACCTGTTTATGAACGCGCCGCTGCGCGTGCGGCAGACCTGGCGGGGACTGGCGAAGGAGGGGCAGACGCTCACCTTCGATTCCCTGCACATCCCGCACATGGTGAAATACCAGCAGCCGGACCCGGCGTGGATTGCCGGCACGGTGCAGCAGCTCGCGAATACCGAGCAGACCACCGCCATCCAATACCTGGCGCCGCGCCGCGACAACCCGCAAATCACCGAGAAGGTGCTGGCGGTCTTCAGCAGCGTGCCCTTCACCGGCGGCGGCATCTCCACCGATGCGAAGGTGGCGCTGGTCGTCTGGCAGGGTGACAAAGTCGTCAACTGGTCCGTCCGCGGGGCGACCACGCTGAAGGTTGGCGACCAGGTGCTCTTCACCTCTGCCGCGCCGGCCGACCGGGAGAACTAATCCACGTTGCCCATCTCCTCCCTTTACGGGGGGAGATGGGTCAGGAGGTTGTGATGCGTATATTGATGCTCTGCCTACTGCTGCTGGGCATGGCTCGCCTGCTGGCGCTGCCCATCGGCGATATCACCCGCCTGCGCGACTGGAGCGACCTGCCGGTCCTCGACAGCGGCCGCCTGCAGGAGGCGACGAACTGGCGCGGGCCGTCCATCGGCAAGCTGGTCGACGTCGCGCCCGGCCAGGCGGTGCTGCTGGAGGCCCAGGGGCCCGGCTGCATCGAACGCCTGTCGCTGGCGTCAATTAACGGTACGATGAAGGTCTATATCGACGGCGCGGCGACGCCGCAGATCAGCGTCGAGCTGAATAAAATGTATCAGAACTGGCCGTGGTGGGACGTCGAGAAGATGAAAGACCTGGATGGCAACATCCCGCAGCCCTTCCCCTTCCTCATCCCCTATTCGCTGTCCGGCCCGGGATACAAGAACGCGTCCTACGTGCCCATCGCCTACGCGAAAAGCGTGAAGGTAGTGTGGGAGCACGACCCGGCGCGGCCGTGGGGGTATTACACCATCCTTCATCGCCAGTATCCGCCCAATACGCCGGTGAGAAGTTTTGACCTGGCCGAGTTGGCGAAGCGGAAAGCGGACGTGCAACAGGTGGCCAACGCCTGGCGCAACCTGGGCGCCAATCCCGATCCGCGCCCGGCGGATCCGATGAAAACCGGCACGCTGTCCATCGGCGCGAAGGCCACTGTCGATCTGCTCACCATCGCCGGCCCCGGCACGCTGGTGGGCCTGCGCCTGCGCGCGCGCCCCTGGCATGTGGCCATCGACCGCCTGCTGGTGCTGCGCGCCTACTGGGACGGCGAAAAGCGCCCCTCTATCGAGGTGCCCATCGGCGACTTCTTCGCCAGTCACAACGGCTTTCGCCAGGCGCGCGTATTGCCGGTGGGTGGCGGCGATAAAGATGGCTGGTACTGGTGTTACCTGCCGATGCCTTTTACGAATGGCGCGCGGCTGACGCTGGAAAACCTGAGTCGCCACCACATCGCGAATCTCGATTACGAGATCACCGCGCGTCCCGGCGTGCCCGCTACCGGCGTCGGCCGCTTCTGCGCGCGCTGGAAGCGCGAGACGCTGGCGCAGGACGGGCAATTCGAGCTGCTGAACGCCACCGGCGCCGGTAAGCTCATCGGCTTCAACCTCTTCGTCCAGGGGTATCCGGTGCCCAGCCAGTTCGGCACGCGTAAAACGCGCATGCTGCTGCTGCGCGACGGCGAGGCTGAGCCCTCCATCGCCGACGCCGCGCTGATGACCTACTTCTACGGGGGGTGGTACAGCGGGCCAAACTGGGACAACCCGCTCTCCGCCGTCCCGGTGATGGAATTCGCCACCGGCGGCGTCTATTCTGAGTACCGCTACTTCCTCAACGACGCGCCGGACTGGACGAAAGCCGCGCGGTTGGTGCTGGACGTGTCAAAGGACACCGTGCCGGGCACCGATTACGCCAGCGTGGTGAGCTGGTACCGCGAGCCCGCCGGCGCCGACACGCTGTCCACCGTCGCCCGTGACCCGCTGATGCCGCGCCTCGCCATCGATCAGGACGCCATCGAAGCGGAGGAGCTGCTGCAAACGGCCGTCGTCTCTAGCGGCGACCTGCTGGTGGTCGACGATCCCGACTGCCGCTACCTGGCCGGCGGGAATGCCTTCATCAGCTACGCGCCGCTGGCCTTCGGCGACCGCCTCACCGTGCATATCGACGTAAAAGCAGCCGGCACCTACACGCTGTGGGTGCGCGCCCTCACCGGCCCGTCGGGGGGATTGTGGGATGTCTCCGTCAACGGCTCCCCCACTCCGGGCCCGAAAGACACGTATATGTTCAGTTGCATCAAGGACGAGACGGGCTTTCAGTGGGCTTACCCCGGCGGATGGCTCAACGTGGGCAAGTTCACCTTTAGCGCCGGCGACAACACCCTGGCCTTCATCTCCCACCCCAGCTACGCCGGCCTCATCCAGCGTGGCATGCTGCTGTCGCTGGACGCGGTGAAGCTGGCGCCGGTGAAATAATCATCGACCGTCGCAACAACCACGGCCCCGGATCAGACGATCCGGGGCCGTGTGTCTTTTCGCAAACTCCGCCGCGTTTACAGCAGGCCGAACTTCAGGTTCTGCGCGATGACCCACTGGTTGTTGCCGGCGGCGCCGTTACCGCTGGTATACAGCGCGCACTTGTTGTTCACCATCGCCGCCGCCACGTTGTTCGTGGACGACAGCGCGCCGTAGATGGCGCCACCGGGGGCGGTAACCTGCAGGTAGGTCTGCTTCCCGGCAACAATACTCACCTTGAAGTGATAGTAGTTCGGCACCGAGAAGGCGGGCGGCGTATTCCATGCGCTTACCGTGCCATTCACCCAGGTGTTGCCGATGCCGGCGACTTTGGCCGGGGTGGTGCTGCAGGCATACAAGCCGGTGCCAGTCAGGCTCAGGCTGTTGGTGATACCGGCTGCAATGCAGTTGGATACGGGCATGACATTCGGGTCATACGTGCCCATCGCGCCGGCGGTCGCCGCGACTGAACCATTATCATACAACGTCAGGTAATACGGGCAATAGATACCGGCCGGGCCGGCGGTCATATTCTGATCCCATTCGATGCAGACATCCGGCACCGTCGTGCCGGTCTTCACCACCGCCGGGGGCATGGTGATGAACGCTGAGCGCTCATACTGACTGGCGGTCATATGGCGCACGTAAAACGGCCCGGTTTGCGTCTCCACCGTCTGCGGCGCGGGGAACAGGTCGTATCCGCGACCGGCCAGCGTCATGCCGAAGCTCGATACGCCTTTCAGCGCCTCATAGGCTACGTGGCCGTCCAGGCAAGTCATCACCGCGCCGGCATTATGACGGGCGTCCATCTCCGTGTCGACGGTATACATCGAGTAGTTCGGCAGCGGGGCGCTCATGTTCAGGTCGGCGGTGAGCAGCGCGGCAGACGGAGAAGTGACGTCACCAAGCGCCTTGCCAAAGAGGAATTTGTTGAAGCCGTATTCCGGCGCGGTGTTGTTGCCTTTGCCGGTTTTCGTCGGACAGTCGTAGATGCTGGGCTCGTTGTAGTCCTTCAGTAACGACGCCCAGGCGC
>CAZPYA010000068.1:0-30405 GCA_964590255.1 uncultured bacterium
GGGCTATATGGCAAGGAAGTCCAACACCGCCAGGGGGAAATCTGGCCAGTCAGCCGCTCCGGCGGAATACTTCAACAGGCTGCTAGCCTGACCCGTTGCGTCCCTGCAGAGGGACGCCCGGCCGCACGGCCCGGCAGGTGGGGATTTCAATCCCCGCTTGCGTTAAGCGTAGCAACAACCTTGTGTCACACAGCATAATCTGACAGAGATTGTGAAGTAGGAGAACCCCGATGATTCATGAGGCGATGGACCCGGCGATGTTGCGGTGCGTGCGGCCGTTGGTCGAATTGGCGCTGGCGGAGGATTTGGGCACGGGCGACGTAACCTCGGCGTCGGTCATTCCGGCGGACGATCTATCTGAGGGGTTCTTCCTGGCAAAGGCGCACGGGGTGATGGCGGGGATGCCGGTGGTGTCGCTGGTGCTGCACATGGTGGACCCGCGGCTGCACCTGGTGCTGTTGACGGAAGAGGGCGCACTGGTGACCCCCGGGCAGAAGCTGGCGGAGGTATCCGGCCCGACGCGCAGCCTGCTCACCGCCGAACGCACCGCGTTGAATTTTCTGCAACGCATGAGCGGCATCGCCACCGCCACCGCGCGCTACGTGGAAGCCGTGAGCGACACACAGGCGCGCATTGTCGACACCCGCAAGACGGCGCCGGGACACCGCATCACGGACAAATACGCCGTGCGCATGGGCGGCGGCAGCAACCACCGCTTCAATCTCTCGGACGGCGTGCTCATCAAGGATAACCACGTGGCGGCGATGGGCGGGGTAACGCAGGCCATCCAGGCCGCGCGCGCCAACGCCCCGCATACGCTGAAGATCGAAGCCGAAGTGACCACCATCTCCATGGCGCGCGAAGCGGTCGCCGCCGGCGCCGACATCATCCTCCTCGACAACATGGGCTACGACGACATGCGCGCCTGCGTCGAGATCGCGGCGGGCAAAGCGCTGACCGAGGCCTCGGGCGGCGTCACCCTGGAACGCGTGCGCGCCATTGCCGAGTGCGGCGTCGATCTGATCTCCATCGGCGCGCTGACGCATTCGGTGGTGGGGTTGGATATTTCGTTGGAATTGTAGGTTTTTGGAGTGCGGCATGCAATGCCGCTTTCATATGACACCCGGTGTATCAATGAAAGCGGCGTGCATGCCGCACTCCATTGTTAACCCCTTAATCACGCCCAGGGGTACGGTTTTGGCGACGCGCTGGGCGATGCCGGCGCATTCCATGGCCTGCACCTCGCGGTCGATGTCACGTTCGGCTTTCATCACATATATGCCGGAATCCACTCCGAATACCGATTGATGCCATACACGGCATCGCCCTGGCTGTCGGGGCAGATCGTTTCCGGCGAGACATCTTTCCGTTTCTGCCGAATCGGCGTACCACCGTCATCGTCGCCATCCGGGCCGCGGCTGTAGAGCAAGTATGACTGCCCCTGCACGCGATAGAGAAAGGAATCATCGTTTGTGAATGGGTCTCTCGGTAGCTGTTTCAGCCAGCCGTCGTCAACAAGTGCCTGCAATTTCTCGGGATATTGCCCGTGTTTGAGCTGGTATCCGCGCAGGGCCAGAGCGATGAGCAGGCTATCCTGTTTGTAGGTGTTTGTCACATACTGCAAGTATTCCAGTTGCCAGTGGGCGATTTTAAAGTGACCGTAATTCGTTAAGTCGGGTGGCGGATCTGCTGGGAAAGCAGCGTGCGCGCTGAACGGTAGCTTCGCCGCCGATATGCAGCGGTCAAGGTAGCATGCCGTATTCACCGGTATCTGCCGGTCGGGTATCGTCCAGGCGATGGCATGGTTGACGAAAACGCCTCGCGGATAGATATGCTCGCCGATGAAACTGTCGGTGAAACCATAATCGCCAACAGCCCATCGCTGCAGACGCATCGGCCAATCCCGGTGCATCTGTGAGCAGATACGGTACAGAAAATCCGCTTTATACTGACTTAGCAAAGCAGAGAAGGCCGGCCGGGAGCGGTTGATACCATCAAGACGATCTGAGCATTCGCGCAGTTCGACTGCTGTCAGGTGCTTGCCTACCCACGCCAGTTCCTGGTAGATAGCAGGCCAGGTCCGGTGCCACTGTACGTTAAACGCGAGGGCATCAAGCAGCGCATCCGCAGCCTGACGCCACTGTCCGGCATCCCGGCGCCGTATAGCATCGAGCAGGAGCAGATCCCTGCAGGCAGACGATTTGAAACCCCAGCTTTTATAATCATCAGCGACAGCAGGGTGACTCCAGTCTACCAGTGGCCGTTGCAGCGCTGTGCGAATTTGTGGGAGCAGGTGTGCGTTATCGCGATAGAACATGCCTTTGGGACGCGGCCGCTTTGAAGCTCTAAATGGCTCGTGCTGCTTAACCTGCAATAGTGGACCGGAATAACCGTATGTCTGGGTTTGCGCGTCTATCTGATGCGAGACATGTTCATCATTCTCCGCTTTGCGGATTTCCCTGCCAATGCGTGCATAGAGCGCATTCGCATTGTCTGATGGGACAGCAGGCAAAGGTGGAACCGCAGGCGGCCAGGCAATATTCACCGTCCAGAGCGCAAGCAGCACCACAACTACGCCCACCCACAGACCAAACCGCAGAAGCCGTTTGCGCCAGACCATGGGTTACCTCCTGGAGTATATGCATCCTTCCCAGGTCAGCGGGCGGTAAACCTGTACAGTGTCCCATTCCGTCCGTAGCGTGCGCTACGGACGGAATGGGAATTTGCGGATTGAAAATCCGCGCTCCCAGGGTTAACCTTTTATTACACCCAGGGGCACGGTTTTGGCCACGCGCTTGGCGACGCCGGCGCATTCCATGGCCATTACCACGCGGTCGATGTCCTTGTAGGCTTCCGGCGCCTCTTCGGCGAGGCCTTCCCAACTGCCGCCGTGGACGTAGACGCCCTGGCTCTTCAGGCGCTTCTGCAGCTCTTTGCCCTGCACCTGCTTGATGGCCGCCGAGCGGCTCATCACGCGGCCGGCGCCGTGACAGGAGCTGCCGAAGGTCTTCTCCAGCGCCGCGGGCAGGCCCACCAGCACGTAGCTGGCGGTGCCCATGTCGCCGGGCACCAGCACCGGGTGGCCGACCGCGCGGTAGGCGGCGGGCACGTCCGGGTGACCGGCCGGGAAGCAGCGCGTGGCGCCCTTGCGGTGGATGATGAGCTTCTTCGGCTCCCCGTTCACCGCATACGTCTCGCGCTTCACAATGTTGTGCGTCACGTCGTACACCTGCCGCAGCCGGCCCTCGCCGAAGACCTTTTCGAAAACCTCACGGACGAGGTAAGCCATCACCTGGCGATTCGCCCAGGCGTAGTTGGCCGCGCAGGCCATCGCCGCGAAATAGCTCTGCCCTTCCGGCGAATTGAACGGCGCGCAGACCAGCTCGCGGTCGGGCACGGTGATGCCGTACGCCTGCATCGGCTTCTGGAAGCCGCGCACATAGTCGGTACACACCTGGTGGCCAAGGCCGCGCGAGCCGGAGTGAATCCAGGTGACGAGCTGGCCTTGAAAAAGGCCGAACGTCTCCGCCACGTTTTCATCGAAGATCTCCGCCACGCGGCCGACCTCGATGAAGTGATTGCCGGAACCCAGCGTGCCGCACTGGCCGCCGCCGCGCTTCTTCGCCTCCTGGCTCACCGCGTCGGCGCGTGCGCCGGCCAGGCAGCCGCGTTCCTCGGTGTGTTCCAGGTCGTCGAGCACGCCGTAACCCAGTTCGACGACATACTGCGCGCCGCGCTCCAGCAGCGTATCCAGCTTCTCGCCCGCGAAGTGCAGCGCGCCGCCCCGCCCCACCCCGCTCGGCACGCCGGCGAAGAGCGCGTCGACCAGCTTCTCCATGTGCGGTTTCACGCTGCCATACGACAGCTCGGTGGCAAGCAGGCGCACGCCGCAGTTGATGTCGTACCCGGTGGCGCCGGGCGAAATGACACCGGTCTCCTCGTCCATGGCCAGCACCCCGCCGATGGGCGGGCCATACCCCTGGTGAATATCCGGCATCGCCAGCGCATACTTCGTGATGCCCGGCATGCAGGCGGTATTGACGAGTTGCTCCAACCCGCGGTCATGCGACGCCGCCTCCAGCAACATCGGATCGGCAACGAGCCGGGCGGGTACGCGCATGTCGGCGCGGTACGACTGCGGAATCTCGTAAATGCACTCTTCGATTTGCTGCACATCCTTGATGGTAACCATAATTTGCTCCTCTATCTTATACATCAAACACCAGGTGGGATTCCACCCCCTGGTCAGTTTGCGTGATCGTCAGGTCGTGATAGGTCGCGGCCTTGATCGTTTTCATCTTACGCACGGTGGCGCCGCCGATGGCTTGCGCCGTCAGCGTCGTCGAGGTGAGTGACGTGATGCGGAACTCCGCATATGTTTCCTCCTCTACCTCGTGCAGGTAAATCAGCTCGTTCAGCCAATCGACCAGCAGACCTTCCATGTCGATGGACTCCAGCGAGATCTCGCGGGTGCGGTCCATCGCCGCGGGCGGTTCGGTCATCATGGCGAAGAGCGCCCGCGCGGCGTTGGCGAACAGCTCGGGCAGGGCGCTGCCCCGCACGACAATCGCCAGGTCTGCCGTATGCTCCACGCGCTCGTAAAAGGTCATCGGATACGTTTCCTTTCGTAAAGGCACGAGTATACGGTCGGGTTGCTGGGATGTCAACAACGTATTGGCAGGATTTTTGTCTTCCCTACCCGAATGATACAAGCGATACTATCGAAAGACGAGGGTGATATGCTCAATTACGATGTCAAAGATGCGTCGCTGGTAGAGTCGGGACGGTTGCGGGTGGAGTGGGCCGCGCAGGAAATGCCGGTGCTGCGGGCCATCCGCGAGCGTTTCGAAATGGAAAAACCGCTGGCGGGCCAGGTGCTGGGCGCGTGCCTGCACGTGACCACCGAGACGGCGAACCTGATGCTGACACTGCAGGCCGGGGGCGCCGAGTGCTACCTGTGCGCCTCGAATCCGCTGTCGACGCAGGATGACGTGGCGGCATACCTGGCGCTGGAAGCGGGCATCCCCACCTTCGCCATCAAGGGCGAGGACAACGAGACGTATTATAAACATATCACCGCCATTCTCGACCGCAAGCCGACGATGACGATGGACGACGGCGCCGACCTGGTGACGGTGATGCACACCCAGCGGCGCGAGTTGCTGCCGAACATCATCGGCGGCACCGAGGAGACGACCACCGGCGTCATCCGCCTGCGCAGCATGACGCGCGATGGCGTGCTGTCCTACCCGATCATCGCCGTGAACGACGCGATGACGAAGCATCTCTTCGACAACCGCTACGGCACCGGTCAGAGCACGTTGGACGGCATCATGCGCGCCACGAACCGCCTGCTGGCGGGACGGCACGTCGTCGTCGCCGGCTACGGCTGGTGCGGCCGCGGCTTCGCCCTGCGGGCGTCGGGCATGGGCGCCCACGTCATCGTGGTCGAGGTGGACCCGTTGAAGGCGCTGGAAGCGGTGATGGACGGCTACGAGGTGATGAGCCACATGGAGGCCGCGAAGAAAGGCAGCCTCTTCTGTACGCTCACCGGCAACATCAACGTCTTCCGACGCGAACATTTCGAAGCGATGCCGGATGGCGCCATCCTCTGCAACTCCGGCCACTTCAACGATGAGTTGGAAATCGGCGCGCTGGAAGCGATGGCGACGGCGAAGCGCGAAGTGCGCCCGTTGGTGGTGGAATACACTATGCCCGACGGCCGCCGCCTGTACCTGCTGGGCGACGGGCGCCTCATCAACCTCGCCTCTGCCGAGGGGCACCCGGCGGCGGTGATGGACATGAGCTTCGCCAACCAGGCTCTCTGCGCGGAATACATGGTGCAGGAGCATGCGCGCCTGGAGCCGCGCGTTTACGTGGTGCCCGAGGCGATCGACGCGGACATCGCCCGGCTGAAGCTGGCCGCGATGGGGGTGACCATTGACACCCTGACGGAGGAGCAGGTGACATACCTGGCATCATGGGAAAGCGGCACGTAGGCGATGTCGGATCCATCTGGTGATGGGGTGATCTGGTGATCGTTGCGCGCTCACGCGCGCGCCCTCATCCCCTGCCCCTCTCCCAATACTGGGAGAGGGGGGTACCGGATGCTGCTGGTGTAAACGGATATGGCGAACACGCAAAAACTGGGATGTGCGATCGGTTTGCTGGCGATGGCCGGGAGCCTGGTGGCAGCGGGGCTGGCGGTGCAGCGGCGGCGGAAGCGACTGCCGGTGGCGCAGGGGCGGTTTGATGTGCTGGACGTGCCGGTGGACCCGCTGACGATGGCGGAGGCGCTGGCGCGCATCGAGGGCTTCATCGCCGCTGGCGGGCCGCATCACGTCTTCACCGCGGACGCCAGTGGCATCATGCGCGCGCAGGAAGACCCGGAGCTGCGGGGCATCGTGCAGCAGGCCGACCTCATCACCCCCGACGGCGCCGGGGTGATGCTGGCCACCGAACTACAGGGGGTTCGGCTGCCCGAGCGCGTTTCCGGGTGCGACCTGGTCGAGCACCTGGCGCAACTCTCCGCGGAGAAGGGGTACCGACTGTACCTGTTTGGCGCTGCGGAAGGGGTGGCGGACGCGGCGGCGTCAGCGCTGGTCGAGCGCTACCCCGGCGCGCAGATCGCCGGCACGCGCAACGGCTTCTTCACCCCCGATGAGGAAGTGAAGATCGTGCAGAAGATCAACCGCGCCAAGCCGGATATCCTCCTCGTCGCCCTGGGCATCCCCAAGCAGGAACGGTTCATCCGCGCGCACTTCGACCGCCTGAAGCCCGCGGTGATGATCGGCGTCGGCGGCAGCTTCGATGTCATCAGCGGCCAGCTCCAACGCGCCCCGGCGTGGATGCAGAAGAGCGGCCTGGAATGGCTCTATCGCCTCATTCAGGAACCCAAACGCTTGCCCCGCCTCGCGGCGCTGCCGCAGTTCATGTGGGCGGCATGGCGGGGGCGAAAAAATCGTGTATAATATTTGCTTGGAGATGCACCGATGCAGCCGTCACCCGAACAACTGAACAAGCTTGTCGAACTCATTCGCGATGCCGTGCAGCCGTTGCGCATCATCCTCTTCGGCTCGGCCGCGCGCGGCGAGATGCGGACGGGCAGTGATTTCGACGTGGCGGTGGTGATGCCCGAAGGCACGAATCCACATGACGTATACGCTGCGTTATATCCGCGCATGGTGGGATTGGAGTTGGACGTCGATATCGTCGTAACCAATCCGGCTGAATTGGAGAAGTATCGCGCCAGCATCGGCTTTGTATACCGTGATATTGTGCGCGATGGGCGGGATTTATATGCCGCATGAAAACCTGCATTTGATCTGTACCTGGCATGCCTACAATATCATGTGTCTCGGCATACCAGGAAGGCATGTGCAATGAACACCCCAAAGCCGCAGGTATTGGCCGATGTCTTGCAGGGACTTTTTGCCTGCATCTTCGGCGGCATCACGTTCTACGTGCTGCATGACCTCTGGTTCGACAACTGGCAGGGGCGACTCGCAGATCCTCCGATGGCGAACCCGGCGTATGGGTTCCTCTCGACGTTCTTTGTGTCGCTACCCTTTGCGGCCGGGGCACTGGTGATCGGCCTGATTGCCGGATCGGGCCAAGCACGTCCGTGGTGGGGAGGGTTGACACGACTGCTGGCGGGGCCAATTCTCTCGCTGCCTGTGCTTTCCCTCGAACGCGCGGAATACACCCACTGGTACGTGCCCATCCTCTTCGGCAGTTTTCTTATCGCCTATCTGGTGTCAGCGATATATTCACATATTACATCTGCGTGACCGGCGGCCAACATAAGCTTATTCTTTTTCGCTAGATCTGCTATAGAAACTTTTATATTGGTAGTGCTGTCACATGTAGAAATTCTGCAGGGATGCCACGTAATCCGCCATCTTTTCCCCGCTTTATCCAAAATCGCTATTTCCGAAGGGTATAAGGTGGAGGTACTCATCCGGCCGACCTGTTCGTCTTGACATCTCCCCTCCCCTGCCCCACAATTGAGCCATGCCACCTGAACCACACATCTTTACCGTCCGCGAAGTCACCCGCTACGTGAAAACGCTGCTGGAGCGCGAGCGCGCGCTGCAGGGCGTGGTGGTGCGCGGAGAGATGAGCAATTGCAAGCTGTATTCCTCCGGGCACCTGTATTTCACGCTGAAGGACGAGATGAGCGAGTTGCGCTGCGTGATGTGGCGCGAGCGGGTGTTGGCGCTGGGGTTCCGGCCCGAGGAGGGGATGCGCGTGTTGGCGGAGGGGAGCATCACCGTCTACGAGCGCGCCGGGCAGTACCAGCTCAACGTCTACGCGCTCACCGACGACGGCGTGGGCAACCTGTACCTGGCCTTCGAGCAACTGAAAAAGAAGCTGGAGGCGGAGGGGCTGTTTGACGACGCGCGCAAACGGCCGCTACCGGTAATTCCCAAACGCATCGCGTTGTGCACCTCGCCCACCGGGGCGGTGATGCACGACTTCATCACCATCGCCGGGCGGCGCTGGCCGGGCGCGCGTATCGTGCTGGTGCCCACGCCGGTGCAAGGCGCGGCCGCGCCGACGGGGATTGTCAAATCGCTGCAGCAGGCGGCGGGCATCCCGGAGGCGGACGTGATCGTGCTGGCGCGCGGTGGCGGGTCGTTCGAGGAGCTGAGTTGCTTCAACGACGAGCGCGTGGCGCGGGCCATCGCCGCCTCGCCGCTGCCGGTCATCAGCGCTATCGGGCACGAAACAGATTACACCATCGCCGACTTCGTGGCCGACCTGCGCGCCCCCACCCCCAGCGCGGCAGCCGAACGGCTGGTCCCCGACGTAGCGGGGGCGCGGGAGTTTCTAGGCGGGCTGCACCGGCGCATTTTCGACCGCGCGCGACACCTGCTGGCGCTGCAAAAGCGTGACCTGGAGCGGTTGATGATGTATCCGGAAATCCGCAACCCGCGGGCGATCATCGAGGAGCGCGCCCAGCGGGTAGACGACATCGCCGCGCGTATCGTGCTGCGCACCGAGCGGAAGCTGCAGACCTGCATGCACCGCCTGGAAGCCGTGGACGGCCGGCTGACCGCGCTGGACCCGCGGCTGGTGATGAAGCGTGGCTACGCGCTGGTCTCCACCGCCGATGGCGCGGAGATCATCCCCACCGCCGAACGCGCGCGGAACGAGGACGCAATGCTGGTGCACTTCGCGGATGGCGTGATACCGGTGGCGCGAGAAGAGACGGCATAAACAGGATGAATAGAAGATGATGCATTCCACGTTGCGCCGCTGGCACCGGACGTTGACCGGATTCCCTGGGTTGGGCGGCATCGGGTGGCTGGCGTCGGTGATGCGGGCGGCGGATACGCCGGTCGAAGAGAATTTGGAGCCGGCGGAGATCGCCGGGCCGGAGACGCGCTACCTGACCATCGCGGGAGAACCGGTGGCGATTCGCGAGATGGGCGCGGGCGACCCGGCGATCATACTGCTGCACGGCTTCGGCGGGCGCATCGAGACGTGGCGTGATGTGCAGCCGGCGCTGGCACGGCACCACCGCACGGTGGCGCTGGACCTGTGGGGCTTCGGCGCGTCGGGGCGGCCGGCGCACCTGGTGCAGCACGACTGGGTGATGGAAACCTTCGGCGTGATGGACGCGCTGGGAATCGAGCGGGCGGTATTCGTGAGTCATTCACTGGGCGGGCGCGTGTCGCTGTTGTGCGCCCGGCAGTCGCCCCGCCGGGTGCTGGGGCTGGCGCTGTGCGACGCGGACTGGGGACAGGCGCCGCACGGCTACCTGCTGGCGCGCGCCATCTGCGCTTCGCCGATGTTTTCCGAGGCGATGCGACGACTGCGCGGGGAGCCGGCGCACATCCAACGGCTGATGTCCATGGTGCTGGGCCGCAACTTCACCTTGACGCCTGAGCTGGTGTCGCTCTTTCAGCAACCGCTGCGCGTGCGGGGCACGACACAGGCGCTGGGCAGCGTGGGCCGCGCCAATCGCCTGCGCGACGTGAAGGCGCTCACTCGCGACATTGCCCGTCCCGCGCTGGTCATTTGGGGCGCCGACGACCCGGTGATCCCCGCCGGCTACGCGCCGCTGCTGGCACGCCGCCTGCACGCCGAGGGACCGCTGTTGGTGCCCGATTGCGGCCATTTTCCGCAGGAAGAATACCCGGAGGTCGTGACGACGGCAATCCGGGAGTGGGTGGCGCGGCGCGTTGCTGCCGGAACCCTGTTGGGGACGAATTAGCCGTGAAAGAACGCAAAGAACACATATTGGGCCGAGTAGTACACCACCACAGTGAATTTTATCCTCTCCGGTGCCCCCTTCTCCCAGGATTGGGAGAAGGGTTGGGGATGAGGGCGCGCGCGGGAGCGCGCAACGACATTCCGCAAAACTACTGTGGTCAACCAGTGGATAATTACGGCCCGAAGTGATGGAGTGGTAGATGGCGGTCCGGGGGTGACCGGACCGCCGTTGGTGCGTTTACACGACAAATGTCTGTATCGACCGCGCCGGGCTACTCGTCATGATGGTATTACCATCAATTTTCAGCGCAAAATCGATGCCGTTTTCACTGCGGTTCATGACCACCACGGCGATGGAGCCGTCGACGTTGCGGAAGGCGGTGACTTCCAACTCGTCGCGGGTGCTCGAGCAGAGGAGGCGGCGGGCGCCGGGACGGATGAAGCGCGCGAAGTGGCCGATGTAGTAGTAGGAGCTGTGGTAGTACAGCGTGCCGGCCTGTGTATCGGCGATAATGGGAGCGCTACACAGGTTGTTGACGTGGTTGGGGCCGCCGGTTTCGTCGAGGACCATGTTCCAGTCCACCCACCCCACCGTCCAGCGGTTGAGGTCGTTGAGCATCGACTTGCCGTAGCGCTCGCCCACTTCCCAACTGCCGATGTGGGTGCCCCACTCCTGGCAGCCTTCGGTGAAGAGCAGCGCCTTGTCGGGCCAGGCGTCGTGCACGCACTGGACGTTGTCGAAGAAGTCGCCCATGTACCAGTGGAAGGCGGTGCCCCACACGTAGCGGGCGGCGTCGGGGTCGTCGAAGACGGCTTTGGCGCGCTCATACATGCGGTCGCGGTTGTGGTCCCAGATCATCAGTTTTACGTTCCACAGGCCGTGCTTGTGCAGGGCGGGGCCGAGGTAGTCGCGCACGAAATCGCGCTCATCTTCGCCGGTATAGATGCAGGAGTCCCAGCTCTGGCTGGCCTCCGGTTCGTTCTGCACGGTCAGGCCCCAGATGGGAATGCCTTCCCTCGCGTATTCGGCGATGTAACGGCAGTAGTATTCCGCCCAGGCGGCGCGGCACTCGGGGCGCAGTTTGCCGCCCAGGTTCATCATGCCGGTGGTCTTCATCCACGCCGGTGGGCTCCACGGCGAGGCGAAGAGTTTCAGCGGGCCGGCGACGGCGA
Source organism: uncultured bacterium (assembly GCA_964590255.1). Lineage (GTDB taxonomy): Bacteria > Armatimonadota > Hebobacteria > CAIYQO01 > CAIYQO01 > JAKIYB01. The sequence continues at coordinate 11,395 of CAZPYA010000068.1, forward strand.
AGGCCTCCTTGATGAGCGGGATGAGCGCCGTGCGGTCGCGGCTGATGTCGAACTGCTCCAGCGCGAAGTCGCCGTCCACCTCGTTATATGCATAATTCCCCAGCGCGAAGTCGCAACTGTTGATGTGCGTGCGGCACAGCGTGTAGCCATGGCCGACGACGGGATCGAAATACGCGCGAAGGATCTCCGCCTGCACGTCCTTCGGCATTTTGTAAACGGTCGTCGCTGTCGCCTCGGTAAAGGCGCCGCCGAAGCCTTCGATGGTCTGATATTGCACCTGCGGATCGACCATCACCGAGGGCACGGAGAAGTCCGGCTCGGCGACGGGCGCCAGCGGTGCCTGCGCGGTGAGGCGGTCGTCGGTGTCTTTACAGGTGAGATAGGCTGTAATGGGCATGGTAGAACCTTTCGCTTTCAACAACTATTTCGCATAACTACTTCATCCGTGTTGCCGCCACCAGCAGCTTCTTGCCATCTGCCGTCACGGTGAACCAGACTGGAGCAAGATGTTTCGCAATGGACGTCAATTCGGTGCCATCCAGCTTCACGCTATGAAGCATGTTGCCTTCGGCTATGGTATTCCGTGCGATCTGGAAAATGGTCGGCTGGAGGAACAGCAGGTGCTGGCCATCAGGAGCATACGCCAGTTGCACGGGATCGACTCCCTTCATCACCAGCTTTTCATCCGTCCGGTCCGTGTTTGCCGTGAAGATGCCATCACACGCATCCAGCATCGCTTTGACATGGTGGTAGCGGCAATAGGCAAACCGGCTGCCATCCGGACTAAACGCCGGCAGCAGTTCCGTGTCCAGCGATTCTGGTTTAGGTGGGATGGTCGTTACCGTAAAGTATTTTCCGAGAGTGGGCTTCGGGTTCGCACCGAGACGAAAGATCACAAACTGCGCAGCAATGCCGTGCACTTTATCTGGATAGGTCACGTCTTTTTCAATTCTGCCGATGATCTGTTTGCCATCAGCACTGACAGCCAGTAATTCGTTGGCATATCCGCAGACGGTATCATCGTCAGGATAACGTTGAGTATGATAAACAATAACACAATATCTTCCATTTGTTGGAGATGAAAATGATGCCATAAGTATTCCATCATCACTAAAACTGAGGTTGTACGATGCTGTCGGGTCAGTTGATTTACCATCAAAGTCAATTCCGGAATACTGTTTATTGATCTCGGCGATATAATATACACTTTCCCCATCTGGATGAATAACCGGCGGTTTCCTGGCAGGCAGTGCTGGCGCATCCCGGGCAAGGATACGTTCATTGGGTTGATTGAGCAGACGCGTCGTCACCAACGCGCCGCGGTACCGCACCAGCCGCGTTTGATCACGGGACAGTGACACCGCCCAGTCGAAGGTCTCATCGTACGTCAAGCGCTGTAAGCCCGTGCCGTCAAGGTTCATCAGGTAGAGGTCTGGGTCGGCAGTGCTGTTGGCGAACGCCGCCGGTGACAGTTTCATCGTCACGGTTGGCATGACCAGTGAGACACCACGGGGAAACGAGGCCGTGACCGTATGCGCCGCCGGCTGGTTGGATAGGGTGCCGCCCCACGCCGTGACCAGCGGTGACAGCGGAACATAGAGGACCTGCGAACGCATGAAGGGCGCCAGCGGAAGCGTGACCGCTTTCCCGTTGCTCATGGCCGTCGTTTTCTGTGACCGGCAGGCAAAGGTTTTGCCATTGGCGGTCGCCGTGACGGCACCAGTCGAATCCGTGGCGAGTTTTCCTCCCAGTATCTCGACAATGGGCTGCAGTGGGACGACAGCAACAGACCCTAAGATCACGGCATCGGGCGCGGACGGTACTATAGCCGCCGTCAATGCCGACCACATACCGCCCAGGCAGCAGCAGATCAGTAATGATCGGAGAGTAAGACGCATTGTTAACTCCTTTTGTATTCACGCTGGCAAATGAAGCATTTCGTTTGAGAGCCGACGATTTCCTTTTACTCAACAGGCGATTTCGTATCTAGGTATACTGCAACCCGTGCGCGGCGAGGAGTTCGTCAAGCAGCGGCTCGATGATATCCAGGTCGCCCACCAGCGGGTGATTGAGCAGCGCCTGCTGGGCGAGGCGGCGGCTGCGGTGGATGGCGGCTTCCACGGTGAGGGTTTCGTAGGCTTTCACCGCCTGCACCAGACCGCGGAAGGCCAACGGGATGGGGCCGGCGGGCAGCGGGTGGGCGCCGGATTTGTCGATGCGGCAGACGATTTCCGCTACGGCGTCGTCATCGATGCCGGGCACGCAACCCGCGACAGGGACATTGGCGGTGAGTTCGACACCGGTGTCGTGGAGGATAGCGTGGAGCACCGCGAAGGTGATGTCGGCGTAGCCTCCCCCACCCCGCGACACCAGCGCGGCAGGCTTGCCGGTCACGGCGGGGTCGGCAGCTTCGGCGAAGATGGCGGCTTCCACCTCGGCGACCTTTTCGGCGCGGGACTGTGGGGCGTTCAACAGGTTCTTCAGGCTCATGCCACGGTGGACATAGTAATTGAGATAGCTGATAGGGATGGCGTTGACCAGGCGAGCGATGCGGGCTTGAAGCTGCTGGTTTTCATCCAACTCTCCGGTGAAGAGGCGGTCGATGGCATCGGCGGTCACGTCGTTGTCATTATGCAGGAAACGGTGGATGAAGCCGAGGTGATTAAGGCCGATGCAGCGGGTGCGCAGGCCGGGGTAAACATCGGCCAGCCGCTTTTCGTAGTCGGCCTGCATGCCGGGGATGCCGGCGCAGAGGCCGATGATGCGCGCGCCGGAGTATTTGGCCAGCGCCTCGGTGACGACGCCGCTGGGATTGGTGTAGTTGAGAATCGTCGCAGCAGGGCAGCGGCGCTCGACGGCACGGGCGATCTCCAGCATGGCGGGGATGGTGCGCAGGGCCTTTACCATGCCGCCGGGGCCGGTAGTCTCTTGGCCGATGATGCCGTATTTGAGCGGGATGCGCTCGTCGAGGCCGCGGGCGGCCATGCCGCCGACGCGAATCTGGGTGATGACGAAATCGGCGCCGTCGAGCATCGTATCGAGGTCAACGGACTGCCGAATGCGCACCGTGCGGCCGGCGGCGGCGACCATGCGCTCCGCGAGGCCGGCCATGATGCCCAGGCGATGGCCATCGAGATCGGTCAGATGGATGGCGGCCACCGGCAGATCGTCCTCGACGTGGTTCAACAAACCATGGATGAGTTCGGGCGTGTAAGAGCTGCCGGCGCCGACGATGGCAATGGTTATGCCGTCTCGCATATCGCCTCCTTGAGCGTGGTGAAGAGCGGTACCGGTGGGATGCCGGCGTGGAAAGCGGCCATAATCGCCGCGCCGTATTCGGGTGGAAGGTCGGGTGATTTCACCGTAGCATGGGGATAGCGGCGCTGCACGCGCTCGGCGAGAATCTCCCAAAACGCCTGCGGCGCCTGCCGCAGCACGCCGCCGCCGAAGGCAATCTCAGCGGCATCGCTGCCGGTGTGGCGCACAAGCGCCTTGGCGGTGATGGCGTAGTCCTCCAGCGCGCACTGCACCAGGCTTTCCCCGGCGGGGTCGCCATTTTGCCAGGCGGCGAAGATCAGCGGAGCAGTGCCACGGAGCTTGTCGGAGGGTATCCACTGGCGGAAGAGCGCTTCCGCGTAGGTATCGGCGGTAACGCCGTAGTGCGCCAGGGCCGTGTCTAATAACGGCGTCGGTTCGGCGCGACCGTCGAGCATGCGCGCGACGAGGGTGGCCAGCTCGTAACGAAGATCGAACACCCGTCCCACCCCGAGGTGGTCGAAGAGCGTTTCGTCGCCGAAGCGCGTCCGATACCCGCCGGTGAAGGCCGAGCCATGCTGGAGGATCGCCGCCGCCGCCGTAGGAGACGCGCCCCATAGGGCGACGATGCCGTCATTCACCAGCACCAAGCGGTCAGCCGGCAGGCCGAATCCAGCGGCGAGGGCGGCGTGTTGATCGGGGATCTCGTCGGCGAAGTCAATGCCGTTGAGCCCGAGGCCGCAGACGGCGACGGATTCAACGCCGATACCAGCCCGCTTGCACAGCGCCCGCGCCATGCCGCCGAGGATATCGAGCGCGCCGGGATGCGGCATGGCAATGATAGATGACCCCGGCCCGCTTTCATGGGCCATGATCGTCCCGGTATCCGTGATGAGGACGGCACGGGTTTTGCTGGCGCCACCGTCTATGCCGAGGAAATAGTGCATTTTTGTTATCCGCGGCCTGGACAGCCGCGCTCCGAATTATTTGGCCAGGCGCATTTTTACGTAACCGCGGATGGGTTCGAGCTTGGCGTCGACCAGAGATTTTAACGACACAAAGTCCTTATCCGGTATCTGGGCAAGGAAATCCTGGGCGACGGGAACGGCTTTCAAGCAGTCGGTTTCCGCGATGGCGCGAGCGACGGCCCGCAAACCGATTTCGTCGGTGCCGACGATTTCGGGCAGGAAGAGCTGCGGCAGCAATTGCACGGCGTAATCAAGTTGCCAGCTTGCACGTTTGATCATGCCAGGGGAGCTGATGCCACTGCCTGGATTACGCCAGTCGACGCTTTCAAGAATCCAGTGCTGGCGCCAGGCGTAGAAAGGCAGCTCCATGGCTCCGCGGCAGAAATCATACCGGGTCTTTTCATCGCGCTTTCCGCAGCGCAGCAATGCGTAGGTGACGAAGGGACGGATGAGCCGGGTGGCATACATGCCGAAGCGCAGATGCGGCGCGCCGAATTCCCAGATCTGCTCCTGTTTCGCCAGCTCCTTATTCACCTTCTCCAGATACGGAATCGCCTCGGTATCGGCACAAAGGCCGATGCACCAGAGGCGGGTCTGTGTGTCCAGGCCTTCCCATTCGATGAACTGCTGGGCAGAGGAGTCGGGCACGGCGATGGCGGTGATGAGCGCGGCCAGCAGCTTCTCGCCCTTCACCCCTTCCTTACCGAGCATGATATCCGGGGTGGTTTCCGGCGCGTCCATGTCTTCCAGGTCAGGTTCATACATATACTGCCGGCCGATTTCCTCCCAGGCAGCGGTCTTTTTGATGAACGGCATGAGTTGCATGGTGATGACGCGGATTTCCTCGCTGAACATCGCCTCGGGATGTTCGAGGAGGAAGTTCGCCACGTAGAGCGCCTCTGACTCTTTTCGTGACGCGAGCAGGCCGCGAAGCATGGCGGAGACATCATCGGGCGCGGGATAGCGACCGCGAGCGGCGGCGGCATCGAGGGTGGCATGCACGGCGGTCATCTCCGTGCCGGGCTGCACCACCTGCGCCGCGGGTTCAGTGAGCCAGTTGAGGACGTCGCCGACCATCATCGGCCAGGCATCGGACTGCCAGTACGGCGCCGCCGGCTGGCCGGCATGCGCCCCGGCAATCACCGCCACGCGGCCCGCGCCCACGGTGCCCACAGTCAGGAAGGGTTGCCCGCCGGCCTTCAACAGCACCTGCGCGCCGGCGTTGGGTTGCACATGACTGGTCCAGTCGATAGAGGGGCCGGCGCCAAAGTCGGGCGCGGCTTTTTTCAGCATCTGCTGATACAGCGGCGTCGCGGCGATCTTCTGATCAGCCCCTTGCAAGCGCAGCAAGTAGGTCGCCTGCTTCACCTTCACCGGCAGCGCCTCTTCCAGGAAGGAGCCTTCCCAGCAACCTTTAGAGAGGCCGTGCCAGTCACCGATCACCAGCAGGCTGCCGCCGCTTTTCACAAACTCCAGCACATTGTGTCGCTGCGCCTGGGTGAAGCCGGCGGCAGGGATGTTATCGATCACCAGCACATCCATCGCGCCCAGCTCGTTGCGCGAGGGGAAATTACTGACACAGGCGCCGTTTTTCGCAGTTAGCGTCGCGCTGCACGCGCCGCGGCCATTGTCCAGGCTGGAGGTGCTCACCCGCGCCCCCTTCACGCGCATCAGCGCTTCCCAGGGACGGTTCCAGCGATACATAATGCCGCAGGCGTAATGGATATCCGGGCGGCCGTTGCGCCAGAGGGTCAGCGGTCGGTCGGCGCCAGCAAATTCCTTGCGGTCCAGGCCGTCCTTGTGGTCGGCGAAGCTGAGCGGCTTCACCAGCATCTCCATCTTCGGCGCGGCGTTGTCGGGGTTGCCCTTGGCGAGGATCGCCTTCAGCGCTTCCGGCGTCACCGGTGTTTTGTCGTCTTTCAGCGGCACGGCACAGAGCTCAGCCAGCGGTTTCGCGGGCGCCTTCACATTGAGGTCGACCACCGCCATTGTCCAGTAGGCGAGCGCGGGAACGGTGAAGGTGTCGCCGTTGAGCGCGGCAGCCTGCGGAATGAAGGTTTCTCGGTCATCGACGACGGTGACGCGCTCCGCCTTGTAGCCCGCGGGTAGCGTCAGCTTGAAGGACAGGTGCTCCAGCGGATCATTCACGCCGGTGGGCGGCTCCTTCTCGCCGCCGTTGAAGTTGAACTCCGTGCCGACATTGACGAACTGAAAGATGAGCTGGGTGCGCGTCTCCGATACCTTGCGCTCGTAGACGAAAGAATCCCAGAGGAATTCAGGCTTGCCGACAGCGTTGACCACTTTGCGGGGATTCTGCAAACGGCGCAGTGCGGGATCGAAGATGAAGGCGGAATAACGGGTGGCGAATTTGTTGTAGGCGCGGTTGCTACCGCCCATGGGCCGCGCACCGCCGGCCAGCACCAGCGCGGCGTTCCACGGGCCGTTGATATCGTTGATGGCGAGGAAGTAACCGCCATGCGCGCGGACAGCGTCACCGACCGATTGCAAATGGAGGATATTCTGGCCGACTTTCTCGCGATAGTTTCGGAACACCTCGGACATCATCAACCCGCCGCTGGTGGCAGCGGCGGCCAACTCAGGATCGGTGGATGCGCCTTCCGGCGTGTCGTGCTGTGGGCCGAAGTAGTTGTAGCCAATGCCGAATTTCGGAAACTCCTTATGGATGCGGTCGGCGGCATATTTCACGACGCGGGCGGCCATCTCGGGGTTGTCCCAGTAGCTGAAGTGGCCGTCATAACGCACGCCGTCCCAGTTGAACTGTTTTGCCGAGCGCATGATCTCGTCGGTGCCGAAGTCAATCGCTTCCTTGTTGCCGATCTGCGTCCAGCAGGAGATCCAGCGCTGCCAGAAATCTTCGTTTACGCCGTGGCGGCGGAAACGCCCCTCGGCCATGCGGTCCATCACATCGACGCTGATATCCTCGTGGGCAAAGCCGGCGGGGGAGAAGACATGCATCTGCTCAGGGTGCTTCAACGCATACACGACACCCGGCTCACCGGCGGCGCAGGTTTTGCCGTAGGAAATACAGGCGATGCCATATTTGTGGAACACATCGTGCAGCGCGATCATCGCCGTGCGGTTTTTCGTATATTGTGTCTGCCCGGAGTAAAAGGGGCCGTCGTGGTCGATATGCATCACGGAATAATCGCAGGGCGCCCAGGCGAACGCCTCGTAGGCATTGCAATAGTTGGCGATGTTGCCGACGGCGATCTCTTCGCAATTGGGGATGCGCTCAGTATCAGTCCAGAGATCGCTGCCGAACTGCGGCAGGCCGCGGCCCCAGATGGCGCACATGAAGGGATTCGTGACCACGCTGAAGGCGTGGGCGCCGACGGCGGTTTCCTTGCCGGCGGTGAACTCGGCGACGATCCCCCGCCCCCACGGCGCGGTGCCCACTTCCATGGGAAGCACCTTCTCGGTGCGTCCGCTGGGCTGCGCGGTAAATGGGCCGTTGAAGAGCGTGGTGGCGCTATCCAGCCCCTCGTAGAGCTTTACCACCAGCGTGCCGGCGGTGGGCGTATCATCGATATTCTCCAGGCGCACGGTGACGGTACCCTTCGCCCCCGGCGCATACGTGATGCGGTCGGTGGTGATGGATTTCACGGTCACCTGGGCCACGGACGCCAGCGCCAGACCGGCCAGCAGTCCGAGGAGCAGGACGCGCAAGATATACAGCATCGCGGGTTCCCCCTGATGGATTACAGACGCGGTCATTGATTGCGCATAGAGTTCACGGCACCTGACGCGCATCATCACGCGTGTGGCATCGTCAATGACCGCGTCCCGAGATGACGTCTCAATGTCCGTCTCTGTAGACACAGTACCATATTTATTCGATGCAAACTGGCAAGTGCCTGCCGGGAAAAGGCAAGAGTAATTGCCGAAGGCACCGTCTAAATACCTATCTCGCAGCGAAAAGGTCATCCTCATGCGTATCGGTTCGTGTATTCTCCTGTTCATGCTCTCACTCGCGGCGTTCGCGGCGGGGCCGACGTTGCAGACATTCACGGTGAAAGAGTACCTGCGGCACCAGTGGACGGATGAACTGGTGCATTTTCCAGTGTCGTTTACCGGGGCGCTGCCGAAGTCGCTGACGCTGACCGATGCAGCAGGCACGCCGATGCCATGCCAGGTGAACGGATTGGCGCGGAAAGATGGCGTGGTGACTGGCACGCTGTGGACGGTGGTGACGCTGCCGCCAAAAGGTGAAGTGACGCTGAACCTGCAGACGGGAAAGCCGGCGGTGACGGCGCTGCGGCTGCTGTCGCGGGGCAGCGAGTTGCATCTGGGCAATGAGCGAATGATGCTGCGCCTGCCGCGCCTGACAGCGCCATTAAAGGCGCCTGTCGAGCTGACGACGCTGCCCGCGCCGGTGCTGGGCGTGAGCATGGACGGCGGCGCGACATGGCTGGGCGGGGGGAGTTGGCTGAACGCCGGCGATCCGCTGCTGGTGAAAGCGGCAACGACGACGGTCATCGAAGCAGGGCCGGTGCGGGTCACCGTACGCTATCGGCTGACCTTCGCCGACGACCGCACCTACCAGGCGGACATCACGCTGGGGGCGCGGCAGGAAGCGGCGCTGTTCACCGATGACACCACTGTGGAAGCGCCGAAGGCGGCATTCCGCTTCAATTTTCAACAAGGCATCAATGCCGACCGGGTGTTCTGGCAGAACAACTACTACGCGGACACCTACAAAGGCCTCACCGGCGATCCGGTGAGTTTTGCGAAAGAGAATATAGTGTGTAGCCTGTGCCCATGGACATTCTGGTGGCTGCAGGACCGCACGAACTGGGCGGGGGTCTATCGGAATGACGGGGAGCCGTTCATTGGCCTCGTCGCGCTGAAGCCGTCTCGGTGGTCACCGACGAATTGGAACGGGTACGACCGCACCGTCATCCCCATCACCGCGCGCCAGGACGGCGGGCTGGACGCGACATTGGGCCTGCTGGCGTGGAACGAGAAGCAACAGGACGGGACATTCAAGTTCTCGCCGGCGCATCGCGAACTGGCTATCGCCGCCGGGAAGGCGTCTGATTACCTCGACCGCAAGCGGATGGATCTCCTCAAAGAGGCCGCGGCGGCGCGGGCAAAAAACGATAACGCCGCATGGAACCGCCTGCTCGGTGAGGGGATGTGGCAATTCAAGCTGCGCAAGCAGTTGATGCAATACAGCGAATTTCCGCTGGACGAGGTGAAGGAGTTCGGCTTCGGCACGCCGCTGAAAACGAGTGGCCGGAAGCACCCATTTTTACTCATTTCACCGGCGGACATCGAGCGTGCGCGCAAGCAGGCGAAAGTGAATCCGTCCGAAAAAGCGGCGATGGAGAAGGCAACGCGCTATTTGGCCGGCCTGGGATGCGATCCGGTGGCAAAGATCAATGGTTCGCCTGACGGTTGGCAGAAGTTTTACACAGAAAATTACGTCGGCAACTGGCTGTATGAGTGCGCGCCGCAAGCCTACATCGGCTCGGATGACCCAAAATATGGCATCATCCTCTCGGCAGGCGTGAAAGGATTAGCCACGGCGGTGGTCGATCAATTCCTGGCGGTGCCGGGACGGTCGAGCATCGGGCAAAACGCGCACCTGGGCACCACCGGCATTCTCAACCTGCTGCTGGCGTATGATCTGCTGGCCGATTCGCCATACCTGACCGCGGAAGACAAAGCGTTCGTACAGGCGGCGCTGATTCTCGGCGCCTATGTGACCGACCACCCGGACTACTGGAACACCGACCTGGGCTTGTGTAGCGCCAACCCGAATATGACCAGCCTGATGAAGCTGCCGCTGGGGATGCTGGCGCTGTACTTGGACGGCCACCCGCTGGCGAACAAATGGTTAAAACGGGCGGAAGACGAGTTAAAATCGGAACTGGAAGGCGACTGGATCGCGCCGGGTGGGGCATGGCTGGAGTGCCCGTTCTATCAGTCGCCGTCGCTTGACGGCATGTTTATGCTGGCGCAGGCGCTGAAGAACGTGCGCGGGAAGGACTACTTCGTCGACCCGCAGTTCAAGGCGACGATGGACTACTACGGCTTCATTCTCACCCCGCCCGACAAGCGCTTCCCGCCGAACAAGCCGGATGGAGTGGGCTACATGACGGTACCGAGCATCGGCGACGCCTTCCCGGGCTTTGCGACGACCTTCAACGGGTGGATAGCGAAGGCCACCGAGAAGAGCGACCCGGCCTTCAGCGCCCGGCAGCAGTTCTACTGGCAGGGACAGGCGCACAACCTGTTTAACGGCGGACGTGCCAACGCCCTGGCGATGGCGCTGTGCGACACCGACCTGCCCACAACGCCGCCGGCCGAACTGGCGCGAGCCTTCCCCGGCTTCGGCAATATCCTGCGCAGCTCATGGACCGATCCGAAAGCGAGTTACGTCTCGCATCGCTGCGGCAATTTCTCGCACCATTATGACCCGGGCGATTACAACTCGATCCAGTACTTCGCCAAAGGCGCGCCGCTGTGCATCGACTTCGGCCATCGCGGAGCAACCAACGCGGAAGTGATTACCATGTGGCGGCCGGACTACCACAGCACCGTGAGCTTTGACCGGGGGACGGATAGCTATTGGGGGCCAAGCGGCGGGCCGAAGGAGCTGAACCAGAAGGCGCAGGCGGTGCGCTGCCTGCCGCGCACGATGAGCTATTCCGCCGGCCTCTCGTATGGCAGCGGCAACCAGCAGCACCTGCGCCATGTGTTGCTCATGCAGTCGGATGACCCGCTGGGCGCAACCTATCTGGTGATGCGCGACCAGACACAGGACGGCCAACCAAACCAGGCATTCACCTGGAACCTGTGGGTGATGGCGAAGGAACCGGATATCGCCGGCAACACCGCGCACTTCCCCGGCCTGCATGGCGTAGACCTGGACGCGCACCTGTTATGGCCGGCGATGGCGATGTTGACGAAAGATGCCTACAAGTATAAGCAGTGGGTGCATCCATGGGGCCATTTCGAGGAAGAGCAGACCGCGGTGCGCGCGCGCAAGGCGGGTTCGAAAGACGACTTCCTCGCGGTGCTCTACCCGCGCGCGGCGGGCCAGGGGCCGGCACAGGTGACAGCGCTGGGCACCGACCGCGGGGCGAAGATCGGGCATATGGAAGGCAGCGACCTGGTGCTATTGTCACCGGGAAAAACGGCGACCATCACCGACGGCGGCGACATGGTGAGTGGAGAAATCGCGTTTCTGCGAAAATATACCGACGGCGCGCTGCGACTCGCGACGGTGAAAGGCGCGTGCACCGTGAAGACGGACGGCTGGCAACTGGCGAGTAACGGGGCGACGGCGTTGCACGTCAAAGGCACGACAATCACCGGCGAAAGCAACGGAGAGGCCCATACCGCAACGATCATCCTGCCGCCGAATACGGGTGCTGTAACGGTGCTGCTGGACGGCAAGCCCATCGAAGTGAAGCAGGACGGCCTGACGCTGACGCTAGCGTTGCCAGCGGGGGAGCATACGTTTACGATAACAGTGAAGTAAGGAAATGGACTGGAGGGCGAGACTCCCAATGCTGATCAAATAAGCCGCCAACACGTCGTCATATTTCCTCATTCCCTCCCCTCCCCACGTAGGGGAGGGGGTTGGGGGAGAGGTGAATCCGGCGATCCGAATGAGCTTATTTGAACGGTATTGGGCGAGACTCCGTCGAGCCGCGTACCTATAATCGGCCCCCCTCCCCGGCCCTCCCCCCGTGCCCTTCGTTGCACTACGCGCACAGGAGGAGGGAGACATAACACACTCCCTCCCCCTGTGCAGGGAACGCAGTGGACGGCACGGGGGGAGGGTCGGGGAGGGGGGCCGATTATAGCACCAGTTGGGTGACGCGGGCGAATACGTGCAGGAGTATGCGTTAAATCACTTCGTGCTCGATCACCCGCATGCGACGCCAGGGGCCATACCGATAACGAAGGAGGAAGGCGACGGAGAGGACGAGGACGAAGGCGGTGATGGCGGTCCAGGCGCCATAGATGCCCCAGCCCGGGCGGGTGCAGAAGTAGAGGGTGGGCAGCACCAGCAGCATGACGCCGATGCTGGAGGAAATGAGCATGACGAAGAGGGTGTCGCCCGCGCCTTTCAGCGCTCCGGAGAGGACGAGATTGAACACGTCGAAGAGGCAGTAGACGGCGACGAAACGGAGCAGCACCACGGTCTGCGCATGCACCGGGGCGAAGGCAACAGGATCGCCATGGGCGGCGAAGGGGGCGATAAGGATGTCGGGAATGAGCACGTATAGTGCGCCGATGGCCGCGGTGAAAGCCAGGCCGATATGGATGGTCGACCAGACGGCGTGGTTAGCCAGGTCGGGCCGGTTTTTCCCCAGGTTTTGCCCCACCAGCGCGGATGCAGCCATGGACAGGCCCATGATGGGCAGGAAGGCGATGCAGTTGAGCTGAAAGGCGAGATTCGTCGCGCCCAGTGCGGCGGCGCCCAGGCCGCCCACCAGCAGCATAAAGGCCGTCCAGCCAATCATGTCCAGGGTAATCTGCACGCCGTTGGCATACCCGAAGCGCACCAGCCGGCTCATGAGCGCCGGCGCCGGCCGCCAGCCCGCCGTGCCCGCATCGCGCAGAAATGCGCCGAAACCGATGAGAAACGCAAAGGACTGGGCGATGACGGTGGCCCAGGCCGCGCCGGCGATGCCCATCTCGGGGAAGGGGCCGACACCGAAGATGAGCAGGTAGGCCAGCAGGCAGTTAATCGCCACGCTGACGAGGTTGATCCACAGCAAGATGCGTGTGGTGCCGCGGCCGATGAAGTAGGCGGACACCGCCGCGCTGCCGATGAAGGTGAAGGAGCCGTAGAGGAAAATATCGTAGTAGACGCGCTCCATCGCCTGCACGGCGGGCGCGTGGCCGGCCAGGCGGAAGATCATCCCCCCCACGGGCGCCAACGGCAAAATGAGCAGCGACGCCAGCACCGACAGATACAGTGCCTGCCACACCGTGCTGATGGCCTGTCGCTGCCGTCCCGCCCCGGTATACTGCGCCACGAAGACCGAGGCGTACCCGACCATGCCGATGAAAAGCGCCTGGATGGTGAACGCCAGCGCCCCCGCCGGCCCCGCCGCCGCCAGCTCATCGGCAGAGTGCCAGGTGAGAAACATGCGGTCGAGGAACTGCAGGATGGTATTCGACCCCTGGGAAAGAATCAGCGGCCAGGCGAGTTGCAACACCTCCCGATACCCGCCAGGCGCGCGCCACCACTCCAGCAGCGCAGCCCGGGACAGGGGGAGTTTCGGAATCGTCAACGGAGGCAGGTGAGGCCGATCGTCGAGGACCATACGGCGTGTATGATAACGGGTTGGTGGGGGGCGCGTCAAAGGCAAACACTCTGGGAGCGCGGATTTTTAATCCGCCCGTATTGCCATGCTGTCTGTATACAGGCAATGGAAGAGCATCAATGCGAATTGAAAATCCGCGCTCCCAGGGGGTCAGGTTTTCGCATGCTGTAGCACCGCCCGATACTCCTGCCCCGCAATCAGCCGCTCACCATCCGTAAAACCTTCCGGCCGGTCGCGCAACTCCGTGATTAAACGCTGTCGCCACCAGGTTATGCGCGAGTGATATTCCGGGTCGGCGATGCAATCACGGCATTCGGTGGGGTCAGTTGTCAGGTCGAAGAATTGCTCGCGGCCGTCGGCGACGTGCCAGATGAATTTTTCACGGCCGTCGGTGAGGGCGTGGAAGTTCGGCGCGTGCTCCAGGTGGAGGCTATCGCGCCAGTGATCTGTTTCGCCACGCAGCAGGGGCAACAGGCTACGGCCTTCCACGGTGTCGGGGATGTCGACGCCGGCGAGGTCGAGGAGCGTGGGCATGATGTCTTCCAGGCACACCGGCGCGTCAACAACGCGGCCGGCATCGAGGCCGTAGCGGCCGGGCGCCTGCAGCAGGAATGGGACGTGCGTCGAGGCTTCATACGGCAGCGATTTGCGGAAGCGATAATGGTCGCCGAGCATCTCGCCGTGGTCGGAGACGAAAAGGATAACGGTATTGTCATACTCCCCCCACCCCATGCGCTGGAAGTGGCCGAGCAGCCGGCGAAGCTGGTCGTCGATATGATTGATGAGGCCATAATAGCCGGCGCGCATGCTTAAGAAGGCCTCCGGCGACAGGTCGATGCAGCCGGCATCCACCGGCAGGTTGTCCTGCGCCGGCGGCCGCGCCCAGTCGCCGATAACCGGGGTGGGTACGCCGGTGCGCAAGTAGCGCTCAAAATAATGCGCGGGCGGCTGCAGCGGCGGGTGCGGCGCCAGGAAGGACACGGTGAGGAAAAAGGGACAGGACGGATCGCGCTTGCGCAGCATCTCCAGCGCCATATCCACGGTCCAGTTCGTGTGGTGCAGCGTCTCGGGCAGGTGAAACGGCTTCGCCGTCCAGTCATTGTGCAGCAGGCCGCCGTCGTAGTAGCCCGCGGTATTCAGTGGAGCATGCGCCTGCAGCCACTCGTCGTAATCCGTGCCGCCCATGTGGCAGGCGGTGATCATCTGGTCGTATCCGTAGCGTTTGCGCACCGGGTGCTGGTGCATGCTGCGGCCCACCATCATGGTGTGGTAGCCCGCGTCGCGCAGCACGCCGGGCAGCGTGGGCGGGGCGTTCCACTCGACGCCGTCGGCATACCCCACCATGCCATGGGTGCGCGGGAACTGCCCTGAGAGAATGCTCCGTCGGGCGGCGATGCAGGAGGGACAGGTGACATACGCCCGCGAAAAGCGCGCCCCCGCCCCGCCGATAGCGTCCATGTTCGGCGTCAGCAGCACGGGGTGGCCGGCGGAACTAAGGCAGTCGCCGCGCTGCTGGTCGGTGATAATGAGCAGGATATTGGGTTGTTGGGGCATGGGCGGCCTCGCAATCAACAGCGGCAGCGTACCGTCGCCTGCGCGTCCGTCACCACCGGCAGCACCGTGCCGGCGACAGCCTGGCCGTTCAACTCCAGCGCCACCTGGCCACTGCCGCTGTTCTCGATGGTGATGTCGTATGCGCAACCGCGGAAGCGTCGGGTGATATGCACGCTGGGCAGTGACGCCGGCAGGCACGGCTGCACGGCCAGGCCGTCCAGCGTGGGACGAATGCCCAGCAGGTATTGCGTGGCGGCGATATACATCCAGCTCGCGGTGCCGGTGAGCCAACTGATGCCGCCGGTGCCGAAGAGATTGTTGACCGGCCCGACAATGCTGGAGACGTAAACATATGGCTCGCGGGCGTAGAGATCGGGACCGGCGCCTTCGGACACCATCTGCGGAATGAGCTGACGGTAGTATTTGAAGGCGCGGTCGGCGCGGCCCAGCAGGCATTCGGCGATGATGGCCCAGGTGTTGGCGTGGCAGAAAATGCTGCCGTTCTCATTCGTGCCGGGGCTGGAACCCAGCGGCGGGTCGGTGGGCTCGGGGATGCCGGTATACGACGGCGCCAGCAGCGCCAGGCCGTATTTGGAGTCGAGGATGCGGCCGGCGGAATTCATCGCCTGCACGTCGCGCCCATTGGCACCGATGCCGGCGATGACCGCCCAGGATTGCGTGTTGAGAAAGATCTTCCCTTCAGCGCACTGGCTGCTGCCGACGAATTTGCCATTGCTCAGCAGCAGGCGGCGATACCACTCACCGTCCCACACCAGGTCGGAGTTGAGGATGCCGGTTAACTCGGCGGCGACGTCGGTGCACCAGCGGGCATCGTCGTCGCGGCCCAAGCGCAGCGCCAGGTCGCGCAGTTCGTGGCAGGAATACACCATCTGCTGGCCGAGCATCACGCTCTCCGCGTTCTCGTCCATGAAGACGGCCAGGCCGTCGTTCCAGTCGGCGTGGTACAGCGTGGGCAGACCGCGCGGGCCGCGGCGGCGCTCGATGAACTGCAGGCCGCGCAGGATGTGGTCATACACCGTGCCGTCGCCGCCGTCGCGATACGGAATCACCTCATCGAGCAGCGACAGGTCGCCGAACTCGGCCAGCAGCGCATTCATGGTGTAAATCTGCCAGACAGTGTTGTCCGAACGCTCCGGCTTGTCGTTGATGGGCTCTGGGCAATGCGGGAAGAAGGAGAAGCAACCGCCGCCGTCTTGTTTCTGCGTGCCGAAGACCAGCCGCATGCGCTCCATGGAGAACTGCGGGTCGAGGCTGGCGGCGCCGAGCGCGTCCTGGGTGGTGTCGCGGTATTGCAGTCCGCCCAGGCCCATGTGATCGGTGGAGATGATGCGCGCCTGCGAGAGCGTGGTAAGGCTGTTGTAGGGATTCCAGGTGTTCACGAAGCGGTCCACCACCGCGTCGCCGGTCTGCGCCTGCAATATCCCGAGGCGAGTCTCCCAAAAGTCGCGCACGGCCTGCACGCCGTCGGCTACCCGCGCGGCATCGGCATATTTCGCGAGGAGGGTATCGGTCTCGTCCCAGGTGTCGGCGATGGCGAAGCGGTAGGCGAACTGCGTGGAGGCGCCGGGCTGCAGGGTGAGATCCACCGCCAGCGCGCCGCAGCCGTGGCCGCCCAGCGGCGCCTCGGAGTTCTGGAAACCGTTCACCAGCGCGCCGGGCCGCTCCAGCGAGCCGATGCGGCCGACGAACACGTCGCGGGCGCACTCGTACCCGGTGGCCGGCAGCGTGCAGCCGAAGGCCATGCGCGGGGTGAAGGGCGCCTCGAAGACGTGGTAATCGTAGCGGATGGCGTTGGAAGCGGCATGGAAGCTGAAGCCGCAGTGCGTCTTCAGGTAGCACCAGGCGATGATCTCGCGCATGAACTCCAGCAGGCCGAATTCCAGGTAGCTGGACACCTGCAGATCGACCGCTTCCGCGCCGGTGTTGCGCAGTGTCACCTGCCACAGCATCACGTCGTCATCGGGCGGGATAGTATACAGCACGTCCGCCTGCACCCCCGCCTTTTCGCCGGCGAAACTGGTAATGCCGGGCTCGTGACGGCAGGCGTAGCTGTCCAGCGGCGTGCAGGTGGGGGCGAAGTGCGGGTTCCACAGCGTGCCGTGGGTGCGGTCGTTGATGTAGACGTAGAAACCAGGGCGGTCCTGCGGCGCGGGGATGTAGTGGTAGCGCGAGATGCGATGCATCAGCGCTTCCTGATACCACAGCAGCCCGCCGGCGTTCTGGCTGATGAAGGCGGACAGCCGCCGGTTGGTGAGATAGTTGATCCACGGCCGCGGCGTGGCCGGATCGGTAATGACGTAGGCGCGAGCGGCATCGTCAAAATGCCCGTAGCGGATGGCGGCGCGTTGCGAACTCTCCACGGTGTCCCCTTGTCTGCCTGGAATCCGAATGAGGATGCGGCGGCGGGCCGCGTTACCGATTGTAGCGTGCCGGGTGGGCGCCGTCAATCCGCCGACCGGGCACGGCGAACGCATCCCCGGCCCCGCGACGCGCGTGAAGAGCGCCCAGGGCTGACACCGGCCCACGGAAGCGGTGCTGCGGCAGGCCGACGTCACGCCGGTGCCCCGTAACGCGGTCGAGGGACAAAAGGAACTCCTGCGGTACTATGCCGAGATGTCGTCGGTGGATCGGAAGCGGCTCGATCACGCTGGCTCAACCGCGTTGCCGCAATCGTATCGATGCCTCCCTTCCGCATGGATGCGGACGCTGCCCTGCAAGGGCAACATTCTACAGCCCAGGGGTGCAGGACGCCCCCCTGGGTCACAGGGTCCCCGACGACGACGCGCCGACAGGACGTCGGCTCCACCATCGCAGGAGGCGATGACCAGCAGCACGATATGGTCGCATGATCTGTGCGAACACAGTTGAACCAGCGTGTAGCAGTGGATATCGCGCGGACGTTTACGATAAGCTGGATAAAGGGGTAGATCGTTGCACCTCGGGAAGGATGTTGCGCGTAGCGACATCTCTCGCCGTCGCCCGTTCACGCGGTGCCGCTACACATATGGTCTCCGTGACACGCTCATCAGGGCCCAGCGCGAAAAGCGCACGGCGGATGACGCGTATCAGGTGCGGTGTATACCCGCTTCACATACCCTCCGACCCGCATGGCAACTGGACCCACCAGGAAAGCGATGGCAGTCTGCCTACCCGCATCACACGGCGAATTCTCTACAGGTAGTATAACCAGCATGGTGAATATCTCCTTGCTGCACGAGAGCTTACACCGCGAATAAAACTATACGCACCCGCCGTATACACGGGAGGCAACACAGCGCTTGCTAAAATTATTTTATTGACGCCCCATTAGTTATCAACATCTTTCACCCTCCAAAAATGATAGTCACTATCTTCATCGACTGTAAGCTTAATATCATTAGAAAAATATTCAATTATAAGACCGATGCTAGCATGCGTGACAGTATGATTGAGTTTTTACTCATGCTGTCAACATATTCGGCATAATCGTCAAGCAATAGAAAATAATGACTGCCATGATAAACTTGCCATTTTCCTGAATGTGATTTCACTATACCATTGGCATATGTAAATTTTTGCGTGTAATGGCCATCGGGATAGAGTGTCAATCGCTCTTTTCCGAGATACTTAAGGTCACCTGATTGATAGGATATTTCATATACCCCCGGCAGGGGAACAACTGTCTTCTTGTTACACCCCATGATGCACAACGCTAAAATACCCAGGCAAGCAAGAACATAGAGATAATGTCTCATCGTGAATTAATACCTCCTCCTGATGTTGAGACAGGCACAAGCGATCCAGGGCGACCGATGTATTCTTCCCAGTAAAAGTATTATACAAGGAAATAGGGGGGAAATGGGGGACAGCCTCCGGAGGTAATTGCAGAATCCCCCACACGACAACATGCATGGTCAGAAACA
>CAZPYA010000069.1:0-30275 GCA_964590255.1 uncultured bacterium
CCCAGCATTGGGAGAGGGGGCAGGGGGTGAGGGCGCGCGCGGGAGCGCGCAACGATACCCCCACCTGATGTAAACGCGTATGCTGCATACTGCCGGGAACGATCAGCGAACATGGGTATAGCAACGCATTTCAAGCAGGAGCGATATCAGCAACCGGGTGTATGGACGTGAAATGCGTTACAGTTCCCATGTCTCGGCATTGTGGCTTTCTTCCCCCTCTCCCCGCGACATGCAAAATGCGCTATGATGCAGGGACACGGGGGCGTTTTGACATGATCCCAACCCGACCCGGCCTGGATACCGGCAGCCTGCAGCGCCGCTTCGCGCCGCTCGACGCGGCGCGGGCGAAGGCGCTGCGACGTCTGGATGACCTCACCGACAGCGGCGGGGCGGCGGTGCTGTGGTATCGCGGACGGCGGGGCATCGACAGCGCGAAATTGGCGATTCAACCGGGGGTGGCGGACGACCTGCCGTCGCTGCTGTCCGCGCTGGCGGGCGAGATCGGCTGGCCGGGCGCGCCGGCGCCGCTGGGCACGCACCCGGCGGAGGCGGTGCTGGCCGCCTGGGCGCGGGTGTGGCAGGTGTGCGAGGACGCCGACCTGCGACTGGCGCTGTGGTGGGACGACGCCGGCGTCTTTCACGGCGAGGCGACGCTGCTGCCCCGCGACGGCGCCCCGCGGCCGCTGGCCGACACCGCGACGCTGGCCGCGCAGCTTGACACAGTCGCGCGCCACCCGGCCATGAGCCAATCGCCCCACGCCCGGCTGCTGGCCGGCAACGCCGCCATGCACGACGAGGATTTTCCCCGCGCCCGCGACCTGTATGCCGGCGCCGCCCGCGACCTGCCCCGCCATGTGGAAGCGCACCGCAACCTGGCGCTGGCGCTGGCGCGGCTAGGCGACTGGCCCGCCGCCGCCGCGGCCATACGCGCCGCCCGCGCGCTGGCGCCAGGCGACCCCATGCTGGCCCAGGAATACCTGGCGCTGGAATCGGACGCCGGCGTGGCCGCCGTGCAATCCGGCGACCTGGAGCGCGCCGCCGGCCACTTCCTGCAGATCCTCGCCCTCTGGCCCGAAGAACCCACCGCGCTCGCCAACCTGGGCAACCTGCGCCTGCGCGAAGGCCGCCAGAGCGAAGCCCGCGCCATCTTCCACCGGTTGCTGAAGCACCACCCCACCCACCCGGCGGCGGAGAAGATTCGGCTGGCGCTGCGGGAGATGGGGGAGGAGTAGCTCATCGCAGGGACTGACTGCGCATGCAACTTCCCCACCCGCCGATTGTCAAATTGGGTAATACGTTTCACACCCCTGGAGGTTTCCCATGATGCGATGGCTTCCCCTGTTGGCCGTGCTGTGCTGCGCGGGCGCGGTCTGGGCGCAAACCGAGCGCGTGACGCTGTCGGCGACAGCGCAGACGGCGGTGCTGGACCCGGCGAACTGGACGAAGGTCTACCCGAACGAGCGTTATTTCGACGCCATCCGGCCCATGCTGGTGCGCTTTCCCGGGCTGGCGGAGCAGGTGTATGCGAAGCTGCGGGAGGGGTATGCCGTCGAGAAAGCGGAGCTGGTGCTGCTGTGGGAGAAGCAGGAAGGACCGCGACCAGAGCGCGGGCGCCATGGCTGGGGTGCGGAAGGGGATTACGAGGCGAGCCCCGGGAAGTGGTCGGCGCTGGCGCGGCCGCTGCTGAAGCCGTGGAGCGTGGATGACCCGAAGCTGGGTCCCACCGCGGAAGCCCACATCAACGGGCTGTCCTACTGGAGCCGCGGAGCCGGCATCGGCGACGGGCAGGACCGGCTTCCCAGCACGTTCGGCCCACTGCCGCTGCACGCCGCCAGCACCAGCGCGGCGCTGGACATCACCGCGCTGCTCACTGACAAGGGGTACGGCGGCACCCTCGGCGCGCGCCTGCGCGGGCTGGAGGAACGCGGGCTGGCGGTGAACAAGGCGGAGCTGTTCGACCTGAAATACAACAGCCAGGACGGCGGGTGGTTCGATGTCTACTCGTGGCGGGTGGAAACCGGCTACATGAAGATCTGGGTAAAGGCGCCGACGCTGACCCTCACCCTGCGCAAGGATCCCGCCGGCGCCCGCGCGGCCGGCGCGCTGCCCAAGCCGCTGGATTTCGCCGCGACGACCGCCGCGCTGGGGGGGAAGCCGGTCGGGCGCTCGGCCTACGCGCCCCCCGCCGACTGGGCGGCCCAGATCGCGAAATATACCGGCAAGCCGGCCGACATGCCGGACTGGCAGTGGCAGCGGGCGCAGGAGCTGCGGGCGCTGCGCGGGTGGAACCTGGGGCGTATCGACCTGGCGCCATTCCTCTCCGGCGACCCCGCCGCCTACGCGAAATACCAGCAGTCGCTGCTGGTCGTGGCGCCGCACCACTGGGACGGCCACCTCTCCAGCGACTGGTCGCTGGCGCCGGCGGCCTATCCCGAGCTGCTCAGCTCCGGCCTGCGCGACCACCTGACGCGCTACTGGACAGCGTGGTTGCACCCGGAGGTGGAAGACACCGAAAATCCGCGCATGCGCAGCTACTTCCGCTCGTACAACTGGACGCTGGGCACGCAGAACTTCAACACCAACTCCATCGCCGGCGCTTACCTGGGCGCGCAGTACCTGGGCGCCAAATACCCGCTGGCCGACGCGCGCTACGGGCTGGAAAACCTGCTGCTGCGCATGTATGGCTTCTACAACGGCGCCAACCAGGAGGCGGGCGACACCTATTACCAGGCGCTGTCGGTGGCCGGCCTGCAGATGATCGGCAAATACGCGAAAGACCCGGTGGACAAGCTGATGGGCGAGATCGCCAGCGAGCGCGAGGTGGAGCAACTCATCTCTGTTTTCCATCCCGGCCTGAAGCGCATCACCTATCCGATGGGCCGCGGCGAATTGAAGTACCAGCTTCTGTTCCAGGACGGGCCGTACCACGCGGTACACCTGCTGTCGCGGCAGGGCGCGCTCATCCACACCGACCGCACGAAGTGGGAGGAGAAGATCCACAACGTGCCCATCTTCGGCAGCGAGGGCATGCCCGGCCGCTACGCCGCGCTGGCGCCGTGGGGGCCGGAGGAGTGGGCGAACATCGTCGACGAGAAGGCGTATCCGTGGATGGTCTACGCCCGGGTGTGGCAGTTCTCGCCGGATGACGGCGTGGCGGGGTGGAACGTGAACAGCCTGGGGCGCAACTGGGCGCTGGGCACCCGCGCCGAGACGCGCGGCTACGCCGGCGTGACCCCGCTGACCGCGCAGTGGCGGCGCAAAGACGCTACCGTCACCCACATGGAGGAGCTGTCGACGCTGCAGATGAGTTTCGGTATCAATGGCGTCTTCCTGCAGTCGATGGTGGGCGTGGGCGCGGTGCAGCACAACGGCAAAGTGATTGCCCTTACCGCGCTGCCGCCGCGGCACTCGATGTCCTCGCCGCCCAACCCGGACTACGGCGGCGGCTGGCGCGCGAAGGACCCCAACTACAACCCGACCTCCTTCAACGCGCTGCACGCCAGCCTGGCGATTAAGACCTTCGGCGACGTGTCGCAGCGCGAGGTGTGGATCGGCGACCGGAAGATCGACCGGCTCTCCGGCGCGGCGTCTCCGGCGAACCCCGACCCGAAGTACGAGTGGGAGCGCTACCTGAAAACGAGCGGAAAGAATTCCGTCTACGCGAAGGACGGCGACCTCATCTGCATCAAGGACGGCGTCACCTACGTGGGCCTCATCCCCATCGCGCTGAACCCGCTGGCGCGCGACGAGCAGGTGGAGGTGGCGTATGAATGGCCGGTGCTCTATGTGAATACCTTCCTCTATCGCGGCAGCAAAGGTCTCAACCTCGACGACCTGTATAACGCGGAACGCAAAGCCAGCGCGGGCTATGTCATCGAGATGGGCGACGAGAGCGAATACGGCAGCTTTGAAAAATTCCGCGAGCATCTGCAAGCGGCGAAGCTGTCCATCGCGTGGAACCCCGCCGGGCATCATGACCTCGCCTTCCGCAGCGGCAAGGATACGCTGGAGATGGGCTTCCACGCCTGGCGCATGGACGACACCTTCTTCACCGGACGCTCGTGGCCGGTGTATATGCGCGTGAACGGGGTGCGCGACTACCTGCCGGCGGGCATCCAGCGCGACACGCCGTGGAGCATCCAGGGAGACAACGGCGTGCTGAAAAAAGGCGGGGTGACGCTGCTGTCCGAACCCGGCTTCCGCGCCTACCTGCTGGCGGAGCCGAAAAGCGGCACCTACACCGCCTACAACCCGATTCCCGACCCCATCTACCAGCGCTTCGTCCTGCCCGGCGGGCAGCAGGTGCTCGCGGACGGCCGGCTGGGCATGACGCGCCTGCGCATCACGCCGGCAGCGGGCAAAGCGTGGATCGATTACCAGGTGAAGCCGGAGCAGAAAAACTATCCGACGCTGGCGACGGCCATGGTGCTGGTCGGCTTCGCGCAGCAGCCGACGGTGGTGTTCAACGGCACGCCGCTGAAATCGCTCAGGAAAACTGTTGTCGAAGGCAAGACCGGCTGGATCGTGCCGCTGGCGACAAAGGTGAAGAAACAGCCGGACTGGGTGACCTTCTGCGATATCGGCGCTCTCCAGGAAATGACCAGACCGCATAACACTTTCTTCCACGACTGGCACATCGTCGGCCCGTTCGACAACTTCGACTACGCCGGGCAGAACTTCCAGTTGAAGGAGTTCGGGCCGGAGAAGGGCTATGACCCAAAGGCCACCTACCAGGGCGTGAAGGCCGGCGAAAAGGGCGCGGAGCCGGCGGCGGTGCAGTGGCGGCCGCTGTTGAAAGACGGCCAGCCGGCGATATCCGCCTCGCCGACCGATCTGCTCGGTCAGTTCACGCCCAACCGTGCCGTCATCGCCTACCTGGCGGCGACGATTCTCTCCGACCGCGACCAGACCGTGCAACTGCTGACCGGCGGCGACGAGCGGCTGGCGGTGTGGGTGAACGGCCAGCGGGTGGTCTACAACAAAGGCTACCGGTTGGCTTTCAGAGACCAGGACCGCGTCTTCATCACGCTGAAGAAGGGCGAGAACCCGGTGCTGATTAAGGTTGCGCATGGACACGAGTCCTGGCGGCTGTATTTCCGGCTGGCGGATGCCAACGGCCTGCCGCTGCGCGAGGGCGTGCGCTACAAGGGAGCGCGGCGGACGACGCCGGCGCACCGCGACCCGGAGGGGGAGAAAGTAGACAACCTCGCGCAGTTGCCGCCGTTGTTTTAGGTGGCGGACGAAACGCTGTCGGCCGCAGCGGAACGAGGGGACAGCCTCCGCTGTCCCCTCGTTCCGACGTATGGGTAGTTCCTTTGACTACCCCCCGTGACTACCCCCACATTTTTGTCATTTTGGCGAAAAAGGGGGTAGTCGTTTTCCTCCCCCGAGCCGTTGTTTGGTTCCCCGGCGAAAGGCGGCAGAGATGGTAGTGGATGGTGTATTTTGTCGAAAGTATAAGGTGCCGGGTAAAGCGGGCGGGCGAGCGTCCTCGCGAGCCGACTCCGGGTGGAAGCTTCACCCGTCGCCACCATGCTATAGTAGGGCACGACATACCAGAATTGCGCCCGGAGTCGGCTCGCGAGGACGCTCGCCCGCCCGACTATTTGATTGCCACAGTGCAGGCGGTAGTATAGCAACATATGTTTGATTTGTCAAGGGGTGTGGACAAGGTATCGAATGGGGCAGCTCCGCAAGATCATCCTGCCGAGCGACGCCCCCTGGAAGGGGGCTTGCGGCGGTGTGATCCTGACCATGCAGGTGGTCGTTAGGGAATCTTGCAATTGCCTCCGGAGGCTATCCCCTATTATGTGACACGCGCGTGCGGTATACTATTGGCAAGGAGGCGCCATGCTCGCCGGTTTCGCCAGACGCACTATCAATCCCCCGCCGGGCACGCGTATGCTCGGGTGGCTCGACCGCGACTGTAAAGGCGAGGCGACTGGCACGCACGACGACCTCTGCGTGCGCGCGCTGTACCTGCGGCGGGACGACGAGGCGGCGCTCATCCTCGCCTACGACGTGGTCTTCTTCTCCCGCGAGCACGCCGACCGGCTGAAGGCGGCGGTGGGGCGCGCGCTCGATCTGCTGCCACGGCAGATCCTCATCAATTGCTCGCACACCCATGCCGGGCCGTCGGTGGCCACCTTCGGTCACCATTACGATACCGCGCCGGACTGGGCGTACCTGGAGCTGATCGAGCGGGAGACGTTGGCCGCGGCCGCCGACGCCCGTGCCTCCGCCCGCCCGGCCACTCTCCATGCCGGGGCCGGGCACACCGCGCTACCCGTCAGCCGCCGGCGGCTGGACGCCAGCGGCACGGCGCAGTGGGCGCCCGACCCCGACGCCACGGTTTGCCATCACCTGCCGGTGTGCCTGCTGCGCGACGACGCCGGCGCGCCGGTGTGCCTGCTCTTCTCCGTCTCCTGCCATCCCTCCACCGTCTACGGGTGGGAATTCAGCGCGGACTATCCCGGCCCCGCCTGCGACCGGCTGGACGCGTATCTCGGCGCGCCGGCGGCGATGTTCCTGCAAGGCTTCGGCGGCGACACCAAAGCCGCGACCATTGCCGAGACCGACCCCGCCAATCCCCACTGGCGCGGCGGCACGCATGCCGACGTGGAGGCGGCCGGCGAACAGGTCACCCGCGAAGTCATCGCCGTGCTGGACGCCGGCCTGACCGCGGTAGTTCCGGCGCTGCGGACGGCGCTCATCGAGCAGCACTACCCGCTGGCGCCGCTGCCCCCGCGCGCCGTATACGAAGACGCCATCACGTCGGAAGTGCTGCTTCGTCGCCTGTGGGGTGAACGGCAACTGCGATTGCTCGACCGCGGCCTGCCCCTGCCCGTCGCCGCGCCCATCCTGCTGCACGGCATCACCCTCGGCGAGGGCCTGCGCCTGGTGGCCATCGAGGGCGAACCGGTGGGCGAGTTGGCCTTGCACTTGCTGGCGCGCTTCCCCGCCGGCGTCACCCTGCCGCTGGGCTACAGCAACGGCATGGGCCTGTACCTGCCCACCTCGCGCATGCTGCCGGAAGGCGGCTACGAGGTGGAGAGCTATTACGAATACGGCTTCCCCGCGCCGTTAGCCCCCGGCATCGAGGACGTGCTCGACGCCGGCCTGGCGGCGCTGCGGCGCTGTGGCATCACCTAGTGGACGATCACTTTATTTGCGGAGTAGCGTTGCGCGCTCCCGCGCGCGCCCTCATCCCCAACCCTTCTCCCAATACTGGGAGAAGGGAGTACCGGAGCGAAAACTCACCCCGCAGATGCACCGTCGTCATTCACCGGTCCCGGAATTACTCCCACTGTGAAGGAATGGCGCGCGGCGCGGTGAAATAACGTTATTCCGAATAGATCGAAATGGGTACAGCAAGAATACGGTTCAGATAACAGATTGTCGACCGCCACGCGCCACCTCTCCCCCGCCCCCTCCCCTACATGGGGAGGGGAGGGATACAAGGCAACATGGCGGCATGGTGAGGTTCGTTCGCCGCACAGAACAGGCTCATCTAACCGTATTGGGTACAGCAACGAATTTTTTGCTTTACGGAAATTCGCCACCGTGTCGATGCTCGTAAAAATTCGTTACAGTCCCCATTTCCCGTTCACAGAAGGACAACCATGCACGACCTCGCCCGAATCATCGTCAACCGCACCGACTGGAGCCTCCCCGAACTGGCCGCGATCTATCAGCCGGACGACCCGCTGGCCTCCGCGCTGGCGCTCATCCACTATTTCCGCGGGCGCGAGCTGCCGCGGATGGGCTTCACCCGCGCCTATATTCAGGCGATTCGCGAGACGGCGATACCCGAGCAGCGCGTCGACGCCGACGCGCGCTGGGACGCGGCGCAGGCGCGCGACCTGCTGATGCCTTACCACGGAAACGCCTTCGGCGCGCTGGGCGCGGAGACGATCTTCCTGGCCGCCACGCCGGAGCGCTGCCGGGCGATGGGCGAGCGGGTGATCGCCTACCGCGACCGCTGGAGCGAGGGATTCTTCGGCGTGGTACACAGCATCATGGAGGTTATCCGCGCGCTCTTCCCACTGGAGGCATGCGCCGACGCCGACCTCATCCCCGTCTTCTGCTGGCTCTTCGCCAAGCTGGATGTCGAATGGCCCGACGCCCGCCGCTGGAGCGAAACCACCCTCGGCACCTCCGGCCACAACTGGTACGCGCACACCTTTCCGGGCTTCTGGATGTATGGGCTCTTTTTTCCTGAATTCACAGGCGCGGCGCAGTTCCAGGCGCTGATGCCCGACTACCTGGAGCGCGAGCTGAATATCCTCTTCGAGGCGGATGGATGGTCGAAGGAAGGCTCGGCCGGGTACCACGGCTTCGCCACCCATGGCCTGCTTTTCCTCGCCCATCTGGCCGAGTTGAACGGCGTCATCCTCTCCGAGCCGGCGAAAGCGAAGCTGCGCGTCATCGCCGATGCCGGCTGGAAGCTCATCTGCCCGGACGGCGACTACCCGGTCTTCGCCGACTCCGTGCGCATGACCGCCTACCAGGGCTTCCACGGGCAGGACCGGCCGGAGTTCCAGCCGTGCATGGCGCTGCGGCGCATGGCGGCGCGCTTCTGGCTGCCCGAGGCCAAATTCGTCGCCAACAGCCTGCAGCCCGTGTGGCAGCCCCCCTACGGCAGCCTGCTGGTGGACGAAGGCGAGGACGTGATGGCTGCCTACCAGCGCGTGCCCGCCGCCCCGCCGGTGCTGCCCGATACCTGCCTGCCGCAGAGCGGCCTCTACGCCATGCGCTCGGATTGGTCGCCCAACGCCGATTACCTGGGCCTCATCGCCGGCACCCTCGGTCCGCGGGTGAGCAGCCACAAACACGCCGACCTGCTCTCCTTCGAGCTGTACGCGAAAGGCCGCCGCCTGCTGGTGGACAACTGGTACGGCTCGGTGGCCGAGGAGCGCGAGAACGACGAGATGCGCATGTGGCGGGTGAAGACCGAGGCGCACAATACCTGCACCGTCGACGGCGCCGACCAGGTGCCCATCGTGCAGGAGTTCCTTTTCGGCGCCACCGTGGCGCCGACGGTGGACGACTGGCGCTCGGCGGCGAATTACTGCTACTTCAGCGGCGTGCATGAAGGCTACTTCCGGCTGGAGAAACCGGTCACCGCCGTGCGGCGGAAACTCTTCTACCTGCGCGACCAGTACTGGATCATGATCGACCGCTTCACCGCACTGGCCGGGCAATCGCACCGGTATCAGATGCACTTCCACCTGAACGCCCCGACGACGCTGCGGCCGGACGGCGCGGCTGTCACCAGTGGCGACGGCGGCAACCTGCTGATATTGCCCGTGCCCGGCTGTGACGGCACGCCGGAACTGCGCCCCAACCCCTGGCCCACCCCCGGCTACGAGAACCCGGACTGGCTCACCTATACGCAGGACGCCGAGGGTAGTTGGACCTTTGTCACGCTGCTGGTGCCCTTCACCGGCGCCGTGCCGCGGGTCGCCGCCCGTCAACTCGACCTTGCCGCCGACGGCCGCATCCTTGATCCCTTCGAGGCGACCGGGCTGGCCATCACGTTCAACGGCCGCGAGGACGTCTACGTCGATCAGCACCTCCAGTGGAACCTCCCCTGGGAAGCCGCCGGCCACCGCGGGCAGGGGCGGCTGTATCATTCGGAGATCTAACCCTGGGAGCGCGGATTTCCAATCCGCACCCCCGGCGCACGCCCCTCAACGGGGTGTGCGCCGGGCCGAATGCGGCACAATGCCCCGCCCGGCCGTAAACGGCCGGGCGACTGAACAACGCCCCGTGAACGGGGCTTTTCCGGACAGGATGAAATCAGTAGGCAAAGCCCCCTTCCAGGGGGCGTCGTTCGGTAGCCCGGCCATTTATGGCCGGGCACACCGCCGGGCAATATCATCGTCGGAAGACGGGAGAGTTCACCATGTCCTCACCCAGTACCCCACGCTCCATCACCTGGTCGATGCGCACGCAGAACCTGTACGGCACCGTGCCGGCGGTGTGGGGGTGGGCGCTGCTGTTCTTCGGCCTGTTCGGGGTGTGGTTCCAGAAGCTGCCGCCCGCCACCCCGGCGGGGTGGATTCCGGTCGGCCTCGCGGCGCTGGGTGGACTGCTGGTGCTGTGGGGCCTGGCGACCGGCCTGCGGCGCAACCGCCTGCTGGCGACCGGCGTCATCGCCCCCGGCCGCCTGGTGAACCTGACGCCGTCGGGAATGCGGGTGAACGGCATCCCGCAGGTGCAGGTGACCTACGCCTTCCAGCACGACGGCGCCGACCATCGCGTCACCGCCGCCGTGCCCGTCTCGCCGCGGCTGGGCGTGCAGGCACTGGACGCCATGGCCGCGGCACTGGGTGACATCGTTCGCGCGCAGGCCGATACCGGCGGAGCCGGGCCGCACCCGCTGGTGCAGGAGTTTGTCACCCTGCAGCCGATGGATCTGCTCCGCCGCATCATGGACGAGGGCTGGGATGCCGTGGTGAAGGGC
Organism: uncultured bacterium; assembly: GCA_964590255.1. Taxonomy (GTDB): domain Bacteria; phylum Armatimonadota; class Hebobacteria; order CAIYQO01; family CAIYQO01; genus JAKIYB01. The sequence goes on from CAZPYA010000069.1 coordinate 10,469, forward strand.
TACGCCGTCCGCGCGGCAGCCGTCACCGCCATCACCGCCGCCGGCGACGCGGTAGAGCGCCCGACAGCGGCGCTGACCGGCCAGCCACCCTCGGCGGCGCTCGGTACGCTCGCCGACCAACTGGTGAACGCCGCCCATGCTAACCTCGCCAGCCATATCGGCGCCGAGCACTGGGCGGGAAAGGTGGCGCACAGCCTGCTCAACGGCGTCCGCGACTTCGCCGGCGACCAGGCCCGCGCCCTCTTCGCCCCCACGGCCGAACTCATCTTCTACCCACCGCAGGCTCCTGATGCCGCCCTGCCCGCCGCCGCCCTCGGCTACCGCCTGGAACGGGCGGACGACGGCCGTCTGCGCGGCGGCAACCTTCTCATCGCCCTCGCCGTCTCCATCCTGCCGACGCTGACGCTGCTTGTCCACGGCAGCATCGCGCTGGTGCGCTTTTGGCCGCGGTAGAGCGCGGCCGTAAACGGCCGGGCTACTGAACAACGCCCCGTGAACGGGGCTTGTCCGGACAGGTCGAAATCAGTAGGCAAAGCCCCCTTCCAGGGCATCTGTTTCACGATAGAGCAAGCCCTGTTTCATGAATCGGCCCCCATCCCCGCCCCTTCCCCCGCTCCGCTGCGCTGCGCAAGGGAAGGGAGACTGAACATGCCACACCAACCCTGCACCCGGTATACGCGATGGGCCATTCCCCTCCCTTGCGCAGCGCAGCGGAGCGGGGGAGGGGCCAGGGGTGGGGGCCGATGATCAGGAAGGCGCTTGTCATACCATGACGCAAAGTCCCCTTCCAGGGGGCGTCGTTTGGTAGTCCGGCCATTTATGTTTTCTGATTAGTAATTGCCGCTTTGCTTTTCTCATGCGGGGATTGAAATCCCCACCTGCTGGGCCCTACGGCCGGGCGTCCCTCTACAGGGACGCAACGAATCAGGTTGAGGAACCAGATGCAGGTCACCGCGGAATGTATTCGTTAAATAGCATTTATGGCCGGGCGTACCGCCGGGCGCAGGAAATACCCGCCAAACCCCGAATAAATCCTGTCATGACCACCATCACCGCTTATGACATCCGCGACGGCCTCCGCGCCCTGGGCGTCCAGCCCGGCGCGTTGGCGCTGGCCCACTCCTCGCTGAAGCGATTTGGGCATGTGGAGGGCGGCGCGGCGGCGGTGGTCGAGGGCCTGCTGGCGGCGGTGGCGCCGGAGGGTACGCTGATGGCGCCGACCATCACCGGCACGCGGAGCCACGGGCCTGACGACCCGCCGGTGTTGGACGTGCTGAACACCCCCTGCTGGACGGGCATCATCCCCGAGACGGTGCGCCAGTGGCCGGGCGCGGTGCGCAGCCACCACCCCACCCACTCGGTGGCGGCCATCGGCCCGCACGCCGACTACCTGACGAAGGACCATTTCACCTGCGGCTCGCCCTGCGGGCCGGATTCCCCGTATATGCGGCTGGCCGAGTTGGACGGCCTGGTGGTCTTTCTGGGCACCACGCTGGACTGCTGCACGCTGCTGCACGGCGTCGAGGAGCTGGCCGACTGCCGCTACCACATGCAGCCCGCCTCCGCCCCCGGCGCCGTCATTACCGCCGACGGCACGCGGCTGGAGGGCACGTTCCGCCTGCACCTCTGGGGCACCCCTCGCCGCTTCACCGTGCTGGAGCCCCTCTTCCTCGACTGGGGCATCCTGCGCATCGGCCGCATCGGCGACGCCGAGGTGCGCGTGCTGCAAGCCAAGCCGATGGTGGAGCGCGTGACGGAGATGCTGCGCCGCGAGCCGCGGTACCTGGTGGCAGAATGACACCGGCAGGAAAAATATCCCCGCCGCCGAAATTGCATCCCAATACCTGGTCAGTATTGGGATTTCAACACAGAGACACGGAGAACACAGAGGAATAAACCTCTTTCCGGTAATGCTGCCGGCTTCAGCCGGCTTCGCGCAGACCCCGGCTTGAGCCGGGGGCCGAACGAAAGTCTCTCTGCGATTCAATCCTGTCAAAACACCGTGAGGGAGGACATCATGGTCGCCCCGAAGACGCACGACGAGCACCGCGCCTATCTGCATCAGATGGTGTGGCTGAAGCTGTGGTTTGTCTGGCACTGGCTGCGCGAGCACCCGGAGGAAACCTTCACGCAGGTACTGCGCCGGCGGGTAGATATCTACCGCAAGCTGGAACTGAACCCCGGTGGGCTGAACCCGGTGTCCATCGACTGGGATGATCCGTGCTGGACGAAGCTGGAGGCGGAGGCGGAGCGGCTGTACCTGATGCACCGCGGCGACCCCAGCTCACTGCGCTTCGAGTCGGAAGCGTTTGAAGTCTTCCGCGCCCAGCTTGACGCCCGCGTGGACCGCGACCTGGCCGACACCTCGGAAGATGTGCTGTACCCCTACGGCAGCATCCGCTTCGACCTGCCGGCCGACTCGACGCGCGCCTTCCTGCACATCCGCAACATGGCCGCCCCGGCGTCGCTGTTCGACGACCCCGCCTACCTGCCCGGCTGCCTGCTGGAGGCCATCACCCGCGCGGAAACGGCCGGCGCCACCGAAGTGGAGACCCACACCTGGCTGAACAGTTGCCCGCGCTGGCTGGCGCTCTTCCCCGCCGCCTGGCAAGCCAACCTCGGCGCGCCGGACACGGACGTGCTGTGGCACTACGGCTTCTGGGGCCAGTTCCTCACCGCCCGCGGCGCCTTCCACGCCCGCCGCGCTCAACAGCTCCGCGAAACCGGCCAGTTCCCCTGCCTGCCGCGCGCGTCCTGGTGCACTATCGCTGAATTGCGGGCGCATTTGGCGGGGATTGCCACTCCGGTGTAGTTCTTGTCACTGTCTGGAACAGGGCGGGAGCCCGGCCGATCTCATGAAGGCTTCAATGAGATCGGCCGGGCTCCCGCCCTGTTCCAGACAGTGACTATAGTTTGTGACAGTTCTTGTTACAGCCCTTCCATCGACAGCGCGTCCTGCGCGCCGAGGGCGAGGAGCTGCTTGTCGGCCCAACCGCGCATGCGCTTGAAGAGCGCCACCGCGGCGTCGTGCTCGGTGGAGGAGATGCTGATGTTGGAGGCCTCCATCTGGTCGAGCACGCCGGCGAAGTTGTACAGCCAGCCGCCGTTGCCCGCCGCTTCCGCCGCCTTGGCCCGCAGCTTCACGAACTCCGGGTCCATCAGCGCCTTCTTCACGTCGGCGTCGGACTCCACCAGCTCCTTGCGGATGGCGCGCACGGCGCGGCGCACGTCGGCAGGGGCGGCTTCCACCTCGCAGATCAACTCGGCTACGCCGTCGCGGTCCACCGGTTCCAGCTTCGCCACTTCCGCCAGCGACTCGGTGGGCAACATTGCGCCCGGGTGCTGCGTGGCGCGGAAATGCGAACGCAAATCTTCCGCCGCCTCCGCCTGCTTCACCAGGATGGGCGTGCAGCCGAGGAATTCGACAATGCGCTCCGGCGTCCACCCCTCGCGCGCCAGCTTCGCCACCGCCTTCAGCCGTTCCTCGCGGCTCAGCCGCAGCCCGTGGCCCAGATTGAACTTCACCGCGTGGGCGAACTGCTCGTCGTCCTTCGACTCCACCCACAGCACCGGCAGGCTGTAAACGCCGGCGCGTTTCGCCGCCTCCACGCGGTGCCAGCCGTCCAGCAGCTTCATCGTCGCCTTGTCGACGGCGATGGGCGGCCACACAACCTCCTGGTAGATGCCGGCGTAAAACTCCACCACCTCCTGATCCACCCCGTGCAGACGGGGGTTCAGCGCGCGGTCGAGTACAAGATCATTGACGGAAACGGTATCCAAAGCGGGAACTCCTGGTGTGATTGATGGTGCGCTTGGTAATTACGCCGTGGTTGCGGAAGGTTCCTGCCACGCTGATGGCGTATAGTTCGGTATTATCGGCAAGGGGGACAGCAATGATCACACTCGAAGACGGCACGCTGGTGCTGAACCGCCTGGCGGACGGCGACGATATCCAGCCTGTGCTGCAGCGGCCGAAGGCGAAGCAGAAGGTGAAGGAAGCCTGGTACGTGCTCATCCGCGTGGAAGATGAGGCGGTCATCCACTGGCTGATCGACCTGGAAATCGTGCAAGATGACGTGTCGCTGCGCTACGTCGCCCGCAACGGACAGGTCAGCGAGGCGATGGCGATGGTGGAAGAACTCGTCACCGCCGAAGAAGGCACCCAGTGCCGCCTGAAAGGCATGGGCGTCCCACCGGAGGCATTGATGGCGGATGAGCCGGAGATGGTGTAAAGCCACCTATGCCCTGAAAGGGCCGAAGCCAATAGCCACGGGTGCAGCGAAGCGGAACCCGTGGAACCGGTGTCGCATAACAATCAAAGCCCCAACGGGGCGACAGACATCTCTGCCGCCCCGTTGGGGCTTGTTGCTTATCTCTTCTCCAGTTCCACGGGTTGGCACCCGCGGCTATCGGCTTCAGCCCCTTCGGGGCAGGAGGCCGGTGCGGACACCAGCGTTCACAGGTTACTCCTCCAGATACACCGTCGTCCCTGCCGGCACCGTCACTTTTTTGTTCAGCGCCTTCAGGCCGGCGATCTCTTTCGGCGTGCTGACTGTCGCCTCGATGGCTTTGTCGGTGGGGTTGTGCGCCTCGACCTTGATTTTTCCTGGCTCCCACTTCACCACTTCGAGGACGAGGTCGGCATTATCGGCGGCCACCAGGTTGCCGGCGACGAACTTGCCTTTGACGCCCATGTCCAGCCGCGGGTAGGCGCAACCTTCAAACACGCCGGTGTAGGTGATCGGGCTGCCCTCGCGCCACAGGCCCGCTGGCCAGCGCGGGTTGACGCCGCTCACGCGCAGCGGAATGAGGCACGGCAGGTCGGCGGTCGCCGTCACCTCGCCGGCGGTGCTGCCCGTGACCGCGGTCACGTCCGGCAGGTACTGGATGCCATTCAGCTTGCCGCGGGTGAATTTCATCCCATACGGCAGCTTGTCGGCGAAGCCCATCGCGCGCAGCCAGGCTTCCTCCGCGCCTTCAAAATAATTCTGCGCGGTGAAGGACGGCATCTGCGGGCCGGAGTAGATGAAGCGCGCGGTGAAGCGCGTGCCCGCCGGAACCACCGCCGGGTGGCCCGCCGGCGGCTTCAACCCGATGCGCCCGCCTTCCAGCCGCATCCCCTCGCTGAGGGCGATGATGTTGCCGACATACCCGCCCACCGGGATGTCGAAGGCCGTCTGCGGGGTGATGTCGCCGGTGACGAGCTTGCCCTTCTCGAACCACGCGAATTTCTTGCCGAGGGCATGGGTGAATGCCGGGAAGAGCCCGGCGGGATTCACCGGCTGCACGTCGCGCTTCAGCGTAATGTCGTATTCAAAGATCGTCGGGAAGGGTGAGGTTTTCTTGCCCGGCGTGAAGTTCCAACTGCGCACCTTGCCGCTGTAGACGGACGACGGCTTGCTGGCCAGGCTGGGCATGGCGTCGTAGCCGATATCCTTGAAGAGCGCCCATACGTATTTCTCGTCGAGGATGCTCTCAGTGAGCACCACGTCATTCGTGGTGAACGGGTAGTTCAGCTTCACCGCCATAGTGGTGCCCGGCGTACCGGTGAGAATGCCGTTCCCCTCGTCGGTGCCCTGCACCGGCAGGTACAGGTTCAGCCGGTACGGCAGGTCGGTGCCGGTGTAGTACCCGCCCACGTCGCCCAGCCAGTTCTGCCGGTCGGCGCAGCGGTTGTGGTAGCGTCCGGCCACCGTGCGCATGGACGAAGTGATGGCCCGCCGCCCCTGGCTGTCCTCGATAATCAAATACAGGTCATACTGCCGTCCGTGCTGAAAATCGGCGCGCGCGGCAAAGGTCTTCTCCGTGGGCAGCCAGCGACGCAGCGGCGTGAAGCCGTCATACAGCACCACGCTGCGCAGCGGCACGTCGCTCTGCACGCCGATATCCACGCGGAAGTGCATGCGCCCCTCAGTGGCCGGCCCAAAATCCTTCGGGTTAATCACCCAGTTCGTAACCACCGGCCCCTCGCTGATGAGGTAGCGCACCGGGCACTCGAAGTAATGGCCGGTGCCCACGCGGAAATAATCCGCCGCCGTTTTCACCGTGTCGGCGGGCATGATCTGCTGGAAACCGCTCTTCGCTTCCAGCGCCACGTCGGCGGGCTTGTATGTCTCGTGTACCACGATGGGGTGCGGGTTGGAGCCGTTCATCACCTGCCAGGCGTAGGCGCCGATGCTCGCGTCCGCCACCTTGCCGTTGCGATACGTGTAGACGGTCAGCCCCTGGAAATGCTTCAGTCGCTCATACGGCAGCGGGCTGGTCTCCGGCCGGTGCGCCACCACCATATGGTTGTACCACAGCAGGTTGATCATCTGCGTCTTCACCAGCCGCGTGCCATCGGCGGAAAGCCACGTCGCGCGCGGGTAGGTCGGCGGCGCCACCAGGATGAAGTGGTTGTTATCCGGGTCCATGATGTCGAAGCCCGGCAGGCAGACGAAGTCAGCCGTGCTGTTCTTCGCGCAGGCCGCCACCAGCTTTTCCCAGTCGCCGCGGCTCAGTCGCTCGAAATTCTCGGTAAAGACGATCATCGCGTAGCCGGCGGCCTTTGCGGCGGCGGCATACTCCTCCACGCTGCCCGTGCCGTCGCTGTATTCCGAATGCACCCCCACCAGCGCCTTGAAATACTGGATATCGCCCTGCACCAGCGGGTCGCGGAACTCGGGATAGTATCCGACGCCATTCACCGTATGCGGCATGGGGCGATGACGCCATGATGTCGGCATCAGCATGGTGTCGGGATCGAGCACCGGGGTGAATGCCTTCTCCTCGTCCGTCGGTGGAATCGCCACCTTCTCGACCGCCTCGCCCGCCCTATACCCGCCGAAGCCCGCCGCGGCGCTGCCGCCCGCCAGCCACGCGTAAAGCTGGTTCACCAGCTTGCCGGTGTCGCTGGGTACCTGACCGTTACCCTTCTTCAGGATGATGCCGTCGATGGGCCCGTAACTCATCTCGCCGTAGTTGTTGCTGCCCAGCTTCGTGTAGCCCAGACGGTGGATATACGACGGGTTAATGGTGACCACGCCCAGCCGGCCCTTGCCTACCGTGCGCACCGCGGCCAGCACGTATTCGCCCGGCTCGTCCGGTTCATACACCCAGTCGCGATCCACCAGCGTGCCGGCGCGGGCGCCCGCCATCGCCTTCAAAATGGGCGTCCAACTTGCGTCGCAGTGCAGCGGCGGCGCGGTATAGCAATCGTCCCAGCGGGTGTTGGCCATCGGGTAGTAGACGCGGGTGACGCCGGCGGTGGCGGGATGCTTGACGATGTTCTCCGTCCAGCCATACGCGTTCTCGCCGTAGGCCACCCACTTCGAGAAAGCCAGCGAGCGGTCCAGCACGCACGCCTGCTGCGCCTGGATGCCGTAGCGTTTCATCTCCTCGTTCCAGCCCCCCGCCAGCGCGCCGCCGTTGTCTGCCAGGTTCGAGTAGACCAGCAATCCCGCGCCGTCCTCCACGCACTTGCGGAGATGCGCCATGTTCGCCCAGTACTGCAACATCCGCTGGCCGAAAATGTTGTTCTGCTCGTTGGAGATCGGCAGCCGATCGATGACGAAAAGGTTGAACTTCTTGAAAAACGCCGGCGTCATCGGCGTGAAGTAGCTGACGCCAGTGAACTGGAATCCCTGCTCCCCCAGTTCCTTCGCGTACTGCTCGTCCACCATTGGCTCATCGCTGATGAACAACATCGACAGCGGCCCGCCGCCCGCCCCGCCCGTCTTCGGGTCCGGCAGCTCCGCCGCCACGGCAACGGCACACACCGCCAGCATCACGCCGGCCAACACGAATTTCAACATAACTGCCTTCCTCCACACGCTGATAAACTCTCTGCCAGAGCCCCCTTGAGGGGGCGTTGTTCGGTAGCCCGGTCATTTATGGCCGGGCGAGTGGCCGCACGAACATCGTGACGCCACCTACTTCGCCGGATAACTCAACACAAACTTGATTCCCCGCCCGCTGGTCGCCACCGGGTTCTCCCCGGTGAAGGTCGAGCCGATGAGCAGCGTCACATTGTGGCTGATGCTGCCCCCGCCGCCCAGCTTGCCGGGGCCGATGTCGCTGTTGCTGACAATCACCGTGCCGCCGGCGGCGTAGCTGCCGATGGTCCCCGGCCCGGCCCCGCGGTAGGTAAATTTGTCGAGGAAAATGTTAATGACCGCGCCGGTGTGCCCGGTGCCGTAGACCAGCTTCTTCGCCGTGCTGGTGCAGTTGGCGATGTAGAAGGCGTCGGCGGCGGAGTTGCGCATGATTATATCGGCGTTGCGGCTCTCCTCGAAGCGACAGTCAAAGGCGTTGAACGAGCCGGACAGGTCCTGCGCCATAGCGACGCCACAGTCGGTGAAGCGGCTGCCCACCGCGTTGTTCGACAGCGCGTTGTAGCAGCGCGTCGCCATCCCAATGCCGCAGTGCTGGAACTCGCAGTCGGCGATGAGCGATTCCGAGCCCATGCGGTCCTCGGTGCCGATGGACAGTCCGTAAGCCCCGCCAGTGAAGCGGCAGCGGGCGAAGACATTCGCCTGCAGCGCCGCGCCGCTGAAGCCGGGCAGGTACGGCGGCACCTGTCGCCAGCTCAGGTTGAAATTGATCGCCTTGGAATCGGCCGCGGTGACGAAGCTGAGGTCGGAGAAATACGCATAGCCGCAGCCGTCCGAGGTGACCACCCCACCGCCGGCACTGTTCACGATCACCGTGTGTTCGCGCCCCGCGCCGGCCAGCCATCCGCCGTTGCGCTGGTTGATGAAGAGCGGTTTGGTGATGCGATAGGTGCCCGCCGGGAAGTAGAGCTGCCCCAGCCGGTTCTCGTCCAGCGCCTTCTGCAGCGCGGCGGTGTCATCGGCGACGCCGTCGCCCACGGCGCCCCACTGCTTCACCGACGGCAGCAATTCGCCCAGGTTGGCGATCAGCGGCAGCGGCATCCAGATCGGCGTCGGGGTGGGGGGGATGGGCGGGAATTCCCCCGCCGCGTCGAGAAACTTCACGTTTGCCGGCACGGCGTGGCCATTCTCCGCCAGTGTCGCGGCGGTAATGGGACCGTTGCACGGCTCTTTGTAGGGATCGCTGTCCCGGCGCAGCGACCACATGTCGCCCGCCGCCAGGCAGGCGGCTTTCGCGCCAAGCTGGTACGGTTCCGACTTCAGGTAGCTGCCGCCCAGCTTGTTGCCGGCGGAATAAATCGACCCCTGCGTCGCCTCGATGCCGTTCGGCGACTGGTTGCCCAGCACCGCCAACGCTCCCGCCGCGCCGAAGCGCACGAACGGCGCCTTGTCGGTGGCGATGCTGCACGCTTTCACCAGCAGCACGATTGGCTCCGCCGTCTCCGGCACGCGAGCCAGCGTCCCTGGGCCTTCGGTGCGGATGCCCGCCAGGATGAATGGCTCGTCGTCGGCGGTGTTAATCTCGACATCATTGCCGCTAAAGGCCAACTGGAAGCCGATGGCGTAGGCCTGCAGCCCGCCGCGCAGTTGGCGGATATGCGTGGTAGTGCTCTGGAAATTGCCGCCCAGCACTTGCACGTCCGCCTTAGGGTGGTCAATGAGCAAACCGGGGTCGGCGTGGAAGAAGTGGCAGGCCTGGAAAGATACCTTACCCGGCGCGCGCACGATGACGCCGGGCGCGCTGGTGTCGCCGGGTTTCAGCACGTTGCGGCTGCCGAAGGTGCAGTTGAGGAAACGGATCTCGCATGGCACGTCGCCGGTAATCTCTACCACCCCGCCGTTCGGCCGCTGCGCGTTGAAGGTGAAGTTGCAGAGAGTGAGCTTTTTGCAGTTGCGGATGCGCAAGCCCGCGCCGTCGGCGAAATTCAATTCGCTGCCGCTGGCCAGCCGCCCCGCGCCAACGATGATGCCGTTCTGCCAGCCGTCGAGCACGATGGGCGCCTTCACCGTGTACGGCTTCGCCGGCACGAAGTAGTTCCCCGCTTTCGCCAGCGCCGCCGGCAACTCCGCCTCCGCCGTGATGGGCGTCAATGTCACCGGCAACACCGGCCCCTGCGCCCACGCCGCCGCCAACACGAGAAGCACCCCCATCAGGAGACACACACGCATCGCACCCACCACCTTTCACAGCTTCTTCTGTGTTAGACGGCAGAGAGCCTGCTTGGTTGCTCATACTCCCTGGGATAGCCGGTGTCCTCACCGGCTATCCTGCCAGGCCTCACCCCTCTACGTTCCACGCACAAAACCTCCGGTACCGCTCTTCACTCACCTGCTGCCTCCCCAGGAAATGCCCGTATTCAAAGGTCAGCGTGCGCTCGATGAACGGCTTGCCGGCCTGATACTGCGCTTCGATGCGCTCGAACGGCGCGGGCGTCAGCGGCTCACCGAATTGTTCGAGGATGAAGGTCTCGATGTTGTTCCAGAAGCGGATGCCCTTCCGCGCGAGCACCGGCGCGAGCAGCGCGTAGCGCATCGCCACATCTTCCGGGTTGATATGCCGGTACCGGCAGCCCACGCCGTCCTGCATCACCAGGATATCGAATAGCGGGCGGTCCAGCAGCATCTCCCACCACGCCGCCAGCGCCTCGGGTGACAGCGACATCGAATAGAAAGGCGACGACAGCACCGGCAGGTTGCACGCCGCCTTGATTTCCGTATACATGGCGTGCAGGAAGGCGCGCAGCGCCTCCACGCGCTCGGGGGTGTTCAGGTTCTCTTCATCGGGTTCGTTGGAGAGGTAGATGCCGCGCAGCGCCGGGTGGCCGCGGTACGCCGACAGCAGCTCGCCGAGGATCATCCGGTTGCGCCGCAGGTCGCGCGCCATCATGCGCGCAAAATCGCGGTCGCGGTCCCAGAAATACAGGTTGAGATCGAGGCCGAGGTAGACGCCCATCCCCGCCGCCTCAGCCGCCGCCATCACCTGCGCCACCACGTCCGTCTCGCTCCACTCCTCAAAGACTGCCGAATGATAATGCGCCCGCCCCAGCACCATGCTCCGCGCAATCAGCACGTCCTCGATGCCCGCCGCGCGCATGTCCGCCAACTCCGTCCGCCAAAACGCGTCATCGCGCACCAACGGCGTCTCATACTGATTCGTCCGCTCGGAGAAATCCACGGCGGTCACGGTGATCTTGGCAGGCATACGACAGTCTCCTCAACACGTTATTGTCCTCACCCTTCGCCACCTACCCGACCCTTCCTGCAAACCCACCCCGCTCACCAATCCAATCTCCACTCAACACACCACGCCAAACCGGCATCCAGTATACGCGATGTAGCATTCCCCTTCCTTGTACAGCGGAGCGGGGGCCGATGATCAGGAAAGCGCTTGCCATACCATGACGCAAACGGGGGGTAATTTGTTATGTTGGCGCCAAGTCTCGTAGAGACGACCGAATCTAGCCAGCCGTTTCAACGGCTGGAACAAGGGTCGACAACTTGAAACTAGACACGCTGAAACCTGAAACGCTCTTGCCCTTTCCCCCCGCGTTCGCTATGATGGAGGCCAGCACAACCACCCCGAAAGGTATACCAGCATGACGTCCTCCGTCGTTCGTTTCGGTATCATCGGCACTGGCGGCATGGGCCAGGGGCACTGCAACATGCTCGGCAGAATTGCCGAAGCGCAGTTGGCCGCCATCTGCGATCTCGACCCCGACACCGCCCAAAGAGTCGGCGACGAGTATGGGGTGCCTACTTTCCGCAAGCATAAGGACCTGATCAAGTCCGGCCTGGTGGACGCGGTGATCATCGCCACCCCCCACCCGGTGCGGCCGGCCATCGCCATCGACTGTATGCGCGCCGGCCTGCATGTGCTTTCCGAAAAGCCGCTGGCCGAGAAAGTGAGTGCCGCCGACAAGATGATCGCCGCCGCCAACGAAACAGGCGTCGCCTTCGCGGTGATGTTCCAGCGCCGCACCGAGCCGGCGCTGGCGAAGGCCATCAGCATCGTGCAGTCGGGCGCGCTGGGGCGGGTATTCCGCCGCACCATGATCTCGCCGGAATACCGCAGCCAGGCCTACTACGACAGCGGCACCTGGCGCGCCACCTGGAGCGGCGAAGGCGGCGGGGTGAGCATGAATCAGTCCCCGCACATTCTCGACCTTTTCATCCTCCTCGGCGGCATCCCCTGCGAGGTCTATGGCCGCATGGAGATCAAGCTGCACCACATCGAGGTGGAAGACCTGGCCGAGGGGATGTTGAGCTACCCCGATGGCGGTCATGGCTATCTGTATTGCTCGACAAACGAAGCCGGACCCGGCCAGATGATCGAGATATTCGGCGACGACGGCAAGCTGGTCTACCGCAACGGCGAGTTGAAGCTCTACCGCTTCGAGCCCTCCATCACCGAATACACCCGCACCGCCACCGGCATGTGGGGCGGACCGACTTGCACCGAAGTGCCCATAGAGATTCAGGAGGGCGAGTGCGGCCACGCGGTCATCACCCGCAACTTCGCCCGCCACATCCTCACCGGCGAGCCGCTGCTCACTCCCGGCGCCCAGGGTCTGGCCTCGCTGGAGTTGGCGAACGCGCTCTGGCTCTCCGCCGCGCAGGGCAAAGCGGTGAAGCTGCCCATCAGCCGCCGCGCCTACGACGCCTTCCTGGAGAAGAAGCGCAAAACCTCCACCTTCCAGAAGGGCGACGTGCATGTGCAGCGCGTCACCGACCCGAATCATGTGACGAAGTAAGCACGCCTGGCCGGCACAAGCCGGCCCACCGTTCCCGTTTCGCGCTTGAATCAGCGCCCGGGGAGCATGCATGCGCTACGACCATACCCGGCCGACAAAACATCTTCCCTTCCGCATGGTGTCGGATCCGGCGCCTGAACCCGCGCGCCCGCCCCGCGTGCAGGCGCGCGGCGTGCTGGTGGCAGTGCTGATGGTCTCACTCGTGTTTGTCATCGCCGCCGCGCGGGCGCGCATGGTCTGGCCGCAGCCGCCCGCGCTGCCACCGTTTACGACGGTGACGGCGTTCCTGCGCCAGCCCGACGACGTCATCGACCGGGCGATTCGCGCCCATAAGCTGCTGCGCGGCCATCCCGACCGGCGGGAGGTTGCCCTCACCTTCGACGACGGGCCGCATCCGGTGAGCACGCGCCAAATCCTGTCGATCTTGCGCGCGCATCGGGTGAAGGCGACCTTCTTCGTGGTGGGCAGCGCCGTGCGCCGCTTCCCGGACGTTGCCCGCGAGATCGTCGCCGACGGGCACAGCCTGGGCAACCACACCGAGCACCATGTCGGGCTGCGCGCGTGCGAGACGGCGAAGGTGTATACGGAAATCAGCCAGTGCAACGCGGCAATCGCCGCTGCTACCGGCGAGGAGACGCGCCTCTTCCGTCCGCCCGGCGGGACATATGACCGCCGCGTAGCCGGCATCGCGGCGGTTATGGGCTACACGCTGGTGCAGTGGACCGCCAATCCCGGCGATTACCGGTATCCCGGCACGAACATGATCGCGGAGCATGTCATTGGACGCGCCGACAACGGCGCCATCGTGCTCTTGCACGACAACGCCCTGCAGACGATGCAGACGTTGTCGGCGATCATCGAAACGCTGCAGGCCGACGGCTACACCTTCGTAACCGTGGATGAGATGCTGGAACGGCGCCGATAACCCAAATGCGGCATCAGATAGCCATCGGATCGACAAGCGCCAGCGCCAGCGTCAGCAACGCGGCGATGCCGCCAGAGATGGCCAGGCCAGCGAGCGTGCGGCGGAAACTGGTGGGTCGGGCGGTCCACAGCAGCACGGCGGCGGCGACCAGCGTGAGGAAGAGCAAGCCGGTGAAGAGCAGCGACAGGCCGGTAATGGCCACGTTGCCGGTGGCGAGACGGAAGAGGAAGACCGCCGGCTTCACGAGCAGCACCACGGCGATGGCGCGAAAGACGTCGCCGCCCACCAACTCGTCCTGCAGGCGCACCCAGCGTTTTTCCTGAGCGTACCAGCGGAGGAACTGCCACATGAGGAACCAGCCGATGGCGGTGACGACGAGTCCGAAGGTGAATGCCTTCATGAGCACCACGCTCGGCTGCGCGATGCTCTGCGCCAGCCGGCCATGCATGAGCATCAGGCTGATGCCTTTGAGCAGGCTATACCCGGCCAGCGCGGTGAAGAACATGCGCATCTGGTGCAGCTCGGGCCGCACGCGCACTTGCTCGGCCGCGCCTTCCGGCTCCGGCGGCATCTCCACCGTGCCAATGACCGGCACGATTGGCTCGCGCTCATCCTCATCCTCGTCCGCGGCTTTCGGCTTCGGTTTCGGCTCCTCTTCACCAAGGTGCAGCCCGACGGCCGCGGCCGCCGCCAGCGCCAGGTAGGCGAGAAAGCCGAGCGCCGCCAGTTCCAACGACAGCGCGGCATTCACCGGCAGGCTGTTGTTATACAACCCGAAGGCGCCGCCGACGGGACCGGCTTCCAGAAAGAAGCCCGTCAATGCCAGCGCCCCGACGATGAGCACAATCCGGTATTTGCGGGTCGCATCGGTTTGCTCCACCCGCGCACCTCCTTTCTTGCTACACGGCTTCGACTGTTGTTCTGGATATTCCACGTGGCCGGGGGGACGAATCACGGGTTCGACACAAACCGCGCACCGGCGTAGATGTGTCTATACAGCCCGCGTCGATTACGCCGGCGCGTCGCCCGCGTCGTCGCGTTTGCGGATCACGGTATTGATGCGCAAGATCGCCTCGGCCACTTCGCCTGCCGCCCGCAAGGCGTGGATCTTCACCAGCGCCGGGTCGACCACGCCGAGAGCCAGCATATCCGCCACATCGCCGGTGTCGCAGGCGATGGCCAGCGAGGTCGATCCCTCGCGCGACATGGCGGCCAACACCGCCTCGACCTTCTCCAGCGGGTTAAAGCCGGCGTTCGCCGCGATCTGCGCCAACGGCGCGCGCAGCGCTGCCAGCACACAGTCCGTGCCGTAGGCGGTCATCGACCCCGCCGCCCGCCGTGCCGTCTCGACATCGCCGATCGCCGCCAGCTCGGCCGCGCCGCCGCCGGGCGCCACGCCCCCGCGCAGCGCCGCCTGCACCGCGCAGGCCGCGTCCTCCGCCACCCGCCGTCGCTCCTCGCGCACCTCCGGCGTGGCCGCGCCCACCAGCATCGTCGCCATTGCCTCGCCGGCGGTCGCGCACACGCGCACCTGCTCCAGCTTTTCATCCACTGTCACCGCGTCCGCCCGGCCGAGCAACGGCAGCAACTCCTCCGCCGATTTCCGCAGCGCCGCGCGCTTCACCAGCCGCGCCCCGCAGTGCCGCGCCACCCGGTGCAGATCGCGTCCGGAGAGCCGCCGCACCACCAGCGCCCCCGCCTCGGTGAGCAGCTCCTCGGCGCTGGCGTGCACCGCCTTCGTCACGAATACCGCGCGCACCCCCAGCGCCGCCAGCCGGCTCACCGCCTCGCGGAACTCCGCCTGATAGCGCAGGTATGCCGCGAAGCCGGCCTCGGTGCCCAGCGCGCTCTCGTCCAGCTCCTCCGGCTCCAGCGCGTCGTCTAGGCACAGCACCGGCGTGTCGGTGACCGTGCGCGGCATTTGCCGGTTCATCGGCTCCTTTTCCAGCACCACGCCCGGCACGACTTCATTCTCCGCGCCGTCGCGCGCGATAATCCAATCCGCCAGCCGGAAATCCGGAGCCTGCAATCGGTCGCGCCCCACCGCCGTGGCCGCGGCGAGGCACAGGTCGGCGAGGTCGGCCTGCTCGCGCCCGGCGATGAGCGCCGCCCGTCGCAACAGCGGATCGTCCATGCCGGCGACGGGGATGGCCCGCCGGCGGATGCCGTCCACCGCCGCGTCGACGCCCGCGCGCAATCCGTCGACGATGCGCGTCACCGGCACGCCGCGCTCCGCCTGCGCCACGCCTTCGGCGATGAGCGCGCTGGCCAGCACGGTGGCGGTGGTGGTGCCGTCACCCACCTCGCGGTCCTGCGCCCGCGCCACATTCACCAGCAGCTTCGCCGCCGGGTGCGTCGCGTCGATCTTCTCCAGGATAGTGCTGCCGTCGTTGGTAATTACCACCTCGCCCACGCGGTCCACCAGCATGCAGTTGAGCCCCTTCGGCCCCAGCGTGCCTTCCACCGCGGCCGCCACCGCGCGAATCGCCGCCGCATTCCCATGCAGCGGAGACAATCGGTCTTCATGCTCGGTCCGGGGGGTCGTCATGGCAGTCACCTCACGCCACCATTATAAGCGCTGGATCCTTCGGCGGGAAGATGACGACACCTTTCTGATAAGACATCCGCGCCAAAACGCGCTATACTACCGCCATGCCGGACCTGCCGATCCTATTTCCGGAGCCCGACCCGCCGTCACCCCAGCAGCGGATGCGTACCCGCGTCATCGCCGTGCTGGTGATCGTGGCGCTGGTCGGCTGGTGGGTGGTCACGCGGCCCAAAGCCATGCGGCTGGAGGCCAGCGCGCCGGTGGCGGCGGCAGCAGACGGCCTGGACCTGATTCCAGCGGCGGATGGCCTGGTGGTGCTGCACCCGAGCGCGACGGCGCCCCACGACGCCACGCATGCCGCGCGCTACGACTGGCACGGCAACCGCACCTGGGAGATCGCTCTGCCCCCGGCGGCGCTGCGCGGGTGGACCATCCCCGACGGCGAACCCTGCCGCGTCACCGCCGCCTCGCCGGATGGCCGTGTCCTCGCTACCCTCGCGCCGTCCGCGCCAGGCGCCGTGCAACTCGTCACCTGGCGCGACGGAATTGAGCTGGGGCGCGTCTCCCTCGCCGCGCAGGCGTTCAATAGCGTCACGAACTGGCCATACCCGGCGCTGCACGTGCGCGACGACGGCCGCGTGCTGATATATCAGGCTTTCCCGCGCGTCTCGCCGCTGGTGCTGGTGGAGGGTCAGCACATCCGTGCCCGCGGCACGCACACGATCAAGTCTCCCTCGCCGAACGACAGCTATGCCCGCCTTCTATCTCCGGACGGGGAGGCGCTGGTCGCCATCTCGCTCGACGAGCCGAACGTGCCGACTCCCTTCGAGTATGATCAACTCGCGCAGCGCGGCGACCGCCTCAGCGTCTCGCTTTGCTACGACGGCGCCTGTCCATCCGCGCCCGCCCAAATGCTGGACGGCGGCCTGTTTGTCAGCCCGGACGGCGTGGTGTATGACGCGACTGGCGAAATCTACCGCCACGGCGCCTGGGAGACGTTTCCGAGCGTCCATCCGGCCGCTAACCGCTGCGTCGTCCAGCGCCGGGAAAGCCAGATGCTGGTCTTCACCCCCACCACCCGCCGGCTGTGGTCCATCTCGGCCGGCGACTGGATAACCACCCTTTCATCTGACGGCCGGTATGCGCTGGCCACCCACAGCGGGGCCGCGCATTTCCGCGCCTGGTCGCATCATCCCGGCGGCGAACCATACACGTTGCGCCTGTTCACCCGTCCTGGTTGGCTCACGGCCATCCTGCCATTGACCATGACCGCCGATACCGCCATGCATCTCGCCGCCAACGGCCAGAATGCCCGCGTGGCCGATTACGCCGTCTCCGAGCGCCACCACCGCGTCGCCCTGCTCGGGGTGCAGGCGGGTGGGCGGCCTACCCTCTTCATCTACCGCTGGTAGTCGCTGTTCGCAAACAAAATATCAAGTAGTTCTAAACAGACATAAATAAACTATAAAGCCATCACTGAACAGGCATTAATCGCCTTTACAAATCGGTATCCCGCCTTAACAATGGATACAGCACGGTGGGATGGTCACTCCTTGCTTATCCGCCTGGTATACGGCAACCGTTACATGCAGGTTCTCACAGCTCTCCATCCCATGCGCGCGGGCAGCCGGCACCTCTGCCGGATCTATTCTTAAGGAGGAAACCTCATGTTCTCGCGTATGAAACTGGCGGCGAAAATCACCATCGCCGTCCTGCTGGCACTGGTCGTCGCCATCGGCGTCGGTGTCATCGGCTCGGTTAACATCAAGAAAATCGACAAGCTTGATACCGAGCTCTATCAGGTGAATGCCGCGCCTCTCGGCGAAATCGGCGTCGCCGCCATCTCTTTCCATCGCACCCGCGTCAACTTGCGCGACGTTATCCTCGCGCCGAACGCGGCCGACGCGAAGAAAAAAGCCGACCGGATTGCGGAACTTGAAAAAACCATGACGGAGAATCTCGACAAATTCGAGAAATCCATCGCGGCGCCGGAAGTTCGCCAGAAATTTGACACGTTGAAGGCCGATATCCTCAAATACAATGATGTCCGCGACGAGACTATTGAACTCGCGAAGGCCGGTAAAAAAGCTGAAGCGCTGGCGTTGATGAACGGCGAAGGCTCCAAGCTCAACACGGCCGTCAACGATGGCCTGGACTGGCTGATCGATAAAAAAGTTACACAAGCCAAAGAGAAGTCTGATGCAAATACCGTCACCGCGAACGCGGCGCTGACCTGGATGATCAGCCTCATCATCGGCGGCCTGGTGCTGTCTGGCATTTTCGCGGGCGTCGTCATTGCCGACATCACCCGTACGCTGCGCAACCTGAATGACGAAACGCGCAACCTGACGGACGCCGCACTCGCCGGCAAGCTGGAAACCCGCGCCGATGCCTCGAAGGTCAGCGAAGAATTCCAGCCGATCGTGGTGGGCTTCAACAGCGTCCTCGACGCGGTCATCGGGCCGATGAACGAGGCGGCGGCGGTGCTCGCCGAACTCGCCGACAACAACCTCACCGCCCGCGTGCAGGGCGACTACGCCGGCGACCTCGGCGTGATCAAGGCCAACCTCAACCGCGCCATGGACGCCCTGGAAGCGACCGTCGTGGAGATCACCGGCATCGCCGCGCAGGTGGCCGACGCCGCCGCGCAGGTCGCCTCCGCCGCCGACAACGTGGGCAAGGCCAGCCAGGAAGTGGCGGGCGGCTCCAGCCAGGTCGCCGGCGGCGCCGCCGAGCAGACCCGCTCGGCCACCGAGGCCGCGACGAACATGGAACAACTGCAGCGCGCCATCGAAGAGGTGGCCCGCGGGGCGCAGGCCCAGGCGATGGGCGCCGAACAGGCGACGAAAGCCGCGCAGGACGCCTTGTCCGGCGTGCGCGAGATCGTCAATAACGCGGAGGCGGCCCGCGCCGACGCGCAGAACGCCGGCGCGGTGGCGCAAAACGGCGCGGCGATCGTCGACGAGACGGTGGCCGGCATGGGCCGGGTGCGCGCGGCGTCCACCGATTCGGCCACCCGCATCACCGCGTTGAGCGAATCCTCGCAGCGCATCGGGGAGATCGTCGAGGCGATCAACGACATCGCCGAGCAGACGAACCTGCTGGCGTTGAACGCCGCCATTGAGGCGGCGCGCGCCGGCGAACACGGCAAGGGCTTTGCCGTGGTGGCGGACGAAGTGCGCAAACTCGCCGAGCGCTCCGCCGCGCAGACAAAAGAGATCGCCGCTCTCATTCGCGGCATCCAGGATGGCATCAGCGCCGCGGTGAACTCGATGGCGGTGGCCGGACAGGAAGTGGACAGCGGCGTGGCGCTGGCGAACAAGGCGGGCACGGCGCTGGCGGAGATTCTGGCCGCCGCCGACAAGGTGGTGGCGCAGGCGGCCGGGGTGGCCGAGCGGGCGCGCGGGGTGGAAGGCAACGCCGCGCAGGTGCTCTCGGCGGCGGAGAACGTCTCCAGCGCCTCGGAGGAGTCGACGGCGGCGACGGAAGAGATGGCCGCCTCCAGCAGCGAAGTCACCCGCGCCATCGAGCACGTGGCGGCGGTGACCGAGCAGTCCTCCGCGACCAGCGAAGAGCTCTCCGCCGCGGCGGAGGAGGCCACCGCGCTGGTGGAGGAGATGTCGGCCGCGAGCAAGGAACTCGCCGACCTCGCCGACCGCACCCGCGTGCTGCTGGCCACCTTCACCGTCACCGGCGACCAGCCGGCGGCCAA
>CAZPYA010000070.1:0-30172 GCA_964590255.1 uncultured bacterium
CTCCCCGGCCCTCCCCCCGTCCTCTCCACTGCGTTCCGCGGACAGGGGGAGGGAGTTGCTATATCTTCTCCCTCCCCCTGTGCACGTGAGGGCACGGGGGGAGGGCCAGGGAGGGGGGCCGATTACGGAATCCGGCACCGACCAATGCATAGAGCGCCGGGAAGGGGGCGTTAATCGGAAAGGATCTTACCCCTTCCGTGCCTGATACTTCTTCGCCTCTTCGATGAGCCAGTGGAAGAGTGGCAGGTGGCTCGGGTAGTGGTGTTCGCCGGCTTCGGGGTGGCATTGCACGGCGAGGAGGGGGCGGTCGACGGCGGCTTCCAGGGCTTCGACCACGCCGTCGTCGGCGCGGGCGGTGACGCGCAGGCCGGTTCCGACGGTCTTCACCGCCTGGTGGTGCCAACTGTTTACCAACATGGTGGTGGCGTGCATCACCGCGGCCAGGCGCGAGTCCGGCTCGATGGTGATGGGGTGGTAGAGGAACTCGGTTTCGGCCGCGTTATGGGGGAGGGCGTCGGGCACCTGGCTGGGGATGTGCTGCACCAGCGTGCCGCCTTGCACCACGTTGAGCAGTTGCAGGCCGCGGCAGATGCCGAGGATGGGCAGGCCTATCTCCAGCGCCAACCGCGCTACTTCGATCTCCATGTTGTCGCGGTCGGTGTCATGCAGCGCGCTTTCCGGGTGCGGCTCCTCGCCATACACCTCGGCGTGGATGTCGCCCCCGCCGGTGAGCAGCAGGCCGTCCGCCAGGCGCATCACCGCTGCGATGGCGGCGTGGTCGGCCACGCCGGGCAGCAGCACCGGCGCGCCCCCGGCCAGCGACACGGCCACCAGGAAGTCGATATCCACCCCCACCAGCGTCGTCGGCTCGCATGCGGGGAGCGGCACCGTCCGCTGCCCGGCGGTGAGGATGATGACGGGTTTGGTCATGCGGGGTCCTCCGGTCTCTTCCTTCTCGTACTCGAATGGATCTGCGATTGTTGCGCGCTCCCGCGCGCGCCCTCATCCCCAGCCCTTCTCCCAATACTGGGAGAAGGGAGTACCCGAACGGAAAATATACCGCAAATCTAATGTTGTCGTATGCGCTGATTTTACAACTCTCTGCCCCTGGCGATATCCGATGATGACGCGTAATCAATGACCGCGTCTGTCGTCGAGTTTTCTTGTGTCAATCCGAAGCGTCAGAAAAGGACCAACCATGCCCATTTCGCTCCGCATCTTCCGCTCCTTCAAAGCGAATTTCTACCGCAACGACATCCTCTGTGCGCCGGAGAACTATTCCGACGCGTATTTCGACGCGCTGACCGCCAACGGCTTCAACGCTGTCTGGCTGCGCGGCGTGCTGCGCGACCTGGCGGCGACGGAGATTTTCCCTGAGTTAGGCGCGGATGCCGCCGCGCACCAGGACGCGCTGGGCACGATTATCGAGCGCGCTCGGCGGCACGGCGTGCAGGTGCTGCTCTACTTCAACGAGCCGATGGGCTATCCGTCGACGCACCCGTTCTGGGAGCGCCACCCCGAGGTGCGCGGGCATACCGGCCCTTTTGAAGACTACGAGGATGACCCTCTGCGCAGTGCTCTCTGCACGTCGATGCCGGCGGTGCTGGACTGGATGCGCGCGGCGATGACCGGCCTCTTTCGCGCCGTTCCCGATCTCGGCGGTTGGTTTTCCATCAGCGCCAGCGAATACCCGTGCCACTGTTACTCGCGCATCATCGATTATCTGAAAGGCGAGCACACCTCCTGTCCGCGCTGCCGCGAGCGGGAGCCGATGGCGATTGTCCGGGAGGTGTTGCAGGCGCTGTATGACGGCACGCGCGCCGTATCTGCCACTGCACACACCATTGCCTGGAACTGGAGCTGGGCCTATTACGAGCCCGATCCGCAACCGTCGCTGTTGCCGTACCTGCCGAAAGACATGGCGCTGATGCTCGACTGGGAGCGGGGCGGCAATCATGTGATGCCCAACGGCCGCCGCCACTTCATCGACGAATACAGCCTGGCCTACGTCGGACCGTCCGAGCGCTTCATGGCGCTTTACCATGAAGCCCAACGGCTCGGTTTGCCGGTGATGGTGAAGCTGCAGGTAGGCACCACCCACGAGCTGGCCACCGTGCCCAATCTGCCGGTAGTCGACAACCTGTACCGCAAGCTCTCCGCCGCCGAGGAACTGGGCGTCACCGGCATGCTCGCTACCTGGAATTTCGGCAACACCTTCTCGTTGAATACCGCGGCGGTCGCACAGTTCGTGCAGCAAGACACTCGTCCTGAACCCAAGCAGTTCGTGACGGAACTTGCTGAACGCTACTTTGGTCTCGCTGACGGTAGCGGGGTGGGGGAGGCGGTCGCCCATTTCTCCGCCGCGCTGGAGTGGTTTCCCTTTGATCAGGACTTGATTTACTTCTGGCCCGGCAACTACGCGCCCGTCTACCCACTTTCGCGAGAGCCGCTGCACGACACCTTCATGGGCTGGTGTTGCCTCATGCAGGAACGCGGCGACGACCTGACGAAATCCACGACGCAGTTCACCATCGAGGAGATCGCCGATCTGCTTGGCAAGCTGGTGGCTGATTGGGAGCGGGGCGTGGAGAAACTCGACGTCGCCCTCACCGGCCACGACACCGAGCGCGCCCGCGTCGAACGCGGCGTCGCCCACTCTGTCGGTCGCGTCTTCCGCAGCACCATGTATGTGTATCAGGTCTACCTGCTGCGCCGCGACCGCCCCGCCGACATGGTGGAACGTTACGCCGCCATCCTGCGCGACGAAAAAGCCAATCTTTCCGCCCTCCTGCCGTGGACGGAAGCCGATCCCCGCCTCGGGTTTCACGCCGAGTGCCAGGGGCAGATGTTTTCGCCGGAGACGATTCGCGAAAAGATCGCCGATATTGAGAATCAGTTGGCGGAATTGGCAGGGAAAAGCGGCGCCGGGTCGTAACAGTTAATCTATGCCTACCATGCCGTTGCGCATCTTCCGCTCGTTCAATGCGAAATACTATAAGGACGATATCCTCAAGGGTCCGACCGCTTATCCGGAGGAGTATTTCGCGCGGCTGGTCGAGCACGGCTTCAACGCGGTGTGGATGCGCGGCATCCTGCGCGACCTCGCCGCCACCGATGTCTTTCCCACGCTGGGCAGCGACGTCGCCGCCCATCAGGACGCGTTGTCCACGGTGGTGGAGCGGGCGAAGCGCCATGACGTGCAGGTGCTACTCTACCTCAACGAGCCGATGTGCCTGCCGCGCGAACACCCATTCTGGAAGGCGCACCCCGAAGTGCGTGGCGCGCCCGGCGCGTCCGGCATGGACGAGTGGCCGGAAACCTACGCCTTTTGCACTTCGACGCCCGAAGCGCAGGCCTGGCTGCGCCAGGTGACGCACAACCTATTTACCGCCGTGCCCGACCTCGGCGGCTGGTTCCTCATCTCTGCCAGCGAACACCATACGAGTTGCTACTCGCACGTGTGGGATGTTCCCGGCGGCCAGCGGCCGGAGTGCCCGCGCTGCGCCGAACGCGAAGCGCCGGAAGTCGTCGCCGAACTGATTACCGCGTTGCGCGACGGCACCCGCGCCGCCAGCCCCACCGCCGCCACCATCGCCTGGAACTGGGGCTGGACGCAGTATGAGCGCGATCCGCAGCCCCGGCTCATCAGTCGCCTGCCGAAGGACGTCATTGTCCTTATCGACTGGGAGCGCGGCGGCCACCGCACGCTGCCCACCGGCAAGGAGAATTTCGTTGACGAATACAGCCTGGGGTATGTGGGGCCGTCGGAACGCTTCCTGAAGCTGCACGATGAGGCAAAACGCCACGGCCTGCCGGTGATGGCCAAGCTGCAGGTGGGCACCACCCACGAATTGGCCACCGTGCCGAACCTGCCGCTGGTCGACCACCTGTACCGGAAACTGCTCGGTGTCGAAAACCTCGGCTTGCACGGCATGCTGGCGACGTGGAATTTCGGCAACAGCTTCTCGCTGAACACCGCCGCCGTCGGCCGCTTCGTGCAGGAGCCGGCACGTCCTGACCCGGCGGAATTCGTAGCCAGGCTCGCGGAAGACTACCTGGGCGTGCCGGACGGTAGCGCCGTCGCGCAGGCCGTCGCCCAGTTCTCCGCCGCCTTCGCCTGGTTCCCCTTCGACATGTCGCTGCTCTACTGGTGGCCGGCCAACTACGCGCTGTCCTACCCGCTGACACTGGAGCCGCTTACCGGCAAATCGATGGGCTGGACGTGGATGATGCACGAACGCGGCGACGACCTGACGCAATCGGCGCAGCAGTTCACCATCCCGGAGATCATCGAACTGCTGAACGGCCTGCTGGCGGAGTGGGCGAAGGGCCTGGCGCTGTATCGCGCTGCCCTCGCCGGCAGTGAAAGCGTCAACGCGAAGGTTGAGCTGGGCGTGGTGACGGTCATCGGCTGTGTCTACCGCGGCACACGGAATATCTATCAGACCTACCTGCTGCGCCGCGACCGCCCCGCGGACATGGAAGCGCAATACCGCGCCATCCTCGACGACGACATCGCCAATCTGGAAACCGCTCTCCCCTGGCTCGACGCGGATCCCCGCCTTGGCTTCCACGCCGAATGTCAGGGGCAGATGTTCTCGGCGGAGAGCGTCCGCGAAAAACTCGCATCGTTGCGAACGCAGAGAGAGGAATTACAGATCCGCTCATGACTGTCTTTACGGCGCTGTTGTCGGCCCCCATCCCCCCGACCCCCTTCCCCCGTTCGCCATCCGTGACGAACAGGGGAAGGGGGAGTGTAACAAGGTATGAGCGAATCCAGTAACAGGTTAGGCAGGGTGAAGCGGATAGAATTGGGGAATTGAACATCCCTAATACATCCTAACTATCTTAAGCATCCTGTATATTTATTGAAAAGGAGATATCTGATGACTCTCGTTGTTGATTCTCGCACCGGGCTGAAGCGCTTGCCCGATAGCGAATTCGCCATGCGCCTTGCCCGCACCCAGCAGATTGTGCGCGAAGCCGGGCTGGACGCCATCCTCGTGCACAGCAACGAGGCGGACTTCGCCAACGTGCGATACCTGTCCGATTACTGGCCGCTGTTTGAGTCGGCCGGCTGCATCGTCCCCGCCGAGGGCGATCCGATCCTGCTCATCGGGCCGGAGAGCAAGGAGTATGCCGAAGACCACAGCATGCTGCCGAAGATTCGCACGATGATCGCCTACCGCGAATCCGCCGAGCCGGATTACCCGGAGCTGTCGGTGAGCACCTTCAAGGATGTCTTCGATGACGCACTGGGCGGCAAGCCGCTGAATAAGCTGGGCCTGGTCGGCTACAGCATCCTACCGCTGCCGGTTTTTGACGGCGTGCGGGCGGCCTTCCCGAACGCCGAACTGATCAAAGCCGATGATATTATCATCAAGCAGCGCATCATCAAGAGTTCCGCGGAGCTGGACATCATGCGCGAAGCCTTCCGCATAAGTGAGGCCGCCCTTGCCGCGGTGGTGCCGCAGATGCGCGCCGGCATGACCGAGCTGGAACTGGTCGGCCTCATCCAGAAAGAGCTGTATGCCGCCGGCGCCGAGTATGAGGCGCATGCCGTCTACGCCTTCGCCGGCCCGCGCACGCGCCACGCCATCTCGCGTCCCACGCACAGCCCCATCCTGCCCGGCACCATGATCCAGCTCAACCTGGGCGCGCGCCTGGCCGGCTACTCGCCCAGCGTCGGCCGCCCGCTATGCATCGGCCCCATGCCGGCCGACATGCGCGCGCTGGTGGAAGTGGGCCGCGACGCCCACTATAAGACGATGGAATGGATGAAAGCCGGTGTCATTGCCAGCGAAGTGGTGAGCCGCTTCTATGACTATATCCGCGGTCGCGGCTTCGGCGACAATCTCCTGTATGGCCCCTGCCACGGTTTGGGCATGATGGAAGTTGAGCGCCCGTGGATGGAAAGCACCACGCACTACCCGCTGGAAGTAGACATGACCTTCCAGGTCGACACCTTCCTGCAGACGCCGACCTTCGGCCTGCGCTGGGAGAACGGCGTGCGCGTGACCGCCGACGGCGTGGAAGTCCTCTCCGACGCGCTGATGGACATCATGGAGCTGCCGGTATGATGGGACACACCCGCTGGGCATTTCCCGATGGCGATCTCCCTCCCCGCGGGGAGGGGGAGCCCCACGGCCACGAGTCGCTGGTGATCCTCAACCCGAACGGTGAAGACGCGCAGGTGCGCATGACCATCTACTTCACCGACCGCGAGCCGATGCGCGACCTGGCCTTCACTGTCGGCGCCGAACGCGTCCGCTGCATCCGCATGGACGAACCCGTCGGCGACCAGGGCTACATGGTGCCCTTCGGCCAATATGCGCTGGTACTCGACAGCACCGTCCCCGTCATCGCCCAGATCGGCCGCATGGACGTGCAGCAGCCGAACCTGGCGTATTACACGGTGATGGGTTTCCCGGTCGGGTAATTATGAAGAGCGAGACTCCGTCGCGCCGCTAGAACCGGTAATATAGATAGCCTGGAGGGCGAGACTCCGTCGAGCCGCGAGCGTAAGTACCGGACACCTCAATCTACGTAATCGTGAGCGTGGGCCACGGCCAAGTGTATGTCGATACTCGCTCCCGTCCCCTACGCTCGCGGCTCGACGGAGTCTCGCCCTCCAGGGAAACGGAGCCACTACATGCAGGTTATCTTCGGGTTCGACATGGAAACGGATATCGGCAGTTGGACGCCGTTTTACGAGGGCTTGCAACAAGGCACGCCGCGCTTGCTGCAATTGATGGCGGACAAGGGCGTCGTTTCGACGTGTTTCTTCGTGGGCGATGCGGCGCGGCGGTATCCGGAGATCGTGCGCGACGTGGCCGCTGCCGGACACGAGGTGGGGACGCATTCGCTGTATCACGAGACCGTCGGGGAACCGATCTTTGAAATTCCCGGCATCTATCCGCTGCTGCCCGACGAGGTGGAGCCACGGCTAGCGCTGACTACCGAGATCGTCGAGCAGGCGCTGGGGGAGAAGGTCGTCTCCTTCCGCGCCCCGCGCCTTTTCGGCGGCACGCACGTGGTGAATGCGCTTGCGCGACTGGGCTACCTCGCCGACGCCTCGTACCCCATGTATTTCTACAAGGAGCGCCTGGCCCCATACCACCCCAGCCCTGACGACTGGACGCAGGTGGGCGATAGCCCGGTGCTGGAAATCCCTAACTTCGCCGACATGACCATCGCCAGCACCGACCCCTACGGCCGCGACCGCGACCAGTGGCCGAAATGGCGCACCGAAAGCGCCGAAGCGCTGATGGTGCATATCGACAATTTCATCGACTACCTGCGCGAGCGCGCAGTCCCGCCCGTCCTCTGCTTCTACTTCCACCCCTGGGAGTTCTGGCCCATGCCCAAAGGCGCCATCCACTACGGTGAAGGCGCCGTCATCCCCGACCAGTTTATGGTCGAAGGCTGCGGCGAATATGCGCTGGAACAGCTCGGCGTGTTGATCGATCTGCTGAAAGAGCGGGGAGCGGTGTTTACGACGTGCAAAGGATTTGCCGGTTGATGAATATGGTATACTATCCATAACATCACCCGCAGGAGGCGCAATCCATGCAGATCACTCCGCTGAAGTCCTACCCGGCCCCCGCGTACCCCACGCACGAGGCGCGCCGGTCCATGCCGTCGCTGCTCGCGCGCATTCCCCTCCGCTGGCAAGGCAACTCCCGCGTGCTGACAGCGCTGGCGTTGACATGCGGGCTGGTATGGCCATCAACGAATGCGTTGGCGGAGGACGACGTATTACTTCAACCGCAAACGACCTCACCGGATACTCAAACTTATCAATTTGATCCGTATCACTACTCGATTACGATGGGAGTCACATCAAATCCATCTGCTTATGTAATGCCAGATATACAAGTGAAACTTATTAGGATCTCACCGACTGTCTGGACCATCAACGACATCCTCACCTGCCCGCTGCGCGATTTCCTCACGCACCTGGATGCCACCGCGAGATATGATAATAATCAGGTGACGGTGCAGCGCGGCAAAACGACATTGGTATTGCATCTGAACAGCACACGCGCCGCACTGAACGGCAAGCCCATCAAGCTGCCGCTGCGCATACGCGAGAAGGACGGCCGCGTGCGGGTGCCGGTGCGGGCTGTCGTCGAAGCGCTGGGCGGCCGTGTGGATTGGTATGCAAAAACACAGATCGTCGACATCCGCAAGTCGCCAACCGATCAAAACCCGCTATCAAGGCAATGCACCCACCATTTCCGCGCCGCGGCCCCGGCCCCGCACACCATCGCCGCCGCCGAGGTGAAGGAGTTCATCGCCTGGCTGAAAATGGAGGGAATCGTATAACACGACGAAATGGCAGCTTTGCTGAAAACTCACCGCGTCCTTTGCGGTGAGTTTTTGCATTTCCTCCCTTTCTTTGCCTGTTGGTCGCCTGGTTTGTGGTACTATGTGTCCCAACGCATGAGGGAGGATGACAATGGCGAAGCCGCAGGCGCTCGAAGTGCTGGTGAAACAACTGGACAACCCGGATCCGCGCAAGGCGGCGGAGGCGGGCGTGGTGCTGTCCGAGCGGTTGGAAGAAGATGCCTTCACCGCCGATGAACTGGTGCTGGCTACCGATGCCATCTTCGCGGCCTTCCAGCAGCGTTGGAAGGTGGTCTTCGCGCAGCAGCAGTCCGACGGCAATGCATGGCTGTGGGACGAAGATTATGCCATGCTGCGCTACGAAGTGGAGATGCTGCTGGACCTGATCGGCCACCTGCCCACGTCGAACGCCGAGGCGGCGCTGCGCGCGGTCTTCACGCTGCGCGATCCGCTGTTAAAATTCTGGGCGGTGCTCGGCCTGCTGCGGCAGGGCAAAGATGTCGAGCAGCCGGTGCTCGATGAACTGGCCGCCCGCGCCGTCACCCGCAACAAGCTGTATCACCTGCTGCACGAGGCGGAGATGGATGATCGCTTCCCGAAACCATGCGCTACCCAGGCGGCGTTTGCCGGGTCGGACATGGTGGACTGGCTCACCTATCCCACCGAGCTGGCGCGCGAACCGGACGAGATCGAGCAGGTGGCGGTGGTGACGCAGGAGATGGCGGCGCCGCTGGGGTTGGTGGATTACTACGTCTTTCGCTTCCGCACGCTGCCCCCGCACTGGGCGGCCGAACAGGGGTGGATGGGCGGCGTCTCCGGTCCGTATATCCGTGCCGAGGAACCGACGCCCAACGCCCAGGGGCAGACCTTCAGCAAGTTCGAGCCGTGGGAAGGGACCACCCCGGAACAGCTCGTACATGAAATCCAGGAACTGTTCGAAGGCATGCTAGGCGAAGACGAGGAAGCGTAGTAGAATAGAGCATCAAAGAGCCGAGAGCTGACAGCCGAAAGCCGGGAGGCACCCATGCCGGATACCTATGCATCCGTGGCGGATAAATACGATATTATGGTGGACTGGAATGCGCGCATCGAGCGGGAGCGGCCGTTTTTCGCCCACCTGTTCGAGGAAGCACATGCCAAGCGCGTGCTGGATGTCGGCTGTGGCACCGGCCACCATGCGCGCATGTTTGCCGCGATGGCGCCGCTGGTAGTGGGGCTGGATCCCAGCCCGGCGATGCTGGAGCGGGCGCAGTCGCTGACCGACGGCGACAACCCGCGCTTCATTGAAGGCGCCTTCGCCGATATCCCGGCGCTGCCCGGCACGTTCGACGTCATCACCGTCCTCGGCAACACCCTGGCACACGCGCACAATGCCCGCGGCCTGCGCCGCGCGCTGAAGGCCATGCGGCTGGCGCTGGCCCCCGGCGGTCGCCTGGTTATCCAGGTGATTAATTATGACGGCCTGCTGGTGGCCAAATCCCGCTGGCTGCCCACCATCCATCGCCAGGGCGGCGGCAAGGAATACCTCTTCCTGCGCGAGCACCGCATCGCCGGCCGCCACGCCGAGTTCCTCATCGTCACCATGGTGAAGGACGAGGCCGGCTGGCACCAGTCCGCCGAACGCAATATCCACATCCCCCTCACCAGCGAACTGTTGCAAACCACCCTTGACGCCGTTGGCTTCCGTAAAGTGAAGATATTCGGCGACTACCACGGCGCGGAATATGACCCGGCGTCGTCGGGCACAATGGTGGTAGTGGCGCGGTAAATGTGGTGTGTGGCATTGCATGCCGCTTTCAAAAATGAGCTTTTATTACATATCCGCTCATTACTGTCTTCGCGGCTCTGTTGTCGGCCCCCATCCCCCCGACCCCCTTCCCCCGTTCGCCATCCGTGGCGAACAGGGGAAGGGGGCGTTCACGAAGGTAGGAGCGAATCAGTAAACCATGGAGCCAACCTTCACATCCTCTCACGATCTCATCGTCGCCGGTGGCGGGCCGGCGGGGGTGTCGGCGGCCATCGCGGCGGCGCGGATGGGGGTCGACGTGGTGCTGGTGGAGCACTACGGCTTCCTCGGCGGCATGTCGACGGCGGGATTCGTCTTCCCCTTCATGACACATTACGCTGGCGACCGGCCGATTATCGGCGGGCTGTGGAGCGAGCTGCTGGCGCGGCTGCAGGCGTATCCATACGGTTATAAGGCCAGCACCCACTTCGGGCTGCGGCACTTCTGCTTCGACACCGAAGGCGTGAAGCAGTCCTGGCTGGCGATGTGTCTCGATGCCGGCGTGAAGCTGCAACTGCATACGTTCATCACCGACGTGCTGATGGACGGCGACCGCATCGCCGGCATCGTGACGCACAGCAAGTCCGGCCGCGAGGAGCTGCGCGGGAAGCTGGTTATTGACGCCACGGGCGATGGCGACGTCGCCGCCCGCTCCGGGGCGCCGTTCGAGATCGGGCGGACGGAAGACGGGCTGGTGATGCCGATGAGCCTGCACTTCCGCATGGGCGGCGTCGACATGGCGCGCATGCCCACCCGCGAGGAGATCAACGCGCTGTATGCCCGCGACAAGGCCGCCGGGCTCATCGCCAACCCGCGCGAGAATGTGCTGTGGTTCGACACCCCGCATTCCGACCAGGTGCATTTCAACACCACGCGC
Organism: uncultured bacterium; assembly: GCA_964590255.1. Taxonomy (GTDB): domain Bacteria; phylum Armatimonadota; class Hebobacteria; order CAIYQO01; family CAIYQO01; genus JAKIYB01. The sequence continues at coordinate 11,013 of CAZPYA010000070.1, forward strand.
CTGCTGCGCTTCCTCGGTACCGAGCGCGACGACCTCACCGCCGCGGAGATCGAAGGTCGCCGGCAGGTAGAGGAGATGGTCGGTTGGCTGACGTGCGCTGTGCCGGGTTTTGAGCGCAGCTACCTGCTGATGACCGCCCCGCAGGTGGGAGTGCGCGAGACGCGGCGGGTGATCGGCGAATACGTGGTGCCCGAGGAAGAGCTGTTCAACGGCACCATTTATCCCGATGCCATCGCCTTGAGCGCGTACCCCGTCGACATCCACAACCCCACCGGTGGCGGCACGGTGATGCGTCACCTGCCGTGGGGACAGTTCTATTCCATCCCGTACCGCGCGCTGGTGCCGCTGCGGGTGGACGGCCTGCTGGTTGCCGGCCGCCCCATTTCCACCACCCACGAGGCGCACTCCGCCACGCGCATCCAACCCGTGGCCAGCGCCACCGGCCAGGCTGCCGGCGCCGCCGCCGCGCTGTGCCTGCGCGACGGCGCGCTGCCGCGACAGGCGGATATCCCCGCGCTACAGGCGGCGCTGCGGGCGCAGGGCGTGATTCTGGAGTAATCGGTATTCAGTAACCAGTTCCGATCTCAGTGGCCATACTGACCACTGATTACTTTAGAAACTATCTCAAAACGTCTCGCAGCCGTCTTGCGGGTCTGGTTCGCGCCTGGCCACGTTGGCTTCGCTGGCATGTATTGTCCCCACACACTCTCGCGAATCCGCCTTGCCAGCCACGAACCAGCCTTTGCAATCCGACTACGATACATTTTGAGATCGTTTCATATCCCCCGTTGTTACCCCCCATTTCTGTGTATATAACGATTTGGGGGGTAATCGGTATCGGGTTCCTGTTCACTTGCGATTGACTACCCCCGGCTACCCCCCGCGACTACCCCCACTTTTTTCGTGTTTTTGCGAAATAGGGGGTAGTCAGCCGGCAGGGGTAGAAACATGGATTGCTACTTTTATTCGAAAAGTATGCATAAGATGCCGGTTCCTGTTTCCAGCCGTTGAAACGGCTGGCCAGGTTCTGGCGTCCTTCCAGGACTGGCGAAGATGGTCTGCGATGGTCAGGGTGCATATTCGAACGCCACTCCGCTGTGCTGCGTGGCTTACTACGAGCCCGATAGTGTGATGAGTTGATCTGTGCTCGGACGCCACTCCGCCTTGCTGCATGGCTTATTATGAACGGGTTCTGGTGGTGACTTTGCCTATACTTATGCGCAGTATAACTCCGCGGCCCCAGAGATGGCGGGAGTATAGCAGATAAAGCGATATATGACAAGCAGATGTTTGCTTTTGCGTGCTGGTTGCCGTGAGGGAGAGGCTGGTCGTTATACGCGCATGCCAGCTGACATGCCACGGTCCATGGTTCGGTATTGGATGGCTTCGGCGACGTGGGGGACGGCGATGTGGTCGGCGGCGTCGAGGTCGGCGATGGTGCGGGCGAGTTTGAGGATGCGGTCGTAGGCGCGGGCGGAGAGGTGGAGTTGGTCGATGGCGGTGCGGAGGAGGCTCTGCACGTCGTCGGTGAGCGGGCAGACGTGGCGCAGGTCCTTGGGGCGCATGTTGGCGTTGCAGGTGACGGGGGTGCCGGCGAAGCGGCGGGTTTGAATTTCGCGGGCGGCGGCGACGCGGGCGCGGACGGCGGAGGGCGGTTCGCCGGGGCGGTTGGAGAGCAACTCGTCATGGCGCAGGCGCGGCACCTCGATGTGGATGTCCAGCCGGTCGAGGATGGGGCCGCTGATGCGCGCCTGGTATTTGGCCACCTGCTGGGCGCTACAGGTGCAGGCGCGGGCAGTGTCGCCGCGGAATCCGCACGGGCAGGGATTCATCGAGGCGATGAGCTGCAATCGCGCCGGGTAGGTGAGATTGGCGGCGGCACGGCTGATGGTGACCACGCCGTCCTCCATGGGCTGGCGCAGCACCTCCAGCACGCGACGGTCGAACTCGGGGAACTCGTCAAGGAAGAGCACCCCCTGGTGCGTCAGACTGATCTCTCCCGGGCGCGGCACGCTGCCGCCGCCCACCAGCCCGGCGCTGCTGATGGTGTGGTGCGGCGAGCGGAAGGGCCGCGTGCGGATGAGCCCGCAGTTGGCGGGCAGCATGCCGGCGATGGAGTAGATTTTGGTGATTTCCAGCGCCTCGGGTAGCACCAGCGGGGGCAGAATGGTGGGCAGCCGGCGGGCGATGAGCGTCTTGCCGCTACCCGGCGGGCCGACCATAAGCATATTATGCCCGCCCGCGGCGGCGATCTCCAGCGCGCGCTTCACGTGCTCCTGTCCCTTTACCTCGGACAGGTCCACGTCGAAGGTGACCGTCTCCGGCGACCAGCCGTCCAGCGCGGTGGGGTGGGGCGTGCGGTTTGCGGGGTAGAGGAATAGCTCTGCGGCTTCCGCCAGGCTCTCCACGGCGTAGACGGTCAGACCGTCCACCACCGCTGCCTCGAGGGCATTCTCCTTCGGCACGATGATCGAGTGTTTGCCCAGCTCCCGCGCCAGCAGCGCGATGGGCAGCACGCCGGAGACGGGGCGCACCGAGCCATCCAGCGACAATTCGCCCACGGCGAGGAAGCCGGCCACATCGTCGCTTTCAATCTGTCCGGTCGCCAGCAGGATGCTCAAGGCGATGGGCAGGTCATACCCCGGCCCTTCTTTGCGTATGTCGGCGGGGGCCAGGTTCACCACCACGCGGAAGGTGGTGGGGAACTTGAACTGCGAGTTGCGCATCGACACCCGCACCCGTTCGCCCGCCTCGCGCACCGCCGTATCGGGCAGGCCGACGATGAGGTATTTCGGCTCGCCAGGCGCGGTATCCACCTGCACCTGCACGAGGAAGGCGTCAATGCCGAGAATTGCCGCGGAATCCAGTTGAGCAAGCATGGAACGTATATTCGGCAGAGGGAGCGGTGTTCCTGCCGGGTGGCGAAAAAATATTTGGGTGATAGGGGAAACTTGAGTGAAGCATTTGATCTATTTATCGGCATGGCTGTTGTTTGCGGGATAGGACGGATAGGACATATATGAAGGGCGGTGGTTTGATTTGGGGGCTAATAATATTGGATGAGGCATGTTTTTACCCGGCGCCTGCCCCTTCGAGGGGCAGGCGCCGGGTGTGCGGATTGGAAATCCGCGCTCCTAGGAGGTTATTTCAGCCGCAGGCTGGCCGGTACCGGCGGGAGGATGCGGATGTGGGTGACGTCCTGCAGCAGGGTCAGGCATTTTTCGGGGAGCGGCTTGGTAAGGTCGGGGTCGAAGGCGTATTCGGGGAGGGATTGCCAGGGGCCGTTGTTGAGGCGCATGTCGACGCGGGTGCGGTCGGTGAGGCGGGCGAGGGCGTCGGGGTGGGCGACGTCGTCTTCGCCCCAACTCGGGCGCAGGTAGTCGCGGAAGAGGGGGGCGACGCCTTCCCAGGAGGGATCGCGGGCGTCGAGGGGGCCGATGACCATCCACTGGGTCATGGTGCGGGCACGCACCATTTCCGGGCTCATGGCGTGGGCGCGCGGGAGGATCTGGAAGCCGCCGATGGCACCGAAGGCGGAGACGTCGATGTCGATGACGCCGTTGTGGTTGGCGCGCAGGCGGCCGCGGGCGGAGTATTGCGTGCCGGTGAAGCGGCCGACGCCGGCTACGGGCTTCAGCACCTGGCCGATGAGGGTTTCCGTGCCGTCCCAGCCGACCATGGTGATGTAGCCGCCGAAGCGGTTTTCAAAGACGATCGCCTGCGGCGAATCCGTCGGTTCCATCACCGGGATCACTAGCACGTCGCCTTTGGCGGGCACGTAGGTTTCCGCCAGCCGCTGCAGGCCGGCTGGCGTTTCGCGGTAGACGGGGTTGCCGAGGATGGGCGCCCAGTGGCCGCCGAAGATGCCGGTACCGCCGGAGATATCGGTGTAGACGCTGGCGTCGGACGACATGAAGGACTGCAGCTTTTTGCCGCTCTCCGTCAGCAGTTCCTTCGGCAGGAGGGAGAAGACGATGCCTTTATCGTCTTTCGCATTGTAGCCAGTGCGGATGTGGATGGCGTTCACCGCGGTGGCGGCGACCGCGCCGAAGGGCGCCCACTTGCTGGCGGTGTAGCCTTTGTTCGTCACCGACGTGGTATAGGCGACCACGCGGCCGATAGGCAGCCAGGTGGCGCCGCCGTCGCGCGAGCCGGCGATGGCGCCATCGACGTCATTGACGACACGCAGCCGATAAATCTCCACTTTCTGACTGTCCTGCTGGGCTTTAACCTCTGCCGACGGGCCGTGCGCGGTGACGGGGTCCTGGGCCAAGACGAGTGATGACAGCAACAGCGCCAGCAGCGCAGCGCATACGAATCGCATGAGAGCATCCTTTACGAATGACTTTCCCGTAGTATACCCGCCAGGTACTGCACACCACGCGACGGGCGCTACTTCACCGGCGCGTCGCCCTTCGCCGGGGGCGCTTTTTTCGGCTCGCGGTTGGCGGAGGGGCCGGCGTCGTAGTGTTGCTTCACCTCGTCATCGCTGAAGCCGCGGTCGTGGATGGCGAGCAGGTAATAGGTGCCGAGATACGCGCGGCCCAAGTCGAGTTGATTGCCGAGGACGAGCATGGCGTCGCGCGTCCACTGTTCTGGCTGCCAGGCGATGATTTTATCCGCTACCTTCACACCGTTAATGTAACAGCGGGTATTCGTGCCATCCCAGGTAACGACGTAGTGCTGCAGGCTGGTGCGGAAGCCGGGGGCGATGAGGTTGCGGTTGTCGCCGACGGTGATGGGCGTCGCGCGGGGCGATAGCAGCAGCGAGCCGGATTGGTGCCCCAGCGCGAAGTTACGCTTGTCGATACCGGTGGATTCCAGCGCCATGACGCAGCCGATCCACCCGGTGGGCGGGTAGATGGTGTCGGTGGATATCCACGCTTCGATGGTGCATTGCTTCGTCTGGGCGATGGTCATCAGTTTCCCGGCCGTTTTCGCTGACATGATCGGGTCGGCGATGCTCATCTGCGTCAGCCCCTGGCCGGGCACCCAGCGTGCCGCGGCGGGGTTGGTGATCGTCAGGTCCAGCGCCGGGGCGATGTTGCTGTAATCGTAAATGGTCTCGCCCGCGCCTTCGTCAAAGCGGTACAGCACCAGCGCGTGGCGGTCATCGCGCCCCACCGCCGGGTTGAAGGCGCGGAAGGAGAGGTGATACGGTTCTGAGGCGTTCTCGCTGTCGTTGGCGGTGATTTCGTACCAGTGCTCACCGGCGACTTTCGGCGTGGCCACCACGTCCAGGCCGTCGATGAGGATGTCTGCGGCTTTCGGGTCGACGGCTTTCGCGGTCGCGATATGCAAACCGTCGGTGATGGGCAGCGCCAAGCGCGTCGCGGGATCCTCCGTTGGCATTACCTTCGCCGTCGCCTCCAGGAAGACCGGCCACCCGGTGGTGGACCAGCTTTCCGGGAAGCTGAGCGCGATGGGCGCGCCGACGTTAGCCCACTCCGGATACCACGGCATGTCGATGAGCACGGTGGGGTCCTGGCGGTGCTGCGGCGGGTTGGCAAAGAGCACCCGCGCGCGCGCCATGGAGATGCAGTTGTCGCTGGCCCACGCCGCGGGCACGCCGCCTGCGAGCGGCTTTGGATCGGTGTAGGTGATTGCCAGCCGGCCTTCGAGGTAGAGTTCCACCACGTTGCCGCGCTTCTTCAGCATCAGGTTAAACCACTCACGGTGCGCGGCGCCGCGGCCGGGCACTGTGATGGTCGTCGAGCCGACTTCCACGCCGTTGCGCAGCAGCACGCTGCGGCGGTTCGGCGCTCCGGTTTCATCCGGCACGCCGAAGATGCCGGCATAACCGCTCAACGGGTCGCGGCCGTCACCGCAGATCGTGACGGCGAAATTGCGGTAGCGGTTGTCGTAAATCTCGCGTTCGCGCGGATACTCCATCTTCAGGCCGAGAAACGCCTCGAAGGTGTGGTCGCCGGTGAAGCGTTTTTTATGCCACAGCACGGCGTTGCCGCGGCTGTAGCCGGCCAGGAAGGACCAGTTCGGCGAGCAGGACCAACGAGTGGTGGGCTGCCACACGCCATGCGTCACCCAGTCGGTGGGGGCGTCGGCGAAGAGGTAGTCGAGCATCTGCGTGCTGATGACCAGCGATTTGCGCACCGGCGCCAGATTGCCTTCGGCATAATAAGCCGGGCGCTGGCCGGCCAGCGGTTTCGGATCGGTGTAGCGCAGCACCGGGTCGCCGTCCTGGTCGAGTACCAGCGTATCGCCGATCCGCGACAAGCGCAGGGTATATTCCGTGCCCGTTTCCAGCAGGTCGATGACCTTGCTGGCTACCGCGGTGGTGTCGCGGTAGAGCGTATACGTTGTCTTCGCCGGGTTGGTGGCGTGTTCGATTACTGCCCGGTAGCCAGCGGTGAGATCGCGACCGTTGCCACATAGCGAGAGCAGCAGCTTGCCCGATTTGCTGATGCGCGGGATGATCGTCGCCGTCAGCCGGTGATCGCCGTAGAAGTCCAGCCGGTGATACGCGGTCTCCTTGCCGTAGGTGGGGTCGCCGGGACTCATTTGCGTAATGGACCAGTCGCTGCGCAACGTCGACCACTCCTGCATGCCTTTGTCGTCGTTGCGGATGCGGTCTGTCAGCGCGGATAGCAGGTTTTCGGTGATCAGATCCTTGTTCAGTGTGCGGCCGTAGACGGTGATGTCGTCAAAAATGGCGCCGCGCGTGCCTTCCGCATACAGGCCGATGCCGCCACGCCAAGGTGTGACGTTCTTTACCGCCATGCGCTCCTCGCCGTCCACCTGCACGGACACGCCTTCCAGGTCGGAGACGACGGTTAGCCGGTACCACTGCCCAGGGATGAAGCCGCCGCGCGCTTTCGCCAGCAGTGCCAGCTCGCCGTCGACCAGCTTGTAGAGCGTCATCGTGTTCCCGCGCGAGCTGCGGTCATTGGCCGGCGTCCAGCGCACCAGCAGTCCGTTGCGTGGGTCGGTCATATTCACGGCGAGGCCCACCGCGCCGTCGGCGCCCGGGCACACCGCCGCGGAGAAAGTATAATCCTCCCAGAACGGCTTGCCGGAGACGCAGAAGGCGGCCGACTCTTTCGCGCCGGCTTGCCCGCGCCAGGCGAAGGGGTTCTGCCCGTAGCCGCTCTGGGCATAAGTGAAACGGTTCGTATTGCCGTGCGGGTCGGTGTCCCAGGCGGACTGCAGGCCCCAGGAGCCGCTTACCGTCGTCCATAGCGAATGATCGGTATCTTCATCTTTTGTGCGCATGAAGTTATCGGCGAAATTGACCGGTTCCAGCCGCTGCACGCGCACATCTTTCAGTGTCCAGCCCGTTTCCGTCACCATTCCGGCCTGGCTGCCATCCGAACGCGGCATTTTCCCGCGGAAGAGCAGCGCATCGCCGTGCAGCACCGCCAGTCGCTCGCCTCGGCGCAGCAGTGACAGGCGATATATCTCGCCCGGGGCAACGGTATTCTCGATCTCCTGGCGGAAGATGCGCTTGCCGCGCTCATAGACTTCCAGCACCAGCAGCTTCTTCTTCAGCGACAAGCGAGAGCAATTCTTGTTATCCACCGCTTCAAAGGTCAGCGTGGCGGCGTTGTTTGCCGACAGGTTGGCAACGGTGGTCAATTCAACCGTGCAATCATACAGCGGGGTATCAAGGTCTTCGCTGAATAAGCCGGGCAGGGCAGCAATAGCGTGGCTCATCCCGAGCAGGCTGCAGAGCAGAAGTATGGCTAAGCGTATGGCGCGCGACATGAATTCCTCCGAGAGCGAAAAGGGACGATGAACCGGCGTATCACTTCGCCAGCCATACCATCCCCCTATATGAGACACAAGAATAGTGGAAAAAGTTGTTCCGTGTCAGCCACCGGTATCGCTATTCATCGTGCGGATGCCGTTGGGGGAAGAACAGGGGTGGTAAAATACGCGACTTTGTGGTATGTATAAAGGGTTGCAGACACGCGTCGCATGATCGCATGTGGCGCCGCGCGCGCGAATCGCGGAGGATATCTACTGGTGCGGACGGGTTTGACATGGCTTCTGGCGGCGCTGCTCTTTGGCGCTGGGATCACGGCGGCACAGGCGGCCAGCGAGGCGGATTACTTCGGGGCGCGCGGCAAAGTCACCGTTACCCCGGTGGCGGATCCCTCCCGGCTCACCCTTGACCTGGCGGCCTACGCCGGCAAAATCCTTGAACTCACCGGCGCTATCACCGGCACCTATACCAGCGCCGACGGCACCGGCTACCTACTGCGCCTCGACGCCAACCAGATGGTGATTCTGCAGGCGAAGGCGAATGACGCGGATATCGCCGTCGGCAATGTCGTCCGCGTGCTCGCTCGCGCGCCCAAAGACGGTTCGGTACTCGAACATCTTGCGATTGTTGTCACCAAAGGCGGCAGCGCCGGCTCCGTCATGGATGATGAGAACCCGGATACGATGGATGTCGACCGCCGCCCACCGGTGGTCTACACGCCCAGCCGCCCGGTGACCCCGGCACAAGAACCCGATCCGATCTTCGTGGATGCCGCCGGCCTGGCCCAACGTCCGGACGTGGTAGCGATGTATGCGGCGAAAATCAAGGAGTTCAACAAGCGCGTCGACGACGCCACCGCCACGCAGATCGCGTTTCATATCCTCGACAAAAGCGAGCAGAACGGCGTCGACCCACGGCTGATTATGGCGCTCATCGCCCGCGAATCCCGCTTCAACCGTCACGCCGTCTCCCGCGCGGGCGCCATGGGGCTGGGACAGTTAATGCCCGGCACCGCCGCCGGCCTCGGAGTGCGCGACGCTTTCGACATTCCCAGCAACATCGACGGCACGGTGCGCTACATCACCACGCAACTGCGCTCGTTCGGCCGCCTCTCGCTGGCGCTGGCCGCCTACAATGCCGGCCCCGGCGCCGTGCGCCGCTACAACGGCATCCCGCCTTACCGTGAGACGCAGAACTATGTGCGCCTGGTGTGGGAAACCTACGCGGAACTGGCCGGCATCGACCCTGACACCGGCGAGAAGATGGCGAAGGCGCCGGCGAAGCCGTAGGGGGAAGTAGTCAGTAGACAGTAATTGTAATGGGTCGCCACGTCGTTCTGTGTTTCGTCAAGCCATGCGGGCACTGAAATACTCCCTGCGTGGCGCTGCGCGCCGGGCGTCCACCTCCGTGGACGCGATGCAACGCCAGACCGTGCCGTTGGCACATCCGATGCCGGTGCTCGATGCCGGGTGTCCGCCTGCGCGGAAAAAATGATAGGGATATATGGCGATTGGTTCCCTTGCCAACGACCATTATGACAACCCGCTACAAATAGGTGTTAGTGACGCTGTAGATGCCTCACATTTTTACTCTCCAGCCGGTTTGCCTAGTCGGATCCCACCTCCCAGCCCTCCCGAGAGCACCGCGGGATTTGACTACCTCCCCGTTCCGGAGAGGGGGAGACGATTCATCGTTGTACGCCACTGCTATATATCGGCCGTGATATTTTATTCGTGCTCGGTACGCTCTAGCACCGTATGCTGCAGGGTGGCGTCGAGGCGGGTGAAGTATTCGGAATAGCCACCCATGCGGATGACCAGGTTGCCGTGGCGTTCGGGGTGGGCGACAGCGTCGCGGAGGACGGCCTGGTCGACCACGTTGATCTGCAACTGCATGCCGCCGAGGGCGAAGTAGGAGCGGATGAGCGCCATGATCTTCGCGCGGCCGTCCGCGGTGGCGAAGAGGGTGGGGGACAGCCGCATGTTAACCACCAGCGTGCCCGGGGCGGCGTGTTGCTGCAGGCGAGTGACCGAGCGGAGCATGGCGGTGGGCCCACAGCGGTCACGGCCCTGCACCGGACCGGCGGAGTCCGCCAGCGCTTCGCCCGCGCGTCGGCCGTCTGGGGTAGCGCCCACGCAGGCGCCGGCGGCGCCGTAGGTGACGAACATCAGCGTCGAGGCGAGGAACTTGCCGCCGCGCCACGGAGCATACAGGGACAGTTCATTGAACAGATCGCCCGAGAGCCGGTGGGCGAGGGCGTCCACCTCCACGTGATCGTTGCCGAAGCGCGGGCAGCGCAGCAGTCGGGCGCGGAGCGCGGCAAAACCGTCAAAATCCGCCGCCAACGCGGCGCGCAACTCCGCTGGTGACGCGTCGCCGGTCTCATACACCACCTCGCGGATGGCCGCCAGGCTGTCGATGACGTTACTCACCCCGCCCAGATTGATGATGCTCCAGTTGTAGCGCGCGCCGCCGTCCTGAAAATTGCGCCCACTGGCGATGCAGTCATCGGTGAAGAGCGTGCGGATGAGCTGCGGCGCATGGCCGGCGCGCCAGCGCTGCTGCTGGTTCACCCGGTCGACCATCACCCGCACCTCGCGCCGATACGCGGCAAGGAAGGCGACATAAACCGTCTCGAAAGTTGCGCAATCGGCAAGATGCGCCTGCAGCGCGTCGGCGAAGATTTTCGCCACGTTCAAGTCGTAGTCCAATGAGCCGACGTTGGATGCTCCCTGAATCATCAACTCGGTGCAGCCGCCGAACGCGTAGTCGCGCGCGTCCTCGGGCGGCACGCCAAGGTGCGTCGCGTCGATAGCCAGCAGGTAATTCGTCTCGCTGTAGAGCGCGGGGATGCCGGTGCCGGCGCGGATGGTCTCCAGCGCGGCGGTCCACACCACGTCTGGCGTATCGTCGCGCAAGCGCAGCGCCAGGTTCGGCCGCCGCATGCCGCGCGCCGCTTCCAGGCACAGGCGGGTCAGCTCGTTCGCCGCGGGCTGCCCGTCGCGCGTCGTGCCGCCCAGCGTGACGTTCCAACCGTTGGCGTCATCGACGATCTGCCACAGCGCGCGCAGCATCGCGCGGGCGTCGCCTTCGTTAATTCGCCCACATTCGATATCGCGCTGGTAATACAGCCAGAGGAACTGATCGATGCGCCCCAGGCTGTCGCAGCCGTCCAGCACGCAGATGAAGGCGGTGGTCGTGATGGCTTCGACGAACGTCTCCGCCGGCCGGTTGATGCCTTCGCGCAGGTGGCGGATATGGAACAGGCGACGCGCCTCCGCGGCCGCATCGTCGAAGGAGAGCGACTCCAGATATCCCGCCATGCGCGCGGCCAGTAACGTAATGGCGTCGAGCATGCCGCGCAGGCCGCGATAAAGTGCCTGTGCCTCCGCCCCGGTGTTTCGCAGCACCGCCGCCTCGATGCGCGCTCCGTAGCCGTCCAGGCCTTCCGCCAGGATACGCGCGTATTGCAGCGTACTGTGCGTCCAACCAGCGCCGGCCATGCCGTGTCCGGGATGATCGGGACGCTCCTGGCCGCGCATGAAGTTGGTGAAGAAGGCGTCGACGCCGAGATACGCCTCACGCAGCAGCGGGTCCGCCGTCGCCGCGATGCGCGCCTGGCGTTCCATCGGCATGGCCACCACGGGCGCCACGTAATGCCAGTGCAGCAGTGCATCCGGCGCCGCCCAGGGGATGTGGGCATGGGGATAGAACAGGTCACCGGCATACGGCGCCAGCGGCGTGCAGGCGAACGCCCGTAGCGCGCCGTTCGCCATGCGCTCGGGTACAGACAGGTCATCGCCGGCGAGGAATCCCGCCGCGAACCAGTCGCCTGCCGCCGCCAGCGCAGCACACTGCGCCGATGAGAGGCCGGAAGCAGGCATGACCCGTGTAATATCTAGCATGACATACATTGTAGGCGCTTCCCGGAATTCTCTCAAGCACCGGGCGAAATCAGTGAGTCGCAATAGATAATATGCGCATGTTGTCAGAATGATCTGTCATCGATAAATTGTGAAGTCTTGCACGATGTTATTGAGCGGCCTATAATGAATGCAGATTCCCGGCGGTTGTCCTCTACAGAGGCGGACATCGAGAAGTCATCTCGGGACGCGGTCATTGACGTTACCCAGAGTGGTGTCATCATCGCTGTGTGACGCTATCTATATGCGTCATCAATGACCGCGTCTGTAATGCCGCGGAGGCTTGCGTGCTCGAGACGCTCACTGATCTCTACGGGCCGTCCACTGCCTCGCTCGATTTGCAGGGTGGGTGGACGCCGCGCCCATTTCAACTCGCCGTGACCGAAGCCTTGCTGTCGGGGCGACGCGCGGTGCTGCGCGCCCCTGCCGCCGCGGGCAAGGCCATCGCCGCCTGGTCCGCCTGGCTGGCCAGCCGCAAAGCGACCTACGATTTTCCCCCGTCGCTACTCTACGCGTTGCCGGGCGGCATCTTTCTGAGCGGGCTGCAGCGCCGACTGGAATCGATTGTCGCCACCCAGGGCACCTTCGCGGTGGGCTTGCAGACAGAGGGAGATGCCTTCGATCCCTTCTTGCGCAGCGACGCCGTGCTCACCACCCCCGACGAGTTGCTCAGCATGACGCTGCACCGGCCGCTGGGGCTGCATCCCGGCCTGTGCAACATCAATGCCGGCGCGCTGCTCGGCGCCTACCTCGTCTTCGACGAATTTCCCGCGCTGGCGTCGCGCGAGATGCTCCTCGCCTGGATCGGTCTGCTGCGCACCTATCTGCCCACGGCGCCCAGCCTCTTCATGACCGCCACCTGGCCGCGGGCGCTGTGCTCTCGCGTGGCTGAGCTGCTGGATGCCGAGTTTATCGACGCCTCGGATTGCGACGGCGGTGGCCAGCGCACCTGGGAGATGGCATCGGCGATTCCCCCCGAGACGATCCTGCGCCGGCACGAACGCCGCACCCTCGTGTTGTGCAATACCGTGCGCGGCGCGCAGATGCTCTACCGGGCGCTGCGCCAGCAGATGACGCACGGCTTTGCGCGCACCGAGCTATTCATACTGCATCAGCACCAGTTTCACCGCGACCGCGATGCCATCGCCCAGCGCGTCATCGCCACCTTTGCCGAGGCGCGCGCCGACGCGATTTTTATCACGACCCCCGGGCTGGAAGTGGCCGCCGATGTCTCCGCTGAACTGCTCATTACCGATCCCGCTCCGCCGGACGCGCTGCTGCGCCGCGCCGGCCGCTGCGCCCGTCGCCCCGGAGAGACCGGACAGGTATTGGTTGGTCGGGTGAGTGAGTTCGTGCCGGAAGATTCGTACCCCGCGCCGTCGGCCGGGGCGCTGTGCGGCCGTCTGGCCGATGGGACGCCGAAGACGTTTCCGGAGGAACTGGCGGCGCTGGACGACGTATGGGACACCGCGAATCCGGGTGAATGCCCTGCCGCGCTGGCCACGCTGCCGGCGGGCGCGGAGGCGGACGCCGCGATCCAGTCGCTGATGACCGAACAGGACGCCTTCCCGCCGACGCTCTTTTCCCGCGTGGGCGCCTGCCTGCACCGCATGCCGGAGACGATTGCCGATCCGTTCGAGTTGGAACGTTTCTCGCTGGCGCTCTCCTCGCTGGAGCGAGGGTGGCGGCACTGGCGCGCCAACGGCAGCCCGGCGGAATGGTTCGCGCTGGTGCCGCACTGGCCGGCCGGGCCGGATCGACCGCCCACCTGGTCGGTCGTGGAAGACCCGGCTGAGTTCCGCGCGTCGCTGCGCCTGGTGGTGCTGAATGCCGAAGCGGTCAGTTATCATCCGGTGCTCGGGCTGGAGCTGTCGCCCGGATCGCCGTATGAGAGCGCGCGCTTGCCCGAGCAGCATACCGCCTGGTCGCCATTCGATCAGCACGTCGAGTCTTACGCGGATCATGCCGCCGGCGTGCTCGCGGCGGTGGAGCGCGCGCTGCCGTGGTACCGCTTTGTGCTGCGCCGGTTGGGGCGCCGCTGGCGCATGCCGCTGGTGGAGATGGAGCAATGGCTGCGCCTGACCGTGCTGTGGCACGACGCCGGCAAGCTGACCGCCGAGTGGCAGCGCTGTGCGGCGCGCTGGCAGGCGGAAGTAGTGCGCCGGCCGGCGCGGGCACGCGTGCTGGCACGCATCGATTACCAGACGCGCCGCGACGGCGCATACCCCTGCACCGATCACGCTAATGACTCGGGCTACGCGCTCATTCGCGCCGTCTCCGTGCTGCTGGAACACCGTCCCGCGCTGCAGCAGGGGACGCTGGCGGCGATTATGCATCACCACGGCGTCATTACGCCGCGCCCGCCGGAGTTGACTCCGCACCCCGAGGCGTGGAGCACGCTGCTCGAGGTCGCGGCCGGCGTGGTGGATGACCGCCTGCTCCGGCGCATCGACCGCATGGGCTGGACCGGCTCACTGCGCGGCAATCCACAGGTTCCGCAGGGCACCCCTGCCGATCCCGACGGCTGGATGGCCTACAGCCTGCTTTCGCGCGCCATCCGCCTGGCCGACCGGGACATCGCCCTCGGCGCCGACGCGCGCTGACCCCGTCACTCTCACGAGACTCTGGGAGAAGAATCACAATCTTTTTGCGCTCTCTGCTTTAGCATTTTCGCCAAAGCGTGAAATTGTCAAAAAAATTAGCTAAAACTGACAAAAATAGTAAAGAAATACCATTAAGCGAGTGGATATAACGAGAAAATATTCACAATAAATGCTCGTGTTTGTGCATGCATGCACAAGCGTAATTGAACGTAAAATACAAATTTTTCTCGTGGAATATCGACGTAATTACTCGAAAAGCCCTTTTCAACCGTGAAATAATTCGTTATAGTTCTAGTGACCGTGAACACAATCACAAAGTCCGGCTTCCCAATGCCGGCGCAGCCAGTTTAAGGAGCGGTTGAATGAGCGCACATGCGACCCAATGTCACTGCGGCGAAGAGACTGAAGAGCAAAAACGCATCCGCGTCCTCGCCGTCGTGGATGAGTACAAGGACCAGGAAGGCAGCCTCATCCAGATTCTCCACCTTGTCCAGGGCATTTATGGCTATTTGCCCCTCGACATCCAACAGTTGATCGCTGAGCGCATGGACCTACCACTCTCCGAGATCTACGGCGTCTCGACTTTCTATTCCTATTTCTCCACCCAGCCGCGCGGCGAATATACCATCCGTGTGTGCATGGGGACCGCTTGCTACGTGCGCGGCGGCGCGAAAATCGTGAAACGGCTCACTGAAATGCTCGGCATTGACGTGGGCACTACCACGAAAGACCGCAAGTTCACCCTGGAAGTCATGCGCTGCCTGGGTGCCTGTGGCCTGGCGCCGGCCATCATGATCAACGACCAGGTCTACCGGCAGGTGAACCCGGACAAGCTGCACCGCATCATCGAGAAGTGTGACTAGTATGTTGGCTATTCATCGTGCTCGCATCGCTGCGAACGCATGCCGGCATGCTGACCGTGGCCATTTCGTAGGACCACGATACTCGCGTCGCCTTTCCGACGCATAGATAATAGATAGAGGAATCCGATCATGGTGTCGACCACAACGAAAGTGACCTCCCTCGCGGACCTGTACGCGATCCGCGACAGCTATAATCGGCAGCAGGACGGCGCGCAACACCGCCTGCTCCTCTGCGCCGGCGCCGGCTGCATGTCTTCCGGCTGCCAGGCGGTGCTGAAGGCGCTGAAGAGCGCGCTGGCCGATGCCGGGCTGGACGAGTCGGTGCTCATCCACGAGACCGGCTGCATCGGCTCCTGCGACGTCGGCCCTACGCTGGTGGTGCAGCCCAACGGCACGTTTTACACCCAGCTCAAGCCCGCCGACATGGCGCGCATCGTGCAACAGCATCTGCTCGCTGGCCAGGTGGTGGACAACCTGTGCTACTTCGACCGCGAGCGCAAGGTGAATGTCAGCAAGCTGGAGGATATCGATTACTTCAAGCGCCAGGTACGCCTGGTGGCCGCGCGCTGCGGCAGCATCCCGTATGGCTCGCTGGATGCCTACATCGCCACCAACGGCTACACCGCGATGGCGAAGGTGCTCACCACGATGAACCGCGAGGCGGTCATCGACGAAATGAAGCGCTCCGGCCTGCGCGGCCACGGCGGCGGCGGTTTCCCGGCGGGCATCAAGTGGGAGGCGGGCTACAAGGCCGCCGGCGACGAGAAATATATCGTCTGCAACGCTGATGAAGGCGATCCCGGTGCTTTCATGGACCGCTCGCTGCTGGAAGGCGATCCACACGCCGTCATCGAAGGCATGCTCATCGCCGGCTACGCCATCGGCGCGCAGAAGGGCTTTGTCTACGTCCGCGCTGAGTATCCTCTCGCCGTTGAGCGCCTGGCCGCGGCTATCGCCGACGCCCGGGTGCATGGCCTGCTCGGCCCGGACATCCTCGGCTCCGGTTTTAGCTTCGATATCGAGATCCGCATTGGCGCCGGCGCCTTCGTCTGCGGCGAGGAAACCGCGCTAATGGCCTCCATCGAAGGCAAGCGCGGCGAACCCCGCCAGAAGCCGCCGTTCCCCTTCGAACGCGGCGTTTTCGGCAAGCCGACCATCATCAACAACGTGGAAACCTTCGCCAACGTGCCGCTGATCCTGCTCAACGGCGGCGACTGGTATGCCGGCTTTGGTACCGCGGGCAGCAAAGGCACCAAGGTCTTCGCGCTGGCCGGCGACGTGGTAAACACCGGCATCGTGGAAGTGCCCATGGGCATGAGCCTCGGCGAGATCATCTTCGACATCGCCGGCGGCATCCCGCGCGGCAAGCGCTTCAAGGCGGCGCAGACCGGCGGCCCCTCGGGCGGCTGCCTCACCGCCGCGCACCTTAACACTCCCGTCGACTTCGACTCGCTGCGCTCGCTGGGCACTATCATGGGCTCCGGCGGCCTCATCGCCATGGACGAAGACACCTGCATGGTGGACGTGGCGCGCTTCTTCATGGACTTCGTGCAGGATGAATCCTGCGGCAAGTGCGTACCCTGCCGCATTGGCACCAAGCGCATGCTGGAAGTGCTGGAGCGCATCACGAAAGGCGAGGGGCAACCCGGCGACATCGAACTGCTGGAGGAGTTGGCGGTGACCTGCCGCGAGACGGCCACCTGCGGCCTCGGACAGACGGCGGGCAATCCGGTACTCAGCACCATCCGTCACTTCCGCGAGGAGTATGAGGAGCACATTCACCAGAAGCATTGCCGCGCCGGCGTCTGCTCCGAACTGTTCATCTCTCCGTGCCAGAACGCCTGCCCGGCCGGCGTGAACGTGCCCGGCTATGTGGCGCTCATCGCCGCCGGCCGCCCGCGCGACGCCTACAACCTGGTGCGCAAGGAAAACCCCTTCCCGGCAATCTGCGGCCGCGTCTGCACCCATCCCTGCGAGAATAAGTGCCGCCGCGCCCAACTCGACGACCCGGTGGCGATCTGCGACCTGAAGCGCTACGCCGCCGACTACGTTTTCGACAGCGACGAGCCGTATACTGACCTCGTCTTCCCGAAAAAGGCCGAGTCGGTCGGCGTTATCGGCGCCGGTCCGTCCGGCCTCACCTGCGGCTACTACCTGGCCCGCCTGGGGTATGACGTAACTGTCTACGAGTCGCAGCCGGTGGCCGGCGGCGTACTCGCCTTCGGCATCCCCGAGTACCGGCTGCCGAAAGCTGTGTTGGCGAAAGAAATCCGCATGATTGAGCAGGTGGGAGTGCGCATCCTCACCAATACCGAGGTTGGCAAAGACGTCACCTTCGAGGAACTGCGCGCGAAGCACAACGCGGTCTATGTCTCCACCGGCACACAGTATTCCAATTTGCTGCGCATCCCCGGCGAGGAGATAGACGGCGTCTACCACGGCCTTGATTTCCTGCGCGACGTGAACCTGGGGCGTCCGGTCACGCTGGGCAACAAGATCGTCGTCATCGGTGGTGGGTCTACCGCCTTCGACGCCGCGCGCACCGCGGTGCGCCTGGGCGCAGAGAAGGTGACCATCCTTTACCGCCGCCAGATTGACGACATGCCCGCCGACCGGCGCGAGATCGACGAAGCGATGGAAGAGGGGATCGAAATCCTCGAACTGCTCGCGCCACAGGCCTGCGTTGGCGAGAACGGCCGGGTGATCGGCGTGCAGTGCGTACAGATGGCCCTGCGCGGCTTTGACGACGCCGGCCGTCGCAAGCCGAAAGCCGTGGACGGCTCCGAAGTGATTATCGAGGCCGACATGGTGATTCCGGCGGTGAGCCAGCACTCCGACCTGCCGTTCATCGACAAGGATGAAGCGCGGATCACGAATTGGGGCACGCTGGTGATTGATCCGGAGACGGCCATGACCACCCTGCGCGGCGTGTTCGCCGGCGGAGACGTGGTGCGCGGACCGGACGTGGCCATTCAGGCCATCGCCGACGGCAAGCTGGCCGCCCGCAGCATTGACCGCTTCCTGGGCGGGACGGGCAACCTGAACACCGGCGAATCGATCGAGATTCCCGCGCCGCCAGACGAAAAAGAGGTGGTGGAGCACGAGCGCTTCTCCATGCGCTTCCGCGATCCGGACACCCGGCGCCAGAACTTCTCTGAGGTGGTGGTCGGCTTCCACAAGCTGAACGCCATCGCCGAAGCGATGCGCTGCCTGCGCTGCGACCGCCGCGGGTAAGAATGGGCGTGTTTTACAGATATGGCCCGCGCTGCGACCGCCGCGCCTGATTTCGAGTCGTTCACGAGGGGACAACCGATGGCTACCGTTTCTTTGAATATCAATGGCAAGACGATTACCGCCGACGAAGGCATGTCCGTGCTGGAAGCGGCCAAACACAATAACATCCTCATCCCGCACTTGTGCTACCTGGAAGGGGTACACCAGATTGGCGCGTGTCGTATCTGCGTGGTGGAGATCGAGGGGGCGCGCACGCTGCAGGCCTCGTGCATGGTGCCGGCGCGCGACGGCATGGTCGTGCGCACGAATACCGAGAACGTGCGCAAGGCGCGCAAAATGCTTTACGAGCTGATGCTCTCCGATCATCCGCGCAACTGCTTGAGCTGCTCGCGCAACCAGAAGTGTGAGTTCCAGAAACTGGGCGAGCTCATTCAGATCTCCGAATTCCGGTTCGAAGGCGAGAAGTCAAAAACCTTCGTGGATGTCTCCAGTCCGTCGCTCACCCGCGACACCTCAAAATGCATCCTCTGTCGCCGGTGCATCACCATTTGCAACGACGTGCAGGGGGTGGGGGTGCTGAACGTGCAGCGCCGCGGCTTCCACTCCATCGTCGGCCCGGCTGACGAGCTGCCCATCAACTCCGTCAATTGTGCGTACTGCGGCCAGTGCACCACGGTGTGCCCGGTGGGCGC
This sequence comes from uncultured bacterium, assembly GCA_964590255.1. Lineage (GTDB taxonomy): Bacteria > Armatimonadota > Hebobacteria > CAIYQO01 > CAIYQO01 > JAKIYB01. The sequence continues at coordinate 30,051 of CAZPYA010000070.1, forward strand.
GTTGGTGGAGAATGACGCCACCGAACCCGTATGGAATGCCCTGCTCGACAAGTCGAAGCGCGTCATCGTGCAGACCGCGCCGGCCATCCGCGCGGCCCTGGGCGAGGAGTTCGGCTACGCGC
>CAZPYA010000071.1:0-30124 GCA_964590255.1 uncultured bacterium
GCGGCGTGCTGCTGGCGATCAGTCTCAAACGGGGCGACGACGAGGAGTAACTCGAATCCCACACGAGTTTATGGCGGGGTAATCGTCCCATCCACGTCCCACAAATCTTCCCAGGTCTGCCCGTCTTTCCAGAGGAACACCTGCCCTTTGATGAGGCGGCAGTTGTGGTCGATGCCGGCGATGGCGGCCATCTCGGCGTCCGTCAACGGAGTGCTCACCGTGCATTGCAGGTTGCTCAGGTATTCGTTGCGGAATACCGAGAAGGGGATGGGCACCTGGCCGCGCTGCACCGCCCACTTCACGCACACCACCGCCGGGTGCACTTCCAAGCGCCGGGCGATCTCCACGATCACCGGGTCCTGAATATCCACCGTGTCCTGCTCGGTTTTGTCGCGGTCGGGGCGGGTCGGCGAGCCGATGGGACAGAAGCCGATGGGCACGATGCCGGCGTCGGTGACGAACTGAAACAACGCGGGCTGTTGGAAATGCGGATGCTGCTCCATCTCATTGCACGCCGGCTTGATCGTCGCGTCGCGCAGCAGCGGCGTTAATTTCGGCACCGTCATGTTCGAGGTGCCGATATGCCGCACCAGCCCCATCTCAACGAGCTGCTCCATCTGCCGCCAGGTCCGCATGAAGGCGTCGTGGAGATACGGTTTCGCGTCCGGGCTGCGCGAGTCGACGGTGCAGCCGGGCGCGTGGAAGTTCGGGAAGGGCCAGTGGACGAGAAACAGGTCGAGGTAATCGAGGCCGAGATCGCGCAGCGACTGCTGGCAGCTCTCGATCACCCGGTCGTGGCTGTCATTCCACACCTTAGAGGTCACCCACAACTCCTCGCGCGCCACCCCGCCGTCCATCGCGACCTTCAGCGCCTGGCCGATATACGCTTCGTTGCCATAGATGGACGCGCAGTCGATGTGGCGATACCCCACCGATATGGCGCCCACGACCGCGTGCGCCACCTGCTCGGGGGTGAAGCGGTCCGAGCCGAAGGTGCCCAACCCGATAGCGGGAATCTTCGCGCCGGTATGTAGCGTCCGCGCCGGCACCAGCGCCGGGTCGACGCCGTCTTCGGCGATGGTGAAATTGGTGTCGATGGTCATGGGTTTCGCCTCTGGTATGTGATGCGTAAGCACTTCGCGATGGGCGGGGGAAATCCCTGCCGGCGTGCATAATCGTTCCCCCTCCCCCTGTGCCTGGAGCGCAGCGGAAGGCACGGGGGGAGGGGGGCCGAGTAGGCGTACCGGTGCTGTTTACAGCCGAATCCCCCGCACCTGCTCCAGGTACCACTGGTAATCCGCCAGCGCCACGCCGGGGGTGATGAGGTGGTCGGGGAGGAGGAGGAAGCCGCCTTCTTTCATGAGGGGCATCAGCCGGTCGAGTTCGGCGGTTACGGCGGCGCGGCTCACTTCCAGGGTGAGCTTGTCGAAATTGCCGATGACGCGTAGCTCTTTGCCGTATCGCGTGCGGTAGTCGCGGGCGTCGCCTTTCCAGGTGCCCACCTCGATGGGGAACTGCACGTTGACGCCGGCGTCCAGCCAGTGGCCGACGAGTTGTTCTACGTCGCCGTCCGAGTCGATCCCGAGCAGCTTCACGCCGTATTCGTCCAGCTTGTTGCGAATTTTGCGGTAGCCGGGGGCCACGCACTCGACGAAGATGTCCGGGCTTACCAGTGGGCCACTGCGGCCGCAGATGTCTTCCCAGCCGTGGGCGTAGTCGACGCCGCTCTTCACCTTCGGCAGCACCTGGTCGATGGCCCAGCAGGTGAGGTCGGCCAGCGTCATCACCATGTCGGCGTAGACGTCGCGGTCGTCATACATCAGGTAGGACATGTTTTCCACGCCCATCCAGTTGCGAATCCACCCCATCATCGAGGCGATTTCGAACTGCACCGGCAGGCCGCTGGCCTCGGCGCTGGCAATGCGCGCGTCGATGTCGGCGGGGATGCGCGCCGGGTCGGGCTGCAGGCGCTTTTTGTATTCGTCCCAGTTGCTGGCGTCCTTCAGCGTGAAGTCGATGTAGTGCGGGATGCAGCTTTTGTGCTTCCAGTCCTGGCACACCACGCCGTCGCCGCCGCGGAAGATGCGGTACTCCGGCGTATCCTCTAGCACCTCTTCCTCGAAGGCGGGGAAAAGGTTCAGATTCGTATACAGCCCGGCCCACAGTGGCTGGGTGTGGAAAAACTCGTGCGGATTCGCGTCGCGCGGCAGGCCCTCGCCGTACCAGCGCTCCATCGTCTCCGCCCAGCCGGTCCAGTGCAGCACCGGCATGCGGTCGAAGTCGCCGTAATGCATGATTTGCGTGAAAAGCTCGCGGTAGGTCATTGACGGATATCTCCTCGTGAGCCGGCACTGTCGGCGCGGCCTCCCTCGGAATTCGGCGCCGAGGGGGCGTGTCCTGCCGGGGGAGATAAAATCGTGGTTGTCGACCATGCTGCACGCCATTATGGATAGTCACTGTCTGGAACTAGAACATCCCGAAGTAATCGGGAAGAGCGAGAGCCCGGCCGACCATAGGAAGGCTTCACATTGCATAAGTCATTGCCGGAGTGCCTACTCGGCCCCCCTCCCCGGCCCTCCCCCCGTGCCTTTCGCTGCGCTCCATGCACAGGGGAAGGGAGCGAACTATATATACCCTCTCCCCCTGTGCACGTGAGGGCACGGGGGGAGGGTCGGGGAGGGGGGCCGAGTAGGCACTCTGGTATCGATGCCTGTTATGCCCTATCCTCGCCGCCCAGATTCTCGTCCATCGCCACCGGCCCCGGGGGTTCCGGGCGGTGGAAGAGTGGGCGGGCGGTGCGGGCCTGCAGGGTGAGGGCGAGGGTGCCCAGGCCGTAGAGCAGCGCGAGCAGGCCAACGAGGTCGCCGAGGATGGGGATGAGGCGCACGAGGAAATAGATGCCCACGCCGATCAGGAGCATCGGGTAGAGACTGCCGGTGCGACGCCACACCCACGCGCCGATGCGCACCACCGCGAAGACCGGAGCGACGAGAAGCGCGACGAGATAGAGGAGGAAGAGCAACAGCGACAGCGGCGGCACGATGAGCAGGATGAGCATGACCAGCGGGGTGAGCAGCAACACGATGAGCCCGGCCAGCAGCGTCGCCCACGGGTGCTCGGCGATCATGGTGATAGCCTCGCGGGTGAAGCGCGGCACGGCGGCGACGGTGACCAGACCGAGGATGAGCAGGCCGATGGCGGAGAGCAGGCGCCAGATAAACAGACCGGCAAGGCCCTTTTTCCCGTCTTGCTTGCTCACCGGCTCGGAGAGATTGGTGGTGCCGCCGATGGTGGCGCCAGGGTCGATCTTCGGCGAGGGGGCCTGACCGGTGAGGTTGCCGCCAATGCGCGCGGTCTTCTCGACGGTGAGGCTGCCCGCGCTGACCAGCACGTTGCGCACCACCGTGCCTGCCAGCACCAGTTGCCCGCCGTTCAGCACGGCGTCGCGTGCCACGCGGGTGTCGGCGCCGGCGGTGATGTTGCCGCCCGCCATCACCAGGTTGCGCCCGATGGTGCTGTTGAGGTCGAGAGTGCCGCCGGCGGCGTAGACGGTGCCGGCCACCGGACCATGCACGATGACAGTACCGCCGGCGACGATAAGGTTGCGCTGCACCGCGCCGTTCACCGTGACGGTGCCGCCCGCCACCACCAGGTCGCCGTCGATGGCGCCCTCCACGCGGACGGTGCCGCCGGCCACCAGCACGTCGTCGGCGATGGTCTCGCCGGCAGCGATGGTGACGGTGTCGCCCTGGCGCATCACCAGCGCCCAGCCCGGCGCCAGCAACAATGTCAGCAGTCCGATGATCCACACGCGCATGCGAAGATGCATATCGTCCCCCTTTACCACTCTCAGTTTCCCGCATGGGCGTAATAAGGGTGGACGAATATGCGGCATGGTTGGCGGGGAATGGAACGGATTCTGCACGGTGACTATTCACCGTTCCCCGGCGGTTTCATCGCGTTATCCGGTCAGCCAGCGCCGGCCGACTTTGTCTCTCATCCCCGGGTAGATGCTTATTGACAACTTGCTGCCGCGTTGCCCAGCATGCGGTCTCTTAGCCTGACCCGTCGCGTCCCTGCAGAGGGACGCCCGGCCGTACGGCCCGGCAGGTGGGGATTTCAATCCCCGCGTGCGAAAAGTAAAGCGGCAACAATCTGGCAGAGAGCATCAATGCCCGCTGCCCAAAATTGGTCGCCCGTCATTCCCCGCGGCGTTGCGCCACGTCAGCGCTGATGATATGGCGCATCACTTTGCCGAGGGCGTTTTTCGGCAGCTCGGTGCGGATATCGATGCCGCGCGGCACCTTGAAGTCGGCCATGCGCTCGCGGCAGAAGGCCTGCAAGGCGCGCGGCAGCACGTCGGCATCGGGGCGCAGCACCACGGCGGCCCACACCGCCTCGCCGCGGGTGGGGTCGGGCACGCCGAAGGCGGCGGCTTCCAGCACGGCGGGGTGCTCCACCAGCACCCGCTCCACTTCGCCGGGGTAGACGTTCAGCCCGCCGACGATGATCATCTCCTTCTTGCGCCCGGCGATGTAGAGATAGCCGTCCTCGTCGGCGCGGGCCAGGTCGCCGGTGAACAGCCAGGCGCTACGTAGCACCGCCTTCGTCTCATCCGGGCGGTTCAGGTAGCCTTTCATCACGTTGGCGCCGCGGATGGCCAACTCACCGACGGTGCCGGTGGGCACACCGCGGCCTCGGTCGTCGACGATTTTTACCTCCACCCCGGGCAGCGGCAGCCCGATGCTGCCGGGCTTGCGCGTGCCATAGGGTGGGTTCACCGTCACCACCGGCGCGGCTTCCGTCAGGCCGTACCCCTCGATGAGCGACACCTGGAAGGCCGCCTCGAAGGCGCTCCACACCTCCGGCGGCAACGGCGCGCCGCCGCTGACGCACACGCGCAGCGCGTCCAGCCGTGGGCGCTGCTCGGGCGGCACCTGCAGCATGAGGCCGAACATGCTGGGCACTCCGCCAAAGAGCGTCGCGCCGGATTCCTCGAGCATTTGTAACATGCTGGAGGGCAGGAAGCGCTCGACAAGCTGCATGCGCGACCCGCCGCGCAGCGGCAGCAGCAGAAAGACCATCGCCGCGAAGGCGTGGAAGAGCGGCAGCGCGGAAACCAGCACGTCGGCCGTCGAGACGTCGAAGATCGCCTGGCAGGACTCGGCGTTGGCCAGCAGATTCTGGTGGGTAAGCATCGCCCCCTTCGGTCGCCCGGTGGTACCTGAGGTGTAGAGGATCACCGCCACTTCGCGCTCGGAGACGGCGACATGGCGCGGGGGCTTGTGCGCGACCAGCGCGCCGAAATCGATTTCGCCGCCGGCCACGGCCTCGCCCGCCATCACCACGTGCTTCAGCTCGGGCAGGTGCGGGCGCAGCACCTCGACCAGCGGGCGGAAAGGTTCGGCGGTCACCAATACCTCGGCGCCGGCATCTTGCAGAATGTAGCGCACCTCGTCGGGCCGGTAAAGCGGATTGATGGGAATGACGGTGCCGCCGATGCGGCTGGCGCCCAGGTAGGTGATGATGAACTGCGGGCAGTTGGGCAGCAGCAGGCCGATGCGCGGACGCCGACGCAGCCCCAGCGACGCCATTCCGCCGGCGAAGCCTTCGACCGCCGCCAGCAGCGCGCCGTAGCTGGTGGTCTGCTCGCGGAAGGTGACCGCCGGAGCCATGGGCCACATCGCCGCGGCGCGCGCCAGCAAATCGAAAATGGTCATTATGCCGCCCTCACTTCAAAGTAAGTTGACCGATTGCTTCGATATTCCCGGCGGGAGTTCCTTCTATGCGGCAGAGACGGCACACCTGCGGGGTCACGGCCGGTTTTACCGCATTTTGACGCGCAGTGTGCGGCCTGACGCATCGGCCGGCATTGACTTTTTTCGGCTTCTCCGGCAAAATGAAGGTTCCAACAGATTACTTAATCGTCAGTAATACGCCCGGAGGTTCATCGTGCCACAGGAACATATCAAGGATCAGCTCGCACAAGGCACCTGGCTGACCTATCGCCCGGAAATCAAGATCATGGACTGCACCGTCCGCGACGGCGGGCTGATCAACAGCCACCAGTTCGACGACGGCTTCGTCAGCGCGGTCTACCAAACCTGCGTGGCGGCGGGCATCGACGCGATGGAGTTCGGCTACAAGGCCGACAAAAAGATCGTCGTGCCGGGTAAAAACGGGCCGTGGAAGTTCTGCGATGAAGACACGCTGCGCCGCATCGTCGACGACAACCCCACCGAGCTGAAGATCTCGGTGATGGCGGACGCCGAGCGCACCGATTACCACACCGATATCGTGCCGAAAGAGCAGAGCGTCATCGACATCGTGCGCGTGGCCTGCTACATTCACCAGATTCCTACCGCGCTGAACATGATCAAGGACGCCGCCGACAAAGGCTACCGCGTCTGCGCCAACCTCATGGCCATCTCCGCCATCCAGGAGCGCGAGCTGGAGGAGGCGCTGGCCATCCTCGCCGAAGCGCCCATCTGCGCGCTCTTCATCGTGGACAGCTTCGGTTCCTACTACTCCGAGCAGATTCGCGACATCACCCACATGTTCATGAAGGCAGTGGAAGGCAAAGGCATCGAGGTGGGCATCCACGCGCACAACAATCAGATGCTGGCCTACGCCAACACGCTGGAGGCGCTCATCATCGGCGCCAACCGGCTGGACGCCACCATCAACGGCATGGGCCGCGGCGCCGGCAACTGCCCGCTGGAACTGCTGCTCGGCTTCCTGAAAAACCCGAAATTCCAGCTCCGCCCGGTGCTGGAATGCATCCGCGACCACTTCGTGCCGCTGGAAAAATCCGGACAGATGGAATGGGGCTACCGCATCCCCTACATGATCACCGGCCAGATGAACCTCCACCCCCGCGCCGCCATCGCCGCCCGCGAAGGCAGCAACCCGGACGACTACGTGACTTTCTACGACCAGGTGATCGAAGAAGAGTCATAAGAGAATGCACAATGCAGAATTGAGAATAGTGAATGCAGAATGGTAATTGGCGGCCCTGTCAGCGATGGCGGGGCTGTTCTTTTTAGTGGAAATCCCATTCCTTCTCTGCCCATTCCCTAGCCCACGGCATCGCCGTGGGAACCGGGGCATGCATTTATCCCACGCCCTGTAAGGGCAGCATTCCTACAATCACTCACACATGAAACGCGGATTGATGCCGAAGGCAATAATCCATTAGCCTCGTATAGTTCTCGTCATCACCGCAGATACAGTCCAGGTCATCAAAGACATGCCGGTCATCCCTGCTGTTCGCGTCCATGTATTCCTGTCGCAGCTCGCAATGGAAGTGGGGTTCTGCAAACGGGAAACGAGCGACTGCCTGTTCCAAAGCTTGAGCCGCATCCTCGGCACCAATCCGGCGATATGCATCAATGAATACCGTGTATGGCGGATTATGTGGAAAGTCGCTCTCGAAGAAGTACTGGAACCCGCCGTTATCGATGATGCCTTGCGCACTTATGACGGCCAGGAGGGTCTGCAGCGGTTCCGCAAGCTGGGTAATATCATGATCGACGCGCACGAGTTGCGCTTGTGCGAATTTCGCGCAGGCTTCGAAGACGGCGTTGCGATCATCCATCATGTTATCCTCGATGTCGTACCCGCCCAATGATCTCCTCCTGCAGTTCCGGGCTTAAAATCACGAAGCGCGAGGAGAAGCCGCCGACGCGGACGATAAGGTTCGGATACTCCTCGGGGCGTTCGCGGGCGGCGAGGAGGTCGCGGACGTCGGTGGTGTTGCCCTGGAAAAACATGCCGCCGAGGGCGAGGAAGCTGTCCAACAGGGCGCGGACGACGGGCTGGCTGGCCCACTGGGCGTCCAGGTCCCACATGCTGGTGGCGCCGCCGGAGACGTGGTCGAGCGACAGCGCGGCGTGGGAGCCGATGGCGGCGGTGAGACCGTCGGTCATGGCACTGTTGCGCGGGGTCATCCCCTGGGCGATGAGCGCGCCGGCCAGGTCGCCGTACGCCGTCGCGCCGAGGGTCGCCCCCATCATCGGCGCCCACACGAAGGTGAAGAGCATCGGCTTCAACTGCCCGCCCCAGCGCGTCTTCGCGTCGGCGTAGGCGCGGCAGGTCTCCACCAGGATGCGGTTGGCCATGGCGTCGGCCTCGGGGTGCTGCTGGCCGTATGTGGGCAGGCTCTTCAGGTAGGCGCGCAGCGCGTCGTGGCCGGCGAAATTGTCCCGCAGCGCGGCGAGTAGCTCCTCCGCCGTGCAGCGGCGGTCGTCGAAGACGGCGATCTTCACCGCGGTGAGGGCGTCGGCGACGTTCGGCAGGCCCAGCGCGGCGATGCCGTAGTCGTGGTAGCGCGCGCCGCCGTCGTGCTGCTCGCGCCCGCGTGCCAGGCAATCGAGCATCAGCGCGGAGAGCAGGTACATCGGCCGCGTCTCCGCCAACCGGGCGCTGAAGAAGTCCAGCCGCTCCACCCATAATCGCGTCTCGCGGCGGATCTCCTCGACGAGCGTCTGGAACAGCTCTTCGAAATCCGCATAGTCGGGCAGCGCCGGCAGCGCGGCGTGGGTCATCCACCGGCCGGTCTTCAGGCACGCGCCGCCCGTGAGGGTCAGTTCCAGCGTCTTCATCAGGTTGTGGGTGCCCGTAAAGAGCAGGTCGCTGTTCATGCCGTGAGGGTGAATCTCCATGCAGCCGCCGCAGGTGTAGTGCGCGGCATCGGCAAACGGCATGCCGGCGCGCGTCATCGCCGCCAGCATCGTGCGGTCGCTGATGATCTGCGCGCGGTTCTTCCCCTCCCGCAGGTAGCGCGCCGCCAGCTCCACCCACGCCGTCGGCGGATGCTCGGGGATGCGCATGTAGACCGCCGGATGCACCAGGTCGAGGGCGATGAACGCCTCCACCATCAAGTAGGACAGCGGATTCACCGCCGGCGTGCCGTCGGGGTGGCAGCCGCCCGTCACAATCGTCTCCACCCAGCCATCCGCCTCCAGGATGCGCTCGTCAATCAGGATGAACAGCTCCTGGATCAGCTCGTACGCCTCCTGGAGAGTAATAGCCCTCGCCGCCAGGTCGCGCTCCAGGTAGGGCCACAGGAAATAGTCCAGCCGGCCGGGGCCGTTGCCGCCGAAGGGGTTCTCGCGCATCACGCACAGGTGCTGAAAGTACCAGCTCTGCACCGCCTCGCGGAAGGTGCGCGCCGGCTGCGTAGGCACACGGCGCACGATCTCCAGCAATCCCGCCAGCCGCGCCCGCTCCGCCGTGTCGGCGCCGCAGCCGGCCTCCTCCAGCGCGATGGCGTGGCGCTGGTTCCACCCCACCACCGCCGTCAGCATGGTGAGGACACCCTGGTAAAAGGTGCGCGCCGTCTCATCGGCGGCCGTCGCCAGGCGCGCTTGCGTCTCCGCCAGCAACCCGAGGATGCCCTTCTCCAGTACCCATGGCCACCACCAGGAGACGTGCCCCTGGAAGGCGCCACCCGAGAGGATTTCTAGCTCGCACAGCTCGGCGTCAGCGGGAAACAGCTCGCGGGCGCGTGGGGCGTTCGGGGCGTACCAGTCCGACGGGTCCTCCACCGACACCCACTCGCCCAGGTGATAGACCATCCCCACCAGTTGCGATTCCGGCAGCAGGTAGACGGGCAGGTGTTCCAGCGCCGCCGCCGTCGCCTTCGCTACGCGCAGCGGGTGCGGCAGTTCGGGGCAGGCGTCATACACCCGCCGCTTTTCCGCGAAGAAGCGCGCGTTGTCGTCATGCGGGGCAACCGCCCGCGCCCGCGCCGCCTCGCGCAACCGCGTAATGCGCGGCGAACACCCCGCCGGCAGAGAATCGATCAGTTCAGTAGACATGGCGACAGCGTAGCAGCGGGGGGTACGGATGTCAAGGCAGCCCATGTCGTCGTCGCAATGGCGGGCGAGACTCCGTCGAGCCGTGATTTGGCAGACAGGGAGTATTAACTGTCACCGTCTGGAACAGGGCGGGAGCCCGGCCGAGTCCAGGAAGACTTCTTCAGGTTCAGTCGGGCTCTAGTGACCATCGACACACGGGCAAAGGCCTGCGGCTTGCGACTCTGCGCGTCACTCGCGCGACTGCGTGGTCGCCATCGACGCCAGCAACGCCGCGACCTGGCGCGGGGTGCGCAAGATGTGGATGGACTTCCCAGCGCCGTGCTCGGTGAGGAGGTTGAGGATAGTGGGGCGGGTTTTGCGGGGGAAGACGTGCCAGATCCAGCGAAGGAACTCCGCATCGAGCTGTTCCGGGCAGCCGGGGGTCATATCCGGGCGCGAGCGGCCGCGGTAGGCCAGGAAGCGCTGCACCACCCGCCACACGCACAGCACCCGCGGGAAATCAAGGAAGATCACCGTATCCGCGGCAGCCAGGCGCAGGCCGACGGTGCCGCCGTAGTTGCCGTCGATAATCCAGCGCTCGCCCGCCACCAGTTCCGCCACCCTCGCCTCCCACTCCGCGCGCGGCGGCTCCACCCAGCCGGGCTGCCAGTGCTCGCGGTCCAGGTGGATGACGGGCAAACCCAGCCGCTCGCCCAGTTGCCGCGCCAGCGTGGATTTGCCCGCGCCGCCGCTGCCGATAATCATAATGCGCCGGCCGAGGGTCATGCGATGCTCCGTGTCCGGATAACGATTTTGCTCCCGCTTCCCCATTCACTCCCCCGCCCGCAGCTCCACGGCGGTGCCGCCCTTGCCGGCGGTGGCGAAGAGGCGGTGGATTTGCAGGTTGGTGACGCCGGGGGCGGCGTCTTGCGGGGGCCAGATGCGCGCCTCGCGCACGGGTTGCAGCATGGCGCGGATGAACGTCTCGCTCCGTTCGCCGCGGTCCTCGAAGCGCCCGTAACCGCTCTTGATGACGTTGCCGTTCATGCTGCCCAGCAGCAGGCTGGCGGTGGCGGGTGGATTGGCCAGGTTCTTAAAGACCGTGTCGGTGGTGGCACCGGTCTCGTTCACCCAGAACTGGTTGGCCATCACCAGGATGTTGCTCTCGCTGCCGTCGCCGGTCAGCTCGAAGCGCGCGGTGTGGTTGGAATTCACCGGCAGCAGCAGCTCGGTGAGCAGCGTGAACTGGCCTTTGAAACCCTCCGTCTTCACCAGTGGGATGGTGGGCGACATGTTGTAGGAGAAGCGGGTGGCGTCGATGCAGAGGGTGCCGCGGTCGTTGAGCAACAGCGCCTGCGGGGCGTCGCCGCTCATCTCGTGATAGACGCCGCGCACCACCAGCCGGCCGCCTTTTTCCACCGCGTATTGGTGCTCGGCGGTGCTGCTGGCGCCGGTGAGGATGGTCGCCTGTCCGGGCGCCGGTTTGCCGGACGCGCGCTTGACGCCGCCGATGGCCTTCACCCAGGTTTTGCAGTAGGTGCCGCCCTGCAGGCACCAGAGCTGCACGTCGCTCTCCTCCACCCCGTTGATGATGACGCCTTCCGGGGCGTTGGCCGGGTTGAGGCCGGGGGTGTTGAGCTGGTTGGCGAAGATTTTCCCGCCGGGCTGGTCGCAGTCGGTGACGCGCAGGCCGGTGGCGGCGCCCGCGTTGATGGACAGGTCGCGCACCACGGCGACGCTGGGGCCGTCAAGCTGCAGCACCACGCCGCCCGCCGGGCCGGCCCACTGCAGCACGGTCGAATTCTCCGACGCGCCGTCGCCGATGAGCTGCAGGTCGAGCCCCGCCGGCACGGTGAGCGTCGTATTGATGGCGAACGTGCCCTTCGGGAAGTGGATCACCGGGCGCTGACCCTTCAGCTTGACCGCTTCGTTGATGGCGTGCTGTATAGCGTCGGCGGAAGCGCCTAGCGGTACGTTGAAGGTCATGCGCGCCCTGTGCGGGGGCGTGGGCGGCATCACGGGCAGGCTCACGTCTATCGTCTTCGGGTCGACCACCTTCTCGTCGAAGCGGATGAAGCGGCCGCCGTCCTTCACCGGGTTCTCCAGCGTGTAGGTGTTGCCGATGAAGACCTGGTCGCCCCAGGTCATGCCGGCGACGGGCGCCTTCGCCTCAGCGCGCGACTTGATGATGTTGTCCAGCACCAGAAACGGGCCGGCATTGCCCAGACGAATGGCCCAGTCGCCGGTGTAGTCGATGATGCGGTTGCCGGAGATGGTGGTGGGCGACCCCCAGGAGTGCCCGCTCTGCCAGTCGAGGAGGCATTTCGAGCCGATGGAGGTATTGTTGACGAAGGAGAAGGCCATCAGGTTGGCGGTGCCGATATCCGCGTTTTTCGAGCGCAGAAAGAGGCACTGGTAGGCGTGGAAATTGCCGGCGCCATTGAATAGGCCGTAGCCGCAGTCCTCGAAGGTGCAGTACCACGCCCAGATGTCCAGCGAGTTGTAGTTGGAGGTGCGGATGCCGGCGGTGGCGCAGCGCTGGAACGCGCAGCGCAGCACCGCGTTCTCCGCCTGGCCGTGGTCGCCGGTGGCCATCTGCATGCCCACCTGCGCGTCCTTGAAGACCATGTCGGAGGTTTCGTTATAGGTGGAAAAGGCGGGGCCGTAGGCCAGCGCCACCGCCGCCTTCCCCGCGCCGTCGATAGTCAGCCGGCTGATCTTCGAGTACCAGGCGTCATAGCGGAAGACCACCCCGCCTTGCGGCCCGTCCCACTTGATGATCGTCGTCGCCGGGTCGGCGCCGATTACCGAGATGCCCAGGCACTCGTGATGCGCCGCGCGGGTGGTCGACACGGTATCCGTCACCCGATACACCCCCGGCGGGAAATACAGCACGCAGTGGTCCTTATGGAAGCGCAGCTCGTCCAGCGCCTTCTGGATGGCGGCGGTGTCGTCCGCCTTCCCGTCGCCCACCGCGCCGTAATCTGTCTTCACGTTCCGCCAGCTCGGAAACGGTCCGACGAACTCCTCGGTGAAGGCCGGCGCGGCGATGGCGGCGGCATAACAGCACAACAACAGCAGGATGCAGATGCGCATGACATTCTCCTCTTCTGCACAGACGGCTTCATGGGCATGGGTATGTAGCAGGTCGTAAACGTCGCCTTCGCTCGGTCCCCGGCCGGTTAGCCCTGCACGATACGCCCGCAGACAAGTATAGCACGCATTGGAGCACCACCGGGCCCGAACATATGCGTCATGGTAGAGCAAGCCCGATTTCATGGATCGGCCCCCATCCCCGCCCCTTCCCCCGCTCCGCTGCGCTGCGCAAGGGAAGGGAGACACAACACGCCATGCCAAACCGGCCCCGGTATCCGCGAGGGGCCAGGGGTGGGGCCGATGAGCAGGAAAGCGCTTGCCACCCCATGACGCATATACCGGGCCCGGACCGTTATCGAATCCCGCGGCTCTCGGCCTGCACGGGCATATCGTGCGTGGGCGAGTTACAATCACCGGCGAGACTTGACAGTACCCCCCTTCGCCCTGTGAAATAGGGGCATCATGCAACGTACCCTTGCCATCACCGATGCCGTCCTCGCTGATTACGCCGTCTACGTGGTCACCGACACCCTGCCCGACCGCTCGCCGCTGGAGATCGCCGTGGCCGCCTTCGCCGGCGGGGCGGGCGTGGTGCAGTACCGCCATAAGGGCGCGACCACCCGCGAGCTGTTCCTGTGGGCACAGCAACTGGCGGCGCTGGCGCGCGAGGCGGGCAAGGCGCTCATCATCAACGACCGCGCCGACCTGGCGCTGGCGGTGCGCGCGGCGGGGGTGCACCTCGGCCCCGATGACCTGCCGGTGAGCGCCGCGCGGCGCATCCTCGGCCCCACCGCGCTCATCGGCGCCTCGGTGAGCACCGTCGACGAGGCCATCGAAGCGGAGGCGGAAGGCGCCAGCTACCTGGGCGTCGGCTGCATCTACGGCACGCGCAGCAAGGACGACGCCGGCGACCCGGTGGGCCCCGGCCGCGTGGCGGAAATCCGTGCCGCGGTGAAGCTGCCCCTCGTCGCCATCGGCGGCATCACCGCCGAGCACATCCCCGAGCTGACCGCCGCCGGCGCCGACGGCATCGCCGTCATCACCGCCGTCACCCGCGCCAAACACATGAAAACCGCCACCCGCGACCTGGTACGCATGATGAAAGCGGCGAAAACCGGCTGGTGATCCGCGTTGGTCGACGCGCGTGTCTTTTCTGCTCTGTGAACCAGTCTGCGCTTATGTTCTGGTAGGCAGCCCCGTTATCTCCCCCGGCGATTCGGTCCCGAGCATTCATCCTCCATCACCTCCCTATTTAGGAGTCGTCTCTACCTGCCTGCACAGAGTGCTTGCGCGAGTCGGTGATCTCGGTAACATGCAAGTTGGCCACCGGGGTGTCGTCGCGGGTGAAGATGCGATGGCTCGTGCCGCACGGGCACGGCACGACGGCCGCGTCGCGCAGGTGGCGCACCTGGTAGCCTTTGGTGGTGGTCATCGGTTGCTCCTCCGCCGGTATCTTACCCCTGACTTACCCCTGACTCCCCACCAAAGTGAAAAAACCAGGGGTAAGATTGCATCCAGCCGATTGACTCAGTCTGTGGAAGTATAGCAGATTTTGGGGATTTTGTCAAGCGGATGTTTGCCATACAGGGGTTAGTGAATCGGGATTAGGGGTGCCGCAGGAGAGGTGGTGCGTGGGATCGGTGCGCTTGGCGGCCGCAGACCCCACCCCGGCCTGACGGCCTCCCCTCCCCATGCTGGAGAGGGGAGGAGCGGATGTGGGTATGGTGGAGCAAAGGTGCCTGAAATCGAATGGTCTCCGTGAGAATAGGGACGAGTGCTCTACCGAGAGGGAGTCGAGTTGATTCGCTCGTTATAGGCAGATATATCGTCTTACACCATACGGAGAACCAGTGATGGCGCGCCGAAATCGCCGTCATCTGCGGTTCGCACTTCACACGGATACTCAACGCTCTTTCGGATTCAGCATCCGCGTCATTCGCGCGTCCATCCCTACTCGCCGCGGAGTGGCGGTGCTGCCAAGCGCCGCCGCTTTGCGGAATTCGATAAAGATATCCCGCGGGAATGTCAGATCGACAAGCGTATGATCACGACTGACCGTGCCATCGGGTTCGATGCGGCGTTGGCGGTAGGCCGTGATACACGTTGAGGCCGGTCGCTGGCCAGACAAACCGGCGATGCTCCCGGCGCGGTTGCCGAAAAGCACCTGTGTTTGCGTTGGCGATATCAACGGACTTCCCCCTTCGATATCCTCGATCTGGATATCCACTTCATACAGCCGATGTCCCCCGGCTGCATCGCCGATATCCATCTGCAATGTGCCATGCGCGGTGACTATCCGATATCGAATCGGATCAATATTGCCGGAGATGGTGACTTGCTGGCGCAGGCTTTCCCCGGACGGATAGGTAGAGCTTCCCGTCATTGTCGCGAGAAAGTCCCGCCCGTTCCAGGAAATTGCATGCGTCTGTGTCTGCCAGTCGCGCGCTACATTCGCTTGATGATCAACCGTGATCGAAAAATCGTCAATCTCCGGCATGAGGTTTTCGATCGCACCGATACTGATGCGATCAAATCCTGTCATCGCAGCCAGGTAGCGTTGGCCATTCCCCGCGAAAAAGTAGATGTTGTCCGTCGAATAGCTCTCCGCGCCTGTTTGCACCAGTACGCCCGCCGGCGCATCCAACCCCTGAGGCACTGTGACGCGAATGGCTGTCGCGGACCAACTGACTACCTCGACCGGTACGTATCCGGCCGTATCGAGCACATTGTTGAATAACACGCGTGACTCGCTGCCGCGCACCGCGCCGAAGTTCCGACCCACGAGGGTAATCGTGTCACCCGGCATGCCCGTGTCGGGTTCCAGGCGGGTGATGGCTGGTGAGCCGAGGTCGCCGAGGGTGATCGTCGGGATTTCACGCGTGATATTCGTCCGCTCATCCCGGTTGATGGCGTATTCGATGTCAGTGGTGTGTCCCTGATAGGTGACCTGCAGAAGCATGCTGCCCGGGAACAGACGTTCCAGCGTATATTCGCCATTTGCATCGACGATGGCGGACGGCGTGGTATAGCGATACGTCAGGCCATCTTTTTCATATTGGATCACTGCCTGTATTGTCGCACCTGTTGCCGGTTGATCGCCGTCGAATATCATGCCTTTCCCGTTATAGCTCCAGCCCGAGCGTTCGGCGATAACCGAGAGCGCCGCGGGCGGATAGCCATGCGCGCCGAGATATTTCTCAATTTCCGGGTAGAGGGTCGTGATGCTCAACGGGCCATTCCGAAAAGGCATGATCGCCTGCCCGGGAGCCAGACCGACAGAGGGCAGGGCGCTTTGCACGCGCCGGAAATCGACATGGGGCGAATTGGCAATGGTCAGGTAGCCTAATAATGTGGCGGCGTATCCTTCGACACTGGGCAGATCTACCTTCGACGGCAACAGACTGCTGCCACACAGTGTCGCGGCATTGGTGACGCTGACAGAGGGATACCCCATCAGCGATTGGAGATAGTAAGCGTAATCCTCGGTTAGCGCGCTGGTACGCGTGAAAACATCACCGATGGCATGGATTTGCGGGGCGTTGTTCTGCAGCACCGCCCACTGCTCGTCGGTCATCAGCATGTGGGTCATATAGTGCGCGGTCTCATGCACGGCGGTGGTCTGATCGATATCGGTGCGCAGATAGATGCTGGCGCCGAAGACGCGTGTGTAATAATAGAACGATCCCAGGCCCGGGTCGCGGAAATAGACGGTTCCACCGCGCTCGGCCTGGCGCTGCAATACGCCCGCCTGTAACGGTTCAGGCAGCGCAGTCACGCAATCGCGCTGAGCATTGGTGACATACTGGCGCAGGATTTGGGCGTTCGCGGGGGGATCAACCGTGAGTGACCAGAAGGTGTCGATCACTTCGTTAAAGGACTGCCGTCCGCGGCCAACGGTTGATTGCGCAAGGTCAAAATACAGGAAACCGTCGCCAGGATTCCGCGGCGGCACCGTTAACCACTCGACCGCGGGACGCGCGATGTCGTCGTAACACCCACCGGCGTCGCGCAAGCAATACAGCAGCCGTTCTCCCGATGCCGGCATCGGATACCGTATGGATACCGGGGCATCTTGCGAAAATCGTACCTGATATCCCGCGCCTCCGCTGAGCGATCGCGCGGGCGCAGCGGTGATGGGCGCAAGCGTCAGCATGCCGTTGCCGCCAGCCGGAAAGACGAACGTGAGATCGCTGGCAGCATCAGTGATGATCCCGCCGGCAGCGACATTTACGCGCAGGGCACGGGCAGGGCCATAACTCACGGGATCGACGACAGCAGGCAGCGGCCCATGACCACTACCACCACAGCCGACAAGGAAGCACACCAGAATGATGCAGATGAACTGCACAACATGTATCATGCGGCCTGGCATCATAGGCCCCCCAATTTCTTCCGAATCAGGACTATCGCTCCCATGATCGGCCCCCACCTCCTGCCCCCTCTCCTGATCAGTATGCGAAGGGAGAAGCGATCATTCGGATCAATACAATTACGCCGATCTCCAAATCGCCTGCTTCTGGTTGACGACGGTGTCATCCGCGGATATTCATGTTGTCAGGTCGATTGGCAATGCTGTAGATGTTTAAGCGGTTTCTCCGCAATGCTCTTCGTATCCTGCAATGCGTGGGCATATTCGGGAAAATTTACAAGTTTGTACATCAGCATAGTGTCGATAGGTTTCTGGACGAGTCAGGCATTTCTTGTGTGCGAATAGCGGTTCAGTGGCATGCTGACAGGCAGGGAAACACGCCTCTGTCAACAGGGAAGTGGAGGCCGTCGCATCGTTGGCTGTAAATGACAGGCGCATATACGCCACACCGATGATCCGCGCCGCGCGCCACATAGCCAGGCAGGATGCCGCTCTTCGCACAGCGAATACCGCTAGAAAGGAGAACCGTATGCCACGCCTGAACCGCCGCCATCTGCAATTGGGGTCGCTCGCTGAGCGCGAGAGTAAGCTGAGCATCGAGGCCATCGCCGTGAATCCGGCGGACGCCCTGCCGGCGCTGCCGCCGCACCAGGCGGGGCAGGTGGCGCGGCTGGCGGCGACGATTCGCGCGGCGCGCCGGCATGACCGGCCGGTGATGCTCACCTACGGCGCCCATCTCATCAAGAACGGGCTGGGGCCGGTGCTCATCGCGCTCATCGAGGAGGGGTGGGTGACGCACCTGGCCACCAACGGCGCGGGCAGCATCCACGACTGGGAGTTCGCCTACCTGGGACGCAGCAGCGAGGACGTGCGGGCGAACGTGGCGCGCGGGCAATTCGGCACCTGGGAGGAGACCGGGCGCCACATCAACTTGGCCATCGCCGTCGGCGGCGTGGACGGCCTGGGCTACGGCGCATCGGTGGGCGCGCTCATCGAGGAGGAGCACCTGGCGGTGCCCACGTCCGCCGAGCTGCGCGCGCAACTGGTACAGCTTGCGGCCACGGACGCCCCGGACGAGACGCTGGGCGCGCTGGCCGACCTGTTGACGCTGGTGACGACACATGATATCGCCCCCGGCGACTACCGCATCCCTCACCCGTGGAAGCGCTACAGCGTGCAGGCGGCGGCGGCGCGGCTGGGCGTGCCGTTCACTATCCACCCGGGCATCGGCTACGACATTATTTACACCCACCCGCTGAACAGCGGCGGCGCCATCGGCCGCGCGGCGGTGCGCGATTTCCTCACCTATGCCGAGGGCGTCAGCCGTCTCACCGGCGGGGTGCACCTCACCATCGGCTCGGCTATCATGGCGCCGATGATCTTCGAAAAATCGCTTTCCATGGCGAACAACCTTGCCCTGCAGATCGGCCCGCCCCTCAGCGACTACACGCTGGCGGTGAACGATATTCAGGCCGGCGGCGACTGGAACTGGCGCGACGGCGAACCCCCCGCCGACCACCCGGCGTATTACCTGCGCTTCTGCAAAACGTTCTACCGCATGGGCGGCGCGCTGGACTACGTGCAGGCCGATAACCGGGCGTTTCTGGTGCAGTTGTATCAGGCGTTGGCGGGGTAGATCGTGCCGGGTTTATGCATTGGCGATAAAACAGTGGCGGATTGCCTAGTCGGCCCCCCTCCCCCGCCCTCCCCCCGTCCTCTCCACTGCGTTCCGCGGACAGGGGGAGGGAGAACATAAACAGGACTTTCGCTCGTAGTTGCTTTTCACGCTCACGCATCCCCGCCAGTAGGGGAGAAATTACGCTCGCAAGCGAAAGTCCTGATAAAGATACCCCCTCCCCCTGTGCACGGAGTGTAACGGAGGGCACGGGGGGAGGGCCGGGGAGGGGGGCCGACTAGGCAACTCGAAGGTTTTGAGTATGAGTACGAGCACGAGCAGGAGTATGTGTGGGGGAGAGGGCGGGCTGGCCTTGACGCACCCTGCCGGCAGTGTTACCCTATGCCCGATCATGGATATTCTCTCGCAACTGCATGAGATTGAAGTTGACGCGTTGGGCCGGCTGGCCGCGGTAACGAGCCGCGACGAGCTGGAAGCGGCGCGCGTGGAGTTTCTGGGCCGCAAGGAGGGCCGGTTGACGGCGGTGCTGCGCGGCATGGGCGGGCTGTCCGCCGAGGAGCGCCCGCTGGTGGGCAAGCGCGCCAACGAGGTGCGCGAGCGCCTGGAGACCGCGCTGGAGGCCCGCCGTGCCGAGGTGGACGCCGCCGACGAGGCGCGTGTGCTGGAGGCGGAGCGGCTGGACGTGACGCTGCCCGGCCGCGCCCCGCGCCTGGGCCGCAAGCACCCGCTGAGCCGCGTACTCGACGAAGTGCTATCCATCTTCACCGGCCTTGGTTTCGACGTCTTCGACGGCCCGGAGGTGGAGTCATTCAAGTACAACTTCGCCGCGCTGAACTACCCGGACGACCACCCGGCGATGGACGAGCAGGACTCCTTCTACCTCACCGACGAGACGCTGCTGCGTACGCACACCACCGCCATCCAGGTGCGCATTTTGCAGGAGCGCACCCCGCCGGTGCGCTGCATCTACTACGGCCGCGTGCATCGCCGCGAGCAGGTGGACCTGCGCCACTCGCACACCTTCCACCAGGTGGACGGCCTGCTGGTGGGCGAGGGCATCACCTTTGCCGACCTGAAAGGCACGCTGGACGCCTTCTTCAAGGAGCTGTTCGGCCCCACCACGCAGATGCGCTTCCGTGCCGACTTCTTCCCGTTCACCGAGCCAAGCGCGGACTTTTCCTTCACCTGCTTCCAGTGCCACGGCAGCGGCTGCCGGCTCTGCTCGAACAGCGGCTGGATCGAGTTCGGCGGCTCCGGCATGGTGCACCCGAACATCCTGCGCGGCGTCGGCCTCGACCCGGAGAAATACACCGGCTGGGCCTTCGGCTTCGGCGTCGATCGCGTGGCGATGTTCCGCTACGGCATCCCCTATATCCGCCTGCTGGTGGAGAACGATATGCGGTTCCTCACCGGGGTGTAGGGAATAGGGATTCGGGGTTAGGGATTAGGGGGCACGGCGAACGCCGTGCCCTTTTGTCATTTGGTCTATTTCCAGTCGCTATGACGGGAAGCGGTAGCGGTACAATTGGGCAATCTGACTGCCAGGGAGGCACTATGAAGCGTGGGCTGCGCATTACCCTCTGGATCGTCGGCATCTTGGTGGCGTTGACGCTGCTGCCGATTCTGTTCATCTACTCAGGGCTGTACAACGTGGCGGCGACGTATCCGGAGACCGACCTGATGCGCTGGGTGCTGAATACCACGAAGGACTATTCCGTGAAGCGGCACGCCGCCGGCATCACCGCCCCGGACGGGCTGGGCGACCCGGCGATGGTGACGGCGGGGGCCGGGTTCTACCGCGGCCATTGCCTCGGTTGCCACGGCGCTCCGGGGGTGGAGCGCGGCGAATTCGCGCTGGGCATGAATCCCCGCCCGCCGCTGCTGGAGCGCCTGGCCGCGCGCAAGCCGGCGAACGAGCTCTTCTGGGCGACGAAATACGGCATTCGCATGACCGGCATGCCCGCCTGGGGCGTGGCTGAATCGGACGAGGAGCTGTGGCAGGCCACCGCCTTCATGCGGCAGATGCCGACGATGACGCCGGAGCAGTACCGGGCGATGGAGCGGGAGGCGCCGGCGGAGGAGGAAGAGGAGTAGGCGGGCTCCCCTGCGCGCCGACCGGGCATTCGTGCAGACCGGCTGCTGTGGTCGGCCCCCCTCCCCGGCCCTCCCCCCGTCCTCTCCACTGCGTTCCGCGGACAGGGGGAGGGTGTATCTATAGTTTACTCCCTCCCCTTGTGCATGGAGCGGAGCGGAAGGCACGGGGGGAGGGCCGGGGAGGGGGGCCGAGTTGGCACGCCGGTTACGAGCTATTCGCGGCTCGACAGAGTCTCGCCCGCCAGGATTATTCCTGCACGACCTCTACCTGTTCTCCCTTCCGCGTGAGGCGATATGTCGCGCCGGTGGGCGGGGCGGGGAGCGAGACGAGGGCGGCGTTTTCCCACACGGACAGGGTGAGGTCGGCCGGGGTGTTGCCCATGGTGAAGACGCGCACGATGGCTTCGTCCCCGAGCTTGAGGCCGGACCAGATGGGGCCGTCGTCGGCGGGCAGCGGCACGGCGGTGTTCATGATGGCGCCGTTGTCGAGGAACTTGCGGTAGCGCAGCATCTCCTCGTAGCTCGCTACCGCGTCCTGCACCTCTTCCAGGCGGTAGTGCAGCGCGTTGGGGCGGTAGGCGTTGAATACCTGCAGGCTGTCGGCGCCGCGCAGCCAGATGTGGCGGAGCAATTCCTGGTAGCGTTTCCGGTCGAGCACGGGGATTGTTGGGTCTTCCATGTCCGGGCAGTAGCGGCACACCCACGGGATACTCAGCTTTTCCGGCGCCCACTGCGCCAGGTTGTGCGCGTCGTCCGACATCTGCGCGAGCATGATGTGCGTATAGAGCCGGTCCATGCCGTCCTGGGTGAGCGGCTTGTCGCCGAAATAGGTTTTCCAGTGCAGGGCATAGTAGATGTCGTTGCCGTAGGCCACCGGGTTTGTGGCGGTGAACAGGCCGCCGTCCATGGGCGGGAAGAGGAAGCGGCCCCAGTAGTGCGTGGCCGGCCGCCCCGGGGTGGAGTAGACCACCGCCCAGTTGGTGACGCTGCACTTCGGGTAGGCTTCCAATATCGGCGCGCACAGGTAGGTGCTGAAAAGCTGCTGGCGGAAGCGCAGGATGAAGGCGCGGTAGGCGGGATAGTCGTTTAGCACGCTGGGCGGAAACAGCTCCTGACAGCGCGTGCAGTTTTTCGACTGCACCCACTCGTTGGCGCCCCAGATCGGCTCGTTCTCCCAGTCCAGCCAGGCGGCGTTCACCGTCACGTCGGCGTCTTTGAAAGCCTTCAGCGTCTCGCGGACTTTCATGGCGCGGTTGTGCCAGCCGGTCAGCAGCAACGGGCAGGGGTGCACCGATCCCTCGATTTTCAGTTCCTTCGGCAGCTTGTGCAGCGTGTCCGGCGCCTCGTTGCCCGGGCCGTTGCCGCCGCCGCCCTCCATCATGATTACCGGCATCCCCGCTTTCTGGATCTCCAGCGCCATGGGGATGTATTTCGCGTCCAGCCGCACGGTGGCCCCCAGCCCGCGCTTGCCCAACTCCCGGTACATCTCCACCGGCAGCGGCGTCGCCTTCCAGAAGCTGTCATCCTTCGCTTTCATGATGAACGGCTCCCAGGTGATGATGGGGAAGCGTCCGGCGGCATTCCGCGTCAGCGGCGGAATCGCCTTCAGCAGGTTGTCCAGGGCGTAGGGATCGACGGCGTCCTGGGCGCGGAGCGCGGACCCCAGCAGCACGGCCAACAGACAGAGGAGAACGGCGCGCATGGCAACTCCTTTGGCATATCGCGTGGGTGTTGTGGTTGGAAATCAGAAATCGTCTTTGCGCGGCGGCTCGGTCAGCAAGTCCACCGAGCCGTCGGTGTAGAGCACGTGATAGCCGCCGATGAAGGGGTGGGCTTCGCGGTCCCACAGGTACGGCAGCGGATCACCCTGACTCCAGCGAAACTTCGATTTATATCGCAGCTCGACGGCGCCGGTATAGTGGTCGAGGTCCGTGCCGAGAATTTCTTTCAGATCGTCAGTGCGCGCGGGCAACTTGCCGTTGTGCTCACCGGCATAGAGATCCAGGGAGACGCCGATATCGACCAGGCGTTCGTCGCAGGCATCGCGCTGTTTTTGCAGCATGCCGCGAAAGCCCATGACGCCCAGCGCCAGGATGCCCAGCAGAATCGCCATCATTAATGTGGTCTTCATCGTCGCATCCCCACTTCTGTAGACTACTCCCGTTTTGGCAAATCCGCAAGGGGGCGCGGCAGGAAAGCGGCCACGGGCCGGGAATCTCAACGGTACCGGAAGGAGACACCCATGCCCACGCTGTTCGGCACTACGCCTGATTATACCCGCTTGCTCACCGCATTATCCCGCGGCGTGCCGGATCGGGTGCCATTTATCGAACTCTACGCTGATCCCTACGTACAGTTGGCGGCGCTGGGCGACTGGCCGCAGGCGGACAGCCTGCCGCAGGGCGGCAACGCCTTCCTCGACGCGCACATCCGCGCGCAGTATTACCTGGGCTACGACACCCTTACCGCGGATATCCCGTATGCCTTCACCGGCGTGCTGCGTCACGACACCGTCGATCCCTCCGGCACCCGGCGCAACTTCCTCGACATCGAGCACGCGCCCATCCAGTCGCGCGCGGATTTCGAGCGATACGCCTGGCCGACGCTCGACCAGGTGGATTTTTCCGCGCTGGAATATCTGGCCGCGCACTGCCCCGAGGGCATGGGCATCATGGCCGGGCTGGGCGGCGGGCCGCTGGAGTGGGGCATGTGGATGCTGGGGCCGGAGCGCTACTGCACCACCGTCTACGACGACCCGGAGCTCATCGGGGAGTTGACGGCGCGCATCAGCGATCACCAGGCTGAGGTGTGTGAAGCCGCCGCGAGCCACCCGGCGGTGCAGATCGTCTCCACCGGCGACGACTGGGGCTTTCGCACGCAAACCTTCCTCTCCCCCGCCCGCATGCGCGACTTGATCTTCCCGCCGATGAAGCGGCTGGTGGATATCGCCCACGCCCACGGCAAGCCGTTCATCCTCCACTCCTGCGGCAACCTCACCGAGGTGATGGACGGCCTCATCGACGAGGTGGGCATCGACGGCAAGCACAGCTTTGAGCAGGCGGTGATGCCCATGGCCGAGGTGAAGCAGCGCTGGGGTAGCCGAGTGGCGCTGATGGGCGGCATCGACGTCGACATCCTCACCCGCGGCGACGCGGAGACGCTGCGCGCCCACGTCCGCGAGGTGCTGGATGCGTGTGCGCCCACCGGCGGGTACGCCCTGGGCAGCGGCAACTCGATTCCCAATTTCATCCCGCCGGGGAATCTGCGGATTATGCTGGAGGAGGGGGCGCGGTTCGGGGACTGACTGCGAATTGCCCTGCAAACGCATTAACCGGATGTGGTGACAGCACAGGCGTGAACGATGCTGCCTGATGCGGAGTCGCTCAGCAATTCGTAGTCTGTACCCGAACCGCGCCAGCCCATAGATATCAATTTCGTTTCTTTGGCCCGCGTTTCTGTGGCGCAAGCGGTCTCCCGAGCTGTTGTTCAAGCGTCTCAACGAAGTGAGCCGAACCACATGGCCGTCCGGTATGCGAGCATTGCCGGATCTGTTCTTCAATCGTTGCATCGCTATCCGCCAGCCACGCCGCACAGTTGTCGATGACGCCGTCATACGGAAACGCGGCGGATAGCAGCGGGTCTTTTCGCAATCCGCAATGCGCCCGAGCGCTGCTCCAGGGATACTCTTCCGCGCGCAGGACCAGTCCCGCGCGGACGGGATTCCGCTCGATATAGCGAATTGCAGCCCACATGTGCATCTCATCCATAACACAGGAGAAGAATCGTCCCCGCCATAAGTGACCGACGGTGCCGTACAAGTCATTGTATTGGCGGGCATAGGCTGTCTGCAGATCACGCATACCCTGTGCGAGCGCCGTTTCGATGGACGGAACAATCACAAGATGCACGTGATTCGGCATGAAGCAATAGGCGAGGAGTTCAAGGGAATAGGCTCGGATGAATTCCAGCAGTCTGGTACGGTGGACTTTCGCACTTCCCACCCCGCTTCCAGGTTTTTCGCCTTCCCAGAGCAAGGTGCTGATCTGAAAGGAATCATGGCTGCGTGACCGGAAGGAATGAATATCTCACTAAACCCCCTTCAGGATGCAGCCATGATTCACAGCTACGATACCCTGTTGGCGGCGTGTCAATCCGTGTTTCTCCAAGCGCGCACGTATGCGCTGTTCCGGCAACTCGTCGAGGCTTGGGTGCTGTGCACTACCCGGCGCACACTCACCGGGTTGCTGCCCTTCATCCCCGCCGCGGAGCGCCGAGCGCATGATGCCTATCATTATTTCTTTCGGCGCGCCTTGTGGAACCCCGACCTGCTGTTCGATGTGCTGCTGCGCGTGCTGGTGCGCACGCAATGTCCCGATGGCCGGCTCCCCCTCGATCTCGATGATACCCTGCACCATAAAACCGGGCGGAAGGTCGACGGCGCCGGCTGGTGGCGGGATGCCGTGCACTCGACAGGCACGCGCACCGTCACGGCCTGGGGCCTGAACCTCGTCGTGCTCACGCTGCGCATCACGCCGCCCTGGGGCGGCATGCCCCTCGGCCTCCCCGTGCGCGTGCGCGTGCATCGCAAAGGCGGGCCGACCCCGGGCGACCTGGCCGTCGCGATGCTTACCTCCGTCGCCGCCGCCGTGCCCGGCTGCCGGCTGGCGGTGTGCGCCGATGGCTTCTACGCCTTTTTGGCCGCACAACTGCCGCCCGCGATCCCCTTTACCAGCCGGATGCGCCGTGACGCGGTGCTCCATGATGAACTCGGCTACCGGCCCCAGGGCACCCGCGGACGCAAGCCCACCAAAGGGCCGAAGCTCCCCAAGCCCCCCGCCCTCGCCGAGGAAGCCGGGCGCTTGCACCTGTTTTCCCTCACCACCATCACGCGGTGCCAGCAGCAGGGGGAACGGCTGGTGTATGCCCGCCGCGTCTGGTGGGACGGCGTCTGGGTGCGCCTGGTCATCGTGCGCGACCCGGACGGGCAGGAACCGGACGACTATTTCTTCACCACCGATCTCGACGCCTGCGCCCTGGACGTCCCCGAGCACTACTGGGGCCGCTGGTCCATCGAGCTCACCTTCCGTGACACCAAGCAACTCCTCGGCGGGCAGGAGCCGCAAAGCTGGGCGGGCTGGGGGCCCGAGCAGACGGCGGCGTTTGCCTATGGACTCCATACCCTGATCTGGACGTGTTTCCTGTTGGCGTCTCCCGCCGAGCAACAGCAGGCCCTTCGCCCCTGGCCCTGGTACCCACAGAAGACGACGCCGTCGTTTGCCGACGCCCTCGCTTGCCTTCGGCGCGCGCTGTGGCAGCGACGATTTACCGCAAGAGCGGAGGAAAACCCCGCTCTTGGCATTATTTCCCAGGATGTCGAAGTGCTCATCGACCACGCCAGCCGTGCTGCGTGAACGCGGCTAGGGCAGGCAAGCCCTACATCAGCAGGAATCTAGCGGGTGAAGAGCGAAAGTCCACGTACGGTAGGTGCGATAATCGTCGGCACAGTGAAAAATCGCCGAGGTGCGATTCCCCCGCTGCGTCACATGATGGGGTAAACCCGGAATGACAATCCTTGCGACTCGGGCCATAACTCAGCCATTATCTAGCCTGGTAAAACGATTGTCAATATCCGGCGCGTTGCGGGTACAGACTACGAATTGCTGAGGAAACACGCACCTGGCAGCATCGTTCACGTCGGTACTGTAATCGTGTCCGGTTATTGCGTTTGCAGGGCAATTCGCAGTCAGTCCCCGCAATGCTAAAACAGCTCTAACTGATCCGCTTCATCCAGCGCGTGGGCGTCGTAGCCCAGGCGGCGCAGGTCGCCGGCGAATTCGGTGGCGTAGCCGTGGACGGTGTAGACGCGTTCGGGGGCGACCTGGTCGACGTAGGCGAGCAGGTCCTGGTAGTCGGCGTGGTCGCTGAGGCAGAAGGCGGCGTCGGCGCCGTAGCGGTAGCGGGCGCGGGGATCGAACGCCCAGCCGCTGACGATGGCGGCGCGGTGCGGGGGTAGCTTCCCCATCATCCACTTGCGCAGGTGCGGCGGGGCGAGCACCACGCTGCCGGCGCCCGCGCCGGGCGCCCAGCGGCCATACGGCGGGAAGACCGCGCCCAGTTCCTCGGCGATGCGCGTCATCTCGTACAGCGCCGGGTGGAGGAGGATGTCGTGGCGGCTGCCGCCCAGCGCGGCGAGGATCTCCTGCCCCTTGCCCAGCGAATAGCCCAGCAGCAGCGGGGTGGCGCCGTCGGCCAGCGCCGCGTCCACCCAGGCCAGCATCTCCGCGACGACCTTTTCCTGCCGCGGAAAGGCGTATTTGCGGTGGCCGAAGGTGGTCTCCATGACCAGCACCTCGGCGCGCGGCACGACGATGCTCTCGGCGACGGCGTTGGGCTGCAGCTTGAAATCGCCGCTGTAGAGCAGGCTGCGCCCCTCCACGGTGAGATGCAACTGCGCGCTGCCCAGAATATGCCCGGCGGGGTAGAGCGTGCAGGTGACCCCGCGCACCTCGCGCGGCTCCAGGAACGGCAGCACCACCGCATCGTTCGGCGCCACGTTGCGCCCGGCCAGGAAGCGCGCCGTGCCCGGGGAGAGGATAGCCTCGCGGTGCGCGGCGATGTGATCGCTGTGCGCGTGCGAGATAAACGCCCACTCCCGCGAGCGGCGCGGATCCAGCCACAGATCGAGGCTGTGGAGGTGAACGGCGCCGTAATAGCGGATGTTGGTCCAGAAGGGTGATGACATTTGTTGTGCCGGCGCGCGCTCTTTCGTTTGACGCCGCCTTTCGACTCTGCCTATAATCGAGTGCCGTCCCCCATTGTACGGCAGAGGATACTGAATTGCAATCAAAAGTTCGCGATAACGAGGTGGCGATGCCGGATGGGCGCGGGTATTTCGGGCCGTTCGGCGGGTGTTACGTGCCGGAGACGCTGAAGACGCCGCTGGAAGAGCTGGCCGCGGCCTACGCGGCGGCGAAGGCCGATCCCGCGTTCCAGGCGGAGCTGGCGGAATACCTGCGCGCCTACGTGGGCCGGCCGTCGATGCTCTACCGGGCGGACCGCCTCACCGCGCACTACGGCGGGGCGACGGTCTATCCCAAGCGCGAAGACCTGTGCCACACCGGTTCGCACAAGCTCAATAACGTGATGGGCCAGGCGCTGCTGGCGCGGCGCGTGGGCAAGGGCCGGCTCATCGCCGAGACCGGCGCGGGGCAGCACGGCGTGGCCACCGCCACCATTGCCGCGCTCTTCGGCATGCCGTGCACCATTTACATGGGCGCGGAGGACGTGGAGCGCCAGGCGCTGAACGTCTTCCGCATGCGGCTACTCGGCGCGGAGGTGGTCTCCGTCACTGCCGGCAGCAAAACGCTGAAGGACGCCATCAATGAGGCGTTCCGCGACTGGGTGACGAACCTGCGCTCCACCTTCTACGTCTTCGGCACCGCCGCCGGGCCCGCGCCGTACCCCGAAATGGTGCGCGACTTCCAGCGGGTCATCAGCCGGGAAATCCGCGCGCAGATGCTGGAGCGCGAAGGCGCGCTGCCCGACGCCGTGGTGGCGTGCGTGGGCGGCGGCAGCAACGCCATCGGCGCCTTCGCTGACTTCATCGACGAGCCGGCGGTGGCGCTCTATGGGGTGGAGGCGGCCGGGTATGGCGTCGGCAGCGGGAAAGATTCAGCCACCCTCTCCGCGGGGCGGCCGGGGGTGCTGCACGGTAGCCACAGCTACCTGCTGCAGGACGAACACGGGCAGATCACCGAGACCCATTCGATTTCCGCCGGGCTGGATTATCCCGGCGTCGGCCCCCAGCATAGTTTCCTGAAAGCCTCCGGGCGCGCCACTTACGTCGGGGTCACCGACGAGGAGGCGGTGGCGGCGTTCCAGTTGCTCACGCGGCTGGAAGGCGTCATGCCGGCCCTGGAAAGCTCCCACGCGATAGCGTATCTGCAGCAGCTTGCCCCGGCACTCGGCCCCGGCAAGCGCATCGTCGCCTGTCTATCGGGCCGGGGAGACAAAGATGTCCAACATATCCAACGCTACCTCGACGCGCGCGGGTAAAGTCCGCTCCGGCCTCACCGCGCTCGTCCTCGTCATTATCGCGCTCATCTATGCGGGCGTGGCGCTGCCATGGGTACACCAGGTCTTCGCCGCCCCCACCCCGGAGGAGCAGTCCAACGCGTTGGCCAGCACCGAGGCGGTGGCCGAGACGGTGGAGGAGATGGTCGCCGACGCCGGCGGGCACGACTTGCAGACCTATACCGACCTGCGCGAAGTGCTCTTCGCCGATGACGACGCGCTGGCCTATGTGCGCGTGTGGGACGCGGATGCGCAACTCGCCTGCGAGATGGCGCGCGACCTGCCGCAGCCCCGCGCGGGCAACGGTGGCCGCCTGCCCGACCTCGGCGTGCAGGGCGCCGTCGCCGCGCTGCAGCCACGCCTGCGGGACGCGCGCTGGATGCAGACGGTGGCCGACCTGCAGGACTTGCTGCGCACCCAGCAGGCGATTACGGAACGACTGGACACCGCGCTGCTCACCGATGACGCCCGCGTGGAGGACAAAGCGGACGTGACGGACTGGCAGCAGGCCGCGCTGGAGCAGGCGCAGTCCTTCGGCAAGGACGGCGTGGCGCTGGACGACGTGGCGGAACAGATGCAGGTAACGTGTGACTTCCTCACCGCGAAGGCGGGGGGCGACCTGAGCGTCGCCACCGACGCCTCGCTGGAAGCGGAAAACGGCATCTCCGCGGCGCTGGCCGAGTTCCGCGCCCACGCCGACGCCACCCCCGCTCTGCCCGCGGTGCTGGCGGCGGTGGAGCCCGGCGCGCACTGGCCGCTGCTGCGCGCCCGGCGCATACTCATCCCACTGGTCATCCCCGCCAACACCGATCTCGCGGTCACCCACGGCGGCTATGTGGAAGTCGGCTTCTACGACCGCGATCCCCAGGCGATGCTCGCTCTCGCCGCCGCCCCCGCAGTCGCGCTGGTGCTCTTTGCGCTGGTGCTGCTGGCCCTCGGTGGCAAGCGGACACGGAAAGACGTGGAAGAGGCGGAACTCTCGTAGCGACTTGCCCCGCCATGCCGGGGTGCGCGCATAGTTTGTTACCTTTTTTATGCCGCCTTCTCGTATTGCGA
>CAZPYA010000072.1:0-29928 GCA_964590255.1 uncultured bacterium
GGCTTTGCGCGGACATGTCCTGAAATACGGCGACCACATCGATACCGACGTCATTATCCCGGCGCGGTACCTGAACACCACCGATCCGGCGGAGCTGGCGAAGCACTGCATGGAAGACGCGGAAGACAACTTCGTAGGCCGCGTGCAGCCCGGCGACTTCATCGTGGCCGGCGAAAACTTCGGCTGTGGCAGCTCCCGCGAACACGCGCCGATCTCCATCAAGGCCTGCGGCGTCTCCGCGGTGGTGGCGAAAAACTTCGCGCGCATCTTCTTCCGCAACTGCATCAACGTCGGCCTGCCCATCCTCGAATCCGCCGAAGCCGCCGCCGCGGCCGACGCCGGCGACGAACTGGAAATCGAGCTGGAAACCGGCATCATCCGCAACCTGACAAAGGGCACCAGCTACCAGGCCCAGGCCTTCCCCGGCTTCCTCCGCGACATCATCGACGAAGGCGGCCTGGTACCCTACGTGAAAAAGCAAATCGCGGCGAAATAGGGGTTGGTTACATAGGACAGAAAATAGGGAGCGGCAGGCCTGTCGGCCTGCCGCTTTATCATAGCTCCCCCCTCTCCTCGGGGGAGAGGGGGTGAGGGGGCGTCTACTGAATCGTCACCGAATGCTCCCCCGCCTTGACGGGAATGCGCACGACGCCCTTCTTAGCGGCGACGCGCTTGCCGTTCACCTTCACGCCCTTCGCCACGCGCGCGCCGCTCAGTAGCACCGTCTGCGCGTCGCCATTCGTCTGTAGCGTCATCGCCTTGCCGGCGATGGTTAGCGTGACGGCGCCGCCGGTTTCCAGCGTCACCATACCCACCATCGCTTTGCCGGCGGCGGCGAGGGTGAGGACGGTCTTTTCGGCGCTGATGCGCAGGCTGCCGGCGGCGCCGTCGAAGCTCATGCCGCGCTGGGCGAAGTGCGCAGACTCCGGCGCAAGGAAGGCGAACAGCGTCTCCGTGCCTCTCATGATCATCACGCCGTCGCCGTTGGCAATGGTGCGGAAGGTCGGCGCCGGCTCGTCTGCCGTGCGCGGGTAGAGCACCGCCAGCACCGGCTTGCCGTCCTTCTGGTTCACGCGCAGGCAGAGTTGCTTTTCACCACCCCAGTTTTTGTGCTCCCACTGCCAACGGCTGAAGTCAGGCGCGGCCGGCTGCGCAAAATATAGGTCCAGGTTCACCCCAAACTGCCCCTTCGCGTAAGCCTGGTTATCCTTCCAGGTCAACTCGTCAGCCATCACCCAGTAACTCAACATTGTCGGAGGACACGGCGCGGTGAAATCGTCGCGCACCAGCAGGAAGGACGTCTCCACCGGAGTCTGCCCCTTGCTCAACAGCACGCGCCGCTGCCAGGCGAACGGACTGGTCGGCTTGATGTCCCGCTTCTGGCTCGGATCGGCCTTCAGCGCCTCTGGTGTCCGCGGATAATACGGCGAGGTGAGCAGCGCCTTCACGTCGACTTGCCCCATAAGGAAATCGGCGCCGGGCGTGCTGGAGAAGGCCTTCGTCGAACCGAAATGCTCGATGATTCCCGCGCCGGGAAGCGACGCTTCGGTCTTCTCTGAGAACGGCTCCACCGTGTGTTCGAAGAAGCTGTATCCCTCGTAGAAGCAACCGTCCTTCCCATATCCGGGACACGGCTTCGGCGTGCCTTCGCGCACGTCCCAGGCCACGCGGTTATGGAAGACCGCCTGCCCGTTCTCCGGCGAATACATCGGGCCGAAGTCCATCATCAGCGGCACGCCCTTCGCAAACAGGGTGAAGGCGCCCATATCGGCCTGAAAGTGGTCGAAGGCAAAGCGCGAATAGCGGATGGCAAACCATGTCTCCGCCGACTGTTTATCGCGCAGGATGGCGCCGAAATTCGGGTAGAGGCGCGTCTGCAGTGTAGGCGCCACCGGCGCTGCCGCCGCATTGGAGAGCATCGCCGCGGGGATGAAACCGCCCGCCGCCTTACCCATCTCGCCACTCACGCCGTTCAGCGTGCCGGCCAGTTTCTCATCGACGCCCTGGTAGCCCAGCGCCAGCATGTCGAGGATGGCGGTGGGCTCGGTGCGCGAGGTATGCCCCAGCGGCCACAGGTTGCGCCGGTTCATCGCCGGATCGTAGTTCACTTTACTACCCAGCGGCAAGCCGTAATACGGCCCGGTTTTCGGCGAGCGCGGGTCCGGCGGGGTCAAAATGTCGATCATGAACTGCCCGAAGCGCGCCACGCGGGCATCCTGCTTGAAGGCGTCATAGTCGCCGCCGTATTTCAGCGCCAGCGCCATGTAGAGTATCGGGTCCATGCTCGCACCGATGTAATGCGGGCAGGAGACCGCCGAGCCGTCCTCCGCCAGCAGCGGCTGCAGGTTGCCGTCCAGGTAGCCGCGGCAGCGTTTCAGCCGCGCCGCGTTGCCCGGCATGCCCGCCATCGCCGACGCGGTGATCACCCGCGCCGTGCCCGCCAGTGTGCCCATGTTCACCGAGCCCCAGCCGTTGTTCGTCTCCTTCGGCGGCCAGTAGTCGTCGTCCCAGGCGCGCTGGGCGATGAACGCGCCGTAAGCCTTGATCTTCGCGCGCAACTTCGGATCCATGTCCGGGGTAGCCATCGCCGCTTCCCAGATGGGCATGGTGCTGAACATATGCAGGCTGGCGTGGAACCAGTTCATGCTGCCATGCGCGCGGGCATCCAGCACGCCATCGACGATCCCCTTCAACTGGTCATGCGCCTGTTTCGCCATCTGCGCCGGCGTGCCGCCTTTGCGATAGATGGCGGGGATGCTGCCATGGGAGAGTTGCGACGCCGGCGCCGACTGCACCCGGGCCTGCATGCCCGCCAGGTCGCCGGCGGTGCAGAACAGGCGCGGCCAGGCGTTTTTCGGTTCCTCCCAGTCGAACGACCAGTCCTTGATCTTATCGAGTTGATAACGGGCATATTTCAAATGCGCCTTGAAAGCCGCCGGCCACTCCGTGCTGGTCTTCGCTGGCAGCGCGCTTTGCGGCTCGATGGTGAGCAGCCACTGGCGCGACCCCAGACAGATCGGGCCGACCACCTGCAAGTCTTTCGTCGCCGGTTTCGTCCAGATCGCCAGATCGTTAAAGCCGGTGATCTGCTTGATCCACGGTTCCGGCGTCGGATTCAGGTTCGGGTTGACGTTCTTACTCGCCCGTCCCGAGGAAATCGACACCGCCGGCAGCGCCGGATTCGCGTCGTTGTGGACGGTGTAGGCATGCGAATAGTTGCTGAATGAGTTCAACCAGAAGCCGGCGATACGGTTCACGCGCTCATCCGTCTCGTAGCTGAGCGGCACGAAGGCGCGGCCGGATTCGACATTCATCAAGGCATTGCCCGCGGCATCTACGCCATATTTCGGGTGCGTCACGCGGCCGCCCACCCACTGCGCCTGGTTCGGCTGCAGGCCGTCTTTCAGCGAGAAGACCATGTTGGCGCGCGGGTAGTCGCTGTTCGCCACCCCGAGATGCCCGCTGTCCGACAGCGACCACCACTCCCAGGTCGAGGCGTCGGCATCGTTGTCGTACTTCAACATCGCATACTTGCCGCCCGGGTTCAGGTCCATCGTCTCGTCGATGATGGCCGTCGACTGCCCGGAAATCACCCGCGCGGTGAACGTGTAATGCTTGCCGCCTTCGAAGGTGTAGTCGATGGTGGCTTCGGAGAATAGCGGGCCAGTGGCGACAATCTTCGTTTGATAGCCTTCCACCTTCAACGGCGCGTCGAGCCAGCTCTTTCCAATCCACGGGCCTTGCCCCTGACGCACGCCCAGGATAGGACCCGGCACCGTTTTCGCCTCTGCCGGTTGCTTATATGCCACGAGACCCGCCGGCAGGCGTATCGCCATCACGCCGGCATCAAGCGTCAATGTGTCGTTCGCCGCTACTGCCGATGTCATGGGGTCCACCGTAACAGCCGGCTGTCCAGGCGCAACGGTATACACCATCTCCCCATCCGCCGGCAGCGTCACTAATAGATAGATGCGCCCCTGATGCACCTGATACGGCACAGCTTTCCCGGCGGCATCTGTCGTCTGCAGCGCCGGCTCTTTCACCAGCGCCGCGTCCAGCTTGAAACTCACCAATTCATTCGTCCAGGTGTGCCCCAGGTATTCCTTGAGCTTGAGTGTCTGCGTAGCGGCCTGAGCGGCCAGCGCGCAGGCGAGTGCGAGCACGAGCCAGAAATAACGCATCGAGTTCCCCTTCCGTTTCTAAATACCCAATATTGCCCCCTTCAGGGGGCGTCGTTCGATAGCCCGGCCATTTATGGCCGGGCATATCGACGACGATACGCACGGAATCACCGCGACAGGCGGGATCTATTCAATCGTTACAGTATGCGCCCCGGTTGGCACAGCCATCGTCAACACGCCCTTGCGCTTCGACGCGGTGAACGGCTTGCCATCCAGGCGGAGCTTCTTCACAGTGATGCCCGACAGCAGCAGTTGCTGCGCCGGACCATTGGTGCGGATGGTTGTGGTTTTGCCGGCCTGCGTCAGGCTGGCCGCGCCTTCGCTCTGTAGGGTGAGGCCATTCATTTTCGCCGTGCCGGCAGCGGAGAGTACCACCTGGGCACCCGTCGCCGACGTGCGCAGGTAGCCGGCGGTGCCGGTAAAGCTGATATTCCCCTCGGTGAACGTCACTGGCTTCGTCGCCAGGAAAGCGTAGTCCTTCGATGTCGGCAGCGTAATCTTCACCCCGTCGCCGTTAGCGATGGTGGCGAAGGCCGGCATCGGCTCATCCGGGCGGCGCGGGTAAAGCAGTGTGAGGAACGGCTTGCCGTCCGGCTGGATGACGCGCAGGCAAAGCTGTTTCTCGCCGCCCCAGTTTTTATGCTCGAATTGCCAGGTGCTCAGCTTTGGCTGTGCGGGTTGGGCGACATACAGCTCCATATCCACGCCGAACTGCCCCGTCGCATGCGCGCCATTGCCGTCAATCTTCATTTCGTTGGCCATTACCCAGTAGCTGGCGGTGGGCGGCGGGCATATCCCCTGGAAATCGTCGCGGATGAGGAAGTAGGTCGGATCGGCGTCCGCCGTCTCCTTCGCGAAGAGCGCGCGCCGCTGCCAGGAAAAATTCGCCGGTTCCATGTGCACCATCTGGTTCGGATCACCCTTCTTCGCCTCCGCCGTCTCCGGCAGGTGCGGTTCAGTGCTAATGGTGCGGATGTCGCTGTGCCCCTGCAAATAATCGCCACCGGGCAGCGTGCTATACGCCTGGATGCTGCCGAAGGCGTCCTGCGGGCTCATGCCCGGCCCGAAATATTCCGCCTTGCTTGTCCACGGCTCGTGCGTGTGCTCGTAATAGGTCATGCCTTTGTAGAAACAGCCGTCCGTACCATAACCCGGGCACGGTTTCAGTGGCCCTTCCCGCACGTCCCAGGCGATACGGTTGTGATACACCGCCTGATCGGTGCTGGGTGAATACATCGATCCCCAGTCCATCATCAGCGGCACGCCTTTGCCGAAGAGTGTGAAGGCGCCCTGGTCATACTGGAAATGGTCTACCGCGTATTTCGTCTGCCGGTAGGCGAACCATGTCTCCTTTGCCCGTCCATCGCGCAGGATGGCGCCGTAGCCGGGATACCAGCGGCTGCGCAGGTCCGGATCGGTGGGCGGCGTCTGGCGGTTGCAGAGCATCGCAGCGGGCACGAAGGCGCCACCGGCCGGGTTGTCCATGCGCGCGGCCATGGTGCGCAGCGCGCCGGCCATCGGATCATTGACGCCCACATAGCCGATTGCCAGGATATCCAGAATCCCGGTGGTCTGCGTGCGCGAAGTATGCCCCAGTGGCCACACGTTCACGCGGTTCTGCGCGTTCGGGTCGAGTTTCGCCCCCATCGGCAGGCCCATATACGAACTGCCCATCGGCGAGCGCGGATCGGGCGGGGTGAGGATATCGATCATGAACTGCCCGTATTTGCTCAGGCGCGGATCGTCTTTGAAGGCATCGTAACCGCCGCCGTATTTCAGCGCCAGCGCCATGTAGAGGATCGGTTCCAGGCTGGCGCCCAGGTAGCTGGGGCAGGAGATGCCCGCGCCGTCCTCAGAGATAAGCGGCTGCAGGTTGCCGGTGAGATACGCCTTGCTGCGCGCCTTCCACGCCTCGAACTGCGGGTGGCCGGCCATCACCATGGCGGACATCACGCGTCCGGTACAGGCCAGCGTGCCCATGTTGATGGAGCCCCACCCTACGTTGGCTTCCTTCGACGGCCAGTAGTCCTCGTCCCACGAGCGATGTGCCAGGAACGCGCCATACGCCTTGATGCGCGCGCGCACCTGCGGGTCGAGATCGGGCGTCGCCATCGCCGCTTCCCAGATGGGAATCATCTGGATGGTGTCGAGGCTGATGCGGAACCAGTTCACCCCATTGAAGCCCGTGTCGCCCAGCGCCTGCTTCACCTGTCGTCCCAGTGTCTCGCTGGCGTATTTCACTTCCTGCGCCGTCGTGCCACCGGGCTTGTAGATCGGCGACATCATCCAGTGGTCCTGCATCGCTTTGCTGGATGTTCCCACCCGCGCCTGCATGCCCGCCAGGTCGCCGGCCGTGCAGAACAGGCGCGGCCAGGCATTTTTCGGCTCCGGCCAATCAAAATTCCAGTCCTTGATCTTCTCTAGCGGGTAACGGCTGATGCGCACCATCTCCATGAATGCCTTCGGCATGCGCGGATCGCCTTTGGGATACAGCGCGGATTGGGGCTCGATGGTCAGCAGCCACTCGCGAGTGCCCAGGCAAATGGGCGCCACCACCTGCAGGTCTTTCGCCTTCGTGGTGCAGATGCGGATATCATTCGTGGCGGTAACCATCTTCACCCACGGCTCCGGCGTGGGCACCAGATTCGGGTTGATATTGCGACTCGGGCGGCCGGTGCCGAAGGTAATCACCGGCTTCGCTGGATCAGCCTCGCGTAGGATGGCGAAATATTGCGAGTAATCGGCGAAGGAATTCACCCACCAGCCGGTGACCCGGTTGAACTCCTCGTCATATTCGTATGTCAACGGCGCGTAGGCTTCCGACTCGTAATTGCCCCACGCTGTCCAGGGCTTGCCTTTCGCGTCTAGCCCCTTGCGCGGCATCGACGCCTGCGAGCCGCGCCAACGGCACTGGTCCGGCTGCAAGCCGTCGTAGAAGGAGAAGACGGCGTTCGCCGGATGCCTGTGGCGCGTATCCACCCCCAGATGGTCGGTATCGTCCTGTGTCCACCAGTCCCACGTCGAGCGCTCCACGTCGTCCTTGTAGGTAAGCAACTGGTATTTACCGTCTGGATTGAGATTCATCGTCTCATCGATAATCGCCGTCGGTTGCCCGGCGACGACGCGGGCGGTGAAGGTGTAATGCTTGCCGCCTTCGAAGGTGTAGTCCACCGTCGCTTCCGCGAAGAGCGGCCCGCGGGCGTTCACCGTCGTCTTCGCCGCCGTCACCTTCAACGGCGCTTGCAACCAGCTTTTACCGATCCAACCGCCCTGTCCCTGGCGCACGCCTTGCAGCGGCCCCGGCACGCGGTCGGCGGGCGTGCCGGCGAAGTAATCGGGGAAGTGCGCCGGCAACCGCAGCGCCATGGCGCCCGAGTCCAACGTGAGCAAGCCGTTGTCACTCGTCACCCGCACCACGCGTTCCGGTTTTGCCACATCGGCACCGCGCGCGATGGTGAAGTGCAATCCCCCATCCGCCGGCAGTGTCACCAGGAAGAAAATGCGTCCCTGATGCAGTTGATACGTTACCGGCTTGCCATCGGCATCGGTCACCTTCAGCGCCGACGCGCCCGCCATCGTCTTCTCCAGCGGGTAGCTGATCAATTCATCGGTCCAGGCGCGGCCCAGGTATTCCTTGATGTCGATCAGTTGCACCGGCAGCGGCTCCGCCATGGCCATCGCTCCACCCAATATGGTGAGCACGACCAGCAGAAGTGAACAACGCATGTATAGCTCCTGTCTCAAACGAGATTGCCGGTAATTCGGATTTCGCGACGCATGGTTTCGGACGACGATTAAAACGTCAACACCGCGTGTATCATCTGGTCCTGCAAATGCTCCAGCACGATGGTGCCGGGGATCTGCGCGCGCATCACCAGGTTGCGGTCGATAATCATGCAGTGCCCCTGGTGGCACGCATAATACCCGTCATAGCCCATGGCATTGGCGGAGGCAAAGGGACCGAGATTGGCCTCGGTGAGGATGGCCTGGGTATTGTGCACGCGCGGACGGTTTTCGATATAGCGCCGCCGTCCATCCTCGGTATCGAGGTCGGCCTCGTGCAGGTAATCCGCATACTGCCCGCCGCCTGCGGTGGGGATGAAGCAGTATTCCACCCCTTGCGCGCGCAGGTCGTCGGCCAATCCCACGATGCCAGTGTCGGCACAGATGACCACCGCGGTGCGCACGCCGTTGAAGGTGAAGACCGTGCGTTCGCGCGGGCCGGGGCTGATGCCACCCTCAATCTCGCCGGGGGTAATGCTGTGCTTGCGCTGCGCGGCCAGTATACCATCCGGACAGGCTACGACATGACTGTTGTATAATGCGTCGCCGTCGCGTTCGAGGAAGCCGGCCATGATAGTCAGCCCGTATTCCCGCGCCCAGACGCCCACCTGCGCCGTCAACGGTCCATCCACCGGCTCGGCCAACGCCTTGTTCTCTGCCGACAGCTCGTAGGCATGGATGCAGGTTTCCGCGAAGAGGATGACATCGACCCCGACGGCGGCGGCGGAGCGCACCTGGCGGTGTATCCGCGCCAGATTCGCCCGCGGATCGCGGGCGATACTGTGAATCTGCGCGACGGCGACATGTAATTGACGCATGGTGAACCTCACAACGGGGATTTGGGAAGCGTTATCTTGTTAGACACGCTCCCCCGCCATCCGTTGCGCCGGTGCACCGCTCACACGATTCGCTCATGCACGAATGCGTTCCCGCTCATGCCGCCAATTGCGAATCGTCCTGCTGCTTGTCGCCGGTCAGTTCCGGCCCGCTCACGCCGGGTTGGATCACCATCGGCACTTCGAGCGCGGGCACGGTGGGCGGCACCAGTGAGGCCAGCACCAGTTCCGGGGATTCGAGCAGTTCGCTGTTCGGCGGCAGCGCGAGTTGGCCGGCGCGGACGGCCTCGCCGATATCCAGCGTCGACACATCATAGCTGATTTCCGCGGGCACGTCGGCCGCGCGGCTGCGCAGTGAGACGGAATGCGCCAACTGCTCCAGCGTGCCGCCCCGCTGCACGCCAGTCGCCTCGCCGATGAACACAAGGGGCACGCTCACCTGAATGCGGTCCTCCATCGCCACGCGCAGCAAGTCCACGCCGATCACCTGGTGCGTAAGGGTGTTCACCTGCACCGCCTTCACCAGCGCCAGGCCGACGTCCTGGTCATCCAGGCGCAGCCGCACCATCAGCGAGCCGTATTGCGCCACGGGTACGGTGTGGGTGAAATCGGCGGCGGAGATGGCGATGGGCTGCGGGGCGCCGTGGCCATACATCACGGCGGGAATCTCCCCCTGCCGGCGGAGCCGGCGGGCATGACTGGAGCCGACGCGGTCGCGCGACCGGACTGCCAGCAATGGTTGCTCGGACATATGATCCTCCTTAATCAATACCCGGACTGGTGCGGTGACGTCCGGGCTATCCTAAAGCCAGTGTCATCGTATCGATCCCCATGATCGTCCGCGCGGCGGTGAGACTGCGGCGGAGCCGCCCCTCTTCCCACGCCAGCACCTCGGTCTCCGAGGTTTTGCGCTCGTGCGGGAAGCGCAACGCTTTGTCATCATACACCAGAATACCACGACGGAGTAGCCCGGCTAACGCACGTGCGGTAATACGGGGATACAGTTGGAGGAATTCATCGGACAACGCCGGCACGGCAATGCGTTCAGCCGCCGTCTGCAGGAAGACGGTCAACTCCGGCTTCTGCGCCTTCAGCGCCTTCAGCACCTCGGTCACTTCCACCGTGCCTTCGCCGATCGGGCAGTTTACCAGCATAGCGCCGTCGGCGCTGCGGTACACCTGCAGGTCTTTCATATGCGCGCACACGCAATACGGCGCCAGGGTTTCCGCCGCTTCGACCGGGTGCTCCGGCACGGTAAGCGCGTTGCCCATGTCGTAGCACACGCCCACAAAGCGGCTCTTCGTCGCCTGCACGAAGGCGGCCAGGTCGGCGGCGGCGGTGTGGCGGCCGTTTTCAAAGACGAGTGGCATTTTGTAGCGTTCCGCGCGCGTAATCGCCACGTCCAGCTCTGCCAGCAGCGTCTCCAGCCGGCGCTGGCGCTCCTTCACGTTGCCCTGCAGGCAGCACAACCCGACGATGACCGATTTCGCCCCCAGCGTATGCGCCGCGTGGATCGTCTCTACCAGGTGCGCGCCGTCCAGTTGATTAGTAGAGAGGTGCAATTCCAGCCCCTTCTCCTTCGCAAACTGCCCCAGATTCACCAACGCCACCATGTCGTCGGCGGGAATCTGCTGGCGGCCAAGCTGCACGGCGCCCAGTTCCAGCTCCTCCGCCATCTCCAGCAATCGCTCCGTCGTCATCAACCCGCGCCCTACGGGCCGATATTCCCGCAGACCGGCTGCCAGCATCAGCGAGTAGGCATGTAATCCGAGCTTCATAGCCGTGTGTATCCTCTCCTACAGCATACCGCCTGCAACACAAAGGCGCCATAGCAAACAACAACAGTGGGTTAAATCTGTGCGCTCCCCGGCATCCGGTTCAGGGAGAGGAGTGCGAAGTACGACGTCAGCGCATATATTGCGCGCTGATCCGCTGCGCCGTCTGGCGCACGGTCATGCTGCGGTCGCGGGTCGCCTGCTGAATGGCTTCCGCCGCACCGGGCTTGTCCAGGTGGTTCACCAGCGCGGACACGGCGGCGCTGCGCACCTCGTCGCTTTTTCGTCGGAAGGGCGAGAAGAGCCGCGGCTGCAGGATTTCGATCAGCGCGAGGTAGGCGTCTTCCGCGGCGAAGTGACCGAGCGCGAGCACCGCGGCCAACTGCACCGATTCCGCCTCGTCGCGTCCCAGCCGCTGTGGCTGGAGCAGGCGCAGCACCTGCTCCAGCACGCGCTCGGTGGGGCAGAAACCAACCAACGACAACGCGCGCGCGCGCACGTCTGGGTCCTCGTCCTGCAGGCTGATGAGCAGATAGCTCGATGCCTGCTCGCGCCCGATGCGCACGGCGGCGGTGAGCGCGCCGGCCCGCACGCGCGAGTCTTCGTGGCGCAGCTTGTCGGCAATCGTCTCCAGTGCCGCCGGCGTGCCGATCTCCTCCAGCACCTGCAGCAGGTTGCGATGGACATACCAGGGATTGGACGCGCGTAACTCGTCTAAGATCAGCGGCTGCTGGGTGTCGCCGAATTCGCGCAGCAGTTGCATCAGCCGCACACGCTCCTGCATCACCGTGCTTTCCTTCAGCGCGTTGATGAGTGGGCGCAGCGCGCGCTCGCCCAGCATTACGATGACGCGGCGCGCGCGATCCAGGCTGCCCGGATTCTGCACAGTCTGGTCGATCAGGCCGCGCAGTGTGGTGCCTTCCCCGATGCGGTCGAGCACGCTGCCGAGTTGCCGCTGGATGTCCGCATTCTCATCGTGCGCGCTGCGGCTGCGCAGCGGTGCAAGCAGGGCGATCATCTCTTCCCACATGCCCATCTGCATCAACTGTTCCATCCGCCGCTCGGTGGTCAGCGCCGTCTCGCGCAATGCGATCAGGTCGGTCTCCGAGTTCAGCCGCTGGATGAGCAACTGGTCCAGGCCCAGCGGGCAGTTGCGCGTGTTATCTTGTTGCGCGTCCTGGTCGCGCAACCAGCGGGTAAGATGCGACATCAACAACCGGCGCGTCGGCGCGGAGGCCTGGTCGACCATGCCGGGCAGCCGGCCCCACATGGCTGGGTCCACCGTCTGCGGGTTGGCCAGCAGCACCGCGGGGTCTATATCCGGCTCCAGCTTCGCCTCGGAGGTGGACGAGGATGACGCGGCGGGCGCCGGCGGCGGGCTGCTGGCAGGCGACGCCGTCATGGCCGGCATGTTCGCGAGCATCGAGGCGATCTCCGGCGTCATCACCCCGGCGCCGCCGTAGCCGGCGGGCATCCCGGCGCCACCAGA
This sequence comes from uncultured bacterium, assembly GCA_964590255.1. GTDB lineage: Bacteria > Armatimonadota > Hebobacteria > CAIYQO01 > CAIYQO01 > JAKIYB01. The sequence goes on from CAZPYA010000072.1 coordinate 12,065, forward strand.
ATAACCACCCAGGTTCGTGTCGACCTGCGACTCGCGCGAGAGCACTTTCACCTGCTGCATCGGCAGCTCCTGCAACAGGTCGACCAGTCGGCGATTGTCGTTCAAGTCGAAGAGCACCAGCGCCTTCATGAATCCCAGCAGTTCCGGATCGCTGATGCCGGGCAGCAGGCCGATGGCGCGCAGCAGGCCGTCGCTCATCCACGTCTGGAAATCCTTGATGGTGATCTGCAGATCGCGCCGGGCGAGAATCTGCCCGTCGAAGGCGACGTTGGTCCCGTCGTAGCTGATCACCAGGCAGGGACGGCCGGCCAGCAACCGGTCCAACGCCACTACCGCGTCACGCACCGCCCGCTGCACAATCGGGCTATTCGGCGGATACAGCTTCAACTTGTTGCCGGCCAGCCGGAGAAACTGAATGGCGTCCACCAGCCTCGGCATGTCCTCTGCCGTCACCGGGGAGGATGTGGGAACATCCCACTGCTCCTGCTCAGCCCGTTGCTGCGAGGTACCTGGCGTCGGCATCGCGCCCAGCAGCACCGGCTGGATGATCGGCTGCGCCATCACCGGGATAGGCATCGGCACGATGTCTGGAGCGGCTGAAGGGACGGGGATATCATCTGCATATGACTGTAGCGGGGTTAGCGGTTCGATCTCCGCCGCGGTCGCATAATCGGTCAGGGGTGTTACCGCGCCGCGGTCGGCCTGCGCGACAACCTTCTCCGGGAAGAACTCCCACCGGCCTTCGTTCAGCGACAGCATGCCGTCTTCCACCCACGCGCGCAACGTCGCTTCGATGGACAGCAACAGGCCGCCCGTCTCGCGGTGTAATCGTGCGGCGACGTAAGACTGGGCTACCGTCGGCACGATTTCACGCAGGTATTCCATCACCTCGACCTCGGAAAGGGCGGGCAAGGTGATCACCTTCGCGCGCTGGCGGATCAGTCGACGCAGCACTGTCGGCAACTCTTCATCGTCCGAGTCGACGCCGCCGATGACACGCAAGCCGTGCCCGGGAATCGACTGCAGTGCCGCCAGCGCTGATAATGACTGCGCGTCGGCCACGTGAATGCTATGGATCACCGCCACATGCGGAATGTAGCGTACCAGCTCCATTAGCACCGCTTCCAGGCCGTGGCGCAGCTCCTCTTCCTCGCGCGGGGGCGGCGGCGGCTCGCCATACCCGCGCAACACCGGAAAGAGGCCGACCAGCCACGGGCTGGTGGAGGTGCATAGCGTACCCAGCCGTTGTTGCAGCAGCGCTGTGGGATAGGCGGTGAGGAACTGGGTGATAATCGACACCATCAGCGTGAACGGTACCTGCTGGTCGCTGGCCCGGCACACCACCTCGGCGCGGGGCAGGTGCTGGCCGTCCATCATGCTGATGATATTGCCCAGCAGGCGCGTTTTCCCCGCCTGCGGCGGCGCGACAAGAATCACCGTCTCCGGCTGCAAGACGGGCAGCTTCAACTCGGCGAGAATGCGCTCGATCAACTCGTCGCGGCCGAACAGGCGCACGGCTTCCAGCCGGTGGGTCAACTCGTCGATGGCAGACACCGCCCGCTGCACGCCAGTCGGCTCGCTGGCGTATTCCGGCTGGCGCACCAGCGAGCGCTCCAGTGTCTGCGCCGCCTCCAGCACCGGAGTGTTGCCCTCCACCGACAGCACGGCGGTGACGATCTTCGGAAAAATCTGCTCGCCGCCCGGCAGCGGCAGCGGCGTGCCGCAGACGCTCTGGCGCAGGTGGCTGACGAAAGCGTCGATGATCATCCCGGACACGCCGGGGAGGAAAGCGAAGAGCGTGTTGCCACGGCCGCGCATGAGGATGGTGGTGGGTGGCAGCGCCTGCCGTACGCGCAGCACCACTTCACTGATCAGCGCGTCACCGGCGGCGTGTCCGAAGGTCTGGTTCACGCTGTTCACGCCAACGATTTCACACGCGATCATGCCGCCGTCCGTGGGGAAGACGCTGCCAAGCAGTTCCTTCACCCACCCCTGGACGGTCAGTAAACCGGTGAGGCTGTCCTGGTATAACGCCGCTCGTGATGAAGGCGTGGACGAATCCATCGTTGCAGGTCCTTAGGCCGGAGCTGTCTGGCAACCACATCCCGTGTCGCCATGCAGTGACTATTCCCAGCTATTATATCGTGCGCGCTGGGGTTTCGCAAACAAATACACAAGTAACATGCCGGCAAGGAAGCCGCCGATATGCGCCCACCACGCCACGCCGCCCCCGTCGTCGCCGTTCCGCATGTCGGACATGCCACTGGCAAACTGTAGCAGGAACCATAACCCCAGCAGGACGATGGCCGGCAAACGGACGATGGTGATGAAAAAGAATACGAACAGGCAGGTCTGTACCCGCGCGGTGGGGAAGCGCACTAGGTACGCGCCCAACACCCCGGCCACCGCGCCGCTGGCGCCAAGCATGGCCACAGGCGAAGTCGGATTCGCATACACCTGCGCCAACGCGGCGATGGCCCCGCACACCAGGTAGAAGATGATGAAGCGGATCGGCCCCATGATATCTTCGATATTGTTGCCGAATATCCACAGGTACAGCATATTGCCGCCCAGATGCAGCCAACTGCCGTGCAGAAACATCGAGGTGAGTACCGTCAGCCATACCGGCTGCAGCACGCCTGACGGCGCTTCGCCGGTGGTAAGAAAACGCGGGGTCAGTGCCGTGCGGTGGATAAACTGCTCCAGCGCGTCACCCCGCCCCTCCAGCGAAATCATGTAGAGGAACACCAGCACGTTGATCACGATCAACGTGACCGTCACCAGTGGAAACGTGCGTGTCGGATTGTCATCCCGAAACGGCAGCATGCTGTTAGTCTACCATAAAACACGCCGGCCGTGCAGGGGAGATGCGCATGCCGCCGGCAGCATGTCGCAGGGAGATGCCCTGGGGTGTCACGGGGTTTTCGCCGTGCCGAAATACTTCTCTTCGTATGTCTCTAGCGGCGACGTTTCGTCCTTGCCATACAGCATGCGCACTACGGTACGCTTGTCGGCGGGATAGTCGAACGGCTGGTCGGGAATCGGGTCGCCAGGGGTTATCGTGCTCTCCCACATGAGTTCCGACGGGCTGCCTTCCGGTCGCTCCATCTCAATACGCACATAGACGGTGGCGGACTCCGGAAGCGACGGCGCTGATCCCGGGTGATACACGCCGTGCTTCATCGCCGACGGCCCGATGGACAGCACCAGCTTCACCGAGCCCTTGCGGTCAACGACGGCGCCGGCCTCCGGCTCGGTGCGCACCACCTGACCCTTCGGCACGTCCTCCGCGCCTTCCTTGGCGACAGTGAACAGTCCGGTAAAACCGGCCTCGCGCACGCGGCGTTTCGCCGCGTCCAGCGTCATCGCCACCAAATCGCCCGGCATGGTAAATGTCGTGCTGCCGCCGCTGATCCAGTAGGTTACCTGCGTGACATCCTTCAGGTCGGTGCCGGGATCTGGCGTTTGCTGAAACACCTGTCCCTCGGGCACCGTGTCGTTCAGTTCGCGCTTCTCGACGCCGCTCAGGCCGAAGGTCGGCAGCAGCGCCTTCACTTCGTCCGCGGTTTTTCCGGCCAGGTCGGGCATAACGATACGGTCTTTTTTCCCAATGGGATCGGGATCGGTATTGCCGAAAACTTTCCATGCGCCATAGCCGACGACACCAGCCAGCACCAGAAAGAGCATCACGATGATCCATGCGCCGGCGCTACTGCCGCGCGGCTCTGGCTCTGGGCGGGCCGGGGCGGCGGGCTGCGGCTGGCGCACCGGACGGCGCAGGGCGGTGGTGGCGTCAGCGGGCGGCGCGACCGGCTTGCTCAGCACAATCGTCGCCTCCTGCTCGGCCTGCTGCACCTGCGTCAGCACCGCCAGCACCTCGGCGGCGCTCTGGTAGCGCGTGCGCGGGTCTTTCTCCAGGCAGCGCAGCACGATCGCCTCCAGCGCGGAGGAAATCTCTGGCCGCAGCGCGCGCGGGCTCGGTGGCTGCTCGTAGACTTGCTTGTGGGCGACGGCCAGCGCGCTGTCGCCATCGAAGACGGTGCGGCCGGTGAGCATCTCGAAGAGCACGCAGCCCAGCGAGTAGATGTCCGCGCACGGCGTCGTCATCTCGCCGCGCACATGCTCGGGCGAGACGTAATGCACCGAGGCGAGAATCACCCCGGTGTCTTCCCCGTCGGAGACCAGTTTGGCGATGCCGAAATCGGTCACCTTCACTTTACCTTCGCGGGTGAGGAGGATATTGTGCGGCTTGATGTCGCGGTGGATGATGCCGTTGCGGTGTGAGGCTTCCAGCGCCGAGGCGGTCTGCCGGGCGAACTCCACGGCGGTGGAGATCGGCAGCGGCCCCTCGCGGCGCAGGCGCTGCTTCAGGTCGGTGCCTTCCACGAACTCCATCACGATGTAGTAAGTGCCGTCGGCCACGCCGGTATCGTAAATGCCCGCGATGTGTTCATGCGACAGCCGCGCCGACGCCTGCGCTTCTTTGCGAAAACGTTCGACAAAGTGCGGGTCCGCGGTAAACTGGTCGCGCAGCACTTTCACCGCCACCGTGCGGTTCAGCACCAGATCGCGGGCGCGGTACGTCACCGCCATCCCGCCTTCACCGACCTTCTCTTCCAATATATAGCGCTCGTTTAACGTCTGTGTCATGGGTGATCATTCATGCGAATGGGTGCGTTCAGCATACCGCCGGGACATGCTGGTGTCAAGGAAATCGCGCGAGACGGCGTTACCGGTCATCAATGCTTAGCCGGCAGGCCGCCGTCAGCCGTGCATCGGCTGCCTGCAGCCGAACCATCAGCGATTCGATGAGCGAGATAAACCAGCGCGGTAGGTTGCTGATCGTCTGGTCAACGTCGCGCTCGGGCACCACCAGCACGCGGCAGGTTTCGGTCACAATGGCATTGGCACTACGCGCAACGCCGCGCAGGCAGCCTTCCTCACCGAGAAAATCCGTCGCCCGCAGTTCCGCGATCGTCTGTGTGCCATCGGCACATTCCAGATACTCCATCACCGAACCTGAGAGGATCAAGTACAACTCGTGACTGGCGTCGCCCACCTCGTAGAGATGCTCGCCCAGCACGTATTCGCGCACTTCCAATCTTTGCAGTGCGTCCTCGGCGCCTATCGTCAATAATGCGTCGGTGTCATGCAATTTCAACCATTTTTCGCGCAGTCCCATCGGCCACCTCCCCGCGGCTCTCGCCGGTGAAGAATACTGGTATATTACCCGGAATTGTTTGTATGTAATAATCGTTTATATTAAGACTTGACCGCTCGCAGTACATCCGCCAGCGCCGCTGGCCAGGGCCGGAAGGCCGGCATCCCCGCCGCTTCCCAGGTCGTCGAGTTCAGCGCGGTATAATCCGGGCGCGGCGCCCCGCCGAATGTCGCCAGCGGCACCTCGGTGATCACCACATCCGCGCCGATGAGACGGAACACTTCCGCCGCCATCTGCGCCCGCGTACAGGCGCCGCCGTTCACCAGGTGGTAGATGCCAAAGGGCGGCGGCGTCTCGATGATGCGTGCCAGCGCCGCCACCAGGTCGGACAGTCCCGTCGGCGAGCTCGTTTGATGCGCCACTCGCGCCGCGCCACTCGGTGCCGCCGCCAGCATCGCCGCCAGAAAACCCGGTCGCGCCGGGTTCATCACCCAGGCGGTGCGGGCGATATACGTCCACGAACACGCCGCCAGTGCCGCCTGCTCCCCAGCGATCTTCGTCTCGCCGTAGATATTGATGGCGCCCAGCGCATCGTCTTCGACATACGGCGCGCCTTTGCGGCCGTCGAAAACGTAGTCGGTGCTCACCTGCACGAAGCGCGCGCCGGCACGCTCGGCGGCGGCCGCTAGGTAGCCTGGCGCCAGCGCATTCACCTGCCGGGCGCGTTCAGGCGCCTCCTCGCAGGCGTCGACATTGGTGATGGCGGCCGGGTTGAAAACGAAATCGGGACGAAACGCCGCAACGCACGCCGCCACCGCGCCGGCATCGGTGATATCCAACCGGGCGTGGTCGCAGGCCAGCACGTCATGGGCGGATGACAGCCGGGCGGCAAGGGCGCCGCCGACGCCGCCCCCGGTGCCAGTAATGAGAATGCGCATGCGCGTTACCTGTGCAACAGTGGAATCGAGAGGGTATAGATGTTGGCCGCGACGAACACAAAGAGGAACGACAGCGGCACCACCAGCTTCGGCTCCTCCTTCACCCCCAGGAAATAGCCAAGAATGAGGCCGGTTACCCCTGCCAGCACGGTGGAGGCAAAAAACGACGCGAAGGCGCTCATGTCATGCCAGGCATTGTAATACAGCAGGTTCGCCGGCAGACCATACCACGCGCCGATAATCGCCCCCGCCACGCACGTCAGCAGCAGGCTGACGTGCGGCCGCAGCAGCACCAGCGCCAGGTATACCGCCAGCACTAATATGACGGCCAAGTTTATGCGCAAACCAAATGGCAGCATTTTCTCAAAAAAGGCGCGCAGTACGAAAAGCAGCAGCAGGCCGGCATACGCGGCCACATACATGTAGGGTTGCCAGGGTTCAGGGTGGTCGTCGTCATCGAGCAGCACCGGACGCGGTTGCTCATCGTCAGGCATCAACGGTATTGGTTGATCAGGCATGATTTCCCTTTATCATTCACACGCCGCCGCGGGGTGGACGGCGCTCTATTGTAACACAATCTCGACTTCAAACAATCGTCCCCACGGGAGTGCCGCGCGAAACGGTCGGTCCAGCGCCGCCATATCCGGATACGCCGCCCGCAACTCGCGCCACAGCGCCTGCATGGCGCCATCTACCAGTGTTTCCACGCGCGGCGCCGCTTCCCCGAGATTCAACGGCGAGGCGCCCATCTCCTCCGCCCGCGCCATCGCCCACCCGCGCACGATGGGCTGGTACAAGCCGTCATCCAGCAGGCGGATGAACAGCGCCGTCCGGTGCGCGTCGTCCATCACCGGGGTGGCCGGCGCCAGCCCCCGCAGCGCGGCATGCGCCAGCGTGGTACCCAACGTGTTGCCGGCGGTGTTCCAGCCAGCATAGCTCCGCAGCGAGGAAAACCGTCCAGCGCCCAGCAGCGCATTCAGCAGGTGCGGATCCCCGCCGTTGCAGTAGGCCACGTCCGCCAGCGCCGTCGGGCCATCAGGCAGCCAGCCCGCGTCGCGCGACGGGTAAACCTCCAGCGCTGCCCCCCACGTCGGCGCCGGCAGCGGCGTCATCTCAAACAGGTCCGGCTGTGGCGGGGTGAAGGTATGCACCGCCAGCGTCGTCCCCGCGCCCGGGGTGGCGCCCACCGCATCGACATGCCGGCGTGCCGTCTCTGCCAGTGGCACGTCCTCGAACAGCGCCGGCTGCGCTGCGGCGTTGGGGTTTTCCAGTCGCGTCGCCACCGGCCACGCCCGCCCATCCAGCAATCCCCGCGCCAGCAGCGTATGCGCCGCCTCATCGGTGCCGGCGTATAACCGCCACCGCGCCGGGTGCACGCGCTCCCGCGCCAACGCCTGCAGCGCCGCCTGTTCCGCCACATGCAGGCCCACTGGCGCGGTATCCTCCTGCACCAGCGCCAGGAAATCCAGCACGCCGTCCGCCAGCAACCCCAGTGCCGCGTGGTTGACCGCATGGTTACGTGCCCGCGCCCCCAGGTAGGCCGCCAGGATCTGCGGTGGAATGCGCGCCGTTACCGCCGCCAGTTCCGCCGCCGCATCCACTTCCCCCAGCCGCTCGATGCGATCGCGCAGCATCGAGTAGCGAAAGATGTCGCGCCCCGCGGCGCGCGTCTCCGCGTCGTGCCCGGTGATGGTCAAACGCATGATGACGTTGAAGGCAAACAGCCGCAAGCCGGGATGCGCCGCCTTCACCGCGCGCAGCACCGCCAGCCGCTCCAACGCCGTCCGCGCGCCCACCGCTGGTGTGCGCGACGCCACCAGCCCGCCATACGCAAGCATGTCCAGCGAGAGGATGCCGAGTTCCGCCGCTGGCGCGGCCTCCGCCAGCCAGCGCCCCAGCCCGGCACAGTCGCCCGGCTGCAGAAAGCGTCCCAGTAGTGCCGGCGGTGGGCATCGCACCTCGGTGCCCGCCACCGCGCCCAGCAAGCGTGTAAAGCTCATATTCACCGGGCGGTCGTCCAACGGCAGCAGCAGCACGCTCATATGTGCCCCTCCTCCACCGCGTCCTTCACCCGCCGGCAGATGGTATTGAACACTTCATTCATCACCATGTTTGCCACCGCGGCGGGCACCACCGGCCCCAGGCCGTCGGGGATGACATACTCAATGGTGAGTGATAACCGTGACGTTGCCCCGTCCGCCGCCGCCTCCCAGCGTCCGTCAAAGGTCTCCAGGTCGCCCGACACCGCGCGAAACACCAGCGTCCCGTCGTCCGTCACCGACGCCTCTTCCTCCCAGGTCATCGCCGCCAGCGTGGGGATGCGCAACTGCCGCCGGTACCGCCATATTGCCGGCCCGATCTCGCGAAACGCCTCGACATCCACATAGGGGAATAACCCCGCCACCCAGCGCACGTCGCGAATCCGCGACCACAACGTCGCGACATCCGCACGCACCGGCAGCACACAGGAAAAGCTCGCCACGGCATGCTCCTACACCACACAGTGTATCCATCCCACAGGATAGATGTCTATGCGCCTCTCAACCCATAAACGCCAACCCCCTCGCCCGGTTCGGGGAGGGGGCCAAGGGGGAGGAGTACGATGTTAGATCAGTCGCCTTACTTGTCGCCCGCCACCTCCAGTGCCTCATCCCAGTCAAAAAAGACCTGGTTGCCGCCTAGCCCTTTGCTCTGCATCAGGCAGCGCTGGGACTTGGCAAGCAGTTCATCGGACGAGACGACGCGGTTGGAGAGACAGGCCACGCCGATGCTGGCGGTAAGGTGCCAGGTGCCTTCGGGCACGTCGAAACTAAGCGAAGACAGGCGGTCGCGCAGGCGCTCGGCCACCACCACCGCGCCGATGCCCGGCGTCACCGGCAGCAAGACGAAGAACAGGTCGTCGCTGGCGTGTATCGCCAAATCCCGACCGCGGATGCTGGCGAGCAGCGTTTGTCCCACCTGGCGCTGCACGTTGGTAGCGAAGGACGGTCCATATGCGTCGGCGATCGCTTTGTAGCGGTCCACTTCCACGCGCAGCAGCGACACGTTGCCCCCCGTCTGTACGCCCTCCGACACCACCTGCTCCAGCTCAACATGAAAATAGGCATCGTTCGCCAGTCCGGTCAGCTCGTCGGTGTATTCGCTGTGGCCCTGCCAGTCGCCCTTTTCGTCCAGCTTGCGGTGCGCCAGGTCCAGCCGCGTCTGCAGCCGGCGCTCGCGCAGGCCGGACGCCAGCAGGTGGCCCGTCAGCCGAAGCAAGTCGGCCACCAGCGGGTCCAGCGTCGTTGGCGCCGGCAATTCGATGGCGATGGCTCCCATCGGCGCTCCACGGGTGATTAGCGGGATCAGCAGCAGGCCGTCAATGCCCAGCGCGCCCAGCGTCTGCACGTCGCCGTCGCAAGTGTCGGTGTCGCGCAGCGCATACGTGCCGTCCAGCACCTGCACCGCGCCACCCATCTCCGGCAACAGCCGTTCGATGAGCGGGCCTACCAGGGGGAGCGGCGACGGCTGCCTTTTGCCGCGCTGCTGCACGGCGACGGCGAACTGCTGGCCGTCATGCAGAAACACCGCGCCGGAGCGGTTCGGCAGCTCGTCGCTGAGGCGCGCCAGCACCATCTCCAGCAGCGGCGGCTCTTCACGGATGGTGAGGGTAGCGCCGCCGATGGCATTGGCGGCTTGCAGCAGCGCGGCGAGGGTATCCTCGCAAGGGGTCCGGTCGGATGAAGCTTCGGATGACATCGTCGTGTTCCTGTTGCGATCCACCGGCAGGCGCGGAGGCGGCGATGCTGCCGGGTGCGAGACGTCGACGTGACGACGCGGTACAATGATGTGATCGATAATTGAGCATTGCGGCAGGAATTCCCCTGCGGCAATGCAATATTATACCAGACAAGTGCCTGACTGGCTATGTAATTTACTGAATCTTAAAGGGGATGCCATGCGCCAGTGCCCATCATGTGGAACCGATTACGATGTCCTTGACGCCCTCTGCCCGAAATGCGGCAAAGAACTGCCCGCGCCGTATGAGGAATATGAGGCCGCGCCACTGCGCGCCCAGCGCGACCCGCTCGATCCCGACGCCCTCACCGCCCGGTTACTCGACGACGACGCGCTGGCCTCCGAGCAAATCATCCTCTCCGGCCCCGAGGTGATGCTGGGCGACAGCTCCTACGAGTCCGGCTCGGTGGTGATGGTGCGCGGGTTGATCACGGAAGTGTTGAGTTTCCCCATCGAAGAGCCGGCTGATGCCGCGGCGTTCCTCGAACTCGACGGCCTCATCGTCAGCCCCGGCTTCGTCAGCCTTGCCCCCGCCCTGCCCGGCACGCCACCGCGCCATGCTGAGGACTTCCTCGGCATGGCGCGCACGGCAGCGCAGCAAGGCGTCACCACCCTGCTGCCGCGCATCGCCCCCGCCACGGCGGAGGAATTGGAAGCGGCGCTGCAGGCCTTCCGCGCGGCGCAAGCCCAGCCATCACCCGGTGCCCGCCTCTACGGCCTGCGCGTCGACACCCCCTTTGCGACGGCGGGCAACGGACTCGCCATGCCGCTGGACGATCCCCGCGCCCAGGCGATGTTGCCGCTCTTCGTCGCCTATAAGGACCTTATCCGCATGGTGACGCTGGCTCCCGACCTGCCCGGCGCCTATGACCTCATCCACACCCTGCGCGAGTTGGGCATCATCGTCTCGCTGGGGCGTTCCCAGGCCGAGTATGACGACGCCATCGAAGCGGTGGAGGCCGGAGCCACGCACGTCGCTAACCTCTATGAAGCCATGCCGCCGCTGACCCCCGCTGCCCCCGGCTTGGCCGGCGCCGCGCTGGAGCGCGACGAGCTCTTTACCGAATTCCGCTGCGATTCCGCGATCATCCACCCGGCGATGGTCTCCATCCTCATCACCGCCAAAGGCGCCGAGCGCGCCTTGCCCGTCGCCCCCGACGGCAACCCGCTCACCGCCGTGCGGATACTCGTTGACGACATCGGCTGGGATCTGGTGGAAGCCCTCGCCATGGTCTCCACCACCCCCGCCCTCTGCCTGGGTGCCGCCAATTTTGGCGCCATCACCCTGGGCGCCGTCGCCGACCTCGTCATCCTCGACCAGGAGCTGAACCCCGTCGCTACCCTTGTCGGCGGCGGCACAGTGTGGCAACGCAGCTAAAGAGAGCTGATAAACTATGCCATATCGAACGCCCCTCTACAGCGTTCATCGCCATCAAGCAAAAACAACCGGCGCGCATTTCCCAACTTCTGGTTGAAAAGTGCGCGCCGGTTCTTCATGTCAAATGACCCACTATAACTCCACTGCCTTGATCATCGCCGCGCCCTCTTCCGGTGTCTTCGCCCAAATGGTGAAGAGCATCTGCTTCATCCCTTCGCCGAATTCGCGCTTCAGCGTCCGCAGCGTCTCGATGCCGTCAGCCCCGACGAAGAGCTTTTTGCCCGCCTCGATGGTTTTGTGGTACAGCGGCCACCAACGCGCATCCCAACTCGGCTCTACGCCGGCGCCGGGCGTCCACTGCAGCATGGTGAGACGCGGGATGGAGAGCAGCACATCGTGGTGCGGGATGGCGGTCGGGCCGTCCCAGTGGTACATGCAATACGACACGCGCTCGGTCATCTCGGTGAGCACCGGGCCCATGAACTCGGCGAACATCTCCGGCGAAATCATCGCGGAGAAGTCGCATTGAAACTTCGCCATGCGCCCGGGCGCCCACGCCCAGAAGACACTGCCACCCACGTCGTCGCGAATGATATCGTAAAGCATGTCGTAGTAGCGAAAGTAGCGGTCGGTGATCTGCCGCATGCACGCCTGCACCCACTCCGGCCGGTCCAGCAGGTCTTCCAACAGTTCATTGGTGCCGCGCATCGCCGCCAGCGTGTCCAGTCCCTCGATGAGGTCGGGAAAGGCCTGCATGAATTTGCCCTTCCCTTTCGCAGCCACTTCGGTGTAGGCGCGCTTGCTGAAATCCCAGTAGAAATTCGCCGGGTCGTAGTCGAAGCGTGCGTCGTCCGGGCCTGTCATGCATGGCTCGCACCACACCGTGCCCGGCATTTCCACGCCGCGGCAGCCCAGGTACAGCGCCACGCAATTCGGCGCCAGGTCGCCCGGCGCCACCGCCGGCACCGCCTCGCCCAGGCAAACCGTCTTCACGTTCCCGCGCAGCGCCAGGTTGATGCGGTACTCGTAACTCTTCGTCGAGTAGCCGGTGATCCACCCCGGCGGCTCAGGCATCACGGGTACTTCGTCCCACGGCGTCTCCCGCGGGGCGAAAACCTGCATCGCCGGACGGCCGATATCCCCGCCGTTCCACCACGTAGTCATCCGCGCCCGTGCGGTCTCCCAATCAGGACGATACTGTAAGGTAGACATAATGGCTCCTTTATCGTATGCATGCTACTGCGTGCGCAGCCGGTATAGTACCAGCCGGCTCGGTTCCGGCTGCTTCCCGGTGCGCGGTTTATCGTTATTCGGCGGCAGCGCTTCCCAGCGCAACACGTAGCGCACGCCCGGCTCCGGCGTCGTGCCGCTGTCCCCAGCCCAGCGTACGCGCATCTCCGGAAAGGGGGAGACCGGCGCGGTCAGGTGCGCCGGGTATCCCGGCGGCATGGGTTCGGTACCGAGCGGGGCCAGCGTGCGCGCGTCAAATAGCATCCGCCCCTCGCCATGTGTGATGTGCCGGTAGGGCAGTGCCAACTTCCCCACCCCCGCCGCGACCGGCTTGCTCAGGCTGATCTCCGTCTTCATCGACCCCGTGCCGCGGAACTCCCACCGGTATGCCCAGTCACTGAGCTGCCGAATCTGCCACCGGCCGGCCTCGAAACGCGCGGCATACGCCTGCGTGTTCCTCTTCGCGTCGAATTTATGGTAGGTGATCACCACCTGGCCGTCCGCGTCGAAGCCCATCTGCTGGCACCCGTTGATGATGCCGCCACCGGCGGGAATCGGATCGACGATCACCCCCGCGGTCTTCAGCGACAAGGGCAGCGCCACCGCCGCGCCGCCCCGGGTTTCCCAGTGCCGCAAATCCCGGCTGCGCGCGTATGAAAGGTCATGGTTCGTCGCGCAGTCCGGTGTGTCGCGCCACACCCAGCACAGGTGGTAATAACCGTCCGGACCCAGCACCGGGCCGTTCATGTAGGCGTTCATCAATCCCTGTCCGTCGGTCAGTGGCACCTCCAGCAGGCGCGTCCAGCGTCGTGTCGCCGCATCATAGACGTTATAAATCTCGTCCCCATCACCGCTGCCGCCTGCGCGGTAGTGGAAGATTAGCTCCCCCTGCGGCCCGCGCATAAAGGTGGGATAAGTGCAGCGCAGTTCGTCGCGCCCGACCATGCCGTCCACCGCCGTCAGGCTGCCCGCATCCCACGGCCGCGTGCCGCGAAAATAGATTAGCGGCACCGCGTGCATGTTGCCACTCACATGCAGGTACCCCGCGTCGTCCACCGCTATGGTCACGTAGTTATGGCTGTCCACCCCGACGTAGGTCGGTAGCTTCGTATAGCGCCAGACCTGTTCCGTCAACCGGCGGCTAGCCACTGTCATCTGGTGCGCGGCGTCGAAATAGGCGACGAATTGACACTCGCCGGCGGTCAGCAGGCAAAATCCCACCGGGAAATCCGCCGGCACCGTATCGATCGGCATCACGGCATCGACAATGTTCTGTTTAGCATTCACGGCAACGGGCTCCATCGCTCCCCCCTGCACCGACAGTATCGCGCAACCGCAAACGAAAAGAAGCATCCGCAGGACTCGCATGACGCACCAGACCCTTCACCGGCGGATCGTGCCGCCCCAAACTCTATTCGCACCCTGTCCTGTCTCCCCTTCCTACCTGCGAAAAAAAATCCGCGCATTTCCCCAGCGAACGGCGCATGGTATAATGCCCCCGAGGCACCACGCATGGCGGAACCGCGACAGCAAAGCTGGATACAGAAAACCCTCACCGGCATCGCCACGCTGGTGGTGTGCCTATGCCTGCTAATCCTGCTGCTGCCCTCGTTGCAGCCCGACAAACCCGGCGTCGACAAACCCAGGGCCTCCGCGCGCATCATCACCACTATGGACGGCGATGTCTTTCTGTTCGAGGAGATCGACAAAGCCGACAATCCCGACGGCGAATACGTCGTCGCCATCTACGCCGGCAAGACGGTGGACGGCACCCCGCTGGTGCGTGTCGCGTCAGCAGCCGCCATGCCCGCCGCCCCCACGTTTACGTGTATTTATCAGCCGATCACCGCCAACCCCATGCGCGTCTACGAGATCGATCATACGCTGCTGGTGTGGGTATGGACGCCCACCGGCAAGTGCGGCGGCATCAGCTATGACGCGCTGAACTTCACCGCCGACCCGCACCGGTATGCCTTCCTGCGTCCCGTCGCTGCCCGCTACCTGGCCCATGCCGATCCCGCCTGGCGCATCACCTTTGCCGGCTTCCTGGCACGGTACCACGACCCCGTGGCGACCGATGTCATCACGCGGTATGCCCGGGGAACTTTCACCGCCGCCGAGCGTGCCGCCGCCGAACCCGGCGACCTGGCCAATGCCCGCCGCTACGCCGAGATGCTCCGCGCCTCCGTCCGCTGACGTCCCTGCCCGGGACGAACCACGAACAGCACCACCGCCAGCATCATCAGGCAGCCCAGCCAGATCACCGCCGCGGCGACCAGGAAACAGGCACGATAATCGCCGTGCAGCCCGCGGAAGATCGCCAACCCGATAAACGGCCCCAGCAAACCGCGAATACCCACCAGGAAGGTATGCATCGCCGCGTAACGCGGGATGTCTCGGCGGTCGGCGAATTGCATCACCGCGTTCAACCACGTCAGGTCGATGCCCGGCGCGGCAATCCCCACCAGCACCGAGGCAACTATCAGCGTGGGGATGGTGTGCGCGTAGGCATACACGAATGGCGAGAAGCCCCAGACCGCGAAGGAGAGCACCACCACCAGGAAGGGATTGAAGCGATCCATCACCCGCCCCCAGAAATAATAGAACACCGCGCTGCTGCCGGCGGTGATCATCGCCAGCAATCCCACCCATTCCTTGGTAATATGTAGCTCATCCACCTGGAACATCGGCATCAGGGGCACTTGCAACAGGTTGCCGAAACCAAAAATGAAAAACGCCAGTGAATAGAGCCCGAAACGCCAATCGGTGAACAGCGTGCCCAGCCCTTCCAGCAGGCTGAAGCGGCGCTCCGGGTCCGTCGTCACCGCCCCTTCCGGCAGGTGCTTGAACATCCATAACGACACTACCCCAAGCAGCGCGCCGACGATGAAGACGTGGCGATAGCTCACCGCCCCCGCCGCCCCCAGCCACGGCGCCGCCAGCGCGCCCGCCGCGAGAAAACCTACGATCGCCGCCACCCGCGGCCACAGACCGCGCAGCTCGTGCGCCACCATCAACCCGGCCAACCCTGCCGCCGTCATCACCCAGCTCCACGGCAGGCCATGGTCCATCAACCGGCCCACCGTCAGGCTGGCCAGCATCGTCATCACCGTCATCCCTACCCGCACCATCCCCATTAACCGCCCGCGGTAGGCGTCGGGGTAGGAGTCCTTCATGATCGAGGCGTAGGCGGGCGCGGTGAAACACCCGATAATCTGCGAGGCGATGAGAATGCCAATGAACAGCCGGCTGGTATGCGCGAAGGCCAGCAGCAGCACCGCCGCCCGCGCCACCATGCCCAGCCACACGACATATGGCATCTTCGCCCGGTCCTGCATATGCCACGCCACCAGCATGCTCAGCAGGTGCCCGAGAAACGGCGCCGAGGTGAGGATGAAGATCTCCAGGTCGCTGGCGTGCAGGTCCGCGCGCGCCACCACCGCGAAAAATGGCGTGGTCATGCCCACGAACAAGCCCGCCAGCCACGCGGCGCGGGCATCCCAGCGGTAGGCATACTGTATCGACGGCGGCACGAAACGGGTGAATATCATTGCTGATTACTTCATTCGCACTCACGACACTCGCTTCCTCCTCGCATGCCTCGTCCTTCTCCTCTTCCGCAAAAACAACCATCGACCAATATGCGTCATCCCCCCCGCCTCATGTCGGCGCTTGCTGGCCGGGCAGGCGTCACCCACCACAGATATAGTGTTAAAAATTCCCCATTTTCCTATTGACACCCTATGACTAGTGCGGTAGGATAGTTCTGCCTCAAGCACTTCTGCGGAGAAAAACCTGAGACCATGCGATGTCCACTCTGCCATGCGGAAGATACGCGCGTTATCGAGACGCGGGCCAATGACGACCAGGGCACCATCCGGCGACGCCGTGAGTGCCAGGAGTGCCGGCGGCGATTCACCACCTATGAACGGTGCGAGGAACCGCAGCTCTACGTCATCAAAAAAGATGGACGCCGCGAGCTCTTTGACCGCGAAAAGCTGCTGCTGGGCGTCACCCGCGCCTGCGAAAAGCGCCCGGTGAGCCGCGATGCCATCGAAGGCGTCGTCTATGATATCGAGCGCGCGCTGCGCGATTCCCTGCGCGACGAAGTGCCCTCCACGCTCATCGGCGACAAGGTCATGCGCCGCCTGCGCGACCTGGACGAGGTGGCCTATGTGCGCTTCGCCTCGGTCTACAAGGAATTTCAGGACCTGATCTCCTTCCTGCACGAGATCGAGCGCCTGCTGGAACGCGCCCGCCGCGAACGCCAGACCGAAGAACAGCAGGTGCTGTTCGACACGCAGGAGAGCGACGTCCAGAAGTTGCCTTTACGGTAACGACCGCCCCAAACCGGCGGCCGTCAGTGTCCCTTTCGCACCCACTGTCCTTAGGTGAACTATCGCTCATTTCGCCTGAATGCAGGGACGCGGAGCCTGTTGAATAGTCCATTCTGCATTGTGCATTTGAAATAAAGGAGTCCCCCATGCCCAATACCGATACATCGTTGCCCGGTGCCACGGAAACGATCGGTTTGTTCGGTCAGGAGCCCACCGGCGCCCTGCGCGTCGAGCGCTATTTCACCCAGGAAGGCGTGCAGCCTTTCGACGAGGTGGAGTGGGAGCATCGCCACGCCAGCATCGTCGCCGAAAACGGCGAGGTGATCTTCGAAGCGGATGATATCGAGATGCCCGTCCTCTGGTCGCAACTCGCCACCAACGTGGTCGTCTCCAAGTATTTCCGCGTGGGCGCGGGCCAGTCCACCCGCGAGAAGAGCCTGCGCTCGCTCATCGGCCGCGTGGTAACCACCATCAGTGCCTGGGGCCTGCAGGACGGCTACTTCCAAACCGAGACAGAGCAGCGTATCTTCGCCGACGAGCTCACCCACCTGCTGCTCTACCAGAAGGCCGCCTTCAACAGCCCGGTTTGGTTCAACGTGGGCGTGGAAACCGAGCCGCAGTGCTCCGCTTGCTTCATCAACTCCGTGCAGGACACCATGGACTCCATCCTGGGCCTGTCGCGCACCGAAGGGCTGCTCTTCAAGTTCGGCTCCGGCACCGGCACCAACTTCAGCAGCCTGCGCGGCAGCAAGGAACGCCTCTCCAGCGGCGGCTTCGCCTCCGGCCCGGTCTCCTTCATGCGCGGGTATGATGCCTTCGCCGGCGTCATCAAGTCCGGCGGGCGCACCCGCCGCGCCGCGAAGATGGTCATCCTCAATATCGACCACCCGGATATTCGCGAGTTCATCCAGTGCAAGGCCGCCGAAGAGAAGAAGGCCTGGGCGCTCATCGATGCCGGCTACGACGGCTCTTTCGGCGGCGAAGCCTACTCCAGCATCATGTTTCAGAACTCCAATAACTCCGTGCGCGTCACCGACGACTTC
>CAZPYA010000073.1:0-29245 GCA_964590255.1 uncultured bacterium
TCTGCCACCTAAGCTACCCCTTTTCTATTGTACAGATTTTGGGGTCCACTATAGTGGATGCGTCAAGTTTGCGGGCGTTTGAAAAGTGATTATAGTTATTCAGGCTCGATGGTCTACAACAACTTTCCCTGGCCCGACCCCATCCCCGAGGAGAAGCGGCAGGCGGTGGAGGCGGCCGCGCAGGCGGTGCTGGACGCACGGGCGGCGCACCCGGATGCGTCGCTGGCGGTGCTGTACAGCCCCACCACCATGCCGCCCGACCTGGCGAAGGCCCACGCCGCGCTGGACCGCGCGGTGGACCGCTGCTATCGCGCCAAGACCTTCGCCAGCGAGCGCGAGCGCGTGGAGTTCCTCTTCGCCCGCTATCGCGAACTCACCGAGCCGCTGATGGCGCGCATGACGCCCGCGAAACCGCGTCGCAGCGCGCGCGCCCAGGGGCTGCCCCCCGCATAACGGTTCGCCTGCATCCGGGGGCAGCCCCTGAGCGAACTGTCCCCGCGCCGCGCCGTCAACCGAGTTCTGCGCATCACCGCCTTCGGGGCAACAGCGTGTCGGCGCCTGTCCTTGACGCCGGGTGAGGCCGGCGCTACTGTAGAGCCGGCATCCGTTAAAGGTCGGACGTCCAACGTATCCGCGCATACGTGACGCCGGAGTCACTGGCGGATGTCCCGGCAGACGCCGGGCAGGGGATACCGGCACACGGCGCGGTGGCCGGTATCCCCTGAAGCGTCGCCTGGCAGGCGAGGGCGCAACCGCGGTTATCGCGGTAGTATGGATTACTCGTCATGAGGAATGGCGCCCTTACAGGGCGTGGGCTCGCTGTATCAACCGGTTCCCACGGCGTTGCCGTGGGCCAGGGCATGTGCGGTGGAATCGGGGATGACGCGCGCGTCACTCATACCCGATGAACATCGGCAGGTCTGTGCCGCATTCGGCCCGCCACCTGCCCCGTCGAGGGGCAGGTGGCGGGAGTGCGGATTACAAATCCGCGCTCCCAGTGATGGGTATTTTCGAAGGAGGGATGCCGGGTGTTCTCGCATCCGTCCCATTCTTTAGCCCAGCGCAGCGCGCTGGGAACCGGCGCCAGGCGATAGACACGCCCTGTCAGGGCAACATTCCTCATGACAGCGAACATCATCTGAAGCGTTGGGGACTGTCCCCACCTCCCGCTATCGCTTGACACGATCGTCACACCATGCGCTGTCAACCCAGGCCCGCTGGACAACACGCCTGCCCCGGGGCTGTCCCCCGCGTCGCGATGCTCACTGCCGGTATACCGGCGCCCACTCTCGCGCGATGGCGGTGCGCCGGCGCGGATATCGGCATTGATGGCATGGTAGACGGCGCGGAAGGCGGGGGGAAAGCCGAGCGGGCACTACTCCAACAAGCCCCGTTCTGGCAGGCTGGCGCGGTAGGCGCGGGCGATTTTCGCGTGGAGCAGCGGGCCGGCGGTGTTCCAGCGAATGTTGATGCGGGGGATGAGGAAGGGTTCGGTTTTCGCGGTGAGGGCGCCGAGCTTGGTGGTGGTGGCGTAGCGATAGCCGGCGTCGGCCACGGCGTCGCGCACGCGGGCGTCCAGGTCGCCATATGGGTAGCTGAAGCCGGGCACCGGGCGCTGCAGCAGGTCTTCCAGCAGATGCTTGGAGGAGCGCAGCTCGTCGATGAGCTTCTCGTCGGACAGTTGGGTCAGGTGGGGGTGCGTCATGGTGTGCGAGCCGATCTCCACCCCCGCGGCGGCGGCGGCCTTGAGCTGGTCAAGGGTCATCATCGGCTCGGTGCGGTCGCCCTGCGCTTCGTCCCAGGCGTTCGTCTGGCCGATGGCGCCCACCACCACGAAGATGGTGGCCGGCACGCGCAGCGCGGCGAGGATGGGGCAGGCATGGCGGCTTACCGAGGCGTAGCCGTCGTCAAAGGTGACGCAGACGCGTCCCGCGGTGTGCTCGGTAGAGGCCATTTCGCCGGCCAGCGGCGCCGGGCGGTACCCCTGCGCCAGCAGGTCGCGCAACTGCCAGCGCATTATGGCGGGCAACACGTATTGTCCCCGCACGGTGGAGCGCGCCAGCGGGCTCCCGATGCGGTGATAGAGCAGCACAATGGATGGATGGGCGATGTCACTCATGCGCGCCCACAGTGTAACATGCAGGGGACGGCTGTCAAGCGATTTCTACAACATCAGCCAACAACCGATTCGCTGGTCACGTGTCATACCATGTAGAGGTGATTCCCCATGCGTATCTATGCCTTCCTGCTGGCGCTTTGCGCCTTCGCTGCTTTGCCGTCTCTGGCCGCCGATACGCCCGCGGTGCTCTTCCAGGGTGGCGCGCACCTGGACTATGTGCTGAAGCCGCTGGCGGCCATGGGTTTTGCGGTGGATGCCTGCCCGAACGGCAAGCTGGGCGAAATGCTGGCGACCGGCAAGTACCAGGTGGCCCTGGTAACCACCATGGGCGAGGCCGACCGCACGGCCGCGGGAGCCTTCCTGGCGAAAGGCGGCGGCGTCTTCGTCTGCAACCCGGAGGGCGCCTGGCATAACGCTGAGTGGACGAAGACGAACGAATGGCTGGTGGCATACGGCGCTCGCCCGCGCTGGGATCTGCTGCAGGACAGCGACAACACGAATCTCTACCGCGACAGCATGGGTTGCCAGTTGTCCTGGAGCGCGAACGTGAGCGCGCCGATAAACGACGGCGTGCGCGGCGTGCTCACGCTCACCTGGGCCAGCACCACCGGCATCGAGCCGGTG
Source organism: uncultured bacterium (assembly GCA_964590255.1). Taxonomy (GTDB): domain Bacteria; phylum Armatimonadota; class Hebobacteria; order CAIYQO01; family CAIYQO01; genus JAKIYB01. The sequence continues at coordinate 2,744 of CAZPYA010000073.1, forward strand.
ATGACCTTTGACCTGTCGCCGGAGTGGCAGGCGGTGGTGCGCGGCGCTGAGACGCTGCGCGGCGTACAGGAGACGCGCCACGACGTGGTGCTGGCGCCCTGGATGCCCACAGCACTGGCCGCGCCCGGGCCGGCGCTGCTGGCGATCCGCCCGGCGGGCGCCGGCCGGCTGGCGGTGCTGGGCATCCGCAAGCACTGGATTTTCAGCTCGCCGCCCAACTGTCCCACCACCGAGGCGATGCTCAGCGCCGGCGCCGCCGGCAAACCCAGCGACTGGCTGCGCGTCTTTGCCAATACCTTCCGCTGGCTGGCCGAGCCCGCGGCGAAAGCCGGCCTGGGCGGCGCCACGACGCCGAACGCCGTCCTCAACCCGCCGCCATACATCTGGGAGAAGGCACAGCGCATCGACTGGAGCACGTCGCCGGCGGTGTCGGCCATCCCCGACCAGGCGCAGTACCGCGGCCTTGTTGGCGCGCGCACGGCGCTCTCCACCGGCAAGGGCACGGTGGCCGATTACGTGAAGGCCGCGAAGGCCGCCGGATTGCAATACCTCGTCTTCATGGAAGACAGCCTGAAGATGACCGAGGCGAAATGGGAGCAATTGATCGAGCAGTGCAAGGCCAGCTCTGACGACGCCTTCCTCGCCGTGCCCGGCCTCACCTATGAGGACGCCCAGGGCAACCACCTCTACGCCTTTGCCGATAACGTGCGCATGTTGAAGCCGTCGATGCTGCTGCCAGACGGCCGGCTGGCCACCGTGAGCGGCATGCGCTCGCGCGCCTACTTCGACTATGACAACGAATATATTGGGCAGCAGGCCATCCGCGGCTATTGGAATCACCGCGCGAACTTCCTGCACTTCGCCGACTACAAGCTCTACAACTCCTTTCCCATCTACAGCTACGTGGACGGCCGGCAGGTGGATAACGCGCTGGGCGAATTCCTCTACCTGCAGGGCATCGGCGGCTGCCAGGCGCCGGTGGCGTTTGAGTTTATGACCGAACCGGGTCAGGTGGCGAAGCGCGCCGCCGACGGGTGGAAAGTTGTCAGCCATCGCGACCTGCAGACGCTGAACGGCAACTGGCACCGCGGCGCCTACTCCTTCAGCGGGGCGGGCGCGCAGTATGTGACGAATGGCCCGCAGATCCTCGTCTGGCAGAGCCCCAACCGGCTATGCGAGCCGCGCGGCGAGTGGTGGCGGCCCGACATCTGGCAGTACCGCATCCAATTCCGCGTCGCTGCCGAGAACGGCTTGAAATCGGTGACGCTCTACGATGGCGACCGCCAGGTGCTGCGCCGTTACCAGCCGAACGGCGCCAAAACCTTCGAGCAGGAGCTGATCTTCGCCAACAGCCAGCAGTTCGGCCCGGTGCTGGTGGTGGAAGACCTGAAAGGGCGGCGGGCGGTGAGCGCCGCCTTCTATAACCGCAACCTGAACAACGAGGAGTTCTTCTGCAGCGACCGTTGCAACGTGCTGGGCAATGCCCGCCTGCGCACCCGCGAAGACGGGCAAACCTGGACGCAGGTGAGCTTTCGCGCCAACATGGGCATCACTCCCTCCAAGGGTCAGCTCATGGTGCAGGCCGCCCCGGCGGTGAACCTCACGCGAAATGCCCCCACGCTGCCGGTGGACGGCGCCCCGGCGGGCTTTCCCACCCTCACGCTCGACTTCTACCCGCGCATCCCCGGCGAGTTGCCATACCTGTTTGCCTACCCGCAGGTCTATATGATCGGCCCGGAGATCGGCATCGGGCAGGCGGATATCAGGCTGGCCTATGATCCGCTGGAAGAAAATGCGAAATTCAGCCCGCTCGGACATCCGTATACGGAACGCCAGTATGGCTGGGGCAACGCCTGGGGCAGTTGGCACCGGCTCATCCCCACCATGAAGGTGGACGGCTGGCAGCGCATCGGCGCCTGCACCTGGCTCACCGAAGGCTTCCGCCTGGGCTGGGTGGAGACGAACCTGACGGTGAAAAACGCCATCGACGTGCCGGAGAAAGGCGTCACCGTCACCTGGAGCCGGGGTGAACTGTGGAAAGACGGGAAAAAGATCGGCGACGCGACTTCCGAGCGCCTGGTCGGCCCCTTCGACCGCGGCGTCTTCTGCACGCTGGAGGACGGCGGCGGCGCGGTGGTGCTCATTGGCACGGGCGACCACCTCACCTATGAATACAACAAGGGCAACATCACCATCTTCTACCGTCCGAAGGCCAACATCCTCATGCCCGGCGACGTTATCCGCCACACCGTGCTCTTCGCCGGCGCCGGCGGCGGCACGCCGCAACAGCGCACCACTACCGCGCAGATGGTCGACTTCGCGAAGCAATTCGGCGTGCTGGAGCCCGGCAAGCCCGGCTACACGCCGAAGATGCTGGCGGGCACGACGAAAGACACCTACCTGCTGTGGAACGTCGACGCCCGGGGTACGGCCGTCCGCGCGCGCATCCCGAAGACCGCCATGCCTGGCTTCCTGCCGGCGGCCATCGACGGCCTCAACGACCGCTGGTCCGTCTACCTGTTGGATGCCGCGCGGAAGACGGACAATTTCCGCATGCTGCCGGTGCGTGACGGCCGCGCTTACGCCCAGCTCGACCTGAACCTGGCGGACAGCGACCTGTTCCTCGGCCACCCTGTCACTGCCGGCGATCCGAACCTGGCGCTGCTGGTGAGCTGGAAGCAGGCGGGGCAATGGGTCATCGAAGCGCACAACCCCACCGACGCGCCCATCACCACGACTCTCGTCACGCCAAAGGAGTGGAAGAAGTTCACCTTCAAACAGCAGGTGACCCTCGCCCCCGGCGGAAGCCAGACCTGGACGGTGGCGGAGAAGTAATGCGCTGCTGCCCCAACGGGGCATGTGCCGCGAGCCACGGGTGCAACCCGTGGTGCCGGGCCGATGTCATGGAAAAGCCCCGGAGGGGCGACAGACTCGCTGTCGCCCCTCCGGGGCTACTGCTTCTCATTGCATCCATGGTCCCCACGGGTTTCACCCGTGGCTAACTTCACTGGCCCCTTCGGGGCTCTGTATATGCTCCGCTTTCCGTATCGCCCGATAGGCCAGCCAGTCGGTACCATAGGCGAGGAAGGGATAGCGCGTATAGCTGACCGTCACGCCCTCATGCACCCGCGCAATCCACGCCACGAATCCCGCCGGCAGCCACCCGGCGTTCCCCTGCGAAAACGCCTGCAAAATCCCCATCTCCCAGCGCAGCGGGAACGCGGTAATCCCGCTGGCGACGAGGGCGAGGATGAAGAAGGTGAGCCAGAGGCGGGCGTGGCGAAGGTGGCCCAGTGCGTTGATACGCTGTGAAGCATGATGCATCAGAACAGGTCTTCTTTCAGCAAACGATATTCTTCTGCATCGAGAACGGTCTTTGCCCAGGCTAGGAATTGTTCTCGAGTTATCTGTTTGTCATCGAGAAAAATCACGTCAATATCATCTCCAAGCCCATGGTTGTCTATATTGTCTTGCCCATATGATCGAAGGAGGAATGCCTTGCCAGAAAAGCTTGTGTAAATGAGACTGTGGCCATACTTGTCGCCACGATTCGGCAATACTTTGTGACTGTATTCGTGCGCCTCCTCAAAGGTATCCGGAAGCTTCCCTTTGGCAGTTTTATACTCAATAACTATCTTCGCCAAGCTTACCAGGTATTGCTCGTTGGCAACACGATCTTCTCTCCCGAAGATGAATTGTGCCAATATTCCGATGAGTAGCAAACTGAGGACACAGCTCAGAACAATCTTCCCTGCCGCCATGGTGTTCTCCAGTTACCGAATAGTATATCCGGGGTGCGGAAGTCACATTGTCGACAACGGCGATAAACCGCACCCCGGTATAAAAAAGCGTCGACACGCACCGCCCCGATTTCTTCGGGGTAGACTCCGGGCACGGACTACCGGGTTATCGACAGCACAAATCCCATGTGTCGGCATTTTTTAATTCCCTCAACACCACATCATCCCTTCCTTCAGCCACTTCGCCTGCATGGCCGACAGCCGCACGTCGACGGCGCCGAGGGCGTCGGCGAGGTGGTCGGGGTTGGCGGTGCCGATGATGGGGATGGTGCGGAAGGGCTGGTGGAAGAGCCAGGCGAGGGCGAGCTGCGTGGGGGTGCAGCCGAGGTCGGCGGCGAGGGAGGTGGCGCGCTCGCGGCGGGCCTGGCTGGTCGGGGTGTCGAACGACGCCACGGCGCGCCCGGCGAAGTAGCCGGCGGCGGTGGGGGTGTAGGGGATGACGGGCAGGCCGCTCATGGCGTGCCATTGGTAATCGTCAGCGTCCAGCGAGCGCATGGTCGGGTCGCCGCCGGGGACGCGCTCGGCCAGGCTCCATTGTGGCTGCGAGGCGGCGAAGCCGCGCAGGCCGTGCGCCGTGGCGTAGGCGTTCGCCTCGGCGATGCGCGCGGCGGTCCAGTTGCTGGCGCCCGGGTAGCGGATGCGCCCGCGCCGCACCTCGGCGTTCAATAGTTCGATGATCTCGCCGGCGGGCATGCGCGGGTCGTCGCGGTGGAGGTAGTAGATGTCGATAACATCCATCCGCAGCCGCGATAAACTATCGTCCAGGTCGGCGGAAATCGTCTCCGCGGAGATGTAGCGGTCGGGCTTCGGGTAACTTGGCTCCACCCCCGGATGTCCGCCCTTCGAGGCGATGACCACGTCGTCGCGGCGCCCGTGTCGCCGCACCGCTTCGCCCAGCACGCGCTCGCTGGCCCCCAGCCCATCCGGCAGCCAGAAGCAGTAGCAGTGCGCGGTATCGAAGAAATTTCCGCCCGCCGCGCGGAACTGCGCGAACAGCCGGTCCGCCAGCGCGGGCTCCAGCGTCCCGTGCCCCATCGCCCCGTAGCAGATGGCGGAGACCGTCAGGTCGGTATTCGGCAGGCGACAGGTTGGCAGCATCGGATGATCCTCCGGGGGACAAGTTAGGCGTGGGTGACTGGATGTCCTGCTGCGATACGCCGCGGTATGCAGGTTGACGTGCGCGCCCCCCCCAATCCCTCGCCATGCTGGAGAGAGGGGGGATAGCCCGGATCGGCGTTGTCGGACGTTTCGTTACGCTTCGGGCATCAGCAGCGTCAACTGTTCTTCTTCGCTGAGGTCTTCCAGCGAGAACTTGCTGACTTTGATCTCCGTCGGAATGCAGATGGGGTATTCGCCATTGAGGCAGGCGAGGCAGAAGTTGCCTTTGGGCAGTCCGACAGCGCGGATGAGGCCTTCCACCGACAGATAGCCGATGGAATCGACGCCCAGGTATTCGCCGATGACCTCCATGCTGGGCATGCGCGCGGCAAGGAGTTGTTTTTTCTCGAAGGTATCCACCCCGTAGAAGCACGGCCACCGGTAGGGCGGCGAGCTGATGCGCAGGTGGATCTCGCGCGCTCCGGCTTCGCGGAGCATTTTGATGGTGCCGCGGGTAGTGGTGCCGCGCACCACCGAGTCCTCCACCACCACGATGCGCTGGCCGTTGAGGGCGTCGCGCAGCGGGTTGAACTTCATGCGCACGCCCAGTTCGCGCATGCGCTGGTCGGGCTGGATGAAGGTGCGGCCGATGTAGCGGCTTTTAATGAGCCCTTCGCCGTAGGGGATGCGCGCTTCTTCGGCGAAACCGATGGCGGCGGGGGTGCCGGAGTCCGGCACGGATATAACCATATCGGCCTGCACCGGGTATTCGCGCGCCAGCTCCTGCCCCATGCGACGGCGGGAGAGGTGCAGCGAGCGGTCGTAAATGTGGCTGTCCGGGCGGGCGATATAGATGAATTCGAACATGCACATGGAGGGCTTGATGTCCTCCGCGAGCTGGTGGTATTCGACGCCATCCGCGGTAATGACCACCAGTTCGCCGGCGCCCACTTCCTGCTGGTAGCGCGCGCCCACCACGTCCAGCGCGCAGGTCTCCGACGCGAGCACGTAGTGGTGGCCGTTCAGCCGTCCCAGGCTGAGCGGGCGGATGCCCCAGGGATCGCGTAGACCGTAGACGGCGTCGGCGGTGAGCAGGCACAGCGAGTAGGCGCCTTGCAGGCGGCGCATGGCGGCGCGCAGCGCGTCGACCAACGTCGCCGCCTCACGCGCTTCCAACGCGATGAGCTGGAGAATCACCTCGGTGTCCGAGGTGCCGCAGAAGGTGATGCCGTACAGTTCCAGTTCGCGGCGCAGCACCGGGGTGTTAATGATATTGCCGTTGTGCGCCAGCGCCAGCGGCCCGAATTGCGTGTCGACGATGATGGGCTGGGCGTTGCAGAGCAGGCTGGAGCCGGTGGTGGAGTAGCGCGTGTGGCCGATGGCGGCGGAGCCGGTGAGGCTGAGCAGCGACTCTTCGTCGAACACCTGCGACACCAGGCCCATGTCCTTCACCATGTTGAACACGCCGTCCTGCACCACGGCGATACCGGCGCTTTCCTGGCCGCGGTGCTGCAGGGCGAAGAGGCCGAAATAGGTGAGGCGGGCGACGTCTACGCCGGGGGCGAAGATGCCGAAGACGCCGCAGCCGTCACGGACCGCGTCGTCATGGGCGTCGGCAGAGATGGAGATAACGTCATCCGCGCCTGCCGCGCCGGGGCACGGGCAGGAATCCGTCGGAAACGCTGAGGGCGGGGTGCTCAAATTCATGGGCATGTCTTCCACCGTATTGTACGCGGATTTGCCACTGCTGGCAACCGTTCGCCGGTATGCTGCACGAAATATCTCGCGCGGGCAAGCGTGAGGATGTATCGGCGCTGGGTATACTGACCTCAGGGATGACGGGATACCCGAAAGGGGGTTGCCATGATCGTCACGATCTCGCGCCAAGCCGCGACGAACGGCGAGTTGATTGGCCGGCTGGTGGCCGAGCGTCTGGGGGTGCCGTCCTATGACCGCGAGCTGGTGGAAGAGATGGCTCGCCGCCTGCAGGTGGACCCGGACGTGATGCGCGTATTCGACGAGGTGGCGGTGACGCCAATCCAGTCGATCATCTCGGAGTGGCGCTCCTCGCTGAATGAAGTGGTCTACGAGCGCCTGCTGCGCCAGGCCCTGCACGGGCTCGCGACGGAGAACCGTGCCGTCATCATCGGCCGCGGCGCCAACTTCGTGTTGCGCGGGTCGCAAGTGTTGAACGTGCGGCTGGTGGCGCCGATGGCGCTGCGCGTGGGCATTGCGCAGGTAGAGTATGACCTGTCGGAGACCGATGCCCGCCGGTTGATTCGCCGGGAGGATGCCGATCGCGCCCATTTCATCCGCACCATGTTTCACCACGACATCGACGACGCCACCCAGTATGACTTGATGGTGAACCTGGCGGAGTTTCCACCGGAGTCGGCGGTGGAGTTGATCTTGCGCGCGGCGCACATCAATGCCGCCACCGGGCTGCCCGCCGAGCTGGACGCGGCGCTGCCGCAACACATCGCACTGATGACGCGCCACCGCCGCCACGGACGGCCGGACATGGTGGATGAACGGCTGCGGAAGCTGGGGTAGTACGCCGCCACGGAGCCGCACGAGAGGGAGTGGCTACCCGGGTACGCTGACGCCCTTTTTCAGCACGACGTCCAGCGTGTAGCGCTTCAGCACGTCCTGCACCGCGTCCTGCGCTTCCTGCCAAATGCCGCTGAGCGGGCAGTCGCACTGGTTTTCGCACCCGCCGGCGGTGAAGCATTGGTTGAGCGCGAATGGCCCTTCAATCGCTTCGATGATCTGGCACAGGTTGATCTGATTGGCGGGCCGTCCCAGCGTAAAGCCCCCGCCCGCGCCGCGATATGACTTCACCAGGCCGGTTTTGGCCAGCGATTCGAGGATTTTTCGCACGAAGTTGATGGGGATGTTCTCTGCATCGGCAACTTCGCTGGCCATGACGCGGGCGTCCGGCGCTTTGCTGGCCAGGTAGACCAGGCTTTTGATGGCGTATTCCCCCGCGCGGGTTAACTGCATGGCCATGGGAGCACCTCGTCACGACAGGGCGGAATGAGCAAGCGGCCGACTGCACAGCACACGCTTGCTTGAACTCGAAGAGACTAACATGAAAATACCCCTTCGTCAAGTAGCTTTCTCGTATTCCGGGTAGACGACATGGCCGATATCTCGCGACGCACTGTTGTCGAGACGGGCATCCATTGGCCGCCGTTTGTGCCATTTCCCACCGGGCGCAATTCGCCGTGTGCGCTATGCTGGGCGGAGCGAAGACGCCGGGAGGAGACGCGATGCGCACAGGGTGGCTGCTGGTGGGTGGATTGCTGGCGGTGCTGCTGGCCGGGTGCCAGGCTGAACAGGCCGAGCCGACGCGGGCGGGCACGGCGGTGCCGATCTTCCGCGAGTTCAAAGGGCAGCAGGCGCCCTTCCCCGACCGCCAGTTTCTGGTGGTGCAGCACGCCGCTGCCTGGGAGGCGCTGTGGAGCCCGCGCCAGGCGCCGGAGGTGGATTTCGCCGCGAACAGCGTGCTGGGCGTCACGCTGGGGCAGGAGCCGACCGCCGGGTATGAAGTGGCCGTCACCGACCTTCGCGCCACCGGCACGGAGGTGATTGCCTACGTGGATACCCTGGCGCCGGAGCCGAACACCCCGGTGGCGCAGGTGATGACCTATCCCTATCATTTCGTGGTGGTGCCGAAGATCACCCAGCCGGTGACCTTCGCGGTGACGGGGCAGGCGACGCCGCCCATCGCGCTGCAGGAGCAATATCTGGGCGTCGCCGCGCGGGCCGTGACGGCGCAGACGGCGGTGATCCGCGACGCGGCCAAATGGCGCGCCTTCTGGGTGAACAACATCACCGCCGTGGCCGAGCCGCCGGCGGTGGACTTCACTCAGTATATGGCGGTGGCCGTCTTCACCGGCGCGAAACCAACCACCGGCCACGCGGTGCGCATCGTGGGCGTCGACCGCGCGGTGGATGACCGCCTGTCGGTGCAGTATCGCCTCACCACCCCCGCGGCCGGACAAACGGTGTCGCCTACCGCCACCTCGCCGTATGCCATCGCGCTGGTGCGCACCAGCAGTATGCCTGTTGCCTTCCGGCAGTTGCCGATTGTGGTCATTGCATCCGTCAAGTGACGACCGACACCCCTGCATTATTTGACAGCCGCGCGGCGCTGCTGGGATAATGGGCGTGATGCGATGCCCCATGACCGACCGATGGCAAATCGGACTGCTGGTGATGCTGGTGCTGGCCTTCTGCGTGGCCGGCAGCAGCGTCGCCGCGCATCACCATCAGGCGGACGCCGTGCCGCCCGGTTGTGAGTTGCTCATCGGCGACGAGCCGGATGTGCTGCATCCAGCCTGCCACGTCAGCGTGGCAGCGCCCGCGCCGCCATGTCTGTCGCGCCCGCCGAGTCGTCCGTTCACCGCGCTGGTGCTGCAAGCCGCCATTTTTCAACCGCCCGAGCCTGCCTGATTCGGCGCGGCGTTCCGCTGTATCCCTCTTACGCGGTCCGGCATTGACCCGGGCTCGATGCCGCGGCCCATCAATCCCTGTCGCCGGCGTGCCGTATGGCGCCCCGGCTGTGTCGCGGCGCCGGAGGTCGGCGCTGGTTGCGGAGGAACGATGTCGCAGACAGTGCTCATGTGGGTGGGCTTCAATCTCTTCGTGCTGCTGATGCTGGCGATCGATCTGGGCCTGCTCAATCGAAAAGATCACATTATCTCGTTCAAAGAAGCGATGCGCAACAGCGCCATCTGGATCAGCCTGGCGTTGCTGTTCGGCATCGGCGTGTGGATATTCATGGGGGCGGACCTCGGCCTGCAGTTCTTCACCGGGTATCTCATCGAGGAGTCGCTGAGCGTCGACAACCTCTTTGTCATCCTGATGATCTTCACCTACTTCCGCGTGCCGGCCCAGTATCAGCATAAGGTGCTCTTCTGGGGCATTCTCGGGGCGCTGGTGATGCGCGCGGCCTTCATTCTCGCCGGCGTGGCGCTCATCGAGCGCTTCCACTGGATGATCTACGTCTTCGGTGCGCTACTCGTCTTCACCGGCATCAAAATGGTCACCGAGAAGGACAAAGAGATTCACCCCGAGCACAACCCGGTGCTGCGACTCTTCCGGCGGCTGGTGCCGGTGACGCACGATTACGTGGGCGGCCGGTTCTTCACGCACGTGGATGGCCGGCGCATGGCTACCCCGCTGATGGTGGTGCTGGTGCTCATCGAGACCACCGACCTCATCTTCGCGGTGGATTCCGTGCCCGCCGTGTTGTCCGTGTCGCGCGACCCATTCATCGTCTACACATCGAACGTCTTTGCCATCCTCGGCCTGCGCTCGCTGTATTTCGCGCTGGCGGGTTTGATGCAGCGCTTCCATTACCTGCACTACGGGCTGGCGTTCATCCTCACGTTCGTCGGTGTCAAAATGATGTTGTCGAAGGTGTTTCACATGCCCATCACCGTGGCGCTGGGCGTGGTGGTCGGGGTGCTGGCGCTGTCGGTTGTCCTCTCCTGGCGCTTCCCGCCTCACCCGGTGGAGGTGGCGGACCCCCACGCGGAGCCCTCGGACACCCCGACGGAGACGCCATGATTAATATGGCGCGCAATGGGTATATCTATCACTGTCAGAAGGGGAGTAGCGCCCGGTCATCCGGCCGGGGAGCGAGATCGTCAAGACGGCGGGCAACCGCCCGGTCTCGTTCGATGTGATACATTACGCAAGACCTTCGCCATGGGGCCATTGGCTCCGCGGCGAAGGTCTTTTGTCGTTCGGGTTGGAGGAACAGATGAATACGCTGAAAACCGGCTTGTTATTGATGGCGCTCACCGCGCTGTTCATGTGGCTGGGGCAAATGATTGGCGGGCAGACCGGCATGATCATCGCCTTCGGCATCGCGCTGGCCATGAATGGGTTCAGCTACTGGTTCAGTGACAAAATCGTGCTGAAGATGGCCGGCGCGCGCCCGGTGGACCGCGAGGCCGCCCCGGGCCTGTACCGGCTGATGGAGGAGCTGACCGCCGCGGCGGAGCTGCCCATGCCGAAGCTGTATGTGATGCAGAACCCGTCGCCTAACGCCTTCGCCACCGGCCGCGACCCGCGGCATGCCGCCGTGGCGGTGACCACCGGCCTGCTGGGCCTGCTGGACGCGCGCGAGGTGCGCGGGGTGCTGGCGCACGAGTTGGCGCACGTAAAAAACCGCGACATCCTCATCGGCACGCTGGCGGCTACGGTGGCCGGCGCGGTGATGCTGCTGGCGGACTTCGCGCGCATCGCCGCCTTCTTCGGCGGCGGCAGCAGCTCGGAGGACGGCGAGAACAACGGTGGTGGCCTGCTGGTGCTGCTGGTGGCAGCCATCGTCGCGCCCATCGCCGCCATGGTGATCCAGATGGCCATTTCGCGCTCGCGCGAGTATCTGGCGGACAGTACCGGCGCGCGCATCGCCGGCGACCCGCTGGGGCTGGCCTCGGCGCTGAACCGTCTGGAAGCGGGCGCCGCCGCGGAGGCGATGGACGTGCGGCCGAGTACGGCGCACATGTATATCGTCAACCCGCTGGCCGGCGGCATCATGGGCCTTTTCTCCACGCACCCGCCCATTGCGGAACGCGTGAAGCGCCTGGTGGCCATAGCCGAGCAGCCGCGGCATACCACGATTATCTAAACACACGAAAGGAATATGAACATGCAATGTCCCGTTTGTGATGATCGCCTGCGCGCCATCGAGCGCCATGGTGTGGAAATCGACATCTGCCCGAGCTGCAAAGGCGTGTGGCTGGACCGCGGCGAGTTGGAGAAGATTGTCGCCCTGGAAGCCGGCGGCGGTCCGGCGGCGCAGCCGGACGCCCGTCCGGATGACCGGCGTCCCCGCGAGCCGCGCGACGACGACCGCCGCCGTGATGAGCGGAGCTACCGCCGCGACGACGATGATGATGACGACGATCGTCGCGAGGAGCACGGCCGCCAGCAACACGACCGCCAGGGTCGCCCCGTGCAGAAAAAGCGCGGCTCCTGGTTTGGCGAGATGTTCGACATGCTCGGCGGGGGTGGCGACGACTGACGGATGGCGATCCTGTCGGCCCCTCCCCGGCCATGCTGTTGACCAGGCTGGCCCTGTGATCGGCCCCCCTCCCCGGCCAAGCTGTTGACTTGGCTGGCCCTGTAATCGGCCCCCCTCCCCGGCCCTCCCCCCGTGCCCTCGCGTGCACAGGGGGAGGGAGAAGATATTGAAACCCCCTCCCCCTTTCTGCTGAACGTAGTGGGGAGGACGGGGGGAGGGCCGGGGACATACGCGCTGTGTTTAGCCAAAGTCGGCCCCCATCCCCCGCCCCCTTCCCCCGTGCCATCGGGCACAGGGGAAGGGGAGTACGGTGCAGCATACCGGAATGCCCAGCGGCAAAGAAGACGCCCGTTCAGGTATAACGCAGCGCGTATGAGGGCCGGGGAGGGGGGCCGATTACGCAAACTGGAACCTCACACAAACACCTCCTCCAGCATCCAGTGCATCTCCTGGGCGTTGAAACAGAGCTTGTAAGCGTTGCCGGCGGCGGTGACGGCGAAGTAGTGCAGGCGCACCTCGCCGTTGCGGCCCGACCACCGCTGGTGCACATGGTCGATATTGTAGGTGCGCCCGCTCCAGCGGAACGCCCGCGGCACCACTTTGTCCCCCGCGAACACCGCGTAGACATCCACCCCCTCATGCACCCGCGTCTGTCCCATCGCTGACCCCTTTTGCGAAATTCTGTTTGTAGTATAGCTATGCAATCGCCTGTTTGCAATAGCAAACAGGGCGGATATGCGCGGAATCGGCACGGGAAGGGGTTTCAGCGGATGGCGTATAATATGGTCACCAGTGTCTTCCATCATCATCTACTATTTCACCGGGACGGGTAACAGTCGGCGCGTGGCGGATTGGGCCGCGGCGGCGTGGCGCGAACGCGGCGCCGAGGTGACGGTGCAGAGCATCACCGGCAACCTCAGCTTTCCCCAGCACAAGAAGGCCGATTACATCGGCATCGTGGCGCCCGTTTACGGTTTCGGGCTGCCACAGCAGATGGCGCGGTTTATACAGACGCTGCCCGACGGCACCGGCAAGGACGCCTTCGTCTTCATCGCCACCGGCAATGCTGAATCGCTGCCCTGGGGCAGCGGCCACCTGCGCATTCCGCCCAGCGAGGGTATTGCGCTGCTGCAGGCGCGCCACTATCTGCAGCGGCGCGATTACACCGTGCGCTGCGCCGTGCCGGTGGAGATGCCCACCAACTGGACGGTGGCCGTCACCCCGCCGGGCCAAGTGCGCCAGTCGGTACTGTTCGAGCAGGCGCAGGCGGCGGTGGCGCACCATGTGGAGGCGCTCTACACGCACCAGACGGTCATCGCTCGCACGCCGCTGCTGCTGGCGCCGCTGTTCGCGCTCACCTACGGGCTCTTCGTGCATATCGGCCGGCGGGTAGCGGGCAAGTGTTTCACCGCCACCCGCCGCTGCAACCGCTGCGGCTACTGCAAGGCGCACTGCCCCGTGGGGGCCATCGGCTGGGTGCATCACCGGCCATACTGGGGGTGGAACTGCCAGCAGTGCTTCCGCTGCGTCAATTTTTGCCCGCGCGGCGCCATCGACGTGCCGTGGGTGGTTGTGCTGGTGGTGCTGGCCGCCATGATCATCGGCTATATGCCCTACGACCTGCTGCCCGTCGCCTGGCTCAACCGGCTGGGGCCGTGGAATGTCGTCGGCGCCACCGCCGTCTACCTGCTGGTCACCGGGCTGGTGGTCTGGCTGCTGCATTACCTGCACGTTAACCCGCTCTTCCGCGCGCTGCTGCCCCGCTGGTACGTGATGGGCGGGCGCACCCGCTACCGCGAGCCGCACTTCGAGCCCGAGGCGCGTGTGCTGGCCGCCCCGCGCCGGCGCAAGATCATCATCGAGGATTCGCCGAAGCCGCAGCCGACCATCCTGGTAAAACAACCCGAGGAAGCCGGCACGCTGAAAAAGCCGCGGCATCCCGTGGAGCCGCTGCCGCCGACCGCGCCGCCGCCGAAGCGGCCAAAATCCCATGGCGCGGCCACATCGGCGCGCCCGCATAGCATCCTGGTGAAGCCGACAGCCGACACGCCGCCCATCGAGCCTCCACTGGCGCCGGTGGAACCGCCACCGCCCACACCCGCTCCCCCACCGGCCGACCCCGAACCCGCATCCGAGGCGCCACAGCGCCAGCATAAACTGCTGGTGAAACCGTCGTCCGCCGCGTCACGGCCTGCCACGCCGCGCGTGCCGGTGGAGCCGCTGCCGCCGCAGCCGCCCATGCACGCCCCGCCACCGGCCGAGCCCGAACCCGACGCGCCGAAGCGGCAGCACAAGCTGCTGGTGAAGCCCGAGAAGAAGAAGAAAAAGCGGCCGTATCAAGATTGACGCGTGTGCGGGCGCGTGCATGGAGCCTGTCGGAAAGTCCAGTGTCGGTAAACGACTAAAATGGTCTTGTCACGACGTTGCCCGTAGAGCAATGCACAGTAAGGCGTATCTGGGACATTTTGGGATCACGCCAATGGTTGACGTTCGCACTTCACCAGGTCCTTTCATGCACACGGTGGGCTTGCCTACCCCAGGCTTGCAGGACCCAGCATACCTGATTATCGCGGAGGTGGTGCTGCACCCCGGCACGGAGGTTGACCCGGCGAAGTATCGTGACCAGTTCCGGCGCCGGGTGGAGCGCGGGCAGTGCTACCACCGTCCCTACCTGGGCTGCCGTGAGTTCGCCGCGTCTTTCGCCAAGCCTGACGGCAGCGAGCGTCGGCAGCCGATCACCGCGCCGCTGGGCCTGATGCTGCTCGACCTGGAATACCGCGCCAATCGGCGCGGCGAGGAGCCCGGCACCGCCAGCCGTCACACTACACGATGGAGGAACAATCATGGCCTATGTGATCAGCGACGCGTGCGTGAGCTGCGGCGCCTGCGCCCCCGAGTGCCCGGTCGAAGCCATCAGCGAAGGTGCGGATAAATATCTCATCGACGCCGACACCTGCATCGACTGCGGTCGCTGCGAGGAAAGCTGCCCGAGCGAAGCCATCAGCGCCGGGTAGTTCATGCCCGATCACTCACGCGCACGCCGGCATCCGTTGTGGATGCCGGCGCGCGCTTTTTGGTCTCCTCCTACAGCACTACTGACGCCCGCCGGTGGGCGTTGCACTGGATATTCACCGCGCAGGGCAGGCTGGCGATGTGGCAAGGCGCGGTCTACTGCCTGGCATTCGGCACAGAGACTCAGAGCCCGATACTCCGGACTCAAATCGTCCGCGCCAGCGCCGCCCGGTATGTGGCCGTCGTCACGCCGCTGGGCACGCTGCCGTGGGCGATGCGCGGGGCGTGGTCGGCGAAGATCGCGGTCAGCGCGTCCGTCCACGCGCCGTCCTGGCGGATGAACAGCGGTAGGCCCGGGCAGGGGGCGGGGAAATCCGTCAGCAGCGCGGGGCCGGCGTATGCCGCGCCCGTCCACGCGTCGCGCCACTGGCCGGCGGGCAGGTAGACGTTGCGTGCAGTCGCCCCCTCAGTCACCACCGGCGCCGCCAGCAGGTCCGGCCCGAGCAGGAAGGCGTCGTCCACCGTGTAGAGCATCGGGTCGGCGGGGTCGTGGAAGAAAAGCGGGCGCAGCATCGGCATGCCCGTCCGCTGCGCCGCCTCGGCGGCGGCATACAGGTAATCGCCCAGCGCGGCGTGCAGGTGGGCGTAGCCGCGCACCGCGGCCAGCGTCGCGTCGCCGTAGTTCCACGCGCCGTACGAGAATTGCATGATGGGCGTGAAGGCGCTCGCTTCCGTCCAGCGCACGAACAACTCGTCGGTGGGCAACGGCGCGTCAGCGAAGCGCGTCAGTACCCGCCCGGGGATCATGTCGCAGATGAGATACGGGTAGCCGAGCACCGCCTGCGTCATCCCCTGGGTGATGAGCGCGTGCAGGCCGTTCTGCAGCCCCCACACGCTGTCCTTGCCGCCTTCGCGGGTAATCAAGCCCTCGCGCTGCACCATCCACGCCACCCGCGACTCAGAGTAGTCAGGAAAATGCCGGGCGATGAACTCCAGGTAGCGATTGGCGAATCCTTGCGGGCGCTGCGGCGCGTGGAAGCGCCCGTAGGCGGGGGTGTATTTGCCGTCGCCGCCGTCGAATTTGAAGCCGGCGAAGCCAAGGTCGGCCATCGCTCCCAGCTTCGCGGCGTACCAGCGCTCACCTGCCGGACTGGTTACGTCCAACAAGCCCGCCTCGCCGCCCCACCAGGTGAAGATGCCGGGCGCGCCGGTGCGGCGGTCCAGCACCAGCCCGCCGATGGCCGCCAGCTCGGTGAAGGTCGGCGAGTCAGTGTTGATGAATGGGCAGGTCCATAGCGTGGCGGTGAAGCCCAGCGCCTTCAACTCCGCCAGCATGCCGGCGGGGTCGGGGAAGGTCGCCGGGTCGAAGCTGATCTCGCCGAAACTCGGCTGGTATTTCTCGTCGATCTCCAGCGTGCCGACGGGCAGCCCGGCATCGACAATGTCGTGGGCGAACCGCAGCACCTTCTCCTGCGTCAGGTAGCGCGGGTATTGCGTCCAGGTGGAGTAGATCGGTTGCGCGAAGGCGTCTCGCGGCGGGATACGCGCCGGCCGACCGATCACCCCCAGCAGGTGACCGAATAGCTCGACGATGTCTCCGGCGATGAGGATGCGGTACTCAAAGGCCGCCACGTCATACATGCCCAGGCGGAAGACGCCATCGCCGTCCGCGTTCAAGCTCACCGACAGCTTCTCCTCGGTGGGCGCCACGATGCCCGTGCCGCGCGAGGTGAGCCAGATGGGGCTCTGCACGTTGTTGCACAGGAAGGGGTCGTTGACCACCGCGCCTTTATCCAGCGGCCACCACTGCGGCTCATGATAACCGTGGCCATACCAGTGCCCGGCGCTCACCAGGTCAAACACGTCGCCGATGACCTCGCACGGCAGGCCGTCCACCGGCTCCCAGCGCATCTGCAGGCCGTCCGGCTGGTAGGTGAGGGTCAGCAGCATCTGCACGGTGGGGTCGGTGGTGGCGCAGCGCAGCGACATGCCGCGGCTGTCCCGCTCCTCCGCCACCACGCCGGTGACGGTGTGCCACACCCCGCCGCGGCGGAACGCGCCCGGCCCGCTCAGGCCCCCGCCCGCGCGCTCGGCGCTCTGCAGCACCAGCCGATCATCCACATAGATGCGCAGCGCAAACGGCGCGGCGTCGACTTCGCAGTGATAATTGACGTTGGCGGGCGAGAGCATGCCGGATACCTACACGATCAATAGGGTCGTAAGACACTGCCAGTCGGTTGACCAGCAATACCATCTCATTATACGCCTTTTTTCCGTTCAGGGAAACGCCGGTGTCGAGGGATACTCTATTGTCCGCACTATGGTAAAAGAGTAGAATATGTTAATCAACTTTTGCTGGAGGCATCCCATGCGCGCTCGCGGTTTCACCCTCATCGAGCTACTCGTCGTTATTGCCATCATCGCCATCCTCGCCGCCATCCTCTTCCCCGTCTTCGCCAAGGCGCGGGAAAAAGCGCGGCAGAACACCTGCATCAGCAACCAGCGCCAGATCGCGCTGGCGATCATGATGTATACCCAGGACAACGACGAAACGCTGCCGGATACCACGCTGTGGACGCGGCTGGAACTGCCGCCGAAGATGTTCCAGTGCCCCACCAAGGGCAACAGCATGAAAAACGCCTACGTCTACCACAATCTGGTCGCCGGCCTCGCGCTGGGCGATATCAAGGAGCCGGATGCCGTGGTGCTCACCGCCGACGGCAAGCACGCCGCCACCGCCGCCGCCGGCTTCATGCCCGCCAGCCTGGACAACATGCTCTACGACCCGGGCGACTACGACACCCGGCATAATGGCGGCGCGGTGGCCAGCTTCGTCGACGGCCACATCACCTGGGCCACCGCGAAGACCGTGCCCGTCTACAGCGGCTACAACGCGGCGTATTACGAAGGCACCACCTATGCCAACGGCGCCAAGGTCACCCGCTTCGACGCCCGTATCACCTCCGCCGACTGGAGCGCCGGCAAGCCGGACCCGGCCATCACCACTGACCCCTTCTGTGCCCGCTGGGAAGCCCGCATCAAGGTGCCCACCGGCGGCACCTACACCTTTACCGTGGGCGCCGATGACGACGGCCAGGCGTGGGTAGACGGCACACAGGTTTACACCGACTGGAACGGCACCGCCGGCGCCGGCGTCGCCACCCCCATCAGCCTCACCGCCGGCTACCACTACCTGCGCGTGGATTACCGCGAAAGCGGCGGCGGCGAAAATCTCGGCTTCTCCGTCAGTCCCGCGATCCCGCTGAACACCACGCCGCCCGAAAGCATCGTCCGCCTGCGGCTGAACTAACCGGGGCAACCAAACGCCGGGTCGGGGGCGCATAAGCGCCCCCGACCCGGCGTTTTCGCATCAGCCGTCCGCCATTACCGCACGGAGTAGCTGATCACCTTATACACGTCGTATGACACCGTGCTGCCCGCGCGGCGGGCGTAGACGGTCAGCGTATACGTGCCGGTCGTCGTCGGCCGCCAGACCAACGAATTGCTCTGGCTGTAGGCCTGCAGTGTGCTGGTGCTGCTGCCCCACCACGAGACGCGCCGCACGGTGAACATGTATTCCGCTGTGCCGCCAATCGCCTGGGCGATGAGCGTCACGTTGGTCAGCGGATTCGCCGTCACCGGCGCGGAGACGATGGCTTTCACGATGTCGCTTTTTGCCGTGTTTGCCACCGACTTCGCGGTCAGCAGCACCTCGCGCGTGCCCGCGGCTCCGGCGACCGGCGTCACCTCGATGCGCAGTGGCGTGGCGGATCCGGCGTTCACTGTGGCGGTGCGGTAGCCGCTGCCGGTCACCTGCGCCGTCACGTCCAGTCCGCCGGCGGCCGCGTTGAAGTATCGCACCGTCCACCCGCTGTTGCTGCCAGGCCCGGTGAGGGTGAAGGCGTCGGCGGTGTTGCCGTCGTTCTGCACCTGCGTCTGGAAGATCGCCGCCGCGTTCAGCGTGCCCGCCAACGTGACACCCTGCATCGTCGAGTTATACACGTTGTCGCCGAGGAATGACGCGCCGTTATTCGCGCGGATCATCAGGTCCGGCTGGTAGGTGGCGGCCGGCGGTGGCGGAGGCGGTGTAGTGCCGCCGGCGGCGGCGATGGCCGCGGCCAGGTTCATACGGCCGCCCGAGCTGACTTTGCCCGTCCATTGCGGCAGCTTGTCTACGGTGGCGAGCAGCGTCGACTTCAACGCGGCCACTGTCAGCGCCCCGTTCTTCGCCGCCAGCAACGCCGCGGCGCCGGAGACGTGCGGCGTGGCCATCGAGGTGCCGCTCATCGACGCGTAGGCCGAGTTGCTGCTGTAGTAAGTGCTCAAAATGCCGATGCCCGGCGCCGCCAGCCCCACCTTGGTGGCGCTGTAGTTGGAAAACGCGGTGATCTTGTCATTCTGGTCGGATGCCGCCACCGCCAGCACGCTGGCTGAGGCAAACCCCGCCGGATACTGCGCGACGGCGTCGATGTTCTGCCCTACGCCGCTGCTGTTGCCGTTGCCGGCGGCGGCGGTGGTCAGCACGCCGTTGGTGCCGGCGATGTCGACGGCATCCTTCAGCGCCTGGCTGTAGCCGCTGCCGCCCCAACTGTTGTTGGCGACGCGCACGTCCACTCCGCGCTTCTTCATGCCGATGAGGTAGTTGTAGCATTCCACCGCGTCGGCGGTGCTGCCCGAGCCGCTCTTCGCCAGGAACTTCAGCGCCATGATTTTGACCTGCCAGTTCACCCCGGCCACGCCCACGGCATTGTTGCCCACCGCGCCGATGGTGCCCGCCACGTGCGTGCCGTGCCCCGCGTCGTCCAGCGGGTTGCCGTTGTTCGTGATGGCGTTGATGCCGTAGACGTCGTCCACATAACCGTTGCGGTCGTCATCGACGTTGTTGCCCGCCACTTCACCCGGATTGCGCCACATGTTGGCCGCCAGGTCCTGGTGGTTGTAGTTCACGCCGGTGTCGATCACCGCCGCCACTACGATGCCGCTGCCGGTGGTGCTATCCCACGCGGCCGGCGCCTGAATCTTCGTCAGTCCCCACAGCGACGCGTAGCGCGCGTCGTTGGGGATCACCGAGGCCTGCACTTCGTAGTTCGGTTCCGCGGTCGCCACCTCGGCAAATCCGCGAGCGCGAGCCATCGCCTCGCTCACCGCCAGCCCAGCCGGCAGCTTCACCTGCATCCAGCCCACGTGGCTGAACACGCGCACCGCCCGCCCGCCGAAACGCCCGGGCAGCGCGTCGCGATCAACCGCCGGCACGCCCGGCCGTAGCTTGATCAACACCTCATCCGACACGGACCGCGTCGGCCCGCCCACCCCCTGCGCCCGGACAACCCCAAACGCACACAGCAGCGCCAACAGCGCCGCGAATACGGCAAATCGTGACATCAGGCAATACTCCTCCCACGGATATCGTCCAGTGCAGTTCGGCTGAAAGCCATTCTGCATACTGGTTTTGCGCTTACCCCGTAGTTTGCACCGGGTCAGCGAATCGCCACAGGGGGAATGACGCCTGACCGGCATCAGGAAGGAGTATGCCCCGTCGCGGTAATAAACACACGCGTTTGGCGGTGAGTCGCTCACCGATGCGATCGGCACGCACGAGTAAGCACCCGCCAACACCCCGCCGAGCTCGTAGTCATTTCTCGCGGCAACAGCAGAGTGGCGTCTGCCAATAGACAAGGTAATCGCCAAAACCCGTTTGTAGTCAGCCACGCAGTGAAACGGAGTGGCGTCCGATCAGGCACGCCGGTATCGGCCTATCGTCGGACACACACCTTGGAAACCAGGCTACCAACTCCTCGAATTGGAACCCGCTATTTCTGCAGCACCACCCGCAGCAACCACCCCACATTGCCTGCCACGGCCAGCAGCGGGAGAATGCCGGCGAGCAAGCCGCTCCATGGTGCGCGGTCCTGCACGATGCCGTCGCCGTCTACGCTGACACTGTCGCCGAACTCGCGGAGGAGGCAGACGACGCGCGGATTCGCCGGCAGGTAGAGCAATAGCGTCTGCGGCGCTGCCGCCTTTGCCTGGTCCGGCCACATGTCCTGCCCGGGTATCAGGTGCTGCCAGGACGGATCGATGTCGCACGTTGAATATGTGGCGGTGCTGGTCTGCCCACGATGCGTCGTGAACTGGAAGTGCAGCCGGAAGAGTGGCTGGTGATTGATCTCGATGTTGGTATAGGCTATCTCGGTCAACACGCCGAAAGCCGGCAGCCCGTAGCGCAGCAGGCAGATGGTGCGCCGGCCTTTCAGGAGTTGTGACAGGAAGATGCCCAGCCCGACCGCCGGGAAGATGAGCACAAAAATCACCACCCAGTCGAATTCCGCCGCGCGCATCCCCTGCGCGCGCGACCACGCCAGGTGGGCCGGCTGGTACTCTACCGTTACCGGGGTATCTACCGCGATCTCGGTGCCGGTCACGTACGACGTGCCGGACAGCGCTTGCGCGCCCGGTGGTTGATAGGTGTACTGGACGGCGTAGACGGGGCTGTCGTTTTCCTCCGCCCCCGTCTTCTCGACCTGGGTCACCACGCCGGGGGTGCGCTGCAGCGGGCCGATGAACTTCCAGAACGTCGCCACCTCGCTGTGGCCGAGAAACACCCACACAAAGAACATGCCGAAGCCGAAAAAGAGCCAGCCGAACTGGCTGAACGCCCCGCCGAACAGCAACCGCAGCCGCAGCGTCAGCGGCACATCGCGCATGCGGGTCATCCCCGGTCCGCCGGCAATCATCATCCTCTTACATCCTCATGAGGGTTCATCATTGCCGAATTCGCCGACCGGGTCGCTATTCCCTGCCACGCACAGCTAGTTACGCCGCCCGCTCCGCCCCCTGTTCAAGGGAGGCGTCCAGCGTGATCTCCGGCACCGCGGCCAGCGCCTTGGAGACCGGACAGCCGGCGCGAGCCGCTTCCGCCGCCTGCCGGAAGGCCGTCTCGCCGATATCCGGCACGTCGGCCACGCTGGTCAGGTGGATGCGTGTGATGGCGAAGCCCTCCGGCTGTTTTTCGACGGTTACCTGAGCGGCGGTGCGCACCCAGCGCGGCGGAAAGCCGGCCTGTTCGAGCTGTCCTGAAAACTCCATGCTGAAACACCCCGCGTGCGCGGCGGCAATCAGCTCCTCCGGGTTGCTGCCCGTCCCTTCCGCGAAACGCGAGGTGAATGAAAACGGGAACGTCATCCCCGCCGCCTGCATCTCCCCGGTGCCGCCGCGCAGCCCCCCGCGCCACTCCGCCTTCGATGTCCGTACCGGCATGGTGCCCTCCCTGCAATAACGTGGTGCGAACAGCGTACCACCATCCGACCACGCACAGGAACCGATTTCCAGCAGGCCTGTGTTATTTCACGTCCCTCTGCGCATGCACCGGCGTTTTCGCCTTCACCAGCGTCTGCGAGCCATACTTCGCGGCGGTCGCCTGCCACAACTCGACATGCGTGGTTTTGCCGGGGGTGAGCAGCGCGGCTTCGGCGTCGGTGGTCAGCTTGCCGATGGTCACCGGCTTGCCGCTGCTGTTCAGCAGCAGCGTGCGGGTGGCGTCGGCGCCTTTCACCTGCAGCACGGTCAGGCCCGGCTCGTCGCGCAGCAGCGTGATAGCGCCGGCCAGTTCCGCCGCGTCCATGCCCGGCGCGTGCGGCATCAGCACGGTGGTGAACGCCTGCGGCTGCCCCGGTTGCGCGTCCACCGTGCGCTGATACCACGCGCGCATCGGCAGGTTGATGTAGCTGTTGCCCACCGTGTAATACGGCGCGATCTCCGCGCGCGGGGTGGTCTCTTTCTCCACCACCAGCACGTTGTCGGCCCGCGGGGCGAACCAGATAAGCAGATCGCGCGGCGCCAGTTCGACCGGAGAATAATACGCGCCGTATTCGTAAATCGCCTTCGGCATCCACACGTTTACCCAGTGTGTGCCTACCGCGCCCAACTCGCCGAAGGTCCAGTTTGGGCCCAGTTGCGCCTCCACCGGCAGCGTGGCGTGCAGCACGTCGCGCACCACGGTGAACTGGTTATTCACGAAGAGCACGCCGCGGTCCAGCCGCGCCGGCCAGCCGCGATACCCGATGGCCTTTTCCGGCGGCCAGCCGGTCGCGTCCAGCACCGCTTTCCAGCGCTCGGGTGTGGCCGTATACCCGGGGTATTCCTGGATGTGCACCCGCGCGTAGCTGGCGGTCTTCAGCGCGCCCATCGCCGGCACGGTGCAGTCCTCGGTGGTGTAGTGTCCGCCGTAATGCCCCGGCCATGGCACCGCTTTGGCGGGGTTGCGCAGCGTGAAGTTGTTGCACCCCTCCATCGTCACGTCCAACCGCAGCGTGGCGTAGTCAAAGTATTGCGCCAGGTCGCCGGTGTAGCCCAGCACCGCACCGGAGTTCATATGCCCATGTCCGCCCTGCTGCCCGGCCATCAGCAGCAGGCAGTGGTCGGTCTCTTTCGAGCCACCGCGGAACATCAGCGTGCGCGGCGCCAGCTTGTCTTTGTTGATGGTGAACCACTGGCCACCTTTCGCCCGCACCTCGGCCGGCGACAGGTCCACCCAGTGTCGCCAGGTTAGCGTGACACCGGCGACCGGCGGCGTCTCTTTCACGGTCTCGTCGGCGAAGAGATACGCGTAGCTGAGCACCATCGCGGTATAATAGCCTTTGCCCGTGCAGGTTTTCCAGATGCGCGGATGCAGGTTCCAGTAGGCGCGGTGCGCCAGCCACTTGTAGCGGCCGTCGCGGAATTTGCGCGCCATCAGTTCGCCCAGCCACACGCCATGGTAATATTTGCCGGGCGCGCCGCCGTCGCCGTAGGCGGGCCAGGTGCCGTCGTTCGCCACCTGCTCCATATACTGGCGGAAGATCAAGGCGCGCTGCGGATCCTTCGCCCAGTCCTCGCCACGCAGCGCGCACCAGGCCTGCAGCAGGAGCAGGTCGCCGGCGGTATAGTGCGGGTCCTCCTCGTCGCTGTCCTTCGCGTCCCACCAGTCGCTCCAGATTTCGTCGGCATAGGCGCGCAGCTCCTTTTCGTGGGAGAGCGGCTCCGGGTGGAATTTCAATGACAGCTCATACCAAAACGCGGACATGAACGCCATGTTGTAGGCGCCGTGGAAGGGGGCGATGGGCCAGGCATTGGCCAGCTTGCCCACGCTGGCGCCCAGCGTGCGCATGTAACCGGCAAATTCCGGCGTGTCGCGCAGCTCATGCAGCGCCAGGTAAGCATAAAACAACTCGCTGCGCCAGTAGCGGTTGTATAGCGACGGCTTCTCCGGGTTCTTCGCCAGCTCGTCATCAAAGGCCAGCGCCAGGCACGTCACGCAGTTGCCGACCATCGTCCGGTATTTCGGGTCGCCGGTCGCCTTCCACAACGCCACCGCGATGGGCAGGAATTCGTAGGCGTTGCCGCTGGCTTTGGGCGTGGTGCCGGGGCCGAACAGGCCCTCATAATACGTCAGCATCCCCGGCAGCGTGGGGAATGACTGCAGGTAATCCGCCTTTGTCAGCTTCGACGGGTCACCGGCCATCTTCACCACCGGCCAGTATCCCTCCATCTCGTCGAGCATCCCGGTCAGCAGTCGCTTCAGGTGCGCCGAGTCGTCGCCCAGCACCTTCGGATTCAGCCGGTCGGCGGCGTCCGTCGCCAGCAGTTCTTGCAGTTCGGGGATGCGGTCGGGTTCGTCCATGGCGGTGATGATTACCGTGGTCGGGCCTTTCACCTTCGGCAAGCCGGCAGCCTGCGCGCCGATGACAACCGCCAAACCGAGCCACAGCAACATCGTTATGCGGGACAACATGGGGCATCTCCTGATGACAGCGCTATCCGCAGTATATCGCCGAACCGACCATGGCGCAACACACCGTAGTGTCCCCGTATCCGCACACACGCCAATCTATTCGTCTCCTATACTTATTCCAAAGCGCCTGCCGATGGCACCTGCATACCGGTGGGCGCTCGTCTGTCACTGGAGGAGAATGAATGGATCATGTCGTCGGAATGGGCCTGGCCGCCGGAAGCGGCGTGCGCTTTCGCCCGTTGAGCCTGAAGGCGCGCGGCTATCTGCGCGCCAAGGCCGCCGTGCGCCTGCTGGGCCGCCGCGTGCTGGACTGGCTCGTTGCCATCCTGCAGCAGGAAGGCATCGACGACTACATCATGATCACCAAGGGCAAGGAGAACCGCTATCAGATTAAGAGCATGATCGGCTACGGCGACGCCCTCGGGGTGCGCGTGCGCTACTCGCCGGTCACCTTCGACGCCGGCAATACCGGCAGCGCTGACGCCACGCTGAGCAACCTCGACTACTTCGACATTCACGAGACGGCCTTCGTTTTCCCCACCGACTCGGTGCTGGACATCGACCTGCCCGCCATGCTGGCAGTGCATCACCGCCGTGGCGCCGTCGTCACCATCGCCGCCGCCCAGCAGCCCGCCGAGTTGATCGCCGGCCGCTACGGCCTCATCGATTGCGATGCCCACGGCCGCGTGCGCGGCTTCATTGAAAAACCGCAGCTCAGCGAAATCTACAAACACTTCGGCGTCACGCCCGAAACTCACGCCCTGCTGCCGCCGCTGGTCACCAACGCCGGCTTTTACCTCATGGACGCGCTGGCGCTGCGCGAGATCGCCGACGACCCCGAGCTAAAAGCGATGCGCGCCCGCCACCTGGACATCGGCGGCGACCTGCTGCCCTGGCTGGTGCGCAAGGGCTACCCCGTCTATGCCCACCGTATCGGCCGCATGGGCGACCTCGGCAATATCCCCAGCTACCTGGAGACGATGCTCGACGTGCTGCATGGCCGCTTCCGCTCGCTCACCACCCTCATGCCGCAGGTCTACCCCGGCAGCGACCACGTCGTCATCGATCAGGAATCGCTGGAGATGACCGACCCGATCACTCGGCTGACGCTGGCCGAGAAACTCGACCGCGGCCTGGTAGAGATGCAGCCCCCGCTGCGCATCGGCAAGTTCGTGCGCATCTATCCGGGGGTGAAGCTGGCGCAGTGCAACATCGACGACGAGTGTGAAATCCGCGAAGGCAGCGCCATCATTCGCTCCTCCGTCGGCTCCGGCTCCATCATCGGCCCGCACAGCACCATCGAAGATACCCTCACCGGCATCATGGTCGAGTTGAAATCGAGCAAGGAGAGCCCGGTGAAGCTGCGCCGCTACGTGGCCATCGGCGACGAAGTCGTCCTTCGCGGCCCGGTGGAAGTCAGCGACGGCGTCACCATCTTCCCCCGCCTCCGCATCCCCGCCGACACCCGCATCCCCGCCGGCACGGAAATCGAGACCAGCGAACAGATCGTGGAATTACTGTAGGGGAATGTGTTAGCCGCAAAAGAACGCAAAGAACACATAAAAGGGCCGGTGTGCAAACATACGCCCTTTTACTTTCTGGTGGGAAAAGCGGTGGGTCGTGATTCGTCGAGCAAGTCTTTGCCGGTGCGGGGTTCGTCACGACTGAGGACGTATTTGCGGGCGAAAAACGTGTAGCTGCCGAAATTGATAATCAAGCCGTCTTCAGAGGTGATTGCAAATTACCTCTGCTTTTTCCACCTCTGCCGTCCGTCTCCCCGT
>CAZPYA010000074.1:0-29064 GCA_964590255.1 uncultured bacterium
GCCGAAGGTGCGCATGGACATCCTGGACACCACCGAGGAAAGCTACGACCGCCTGCAGAGCATCAACGCCCGCGGCCCGTTCTTCCTCACCCAGGCCGTAGCAAAGCAGATGATCGCGCAGGTCGAGGCGGGGCGGCCGTATCAGCCGGTCATCATCTTCAGCACCTCCATCTCCGCGGAAGTCTCCTCCACCGCCCGCGCCGAGTATTGCATTTCCAAGGCCTCGCTCAGCATGGCGGCGCGCGTCTTCGCCCACCGGCTGGCCGAGTACAACATCTGCGTCTTTGAAATCCGCCCGGGCATCATCCTCACCGACATGACCAGCGTGGTGAAGGAGAAGTATGACAAGCTGATCGCCGACGGCCTGCTGCCGCAAGCCCGCTGGGGCTTGCCCGAGGACATCGGCAAGGCCTGCGTCGGCCTGGCGAAGGGTTATTTCGGCTACTCCACCGGCCAGATTATCGAAATCGGCGGCGGGTTTGGGATCCCGCGGCTGTAGAGAGGCTGTGCCTGTCACCGGACCCCTCCCCCAGCCCCTCCCCGAGCCGGGTGAGGGGGGTAGCCGGAGATTGTATTCGTTAGCACATCATGTTGTCGCCTGATGGATCTCCCCTCGCCCGGTTCGGGGAGGGGCTGGGGGAGGGGTCCGACGACAGGCACAGGTATAAAAACCATGCTTGCACCAAAAAACCGCATCTACCGCACCTTCATGTACCAGCCAACCGACCGGATTCCCGATCAGGAGTTCGGCACGTGGCCGCAGACGGTGCGGCGCTGGGTGGCGGAAGGCTTTCCGAAGGACTGGGCCGAGGAGATTGGCGACGGGATGTTCCACTCGCGCTTCAACGAGTTCATCGGCGTGGATGCCGACGAGGGCGGCGGGTATGCGCCCGTCTCCCTGGGCATGAACCCGGTGTTTGACGAAGAAGTGCTGGAAGAAGATGCCGAGACCGTCATCGCGCGCGGCAGCGACGGCGTGGTCGCCCGGCGTTGGAAGGGCGGCTCCGACGAGTCGTCGATTCCCCATTTCATCGATTTCCCGGTGAAGACCCCCGCCGACTGGGCGGCGATGAAGGCACGCTTCCGGCTGGATGATCCGAAACGCGCCGTTACTCCTGAGCAGATCGCCGACGCGCGCAAAGCCGCCGCCGACGGCTGGCAGGTGACCGGCTGGGCCACCGGCTTTTACGGCGCGCTGCGCAGTTGGTGCGGCACGGAGAACCTCTCCTATCACTTCTATGACGAGCCGGAGATGATCGCCGACATGCTGGAGCACTGGACGGCGCTCATCCTCCACTCGCTGAACCAGCTCCCCGCCGACGTGCCGGTACACAGCTTCCACTGGTGGGAGGACATGGCCTTCAACCACGGCCCGTTGGTGAGCCCGCGCATGTTCGAGGAGATCATGGTGCCGTGTTACAAAGCGGTGATGGACAAGCTCCGCGAGCACGGCTGCACGCTCTCCAGCGTCGACTGCGACGGTAACATCCACGATCTCGTCCCCGGCTGGATGTCCGTGGGGGTAAACATCATGTTCCCTTGCGAAGTGGCCGCCGGCACCGACATGTTCCGCCTGCGCGAAGAATATGGCCTGGACATCCGCCTGCAGGGCGGCGTCGACAAAGTCGCCATCGCGCGGGGGAAAAACGCCATCGACCGCGAGCTGGAGCGCATCGCACCGCTCGTGCAGCAGGGCGGCTTCGTGCCGCACCTCGACCACCTCGTGCCGCCGGACATCAGCCTGGCGGATTACATGTATTATCGGGAGCAGAAGAAGAAGCTGATCGGCAAGACATAACACGGTTCTGTAGTCGGCCCCCCTCCCCAACCCTCCCCCCGTCCTCTCCGCTATGCTGCGCGGACAGGGGGAGGGGGTATCAGATGACTCTCCCTTCCCCTGTGCCACGACGGCACGGGGGAAGGGCCGGGGATGGGGGCCGACGACAGGGAGAGCCTGCGAATTTCGGAGACCAATATGCACCAATCCACCATCACCATCAACAACACTCCTGTCCGCGTCATCACGGTGAACACCGTCGTGGTGGGCACCGGGGCGGCGTCGCTCAACTGCGCGGTGACGCTCGACCGGCTGGGGTATCCGGATCAGCTCATCGTCACCGAGAAGGTGGGCGGCGGCACGTCCATCAATACCGGCAGCGACAAGCAGACTTACTACAAGCTGTCCGTGGCGGGCACCGGGCCGGACTGCCCGTACGAGATGGCGCACAGCCTCTTCGACGGCGGGGCGATGCACGGCGACGTCGCACTCATCGAAGCAACGCTCTCCGCGCAGGGATTCTTCCACCTCGTCAGCCTAGGCGTGCCCTTCCCGCATGACCGCATGGGCGGTTTCATCGGCTACAAGACCGACCACGACCCGCGCCAGCGCGCCACCTCGGTGGGGCCGAAAACGTCGATGATGATGGTGCAGAAACTCCTCGCCGAGGCGAAGCGCCGGCAGATCCCCATCCTCGACGATACCGAAGTCATCGGCGTGCTTACCCGCGAGGCCGACGGCCAGACGGTGGCCGCCGGCCTCGTGTGCCTGGATAAGAATCAGCTTGACGCGCCCGGCAATGGCCTTTTTCTCATCAACGCTACCAACGTGGTGTGGGGAACCGGCGGGCCGTCGGTCATTTACAAGGCCTCCGTCTATCCCGAGGTGCACACCGGCTCCACCGGCATCGCGCTGGAGGCGGGCGCCCCGGCGCAGAACCTCTCCGAGTGGCAGTACGGGCTGGCCTCCATCGGCTACCGCTGGAACGTCTCCGGCACCTATCAGCAGGTCATCCCGCGCTATATTTCCACCGATCAGGATGGGAATGATCCACAGGAGTTCCTCAACCCGTTCTTCGACTCCATGGAGACGCTGACCACCGACATCTTTCTGAAGGGTTACCAGTGGCCGTTCGACCCGCGCAAGGTGCCGAATTTCGGCTCGTCGATCATCGATATCCTCGTCTACCATGAGTGCGTGGTGCGCGGGCGCCGCGTCTATATGGACTTCCGCGAGAACCCCTCCAACGTCGGCAATGCGAAACTGCAGCCTTTCTCTTTCGACATCCTCGGCGACGAGGCGCGGCAGTATCTGGACAAATCGCACGCGCTGCAGGCCACGCCCATCGAGCGCCTGCACCACATGAACCCGCTGGCTATCACCCTCTACGCTGAGCAGGGCATCGACTTGTGGACCGAGCCGCTGGAGGTGGCCGTCTGCGCGCAGCATAACAACGGCGGGCTGAAGGGCAACATCTGGTGGGAGAGCGACCTGAAGCACTTCTTCCCCATCGGCGAGGCCAACGGCAGCCACGGCGTCTACCGCCCCGGCGGCTCCGCGCTCAACTCCGGCCAGTGTGGCAGCCTGCGCGCCGCGCAATACATTGCCGCGCGCTACGTCGAGGAGCCGCCCGCGGCCGAAGCCTTCGCCGCCGCCGTGGCCGGCCAGGTAGCCGACCGCGCCGGCATGGTCGGCAAGCTGCTGGCCACCGGTGGCACCCGCGCCGCGCTGGAAGCTTACCGCAACGAGTTGCAGGAGCGCATGACCGCCCACGGCGCGCACATCCGCGCCCAGGAGTCAGTGAGCTGCGCGCTGGCCGAGGCCCGCACCCAACTCGCCCGCTGGGAGGCCATCGGCGTGGCTGACCCCGCCGACCTGCCCTACGCGCTGAAAAACCGCGACGCCATCATCACGCAGATCGCCTACCTGGCGGCCATGGAGGCGCACCTGCAGCGCGGCGCCGTCAGCCGCGGCTCTTACATGGTGGTGCGCCCCGACGGCCAGCTCCCCTGCGCCGGCCTCGGCGACGAGTTCCGCTTCATCCTCGGCGACGACCCGCTGAAGGAGGAGCTCTGCGAGGTGACCTACCACCCCGCCGACGCCGCGGTGACCACGACATGGGTCCCCAGCCGCCCCATCCCCGCCGACGACGGCTGGTATGAAAACATCTGGGCTGACTACCGGGAGGACCGGATTATCCGGTAAGGTAGGGGACAACCTACGCTATTGTGCCCTTTCAGGGCGTTGTTGATCTCTGGCTCCGGCTCCCAGGGTGGTTACCCTGGGCTATAGAATGATTGTCCTTCGGACAATGTGATGACGTGCATGCACGCATCCTATGCCTGAAAGGCATAAATTCTGTAGCCCAGGGCAACGCCCTGGGAACTGAAATCGTTACACGTATTCACGCCCTGTAAGGGCACAATTATTTCCCCGGCGAGTTCCCGGGCTACTCCTCCGCCCCCCGCCCCACCGTCACCGCCTCCTGCGCCGCCATGGGCAGCGCCTTCGCCATGCGGATGCTCGTGCCACGGGCTTCGGTGTAGCGATAGCTGACGGTGTCCATGAGCGCGGCGAGGACGAACTCGCCCAGGCTGTGCTCGCTGGGGAAGGGGCCCTGGTGGGGTTGGGGCGGCGGGTCGCTGACGCGGCCGGCCATCTCGACGGAGATAATCAGCAGGCCGCTGCCGGCGGCGGCGCGCACCTGCAGCGCCGCCGCGTCGGCGCAGGCGCGCTGGCCGTAGCCGAGGGCGTCGGCGCAGGCTTCCCCCACCGCGGTGTCGATGTCCGCCACGGCATCGCAGGCGAAACCCAGCCGGATAGCAACGAGCGACACCGCCATGCGGGCGATGCCGCTGGCGATGGGCACGGCGGTGAGCGAGAGTTCCAGCAGCGTCTCCATCATGCCCCCCCGTCGCTCCGCTCCACCGTCGCCAGCGCCTCGCGCTCGGTGGCGTAGATGGCGAAGGCCATGCCCAGGCGAGTGATCTCCAGCACCCGGGTGATCGGCGGCGCCGGCGCCACCAGCGCCACCCCGCCGCCGCGCTCACGCGCGCACCGCTGGGCGCCCAGCAGCGCCCCCAGCGCCGAGCTGTCCAGGTAGGCCGCGCGCCGCAGGTCCAGAATCAAGTGCAGGCACCCGTCATCGAGCAGGCGCTGCAACTCCACCTTTACCCGCGGCGTGGTGTAGACATCCATCTCACCCTGTAGCGCCACCACCGCCGTCAACGGCGTCACGCGGCGGGTCTGCACCTGTAGTCCAATCATCTGACTCATCCCTCACCTCCTGTGATGGTTCTGCGACGGCTCAACGGCTGTGTTGCAATGGAAGATATGGGGATTGTGCCCGTCGGACGGGCGGAATAGGCCGCCAATATGTGCGGTTCAGGCACAGTGGTGGGGTGATAACGGCGGAGAAGAGGCGGGTGAGCGAGCGAGCGGACGAATACAACGACGGCGCCCCCGCCGGAGACGGGGGCGCCGTACCATGATGCGACCGGCGTTACTCGGCCGGTTTCTCCAGAGTACGGATGACGGACTGGGCGCCGCGGCGGATGAGCAGCACCACGCCCTGGGCGTTGGGGGCGTTCAGTTGCTGGTCGACAGCGGCCCAGAAGGCGTCGGTGGTACTCACTTCGGTGCCGGTGGCGCGCGGGCCAACGCGCAGGATGACGTCGCCGCGACGGATGTCGGCTTCTTCGGCGGGGCTACCCTCCTTCACCTGGGTCACCAGTACGCCGGTGGCGCGCTGCAGGCCGAGCTGTTCGGCGATTTCCGGGGTGACCGCGGCCACGGTGAGACCGAGCTTCGTGACATAGCTGGAGGCCAGCGAGGCGCCGGCGGTGCCGACGGTAATGGTCAGGTCCTGCGTCTTTTTCTCGCGGATCACCGTCACGGTGGTCTTCGTGCCCGGCTTGGTCGCTTCCACCAGCCGCACGAACTGGTCAGCGCTGTTCACCTTCGTGCCGTCGAAGACGGTGATGATGTCTTCCGCTTTCACGCCGGCCTTGTCGGCAGCGCTGCCCGGCACCACTTCGTGTACGAAGACGCCGTCCTTCACGCCGTATTGCTCGCGCAGCGTGTTGTCCAGTTCGCCGATGCGCACACCGAGCTGGCCGCGCTGGAAGGCTTTGCCGGTCACCAGCGTGTCGATGATCTGCCTGGTGAAGGTGTTGACGGGGATGGCGAAGCCGATGCCCACGCTGCCGGCACTGTCGCCGGGGCTGAAGATCATGAAGTTGATGCCGATCACCTCGCCGCGGATGTTCACCAGCGCGCCGCCACTGTTGCCGGGGTTGATAGCCGCGTCGGTTTGCAGCAGGTCGCGGTAGTTGAATTCATCAGTGGGGCTGGGGATGCGGCGGTTGACGGCGCTGATGACGCCCACCGTCATGGTGCTGGACAGCCCGAAGGGCGAGCCGAACGCAATCGCCCAGTCGCCTTCCTTCACCGTAAGGGCATCGCCGAGCGTCGCCACCGGGTAGTCGCCTTTCTGGGTGATGCGCACGATGGCCAGGTCGGTGCGGGGGTCGGTCTGCACCACTTCGGCGGGCAACTCCTTCTCGGAGTCGTTCAACTTCACCGTCACCCTAGTGGAGTTAGCCACCACGTGCGAATTAGTGAGGACAATGCCCTCCTTGCGGATGATCACCCCGGAGCCGCTGGAGCGGAAGGGACGCGCGCCGCCCATGGAGCCGGTCTCCACCCCGCGGCTGGAAATGGAGACGATAGCCGGCGCGACTTTCGCGTGGATGGCGCGGAAGCCCTGCTGGGTCGCTTCCAGCGCCGCCGTGCCGGCGTCGACCGCGGCGCCGCCGACGCCGGCGCACAGCGCCAGCAACATCGCCAACGAGAAGATGCGCATGCGAGACCGTATCATCGTGTATTCCCTCCTACCTCTTTTGATGCGTGTTCTGTCGCGCGAGGGGGGTAAGCCCGTCGAGGGGGCAGAACCCCCATCACATTTTTATACACACGAGCGCCGGAAAGGTTTCAGGGGAGCAACCGCCCATGCCGCTCCGCAACGCCCATGCCGCCCCGGTCATACCCAGCGCCTTAACAGGTAAAACACCCAGCCTGGGGCAAGACACGCCCGTGGCTCAATACGTTTCACGGCTGCTGAAGTCGGCCCCTCCCCCCGTGCCCTTCGTTTCACTACGTGCACAGGGGGAGGGAGAAAATTTAGGCGCCCCCTTCCCCTATGCACGGGAGGAGGGTCGGGGAGGGAAGCCGATTCCAGCAGCCGGTGGGAAGGAGCCAGCGACCATGGCCGGCTTACTGCTCGCTGCGCATGGCGGAGCGGCCGGGGAGGCGGGTGACGAGGTGGTAGCGGGCGAAGGTGGTGAGAATGTCGGCATACATGCGCCAGCGCGCGAGGGCGCCGCGGACGACGCCGATTTTCTCTTCCTTCATGGTGTGGGTGGCGCCGACCAGGTCGACGGTGGCAATGGGCACTTTGCAGGCGCGGGCATGCACGGTGAGGGCGATCTCGACGCCGGAGCGGCTGCCGTCTACCAGCGGGGCGGCGAGGAAGAAGTCGCGGTGCAGGCAGCGCTGGCCGGAGAGGTGCGGGCTGATGACCTGGGCGAGGTCGGTGGCGGCGCGGCCGCCGCGGAAGACGCCGATAGACATGCCGGCCTGCGCCTTCAGCACCGGGCGGACGAGATCGTCGACCTGGGCGCCGGTGAGGTTGATAAGGTCGGCGTCGAGAAAGAGGAGGATATCGCTGTGGGTGGCGAGGGCGCCGGTGCGCAGCGCGGTGCCTTTGCCGCGGTTCTCGGGCAGACGGATCACGCGCACGCCACACTCGCGAGCCACCTGCGCGGTGTCGTCCTGCGAGCCGTCGTCCACCACCAGCATATCGTGTATCAGGGTGGCGGCGCGCACGGCCTCGATGACCATGCCCAGGCGAGGCGCTTCGTTATAGGCCGGGATAATGACGGTGACGGACGACATGATTATCCTTCCTCCGGCCGCGCCATGCGCATCACGAGGCCGGTAGCCTCGGCGAGCACGGCGCCGTCCTCCTCCAGCACGGCGGTGGCGGCAGTTTCATACAGGTGGCCCTGGCGGCGCACCGCGGTGATGCGCGCGCGCACCACCACCGGCTGCTCCACCGGCACCGGCCGGCAATAGCGCACCGACAGCCGGGCGGTGGCCGACGGGCCGGCCCGTTCCCAGACCAATCGCGCCATCACTTCATCCAGCACGGTGGCGACAATGCCACCATGCACAATGCCGTGATACCCCTGCCAGCGGGCATCCGCGCGGAATCGTGTGACATATTCCTCACCGTCGAAGGCAAATGACAGATGCAAGCCGATGGGATTGTCTTTCCCGCAGGCAAAACACATCTGATCCGCGACGAAATCCATAAAAACGCCTCACCGGTGCGGTGGGTCCGACACGGCTACAGTATAGCATGTTCCGGTGGAAAGGACTATCGGCGGGTCAGGGCGACGGAGCGGGGACGCTTCTGCCCCAGCCTATTTGGCATCGGCCCCCCTCCCCGACCCTCCCCCCGTTCTCTCCACTCCGTTTCGCGAACAGGGGGAGGGAGAAGCAACAGACACGCCCTTCCCCTGTGCCCGACGGCACGGGGGAAGGGTTGGGGAGGGGGGCCGATATTCAGCATAGCGGGGCTGCACTGCGCTTGCCTGCCTCCCAAACAGTGCTCTCCATGGAAAGCGGCCGGGGTTAGACCGGCAATTCGACGTCATTCCAGTCGCCGTCGAGGCTGGGCAGCACGTTGTGTTCGAGGATGTGCACCATGTCAGCTTCGAAATGGGTGCCGGCGAGGGAGCGGAGGATGGCAAGGGCCTGGTCTTCGGGCATGCCGGCGCGGTAGGCGCGGTCGGCGCGCAGCGCGTCATAGGCGTCGCAGATATACATGATGCGCGAGAGGAAGGGGATTGCCTCTTCTTTCAGGCCGTCGGGATAGCCGCTGCCGTCCCAGCGTTCGTGATGGGCGCGCACCACCTTCGCCACATAGGCGAGGTCGGCGATCTGCCCGACGATCTCGGCGCCGATGATCGGGTGGCGGCGCATCACCTCCCACTCCGCGGCGTTCAGCTTGGTGGGCTTCATGAGGATATGCTCGGGAATGCCAATCTTGCCCACGTCGTGCATCATGCCCGCCAGGCGCACGGCGAAGATGTCCGTGTCGGAGAGACCGAGCACGGTGGCAAAACGCATCGCCAGACCGGCCACCTTGCGCGAGTGGCCGGCGGTGTAGCGGTCTTTCGCCTCGATGGCCGCCACCAGCGCCTGCACCGTTTGGAAGAGCAGGTTCACCGTCTGCTGCTCGCGCAGTTGCCGCTCCAGCCGGCGGTGCTCCAGGTTGCGCTCGACGATGAAAGGCAGCTCGCGCACGCTGAACGGCTTGATGATGAAGTCCTGCGCGCCAAGCTGGATGGCCTGCTGAGTGATTTCCACGGTGGCGTGGCCGGTGAGAACGATGATGGGCAATTCGGGGTCGCGGTCGCGCATTTCCTCCAGCAGGGCAAAGCCGCTGGCGTCGGGCATCACCAGGTCGCAGAAGACCAGCTCATAGGGCTGCCGTTCCAGCAGCGCCAGCGCCTCCACCACCGAGGCGGCGCCGTCCACGCTGTAGCCCAGCCAGGCGAGCGCTTCGACGAGTGGCTCGCGGACGATCTCTTCATCGTCCACCACCAGGATACGGATGGATTGCTCCGCGCGCGTCGTCATCTCAGCTCCCCCCGCGCCGCTCGAAGGGCGTGAAGTGCCGCGGGCCCAGCGTCTGCTCCGTCGGCGGGGTGTCCGTCGGGTTCAGCTTGGCGCGGTTCAGGTCGAGCATGCCTTCCTCGGCGGCGTAGGAGCGGCGGGCGGGACGGATCACCTGGGACAGGTCGTCGGTGATCTGCTTGATGCGTTCGGCGCATTTCTCCATGCGGTCCAGCTTTTTCACCACTGACGGCGTCTGCGCGCCCAGTTCGTCACTCAGCAACTGCAGCGTGGCCATCAATCCAAAGAGCGGGTTGTTGATCTCGTGGTTGACGGTGGCGATGGTGCGGAAGATGCCGGCCAGCTCGGCGGTTTTCACCTTCTCCTCGAAGAGCAGGCGGTCCTGGCGACGGTCGAAGAGCTGCAGCACATACTCGGGCGCTTCGGGCGGCGACGGCGCGAGACAGGAGCTGACCTCGACCGGAAAAGCGCCGTCGGGATGGGCGATCATCACCGTCCAGTGGCTGTTCGGCAGCGCGGCAAGGTCTTCGATGGGGAAGAGCGTCTCGATCACCTCGCCGAGGAGCGCGTCCGCGGGCTGCGCCAGCAGCGCTTCGGCGGCGGCGTTGACGGCGACGATGCGGCGATCCGCCCCGGCGAGCAGCATCGGCCACGGGCAGGCGTGGAAAAACGCCAGCAGCGGATCATCCGTTGCCTGCGTGCGGGGAACCGGAACCATGGGTGTGTCATCGGTCATGGGTGCAACGCTGTTATTCCACAAAACGGGATGAATTACACGTGAGCCCTCGGCCGGGGGGCGAAACGGCGCATGATGGCCGTGCTCACTGGCGGAAATGGATGCCGCAACGAATTTCTGGCCAGGTAGCATCGCGAAATACGTTACCGTCCCCATTTCCTGGTGTGCTTACAGCAGCGGCAGATACTCTTTTAGCTCGAAATCGGTGACGTGCATGCGGTAGCGGTTCCACTCGATCTGCTTGTTGGCGATGAATTCGCGGAAGACGTGCTCGCCCAGGGCATCGCGGACGACGGACGATTTTTCGCAGAGCGCGATTGCTTCCATCAGGCTGCCGGGGAGAGTGGTGATGCCCAGCGCATCGCGTTCCGCCTGCGAAAGCTGAAACAGGTCGAGTTCCGTGGGCGGTGGGCACTCCAGTTGCTCTTCGATGCCGCGCAGGCCGGCGGCGAGCATCACCGAGAAGGCGAGGTAGGGGTTGCATGCCGGGTCGGGGCTGCGCAGCTCGATGCGGGTGGCTTCTTCCTTGCCGGGCTTATACATGGGAATGCGCACCAGGTTTGAGCGGTTGCGCTGGGCCCAGGAGACGTAGACGGGCGCCTCGTAGCCGGGCACCAGCCGCTTGTAGGAATTCACCCACTGGTTCGTCACCGCGGTGAATTCCGGCACGTATTTCAGGATGCCGGCGATGTAGTGCCGGCCGAGTTGGCTGAGGTGAAACTCGCCGTTTGGATCGAAGAACGCGTTCTCCTCGCCCTTGAACAGCGATTGGTGCACATGCATGCCGGAGCCGTTTTGCCCGAAGAGCGGCTTGGGCATGAAGGTGGCGTAGACGCCGTTCATGTAGGCGATTTCCTTCACCGTCAGGCGGTAGGTCATCAGTGTGTCCGCCATGGTGAGGGCGTCGGTGTAGCGCAGGTCGATCTCGTGTTGGCTGGGGGCCACTTCGTGGTGGCTGTATTCCACGTAGATGCCCATCTCCTCCAGCGCCAGCACCGTCTCGCGGCGCAGGTCCACCGCTTCGTCGCGGGGGATCAGGTCAAAATAGCCGCCCTGGTCCAACGGCTCCGGCTCATTGGGGCTGCGGAAATAGAAGTATTCCGCCTCCGGGCCGACGTAGAAGGTGAAGCCCATCTCGCGCGCCTTGCGCAGGTTGCGCTTCAGCACCTGGCGCGGATCGCCTTCGTAGGGGCTGCGGTCGGGGTTGAGGATATCGCAGAACATGCGTGCCACCGCGCGCTCTTTCGGACGCCACGGCAGGATGGTGAAGGTGCTCGGATCGGGCACCGCCACCATGTCGCTCTCGTCGATGCGGGTGAAGCCCTTGATGGAGGAGCCGTCGAAACCGATCCCCTCCTCCATCGCCTTGTCCAGTTCTTCCACCGGCACGCTGAAGCTCTTCAGGAAGCCGAGGATATCCGTGAACCACAGCTTCACGAATTTCACGTCGTTGTCCTGAATCTGTTTCCAGACCCAATCCGCATTGGATGACATCACAGCTACCTCACACGCATGATACCCGCTCTGTGTGTCTGGCAGATTTCCCGCCACGGACACATCGTATGTCTTGTTCCGCGGTGGGCGGGGAAATCCTCGTGGCAGTTAGAGGATTTACGGCGGGAATCTCGCGCAATCAGCCGCGCTTGTCGTGGAAACGCGCCGCCGGGATTGTTGCACGTGGCAGGGAGCCGGGTAGGTGTTCTACACGATCTTTGCTGCGCGAGAGGAGGTTTCGATGAGGCAACTTCGCATCGGATTACTGGTATTGGCGGCGCTGACGACGGTGTTGCTGCCGCTGGCGGTGCTGCACGCCCAACAAACCACGACGACACCGACGGTGAGCGCGCGCGCCACCACGGTAAACAACGCCGAGGTGGGCGAAGTGCTGATGGGCGACACCGTGGTGGTGCGCCTGGTAGCCAGCGCGGGGGGCTTCACCCCCGGCGAACGGGCGCAGATCGTCGCGTCCCGGCTGATGAACGCCATGGGGCAGGGACATACCTGGCAGGACGTGCGCACCGAGCGCATTGGCAGCCAATACGCGCTGTATATGGGCAACAATTTGCTGGTGACGGCGGATCCGCGGGCGGCGCGGGCGCAAAACGTGACCGTGGCGCAACTGGCGGGGCAATGGCGAGGCAACGTGCAGACAGCGTTGCGCGTGACCGGCACGCCGGTGGTGGCGGGCACCACGGAGACGTGGCCGTCGTGGACCAACCCCGGCAATAAGGTGGTGCCGATCATCAGCGCCGGGTCGCCGGGCGTGCGCCTGGGGGCCGCGCAGGTGGTGGGCCCGCAGGAGCGCATCGCGCAGGTGCAGGCCGTCTTCCAGGTGGACCTGGAATTCCAGCGCGCGGCGCGCATTCGCGTTTTCGTCCCGTCGTCCAGTCTCACCGCGCTCAATCGCGTGCAGGGCACCGCGGTGTCGGCGCTGCTGCAGTATACCTTGTTCCGCTTCTAAAGGAGGCCGAGATGCGCATCGTACGACGCACTATCATCGCCGTCATCCTCACGGCGGCGCTACTGGCGACCGGGCTGTTCAGTAATCTGCTGGTGCGCCCGGCACAGGCCATCGATATCGGGGACATTCTGAAGGTGGGCGGCATCGTGCTGGTGGTGAGCACCTTCGGCAGCCAGATCAATGACTTCATCAACAGCACGCTGGGCCAGCGCGAAGCGGCGGTGGCCGGCGCCACCAAGGTGGTGCCCATCTTCTCGGTGGGCCGCGGCGCCTACGTGGGCGCGGCCCAGGTGGTGGGCCTGCCGGCGAGTATCCGCACCACGCAGGGCGTGGCGGCGGTGGAGACGGAGATCTCCGCCCTTACCGGCTCGCTGCTGGTGCCCATCACCACCCGCAGCGCCAGCGGCACCAGCCTCAACCGCGTCAGCGGCGTAGGCATCTCCGCCATCATGGATTTCCATATCTAGCCCGCATGAGTCATGCTACAGCTAGTCGAAGCTTTATTCGCTTCGCGAATAAAGCGGGCTTGCGATGGCGGGGAGGGGTGAACGACGCTCGGGGCCGCGAGAGCGGTCCCGAGCGTGTTGCTGCAAAATGCTAACAAAACATCAACAATATGGTATAATGGGCATGAGGTAGACAATGATGACCACCATAATGTTGCGCGATATTCCCGATGAGCTGATGGAAGAGATCAAGCTCGCTGCCGCGATAGAGCGACGCTCAGTACCCGCGGAAATTTTGTTTCTCACTGAAGCCGGCGTACGCAAAATACTGCTGACACAGCGTGAGCACGCGGAAACCCTTGCACGATTACGGCACGAATTGGCTTCACGGCCCAAATTTCCCGTGTCATCGACCGAACTGATCGACGAGGACCGTCAGCGATGAGTGTGCAAGCGTTTTCGTGCGTCATTGACGCCAATATCTTATTGCGACTCGTGTCAAACGAAGAGTATTCCGTGGAAGTGATCGACTTCCTGAACGGGTTAACGTCTGGCACCGAGTTTCATGCGCCAGAATTATTGAAGCTAGAATGTGCAAATGCACTCCGCACACGGATTCTTCGCTTTAAATACCCAATCGACCGAGCACGCCAAGATATGCAAAGCCTCATGTGTGTGGCGATAAACTACTACCCTATCGATCCACTAATCAACATGGCGTTCGAATATGCCTGCCAATATGGCGTTTCCGCATATGACGCTGTCTACGCAGCGCTGGCAGAGAAATTGCATTTGCCGTTATTCACAGCGGATAGGCCGGCAGCGATGAATCTCGCCACCGGGCCCATTCACGTTGTCACGCCACAGCAGGTATTCGGTGCATTGAGCTAAGCCCAGGGCAACTCGCCCTGGGAACCGGAACCGAACAATCGTCCCCGCCCTGCAAGGGCATCATTCCTCTTACCGCGGCACCCAGCCCGTCGGGATGGTGATGGTATCCTTTGGGATCACCAACTGCGACAGGTCCCAATTGTCGGTGTGGAAGGGGTAGATGGGCATGTCGGCGGCGTTGTA
Organism: uncultured bacterium; assembly: GCA_964590255.1. GTDB lineage: Bacteria > Armatimonadota > Hebobacteria > CAIYQO01 > CAIYQO01 > JAKIYB01. The sequence goes on from CAZPYA010000074.1 coordinate 14,199, forward strand.
GAGGTTGCATACCGGGTTCGTCGCCCAGGCGTAGCGGACGGCCACGGGGTGGGGCACTTTATCGGACCAGACGACGACCTCCTCGCCGTCGATCTTCGCCTGGGCGAAGTAGAAGGCGCGGTCGGCGCCGGCGATAGCGAAGCCGACGGGCGGGTCACCCTTCGCATACAGGCCCTGCGCCGCGGTGAAACGCAGGCGGATGGCGTGGCCTTCGATCTTCATCGATTTATACATCGGGCCGGTGCCGAGGACGTCCTTCCGGCCGTAAACGACTTGCAGCGCGTTCAGCGCCAGGCGGCGGCCCACCTCCTGCTTGTTGCGCGGGTGGATGTTGTTGCCCTCGCCGATATCCATGGCGGTAGCCATGAAGGCGCCGGGGACGCGCAGCGCCATCGCCTGCGCCTCGCGCAGGTTGATGTAGCCGCCGCGATCCACCGGCGCGGTCTGCTGCTCGTAGTAACTCGCCAACTGCACGATGCCGAAGGGGAAATCGCCCTGGCCCCACTCATTGCGCCAGGCGGAGATGAGGCCGGGGAGCAGCGTGCGATAGTCGATGTAGAAGGGTGCGTTCGCCTCGCCCTGGTACCAGATAGCGCCGCGGATGGCATAGGGGATGAGCGGGTGGATGAGGGCGTTGTACTGCACGGCGGGGTGGCCATACGAGCTGCCGGGGGCGGCGGCGCCGATGGGCGTGAGCTGCGGCTGCAAGCCGGCGTCCAGGTCCTGCGCCTTGCGCACGCGCCACGCGCCGGCCAGCGACACGGGCTGCGCGTCCGGCGCGTCCGGCGGCGCCAGCTTCATGTCCACCGCCGGGCCGAAGGGCGCCATGTGGTAGGCCAGCTTCAGCAGGCGCATCGCCACCACCACATGCGTGTCATCCACCACCGGCACCGGGTACGTGCGTTGCAGGCCCCAGTAATTCGGGGTGTCGAACCAGGTGCGACCGACGCGGGCGCCGTTGACGTAGCATTCATCCACGGCGTCCAGCACGCCCAGGTGCAGCACCAGCGCCTTGCCGACCCATGCGGCGGGAATCTCCACCTCTTTGCGAAACCAGATGGACGCTACCGGCGCGCCGAGGGGGTTGTCGGCCACTGAGACGGGCAGGGTGATGCTATCCCATTTATCCGTCTTCAGTCCGGGCGCCATCCATTGCCCCTGCATGCCGGGATCGTCGGCGTCCAGCTTGGCGAACCACGCCTGCCGGCGCTCGGGCAGGCGCGCGGCCTGCACGGCGAGGGCGGTGGTCAGTTGCGTTGGGTCTTTTTGGTACGCCTGCAGGATTTCCTCGTAGGCGCAGGCGCGCTCGCGGTACCGCGAGATGGCTTTCAGGCCGTCCAGGCTGGTCCACGCCTCGATGGCCGAGGCGCCGGCGGCGGCGACGACGATGCCCACCGGCACATTCAGCCGTTGGTGCAGCAGCCGCGCGAAGTAGTAGCCGATGCCCGACCAGTTTTTCACGGTATCCGGCGTGCACACCTGCCAGGCACCCAGGCAGCGCTCCTGCGGGGTCGTCGCGTAGCCTTTACCGGCAGGGATGGCGCTTTGCGCGGTGAAGGCGCGGATGAGCGGGTAGTTCGCCTTCGGCATCTCCTCCGCCGCGTTCAGCGATAGCCGCACCTCCCACACCATATTGGACTGCCCGCTGCACAACCACACCTCGCCCACCAGCACATCCTTCAGGGTGACGGTGTTCGCCGCGCCGGCCACGGTTAATTCCTGTGGCGTCGCATTCGCCGGCATCGCTTTCAGACGCGCCATCCACTTCCCGGCGGCGTCGGCCGTAGCGCGCGCCTGCTGCCCGCCAAAGGTCACCGTCACCGCCTCGCCAGGGTCAGCCGTGCCCCACACCGGCACCGCCCGCTCGCGCTGCAGCACCAGGTGGTCGGTGAATACCGCGGCGACGCGCACGGTCGCATGGGCGGACAGCCCACCGAGCAGCAGCATCAGGCAGACCAGGAGGCAGGTAATGCGCATGAAAGACTCCTTTATGTGCCGTTAGACACCAAAGCGGCGGGAAGTTTTCGAGGGAACACCTAACACCCCATCCGGGTGTATAATGGCGCTATGGCACGCTACCTGATTCCGTTGTTGCTGCTTTGCGCCGCCCTGGCCCACGCCGCGCCGCCGGCCGAGGTGCCGCTGCCCACCTATACGGTGAATCGCATTGACTGCGACCTGGCGCTGACCGGGAAGGCAGACGATCCGCTGTGGCAGCGGGCGGAGGCGGTGACGCTGACCTACGCCGACACCGGCAAGCCGATGCGCTTCACCACCACGGCGCGCGTGCTGTATAACCAGCGCTATCTCTACGTCGCCATGACCTGCGAGGACGACTACGCCTGGGGCACGCTGACGAAGCACGATGACAACATCTTCATGGAAGAATGCGTCGAGGTGTTCCTGGCGCCATCCGGATCCTTCCGCGCCTTTTACGAGATCGAGGTGAGCCCGCTGAACACCGTGCTGGATTCCTACCAGCTCAGCCGCAGCCTGCCCGACGGCTCGTATCGCAAGCTCTTTTTCCTCACGGAATATACCTGCGAGGACCTGGTGACGAAAGTGTTCGTCGATGGCGAAGTGAATAAAAAAGGCGGCGCCAAAGGCTGGACGGTGGAATACCGCATCCCCTTCACCTCCATCGTCGGCCGCGACAACATCGTGCCCAACCCCGGCGACCGCTGGCGCGCCAACTTCGCCCGCATCGACACCCCCGAGCCGGACAAACCCACCTTCGCCTCCTGGTCGCCGCTCGGGTATCACGACTTCAACCGATCGTATCGGTTCGGGTGGATGGTATTCAAGTGAGCGTTGGGGGTGAGAGCGATGTCAGCCACGCTGCGGAGCGGGGTAGCGTTCGAGCATGCGCGAGGCACTTGATCCCTGCGAGTATGAAGCAGGATGTTGTGTTATTCAGCAACTCGGTATTCAGGTAGAGAGTCCGGTCGCAGGTGCCTCGCTGGGCGCAGTGTTCACCCGCATCCGGAGCATTTCATTTTCTGCGACCAATGCGATGGTTCTCGCCTGTGCGCCGCCATAATGCAGGGGGATAACCAGCGCCCTTAATCTCTGATATACACCCACTGCCCTACGCGCTGTTCGCTGGAAGGAGCGGTCAGGTCCGGGTCTTTCGGATCCGAACAATAGACATATGCGGAAAAATCGATTATCCCGCGGGGCGTCGACGCCGTGAGCTGCCAGCTCGTCTTCCGCCAGGCTGTGGCTTCGCGGTACAGGAAATCGGGATAGGCGTCGACGCCCGTGGTCGGAATGTCCGGCAGATACTCCGGCACCAGCGCCACCAGGCCTCCTGGTGGGTGGCCGTGATCGCGCTCGAAGGACCGCAGCGCGTCGATGATCGGTTGCCCGCGCTCTCGAATCCGCGGGTAACACGCCTGCCAGACGCGGTCCTGCAGGCGCGTGGCAACGGTGACCAGCGGGAAATAACCGGCGAAAGCCGCGCTCACCAATAGCGCCGCGATAAGCAACATCCGCGTGCGCCGCAGGCACAAGCCAATCCAAACCGCAAGACCCAGCGGGACAAAGAGCATCCAGAACAACAACAATAAAAAGGGGATCAAGCTGCCGCCGCCGCGCAGCGGCTGCAGCGCATGCAACGACCATGCTCCCTGCAACAGCATCGCCGTCAGGGCGCCGGCGAACAGGACGCCCGCCACGAGCCCGAACATCCCCAGGTCGTCCCAGCCGTTGCGTTTCGGTTTTGCCGCCGGTTCATCCATCAGCGCCACCTCGTGTGGAGTGCGGCAGCGGGTGCCGCGTTCCTGTTATAACTCATTTTCCCTGGGATGACAACTGCTCGGCATACGGCATGCGGCAGGATTCCGCTCCTCACCCGCGAACTGTATCCCCATGACTATCACGCACGACATTGCTACTGCCGTCGCCGAGCTGGAGGCGACGCTGGCCGCCCACCCCGAGCGCCGCATTGACGTGGCGGAGGCGTCTGTGCAGCGCGGGGAGCCGCGGCCATACCCGGCCTTCTACCTGGGGCGCGGGCCGGACATCGCCGCCGGCGAAGTGATGGAGCGGACTGAGCCGGCCGCGCCGAAGCCGCCGGAGGAGCGCCTGTTAGGCGCCATCACCGGCATGGGCTGGGGCCTGCCGATGCATAACCCCATCCGCCCGCGGCTGAACCTGGGCAAGGGCACCGGCACCGTCCCCGCGTCATTCGGCATCGAGCTGGACGCGGGCCTGGGCTACACGCCGAAGGGCAGCCGCCCGCTGGCCGCGGTGCTGGCGGAAGGCATGCCCGATCCTGAAACGAGCGGCATCATCCCGGAGATGCGCGAAGATATTGCGGCGGCGCGGGCGTTGACGCCGGAGTGGATCGAGATCGGCCTGCCGGACATGCAGGGCCCGTTCAATATCGCCCACATGATCCTCGGCGACGACGCCTTCCTGGCGCCCTACGAGGAGCCGGAGCAGTTCGCCGCGCTGATGACACTCATCACCGACTTCTTCATCGCGCTGCGCGAGAACCTGGCGCGTTGGATCGGGCCGGCGCGTTTCCCGCGTTTCCGCGCGCAGGTGCACCGCATCGCCGAGTGCTCGGTGAACATGCTCTCGCCCGCCATGTATCTGGAGCACGTGCTGCCGCACGACCGCCGCATCGCCGAGCATTTCGGCGAGATCGCCATCCACCCGTGCAGCGGCCCGCACGTCTTTTACGCCACCCTGCGCCACCTGCCCAATGTCACCTACCAGGAAGCCGGCTTCATCGAGAAAACCGCCGCCGGCGCCATCCGCGTGGAGGACGCGCTGGCGGAAATCGCCGGCCGCCCGATCATCCTCGCCATCGGCGAGGAGCTGCCCGAGGATTTTGACGACGCCGAACAGGTCGTCCGCCGCCATTTCGACCTGGCAAAAACGAACCCCCGCCTGCTCTTCGGCTACACCGGCATGTTCTGGAAAAAAGCCGACACCGAGCGCATCAAGGCGCTGCACCTGCGGTTGGATGATTATTGGACAGAGCACGTGTGGGGGAAATAACATGTAGGGAACGCCCGCCGTGGTGTTCCCTTCCTATGCTGCGTTTGTGCTAAATCGGCCCCCATCCCCCGACCCCTTCCCCCGCTCCGTTGCACTGCGCAGGGGCAGGGGAGAAGCGTGATATTTCATGGCTCCAATAACGCTATTCGCGCTTGTGTCGCGATCACGCAGTGCCAACCGGTGTTCCCTACAAAAAAGCGGCCCCTCCACCCGGAGGGGCCGCTCCCTAATGCCTAACCCCCTGTTCCCTATCCCCTACAGAATCTGCATGGGCATGACTACATAGAGGTAATCGGGTTCGCCGTCGGCTTTCAGCAGGCCGGGGTTGAGCGGACCGCCGAGGTTCAGCTCTACCGTCTCGGTGTCGAGGCCGGAGAGGACGTCCTGCAGGTAGGCGGCGTTGAAGGCAATTTCCACGGCGTCGCCTTCCAGACTGATGGGCACTTCTTCATGGGCGTCGCCCACGTCGCCGGAGCGCGCTTCCAGGGTGAGGGTGGAGTCGACCGAGCGGAAGATGATTTTATTCGACTCGGATTTCGCCACGATGCCGGCGCGGCGCACAGCCTCGTACAGCTCCTGGCGGTTCACCACCATGCGCTTCTGCAGGTCCTGCGGGATGACGCGGTCGTAGGCGGGGAACTGCCCCTCGATAAGGCGGCTGACGAGTTGCACGCGGCCCAGTACGAAGAGGATCTGGTTGTCGCCGACGTAGATAGAGGCTGGATCGTCGCTGGAGCCCAGCAGGCGCAGCAACTCCTGCAGCGCGCGGGCGGGGATGATGGCGGAGATGGGCCGGGTGAACTGCCCGGTCACCGGCGCCTTCTTCACCGCCAGCCGGTGGGTGTCGGTGGCGGCCATCACCGCCTGCTGACCGTCCCAGGCGAGCAAACAGCCAGTGAGAATGAGGCGACTTTCATCGGTGCTGGCGGCGAAAAGGGTTTTGCGCACCAGGTCGCGCAGCACTGGGCCGGGCACGGACAGCACGGCGTCTTGCGGCACGGTGGGCAGCACCGGGAACTCCTCGGCGGGCAGGCCGTGGATGGTGTATTGCGACTTGCCGGCGCGCAGCGTCAGCAGGTTGCGCTCGTTCGATTCCAGCTCCACTTCGGCGTCGGGCAGGTTCGCCACCACGTCCTGCAGGATGCGCTCGGGCACCGTCACCGCGCCCGGCTCGGCCGCGTCCTCGATGGGCAACTCGCACATCATGCCGATTTCCAGGTCGGTGGTCACCAGCTTCAACTGCGTGCCGCGGGCTTCCAGGTAGACGTGGCTCAATATGGGCAACGTGCTGCGCGTGGCCACAGCGCGAGAGACGCTCTGCAGCGCTTCGTGGAAGAGACGCTTCGGGCAGGTAAATTTCACGGTACGACTCCTGTGGTTCCGGTGAGTATTCGCAAATCAGACCAATTACACCGCTTATTCGCCATCTAGCGGAGGGTTCCTCTATTTTTCGCAAGATATAGCGTCATGCGGTGAAAAACCCCCTCGCGTCGTGGACGAGAGGGGGTGGTATGCATCACTGGGCGGCGGAGGCTATTCGCGGGCGCTCATCGCCTCTTGCAACTGGGTGGTCAGGCCGTCGATGACGGCGCGCACCTGGGTGTCCATGCGCATCGCCTCTTCCATCTTCGTGCAGGCGTAGATGACGGTGCTGTGGTCGCGGCCGCCGAAGTTGCGCGCGATCTCCGGGAAGGAGGAGCTGAGCAACTGGCGGCACAGGTACATCGCCACCTGGCGCGGCTGCACCAGGTTCTGCGTGCGCCGGGCGCCGGTGAGGTCGGCCAGCGCGATATTGAACTGCTGCACCACGGCCTGCTGCACGTCGGCGATGGACAACAGGCGGGAGGTGACGCCGTGGCTGTGGTCGCGCAGGTGCTCCATGGCCAGCGACACGCACAGCTCCTGCTCGGTGAGCGAGGAGGCGGCCATCACCTTGATGAGCGCGCCTTCCAGCGAGCGGATATTGCCGGTGATGGTGGAGGCGATGTAGCGGATGACGTCCTCGGGCACCGCCATGTTCTCCAGCGCCGCCTTCTTCTGCAGAATGGCGATGCGCGTCTCCAAATCCGGTGCCTTGATGTCGGCCATCAGTCCCCACTCGAAGCGCGAGCGCAGGCGCTGGTCGAGCAACTGCAGGTCTTTCGGCGCGCGGTCGGCGGAGATGACCACCTGCTTGCCCGTCTCGATGAGGGTGTTGAATACCTGAAAGAACTCCGCCTCGGTGCGCTCCTTGGAGGCGATGAACTGGATGTCGTCCACCAGCCACAGGTCCACGTCGCGATAGGCGTCACGGAAAGCGCCGAAGCGGTCCTCGCGGATGGAGGTTACCACGTGATAGGTGAAGGTATCGCCGGAAACGTAGCAGACTTTCAGCGCGGGGTCTTCGCGCAGCGCGGCGTGGCCGATGGCCTGCATCAGGTGGGTTTTCCCCAGCCCGACGCCGCCGTAGACGAACAGCGGGTTATACGACTTGCCGGGCTTGCGGCTCACCGCCTGGGCGGCGGCGTGGGCCATATGGCTGTGCTTGCCGGCGACATACTGGTCAAAGGTGTAGCGGGGGTTGAGCGGCAGCGAACTGAACAGGTCGTCGCGACGCGACGCGGCTTTCGCCTTCGTGCTCTTCGCCGGCGCCTCGGGCGCCTCCAGCTTCAACGACAACTGGCCGATGGTGAACTGCACGGCGATGGGGGTGTCGAGTTCGTCGGACAGCTTGCGGGACAGCAGCGGGGCAGCCTTGCCGGCCATCCACTCCTGCACGAACTGCGTGGGGGCGCTCACCACCAGGGTGGCGCCGTCAAAGCTCACGGGTTGCAGATCCGGCACCCACTTGGCCAGCGTCTTGCGTTTCAGGGTGTCCTGCAGCATGGCCAGGGTGCGCGGCCAGATTTCCTGCAATGTCAGCGTCGACGGCATCGGTTCCTCCGAGATGAATGCGCGATCAATCAATAAAAATCGCCGTGTGGCCGGGCAGACGGGCGGCGTCATCGGCCGCCCGGCGCCGAACGAGGAACGCCGAGTGCTGCAACAGGTGCAAAAAGTGACCACGGGGGTCGGGCTAAGATTAAGGCAGATACCTCCCCAACCTGTGCCGCCGGTCGGGGCACAATACCACCCGCATGGGCGAAAAACAGCGGCGCACGCTTGGTGGTCAGGTTGGGTAATGGCAGTGTTCATCGTTGCGGCAGTTATCCACAACCAGGAAAAGCCCTGGGGATATCCCTGCTCTGTCAACGCGGGTATTATAGCTTACTTGCCCGCCAAGAGCAACGGGTACATCTGTCTGCTTGGTGGGCAATTTAGCCCTGTTTGAACGGGAATTTTCTCCTTATTGCTCATTCAGACGCACACCCGCCGTTCTTTTCCACACCCCGCATGAAGCGAATTTATTTTTCCACAATTTTTTATCCACACGGGGGATAACGTGGCCCGGCGAACGCGAGTTAAATCCAATTCTTAATCGCTTTACTGATCAATTCGCCACCTGAGCACGGTGCCGACGTTCAGCGGCGTGGCATCCGGCAATGTGGATAAATGGTAGCCTGGTTGATAGAATGTTGCGGGGAGCTTGATCTCCTCTTGAATGATGTCCTGCCCGGCCGGCGCCGCCAGCGCGCACACCGTCAGCCCGTCGCGGAAGACCCGGCGCACCGTCAACGTCACCGTTCCGTCCTCCGCCACCTCGGCCATCGCCCAGAACAGTGGATGCACCAGCGGGTAACGGCCGGGCTGGCCGGCGCGCAGCCGCAGCACGCCGTCGTCGGCGCTGTAGAAAAAGTCCTGCCAGGCGTCGTAGACCAGCCAGCTCGCCGGCGCGGTCATGTAGTAGGCGCCCCAGCTCAACTGGCCGTTGGGCTGGTACATCAGGCGGGTGTCGCAGGGATGGGCGCCGTCGCCGTCCACCACCGCCATCATGCGCGCCCACAGCGCGGGCAGGCGATCATCGCCCAGCGCGGCGGCGGCGGTGAGCATGAAGCCTTCCACGTAAGGCAGCCAGCCGAACTCCACCGCGCTGCTGCCGTCCGGCCACACTTCATCCGGTGGCACGGCGAAGCGCGCGTGGCCATTCAGCCGGAAAATGCCGTCCAGACAGGCCTGCATCCGCGCCCGCGGCAGCACGTCGTCGCCGGCCAGCAACTGCGCGAACACCTGCCCGGCCAACTGCCCGGCGTGGCAGCTCTCGCGCCGTCCGCCGGCCTGGTCGCCATAGGCGATGTAGTACGCGCCGTTCCACAGGTCGGCGTCCAGCCGAGCAACCGCCGCGTCGCGCCAGCCGGGGATGCGCGCCAGCAGCGCGTCATCGCCGCGCCGACCCGCCCACTGCGCCATCACCGCCAGCGCCGCCAGCCACAGCGTGGCCATGTAGCCGGTGGTGCCCACATAGTGATACCCGTCATAGCTGGTGCCCAGGCCGTCGCCCACCTGCGCCACGCCGGCACCTGCTTCCGCCCAAGCGGCGTGCTTCAGCAGCGCTTTGCGCGCTCGCGGCCACATCGCCGCCTCGAACGCCGCGTCGCCGGTGCTCCAGGCATGGCGCGCCGTTTGAATGATGAACGAGCAGGTCAGGTCCGGCCAGTCCTGCGGGTGTACCCCGCGCTCCAGGTGGCCGCCGCCCAGGTCGTGGTTGATGCCGCCGTCCGCCGCCTGGTTCTCCGCGAAGAGGGTCAGCTCGGTCGCGTTCAGCTCGGGGAAGAGCAGTTGCGTGGCCGGGTGCGCCGCCAGCCGCTGGTCGATGGTGCCATAACAGCCCGCCATCTCGGTAGGCCCTTCGTTGATGCTGAAGCGACCGTCGCGGTAGTAGACGCTATTCGTCACCAGCGGGTAGGCGCAGTTGCACAGCCGTCGCTGCAGCCAGGCGGGCAGCGTGCTCTCGCTTAGCAGCGCCGCCAGCGCGCCCGCTTCCGCCAGCATGGCCTCTGCTTCGACAATCAGCTCCGCCGTCATGCCGCGCGCACCATTGAAATAGTTCTGCCAGGCGTGGCCGCGGTCGACGCGCTTCGAGTCGACCCAATGCGGCATAGCGGCGACCAGCGACATCGTTGATGTGCCGGTCTCACCGGGTTCCAGCCGCAGTTCACGGTAAACTTCTCCGTGCCCGTTGCCCGCCGTCGCGGCGCCAATGCGTATCGCCAACATGTGCTCGCCGGTGGAAGCCAGGTTTTGCGGCGCGCCGGTGAAGATCACCGCGTTGCCTTCGACGGTTTCCGCGCGGCCGGTCGGGTCGTCCCAGTGATGGTAATAGCCGTCGCCGTAGCCGATGCCGCTCTCCGCCTCAGCCACGCCGCCGCCCACGCCGATGAGATTGGGCCAGCCCATGCGCACGGTGACCGTCTGCGCGGTCGCGGTGGTGTTCGTCACTTCCCAGCGCACCAGAAAACCGGAGATACTCGATCGGCGCAAGTCCTGCGGGCAAAGCGTGCCGCTGGCGACGACGCGCACGGCGAGGCCGGAGAACGGCTCCGCGGAGAGGATCGCCTGTGGGAAGCGCGGCTCGTAATCCAGTTGTTCACACGCGGCATGACCCGCGACGATCGGCCGCGTGGCCAGGTCGCGGGTGACATTACCCACCGTCACCGCCAGGTAGGCATCCGGCAGGCCGTCGGGATCTTCCACCGGCGCGTCCTGGTTGTTGTTCAGACTGAAGTTGCGGAAGCGGCCGTCGCGGCACAGGTCTACGCGCCCGCCGCCGATGCCGCCCAGCGGTACCCCGGAGGGCGCCCAGCACGGGTCGGCCTGCGCGGCGATCCACGCGTCGGCCAGCCCCTGCTCCACGAAGCGCGGCCAGGTGGTGATAAGCAGGTCGGCAGTCGCGAGATCGGTCGGCCAGTCCTTCAGCGTCAGCGTGCCGTTGCCGCGGCTCACCCGCACCCGGCCCAGGCAGCGCCACGCCAGGCCGTCCACCGACGGCAGCACCAGCGCGCCCTCCACGCCATCGCCCGGCGCCACGTCCTCATGGTCCTCGCGCAGGCCGCCGACATCCAGCCGCATGCCCACGCCGTCCAGCCGCCCGACCGCCGCCGCCGGCACGCGCAGGTAGACAAAATACCCGAGCTTGCCCAGCGGGCTGGGGATATGGATAGCGATCGGCCGTGTCGGGTCGATGCCGAGGTGGAACAATTCCTGGTGCTCGTTTTCACGGCGGTCGTACATGGTGATGATCCTTCCGAACGCGCAATTGCGCCTTTCCTGTTTACGACAGGGCCCGCCCGTTTCCTCCCGCCGGACATTGGTGCGTTTCTAACACATCCACCCGGGAATCGCTTGCTACCATACGGGAAGAGCAACCGGGGAGGGGACAACCATGGCCTATGTGATCTGCGAACCCTGCATGGACGAAAAATGCGGCGAATGCACGCTGGTGTGCCCGGTAGATTGCATCTACGACGCCGGCAATCAGTATGTCATCGATCCCATGGAATGCATCGACTGCGCCGCCTGCGCCACCGTCTGCCCGGCCGAGGCGATCCACTATACCCATGTCATGCCCGGCGAATGGCGCCGCTCCGTGGCCCGCAACGCCGACTACTTCGCCTCGCTGGTGGATTGAGCCCCAGCGCGGACACGCCGAAAATGCGATTCACGCTCAAACACCCGCCATCCACACCCGTGGATAACAACCAGGAATAACCCTGGGGGAAACTTGCGGGAACTTTTCTCAGGGGATAATGGTCGTCGACCGGGCGTGTTTGCGCCCACTTATCAACACGGCGATTGAACGGGGGCCTCTGCCTGTCTCCACATTTCCACAGCCACTAAGAGTCATTGTTATTTCTCTTAGTATATATTAAAGAGTAATAACATTCTTAGCGCAGCATCCCGGTAAGCCTAGCATAGCCCACCGCTGCCCCGGTGTGTGTGCGGTAAAACGGACATTGAGGGCCCGGGGGGCAAGCAAGCGCTTTTGTCTCAAGCGGGCGACATTCTAACATACGCTATCCCGAATTCTACGCTGGGGTATTATAATACTTTGAAGTATAACCCGCATCTTCCACGCACCGCCGCCATGCCACCTTCCCCCTCTTCGCCCCATTTTGCTATACTATCCCCCTGATTGCGATTCCTTGACTCTCCCGTCTCCTCGGGGAGACGGGCTGGGGATGAGGGGCATGTAGAGGTGTTGCCATGACTGGAAATGAGATACGCACGGCGTTTTTGCGCTTCTTCGCGGAGCGGGGGCATACGGTGCTGCCGAGCAGCTCGCTGGTGCCCGAGGATCCGACCACGCTGTTTACCACCGCGGGGATGCAGCAGTTCGTGCCGTGGTTCCGCCGCGAGGTGGAGCCGCCGTACGGCAGCGTGGCCACCGTGCAAAAATGCGCCCGCACCGACGACCTGGACAATGTCGGCCATACCGCGCGCCACCATACCTTCTTTGAGATGCTCGGCAACTTCAGCTTTGGCGACTATTTTAAGAAAGAAACACTGCGCTGGGGCTGGGAGTTCACCACCAACCCGGCCAGCGAAGGCGGCCTGGGCCTCGATCCCGAGCGCGTGTGGGTGACCTACTACAAGCCGAAGGCCGGCGAGCCGTACCAGGAAGACCTGGAAGCGCGGCAGATCTGGATCGACATCGGCGTGCCCGCGGCGCGCGTGGTGCCGCTGGGCAAGAAAGAGAACTGGTGGGGCCCGGTGGGCGACAGCGGCCCGTGCGGCCCGTGCTCCGAGATGCACTACGACCGCGGCGAACATCTCGCTTGTGGGCCGGACTGCACCTCGCCCGCCTGCGGCTGCGACCGCTGGATCGAATTCTGGAACCACGTCTTCCAGCAATTCAACTACCAGGGCGGCGAGTATCTGCCGCTGCCCGCGCCGGGCATCGACACCGGCGCCGGCCTCGAGCGCATCGCCAGCCTGGTGCAGGACGTGCCGACGAATTTCGACACGGACTTGCTCACCCCCGTCACCACCGAGACGATGGCGCTGGCGAAGCTGGACCAGACCGACGCCGACGGCACGGTGGCGCTGCGCGTCATCGCCGACCACCTGCGCTGTGCCGCGTTCATGATCGCCGACGGCGTGCTGCCCTCCAACAGCAAGCGCGGCTATGTCGTCCGCCGCATCATTCGCCGCGCCTTCCGCTTCGGCCGCGCGCTGGGCCTGCAGGAGGCCTTCCTGTGGAAGCTGGTGCCGGCGCTGGACAGCGTGATGGGCGAGCATTACACCGAGCTGCGCGACAACGCCCGCTTCATCGCTGACACGCTGCGCGCCGAGGAAGAGCGCTTCGCCGACACGCTGGAGCGCGGCGAAGAGCTGCTCGCCGACCTTATCGGCAAGGCGAAGGTCGCCGCCGCCGCCGCGCTGAACGGCAAGGACGTCTTCACGCTGTATGACACGTATGGCTTCCCGAAGGAGCTGACCGAAGAGACGGCGCTGGCCGCCGGGCTCACCATCGACGAAGACGGCTTCAAAGCCGCCATGGCCGCGGCGCGCGAATTGGCGAAAGCCGGCGGCAAATTCGACTACGCCGCCTCCGCCATGCTCGGCACGGACGTGCCCGCCACCGAGTTCCTCGGCTACGCGGCCACCGAGACGGAAGCGACGCTGCTGCATTTTGAGGCGAACGCCGACCGCACTTTCGCCACCGTGGTGTTGGACAAAACGCCCTTCTACGCGACCTCCGGCGGGCAGTGCGCCGACTACGGCACGCTGCGCTTCAACGGCGTGGCGCTGCCGGTGGTGGACGTGGCGAAAGATAAGTTCGGCCACGTGCTGCACACCGTGGAGCTGACGGAGCACGAGGAGTTCATCCCCGGGCCGCACCACACCGTGACCGCCCGCGTGGACGCCGCCCGCCGCGATGCCATCCGCCGCGCGCACTCCAGCACCCACCTGCTGCACTGGGCGTTGCACCTGGTGCTGGGCGAGCACGCCCGCCAGGCCGGCTCGATGGTCGAGGAGGACACCTTCCGCTTCGACTTCAGCCACCCGCAGGCGATGACCGCTGAGGAGATCCGCCGTGTCGAGGAACTGGTCTACGGCAAGATTCTCGACGACGAGCCGGTGGTCATCCGCGACATGAGCCTGGAGGAGGCGCGCAAGGACGGCTACACCGCCCTCTTCGGCGAGAAGTACGGCGACTGGGTGCGCACGGTGAACATCGGCGGCGACCGCGACGTGACGTTCAGCCGCGAGCTGTGCGGCGGCACCCACCTGGAGCGCACCGGCCAGGCCGGCTTCTTCAAGATCACCGCGGAGACGTCCGTCGCCGCGGGCATCCGCCGCATCGAGGCGGTCACCGGCCGCAAGGCCGCCGCCTGGGCGCGCGAGCAGGCGGAGATCGTCCGCGACCTGGCGACGGGCTTGAAAGTGCCCGCCGAGCAGCTTCTCGGTCGCGTGGCCGGCCTGCAGCAGACCATCCGCGAGCTGGAAGGCCGCATTGACGAGTTGAAGGTGAAGGCCGCGGCCGGCGGCGGCGCGGCCGGCCCGCAAACAGAGACTATCAACGGCCTGCGCGTGCTGGTGAGCGCGCTGGACGGCGTCGACGCCGCCACGCTGGCCAAATTGGCCGACCAGTACCTGGGTGAGAACGTCGCCGACGTCATCGTCCTCGCCGCCGCGGACGACGGCAAGGCGCTCTTCGCGGTGAAGGTGGGCAAGGCCTTCACCGACCGCGCCAACGCCGGCAGCATCGTCCGCGAGATGGCCAAACTCGCCGGCGGCGGCGGCGGCGGCCGGCCGGACTTCGCGCAAGCCGGCGGCAAGGATGCCGGCAAAATCCCCGAGGCGCTGGCGAAGGCGCGGGAGATGCTCGGGTAATGAAGGATCTTCTCAACTAATATATAATAGGTTATACTGGTATTTGTGACAGGACTTTCGCTCACCTGCAAACACATGTCTGAGTTTGGTTTGATTGGTGCGT
>CAZPYA010000075.1:0-28473 GCA_964590255.1 uncultured bacterium
TTGCTCGCAATACGAGAAGGCGGCATAAAAAAGGTAACAAACTATGCGCGCACCCTTGGCAATTAGCTCAAAGGATTTTCGACCATTTCCCCCGAATATGTTGAATATCATTTTGACAGATCACGAGGTTTTCGATGCAATACCGTCCTTTAGGTAACACCGGCCTGCGGGTGTCCGCGCTGGCGATGGGGTGCATGCGCTTGCCCGAGCATGACCCCGAGTTGTCGGCGCAGGTGGTGGATGCCGCCATCACCGCCGGGGTGAACTATTTTGAGACCACGCGGTGGTACATCAACGGCCGCTGCCAGCACCTCACCGCGCCGGGCTTGCGAGGGCGCAGCCGCGGGCTCATCGTCAGTGGCAAGGCGGGCATCAGCGCGGAGACGACCGCGGACAGCTACCGCGAAGAGATCGACCTGCAGATGGAGATCCTCGGGGTGGACTACCTGGAGTTCTTCCAGGTAGGGTGGTTCAGCCTGGACCGGCTGGAGATGCTGACGAAAAAAGGCGGGGCGCTGGAGGCGCTGGACGCGGCTCGCGCGGAAGGCCTCATCGGGCACATCGGTTTCACCGGGCACGACAAACCTGAAAATTACATCACGCTCATCGAGACCGGCCTCTTTGACAGCTTCACCATTCCCTACAACATGGTCAATCGCGCCTACGCGCCGGCCATCGCCCGCGCGGGCGAGTTGGGGGTGGGGGTCATCGCCATGTGCCCGGTGGCGGGGGGCATGCTGTCGGCGCCGGCGCCGCAACTGCAGGCGCTCATAGGCGGCGGAGCGGGAACCACCGCGGCGGCGGCGCTGCAATTCGTGCTGGCGAACCCGGCGGTGAGTTGCGCGTGCTCGGGCATGACCACGCTGGAGATGCTGGCGGAGAACGTGGCCACGGTGGAGGCCTTTACCGGGGCCAGCGCCGCCGACCACGCGCGCATGGACGCGGTGCTGGACGAATTCGCCACCCTCGGCCAGCAGTTCTGCACCGCCTGCGGGTATTGCATGGACTGCCCCAGCGGGGTGGATATCCCGGGCAATTTCCGGCTGTATAACTACGCGAAGGTCTACGGCCTGCTGGACTGGGCCGCCGGCCAGTATGCGGGCATGGAGCCCGCCAAGCGCGCCGCCGCCTGCACCCGCTGCGGCGCGTGCGAGCCGAAGTGCCCGAACGCACTGCCGATCATGGACCAGTTGGCCGAGGTGGCGCAGTCGCTGGGACGGGAGTAACGACGGATGCCGATGGCATGGGTAATGCTGGTGCTGGTGCTCCTGGCTGCGCCGGGCGCTCGGGCCGTGGAAACGATGACGACGATTATCCCGCAGACGACTGATGAACTGCTGATCAATCCCGGCAAAGGGTGGATGGTCTTTTCCGGCGTGCGTCCCGGCGCGTGCGGCACGTTTCCCGAGGCCAGCGTGGCATATCTGCGCGCCAACTGGGCCGATCTGGAGCCGGTGGAAGGCCAGTATAACTGGGCCTACTGGGAACCGGCGATGCGCTTCTGGGTGGAGCACGGCAAGCGCATTGCGCTGGGGGTGATGTGTACCAATGCCCACTCGGCGGGCAAGTGGTGCACGCCGCAGTGGGTGGCCGACGCCGGCGCCAACGGCTACGAGTATCAGCGCGATGGCGATGCCTACACTGCCGGGACGCGCATCACCCGCTGGGAGCCGGATTATGCCGACCCGATCTTCCTGGCGAAGCTGGAGCGCTTCCTCACCGCGTTCGCGGAACGGTATGACGGCGACCCGCGCATCGAATTCATCGACATCCGCTCGTATGGCGTGTGGGGGGAATGGCATACGCCGCATCCCGCGCCCGTCGAGATATTGAAACGCCATATCGATCTCCATACGAAGCGGTTTCGCAAAACACCGCTGGTGGTGCAGTGGGGCATGGATGCGAATATCCCCGCGTATCGGTATGCCTTCGACCAGGGCGTCGGTTTCCGGCGTGACGGGATCGGGGGGCCGCCGCAGGGACACGAGGCGGAGATGTATCCGCTGGTGTGGGGCAAGGCGCCGGTGGTCTTTGAATTCTGGGGCCATTACGAATACCTCAAGGACAAAGGCTGGTGGACGCGCTACCCGGTGGAAGACTACATGGTGAAGCAACGGGCGTCCTATATTTCGCTCTACTGGGAAGCGAATGCCCGCACCTTCATCGAGAAAGAGCCCGCCTACATTCAGCGGCTGGGCAATCGCATGGGATACTGGTTTATCCTGACCCAGGCTGCGTATCCCGCGGCCGTGGCGCCCGGCGCGGCGCTGGACGTGACGCTGCAGTGGACCAATCGGGGCGTGGCGGCCTGCCTGCGCAATTATCCCATCGCGCTCGTTCTCACCGATGAGCAGGGGAAGACTCTCGCCCTGTCCATCAGCGCGCAGTCCGACACCCGGCGCTGGTTGCCCGAGACACCGGTGACGGAGCGGGTAAGCGTCGTGGTGCCCGCGACGCTGCCGCCCGGCGCGTATGAGGTGCGCATCGGCCTGGTCGAGTCACCATTGACCGACCAGTGCGCCATTCGGCTGGGCATCACCGGGCGCGACGCGCAGGGACGGTATCGCCTGGGCCGCGTCACGGTGAAAGATTAATCAACGCGTGTGTCAGTCGCGACTATGATTGTGGAATAAATGGTATACGCGGGGTTGTGCCTGCATCGCAGCACCTATCACAGAGGAGCGTAACATGCCAGAGATCACCGGAGCGTCGGCGCGGGCGATTCTTGATCACCTGTATGACGCGGTCTTTGCGGTGGCGCCGGACTTGACCATCGACTACTGGAACGCCGGGGCGGAGGCGCTGACCGGCTACGCCGCCGACGCGGTAGTGGGCCGGCCCTACGCCAACAGCTTTCTGGTCCATGTGGATGATGACGGGTATCCGCTGGCGGCGGATGCCGACCCGCTGCCGCTGACGCTGCGCGACGGGGTGACGCGAGAGACACACGCCTACCTGCACCACCAGCAGGGACACCGCCTGCCGGTACACGCGCGGGTGACGCCCATTCGCGACGCCGCGGGCGCGGTGGCGGGCGCGGTGGAGATTCTCAGCGACGACACCGAGTGGCGCACCTCGCAGCTCACCATCCAGCGGTTGGCCAGCCAGGCGCTGCTGGACGAGCTGACCGAGGTGGGCAACCGCCGCGACGCCCGCCGGCAACTGGTGAGCCGGCTGAACGAGTGGCGGCGCTACGGGGTGCTCTTCGGCATATTGACGCTGGACCTGAACGATTTCTCGGCGCTGAACGCCACCTATGGCCGACTGACGGGCGACCGGGTGCTGAAGATGGTTGCGCAGACGCTGCAGCACGCCGTGCGGCAGAGCGACGCGGTGTGCCGCTGGGGCGGCGACGAATTCGTCATTGTGCTGGTGAACCAGACGCCGGCCGGCCTGCGCTCGGTGGCGGAAAAGCTGCAACTGCTGGTGGAGAGCACCTTCCTCAACGTGGAAGACGGCATCCTCTCGCCATCCATCACCATCGGCAGTACGCTGCCCTCGCCCGCTGACACGGTGGATACGCTGCTGGAGCGGATTGACGGGATTATGCAGCGGCGGGCGGAGGCGTAGGGATTTCGGATGTGAGATGTGGGATGTGCAAGCCTCTGGTGACTGTCCCCGATGATCCGGCATTTTTGCCTAGTCGGCCCCCATCCCCGGCCCTTCCCCCGTGCCCTGCGTGCACAGGGGAAGGGAGATAGTATCTACGACACCGAAGCCGTTGCTCACACTTGGCACCTGTGCCACACGCGATGCCTCCCCCTCGCTTGCGCAGCGCAGCGGAGCGGGGGAGGGGCCAGGGGTGGGGGCCGATGACCAGTAGTGTCTGCGGTGACAGTCCCCAGCCATTACCCCGGAAATTCCCGCACCGCCTCCGCCAGGTCGATGGCGCCGGTGTAGAGCGCGCGGCCGATGATGGCGCCTTCGATGCCGGGGTGTTGCACCAGGCGGCGCAGGTCGTCGAGGGTGGACATGCCGCCAGAGGCGATGATGGCGAGGCCGGTGTCCGCGGCGAGGCGGGCGGTGGCCTCCACATTCGGCCCGGTGAGCATGCCGTCGCGGCTGATGTCGGTATAAATGACGCGGGCGGCGCCGGCGGCTTTCAGCGCCAGCGCCAGCTCCACGGCGGTGAGTTCCGTCGTTTCCACCCACCCCTTAATGGCCACGCGGCCGTCCTTGGCGTCGATGCCGAGGATGAGACGCTCGCCGAACTGCTGGAACATCGCCATCGCCCAGTCGCGGTCCTGCGCGGCGCGGGTGCCGAGAATGCAGCGATCCACGCCGCGCGCCAGCAGCGCCTCGACGGTGGCGGCATCGCGGATGCCCCCGCCCACCTGCACGGGGATGTCCAGTGCGGCGGCGATGTCACCGATGACTCCGTGGTTGCGCGGCGAGCCTTCGCGGGCGCCGTCCAGGTCCACCACATGCAGGCGGTGGGCGCCGCAATCCTGCCACTGCCGGGCCATGGCGACGGGGTCGTCGCCGTAGACGGTTTCGCGGTCAAATTCCCCCTGCGACAGCCGCACGCAACGGCCGCCCTGGAGATCGATGGCGGGGATGGGAATGAGCATGGTTATTTCTCAAAGGTGACGGTCGAGACTTTTTTCTGGGTGGCGGTGGCCGTCAGCGTGCCTTTGCCGGGCATGGAGACGCGCTGGCTGCGGGTTTCGGTGACGGTTTCGCCGTAGTCCAGCAGGGTGGCGGGATCGACGATGCGCTCGCCTTCTTCTTTGATGGACATGCTGAGGATGCGCGGCAGCTTCTTCGGATCCTGCCCTTCGGCCTTCGCCAGCTTGTCGCGCTGGGTCATCATCTTGTCCACCGCCGCCTGCAGCGTCTTCTCGTCGGCCTGTACGGTGTATTTCACGCGCAGGCAGGTTTTGCCGGCCTTCTGCACGGTGCCGACGAAGGTGATCGAGCGGCGCAGCGTGACAGCGATGCCCTGGTCCAGCGAGATGCTGGTGGTATCCTTCCAACTGTCGCCCACCTTCACCGTTTTGCCGACATACAGGCCGTAATACTGCAGGCACATCGCCTTGTGCTGGGCGGTCAGCGTCGCCAGCACCTTCTCGACATATTTCTCGTCGAAGCCCTTCTGCCGGGTGGCGGGGGTGACCTTGGCCAGCATCTCCTTGCGCATGGCGGGCAGTTCCTGGATCGATTTCAGGCTGCCTTTCGCGTCCAGCGCCAGCGTCAGCGTCTGCGCCTTTTTCGCGGCGCCGGCGCCGGGCATGGTGGTCATGGCCAGCGCGAAGCCGGCCGCGACTTTTTTGATGACGAAGCGCGTCTTCGTCTGCGCGGTGCGGGTATTTTTGTCCGTCGGGCTGCTTTGCTGAGTGATGGTGATATTGTCCGTCTGCACCAGCTTCGTGCCGTCGGGCGGGTTGAACTTGAAGGTGTAGGTCTGCTGGGCCACGGCTGGCGGCGCCAGGGCGACGGCCAGCAGCACGGCAACCAGCAGCGATAGGATCTGTTTCACGGTTGCTCCTTTATACGCGGCCCCTCACCCCCCTGCCCCCCTCTCCCCGAGGAGAGGGGGGACCGGATCAGGGTCGCGCGAATGATCACATATATTAAACTGACCTCTCACCCCCTGCCCCCTCTCCTCGGGGAGAGGGGGCAGGGGGTGAGGGGGCGTGCATCTCATGCCAGTATATCTTTGATGACCAGCCGCGGGGTGGCCATGCCTTGCCACACGCGCAGCTCGACGGTGAAGGCGATATCCACCACCGTGCCGGGCGTCAGCGCCGGGGCGTGATCGCCGTTGCGGAACCACATGGCGTTGATGGGCCGGCCGGCGCCGCCCGCGCGCAGCGTGAGGCTCAGGTGCGAGCTATCCGCCCCGCGGGTGGCGCACTGCACCACGCGCACGTCAGACACGGCGAAGACCGGGGTGGGATTGCCCATGCCGAAGGGCGCCATCTCCTCGACGTCGCGGGTGAAGGCGGTGGTGATGTCATCCAGCTCCAGCACGCCGTCGATATGCACCGCCGGTTGCAGGTCGTCGTCGGAGAGCACCTCGTCGCCGATGGCATTCAGCGCCGCGCGCAGCGCGGGGATGTTCGCCTCTGGCACCTCGAAGCCCGCCGCCACGCGGTGGCCGCCGAAGCGGGTGAGGTGCGCCTGGCAGCGCTCCAGTGCCTCCCACAGGTGGAAGGGCGCCCGGGCGCGCGCCGAGCCCTTGCCCACGCCGTCCTGCACGGCGATGAGCGCCACCGGGCGGTGATACCGCTCGAGCAGGCGCGAGGCGACGATGCCGATGACGCCGGGGTGCCAGTCGGGCGAGTCGAGCACCAGCACCTTTTCGCGGTCGAGGTCGCGCGTCTCCAACTGCGCCAGCGCGGCCTCCAGCGTGCGCGCCTCTTCCTCCTGGCGTTGCGTGTTCTGCTCGCAAAGCTGCGCGGCCAGCGTCTCCGCCTCGGTGGGGTCGTTCGTCAACAGCAGCTCCAGCGCGGCGGCGGCGTGCGCCACGCGGCCGGCGGCGTTGAGGCGCGGCCCCAGCAGGAAGGCGATGTCGCCGCTGCCGGCACAGCCCTCGATGCGTACCGCGCGCAACAGCGCGCCCACCCCGAGCTTTTTGCTGGTGGGGGTGAGCAGCGGCAGGCCGTGGCGCACCAGAATGCGGTTTTCGCCGGTGAGCGGCGCGACGTCGGCCACCGTGCCGATGGCGACGAGATCGAGGAAGCGCGCGGGCACGCTCTCCGGCAGGTTGCGTAGGTGGCACAGCGCGCGCAGCAACATGTAGGCCACGCCCACCCCGGCCAGTTCGCGATACGGGTAGACGCTGTCGGCGCGTTTCGGGTTCACCACCGCCACCGCCGGGGGCAGCGTCTCGGGGGGTTCGTGGTGATCGGTGACAATCATCGGCAGGCCGATGTCGCGCGCAACGGCCAGCTCGGCGTGGGCGCTGATGCCGTTGTCCACGGTGATGCCCAGCGCGATGCCGTCCCGCTGCGCCTCTTCCAACGCGGCGCGGTTCAGCCCGTAGCCGTCGTCCACGCGGTGGGGCAGGTACCAGTCCACCTGGCCGCCCAGCGCGCCCAGCGCGCGGACGAGCAGCGCCGCGGCGGTGATGCCGTCGGCGTCGTAGTCGCCGAAAACGCGGATGCGCCCGCCGTTCGCCAGCGCGCCCTGCACGGCCTCCACCGCCTCCGCCATGTCCGGCAGCAGCAGGGGATCGTGCAGCGTGGCGAGGTCGGCGCGCAGAAAGGTCTCGCGGTCGCGCTGCGTGACGATGCCCCGCGCCGCCAGCACCTGGCCGATGGCGGGATGCACCCCGGCGGGCACGACATCGATAGGCGGCGCAATGGACCAGCGCGCGCCGCTCAAGCTGCGCCGGTTATTGGAGGGCAGGGCCGGGTCCGTGTGAAAAATTGCCATAAAACCGGGATATTATACCCCTTTGCGCACGGCGGGGGAAGGGCGACAGGATTGACGAGGGGGAGGGTGCCTGCAGGGTGACAGTTATGTTATGCCGTTAGGCGCGGATGGAAAGAATCTGGCAGTATCTCTGGCAGCGAGTCTGGAAGCCGATGAGAATCGCGCCCAGTAAGCACTGATACACCCGGGGCGCGGCTCGCGCCGGCCCCGATTGCATGCGGGGTTTTCAACTTCCAGACTCGCTGCTTTAGATACAGCCTTGGATTATAGGATTTTTGCCGGCTGGGACGCTGGCGCTGCCGGGTTATGCCTCCATCAACCCTGTCACAATTTGATCCATGGCCATGGCACGGGAGCCTTTTACGAGCACCAGGTCGCCGGGCTTGAGTATGTTCAGGGCGGCGGCGAGGGCGGTGGCGTGGTCGGGGTACCAGGTGGCACGGGAGTCGGCGGCGCCGGCGACGTATTCGCGGCCGAGGTGGCCGATGGCGAGGAGGGCGTCGATGCCCAGCGCCATCGCTTCGCGACCCATCTCGCGATGAATCTCTACCTCGCGAGGGCCGAGTTCACGCATGTCGCCGAGGATCGCCACCTTGTTGCCGCCGGGCATGGCGGCGAGGAAGTGGAGGGTGGCGCGCATGGCGTCGGGGTTGGCGTTGTAGGTGTCGTCCACCACGGTGAAGCCGCCGGCGGCGTGGAGGAGCTGCATGCGGCCGGCGCCGGCGTGGCCGGCGGCGAGGCCGTCGCGCACGGCGTCGAGGCTGGCGCCCGCCAGCAGCGCGGCGGCGGCAGCGGACAGCGCGTTGCGCACCTGGTGCTCGCCGGGGGCGCCCAGGCACACGGCGATTGACCCTTGCGGGGCGTGCAGGGTGAAGCGCGCGCAACCGTCCGCGCCGAGGGTAATGTCGGCGGCGGAATAGTCCGCTTCGACGGTGAGGCCGACGGTGGCCACCGGGCCGCGGGCGTGCTCGTACAGCAGCGGGAAGAAGGCATCGTCGCGCGGCAGCACGGCGGCGGCACCGGCGGGCATCTCATCGAGCAATTCGGCCTTCGCCAGCGCGATCTCTTCCTGGGCGCCGAGCAGTTCCAGGTGGGTGAGGCCGATGTTGGTAATGACCCCGATGGTGGGCTCGGCCAGCGCCGCCAGGTAGCCGATTTGCCCGCGGCCGCGCATGCCGAACTCCACCACCGCGGCGGTGTGCTCGGCGGTGAGTCCGAAGAGCGTCTGCGGCAGGCCGATCTCGTTGTTGAGGTTTTTCGCGGTTTTGCAGACGGTGAATTCCCGTGCGAGGATGGCCGCGGTCATCTCCTTAGTGGTGGTTTTTCCGGCGCTACCGGTGATGCCCACCACGGGGATGTGGAAGCGGCGGCGGTGCATCTGCGCCAGTTTGCCCAGCGCGTAAAGGGTATCCGTCACCTCGATGACCGTCCAGTCGCCCCGCGCGAATTTGCGCCGCGCCACGCCCGGCACCCCGTGCTGCACCAGCGCCCCGGCGGCGCCCGCCTCGTGCACCACGTCGAGGTAATCGTGGCCGTCAAACCGTTCGCCCTTGAACGCGACGAAGAGCGCCCCCGGCGCGATGGCGCGCGAATCGGTAGAGACGCCGGTAAAGCGCGCCGTCGGCCCGGAGAGCAGCAACTGCCCGCTGGTCGCCTCCAGCACCTGCTGCAGGGTGAATGTCGCCATACGCCTATTGTACTTCAAATGCAGCATGGAGAATAGAGAATGCCGCATGGAGGGAATGTGCGGGCGGCAGATAATTATATCGGTTATGACGACACAGCTATTACCGAAAGCGTGGGCGCCGAAGGCGGCGGGGGATCGGGTGTTGGCGGGGTTGACGAATGTCTGCGCGCCGCGGGTGAAGGGGGCGCATGACGCCGACTTCGTGATCATCGATGGCCGGGCGTATATCGTCTACGAGGCGAACGACCGGCAATCGGGGGAGAATCCGGTTTGGCCGTTCATCTACTGCGCGATGTCGGTGGTGGATGTCGCTACCGGCCGGGTGGAGCAGGCCATTACCTTCGCGGCCGGCGAGATGGCGTATGAGAATGCCTCACTGCCGGTTGGCGCGTGTTTCGTGCCGAACGTGCTGCAGGTTGACGCGCACACGCTGCGCTGCTTCTTCGCCAGCGAAGCGCCGGGGCAGCGGGAATCGCAGATGTGGTACATCGACTTCAATCTACCCGGCGGCACGTTTGCCCGGTGCATCTCTGCGGCCGAGCTGGCGACGGATGACGGCGTCTTCCCCATGCAGCCGCAATACCTGTACCGGGACGCCGTCGCCCGGGGCTTCACCCGGGCAGCGCATCAGCATGGTCTCTACATGATCGACAGCTTCAAGCGCATCGATGGCCGAGTGTATGCCGTGCTGAATAATTTCGCCATCGGCCAGCTTGCGCTGAGCGAGTTGAACGCGGAGATGAACCGCTTCACCGTGCTGGGCCATTTCTTCCTGCCGCACGAGGCGACGCTCACCGAGGCGGCGATACACCGCCTGCCTGATGGCCAATGGCTGGCGATCTCCCGGCAGGAGAACCGCGACCAGAATTACATGTTCGCCACCAGTCTCGACGGCCGCGCCTGGTCGCCGCACGTCTACTGGCCCCACGTGGTCAACGGCACGAATTCGAAGTCGATCCTGGAGCGCTTCGGCGACGTGTATTACCTGGGTTGGAACGAGGCCACGCGCGTCGACGGGGCGTTCCGCTCGGTCTTCAACCTGGATGTCTCGCGTGACGGGGTTCACTGGGAGCGCGCGTATCGCTTCGAGACCCCGAAGTCGTTCCAATACCCGACGCTGCGCGAGTATGCGGGCGCCATTTACCTGACCGTGACCCAGGGGGATGATTCCGACAGCCGCAAGGAGCGGATTATGTTCGGGAAGCTGGGGGAAGTGGCGGCGTGGTGACAGCGTCGGTGTCGTGGGACGCGCTCCCGGCGGCCGGTTTCCGCCACGGCAGCAGCGCGCCTACCATCCCCAGCAACGCCACCCCGGCGGCGAGGTAGAAAGCGCCGGTGAAGGAGCGCGTGGCGTCGGCGATGGCGCCGGCAACGGTGGGGCCGGCGGCCTGGCCGATGCCGAAAAAGAGGGTGATGAAACCGAGGCCGGCGGCGGCGAGGCGGGCGCCGAGCAAATCGCCGCAGGCGGCGGCCATAATGGCGGGGATGCTCCAGGCGGTGAGGCCGAAGAGGACGGTGGAGACCAGCAGGCCGGCGGCGCCGCCGGGGTGGGCGAAGAGCAGGAAGGCGGCGGCCTGGATGAGGAAGACGATGGCCAGCGCGCCGCGGCGGCCGATGCGGTCGGACACCGCGCCCCAGAGGAAGCCGCAGGCGAGGCTGCAGGCGCCGAGCAGCAGAAATGCGTGCCCGGCGGCGGTCTCGGTGAAGCCGCATTCTGTCCGCAGGTAACTCTGGAAGAAGGTCATGTAGATGATGTAGCTGAAGCCGAACGCCAGGTAAACCGCGCCCAGCGCCCACACCTCGGGCGAGTGGTAGACGCCGGCGGCGGGGAGCGGTGTCTCGTGCGCGGGGTGGCGGTCGCGCAGGAACAGGCCAACAAGGAGCGCGACAACGAGCGTGACCGCGCCGAAGAGCTGCCAGCACGCACGCCAGCCGCCGGGCGCCGCGGCGAGGAGGGGCGGCGCCAGCAGGCCGGTGGCGATGAGCGCGACGGAGGAACCGGCCACGGCGATGCCGGCGGCGCGGCCGCGCCAGCGGGGCTCGAACCACGCCGCCCACAGGCCCATGATCGCCACGTTCGCCGTGCCGCTGCCCATGCCGGTGACGGCGCGCCACAGGCAGGCGGTGAACAGATCGGTGGCGGTGCCGGTGAGCAGCAGCGAGACGCCCACCACCAGCAGCCCGAGCGTGGCGACGATGCGCACCCCGAACCGCGAGGCGAGTGCCCCGCCGACCACCGCCATCAGCAGGTAGCCGGTGAGATTCGCCGTGGCGATGATGCCTGCCCGGGCGTTGTCGATGTGCAGGCTTTCCCGCATCTCCCGGAGCACGCTGCTGTAGCCAAAGCGCGCCAGCCCCAGCGCCGCGCATACCCCCAGCGTACCGACCGCGAGCACCACCCAGCGGTAGGCGGGTGAGGCGGCGGGTGTCTGCTGCGCGGCCGGGCTCTGTTCGATCATTGTGAGAAGAGATTCGGGTTACTGAATGGAAAGTCCTTTGAGGGGCATGGTTGCGCTGGAGAAAAATCTGTTGGAGTGCCTGATAGGGAAGGGGTCCTGCTTACAGCTAGTTCATTCTGTTATTGAATCCAGCAAGGACCTGATGTCTACCCCCATTTTGCGAAGCAGGCGATATAGTGTCTTTTTTGATGTGTCAGGTGCCAGCAGGCTGGATAGGAGATGGGGGGTGTCAATAACCAGGCGATTGTGAGCAGTCTGGGATTGATGCTGTGCCAGCATTACTGTATCGCTGAGCACGGCTTTTCCCGCCATACTCAATGTGAGCTTGCCTTCACCCGGATTAGATGAACGGTGCTTTGCCGGCAGTGTTGCCAGACATTCCGTACAACGAGATGCCGTGATGCCATATTGCGCAAGGTGCCTGGCCGCCTGATCATGTTCGTCGGTAGCGAGACCGATCAGCAAGTGCTCAAGCTCAACCTGTGCCCGCTTTTCATGCCGGCTCGCGTTGTGCGCATAAAAGATGGCACGGATTAACGCATTTGTGCTTGCATCCCAGACTGTGCCCGTTTTATCCCTGTTTTTCTGAAAATAATACAAAAGCAGGAGAAGGGCGATACATGCTAAGATGAAGAATAGCAATGGCCAACTCATACGCGTGTTTCCTCCCTGATACCATATAATGACGGCAACCCTAGTATAACGACAATGTGACAGTTAACTCAATGCACTACACAGCCTAGTGAAGCTAGGTTGGATAAGAAAGCTGGGACGGATGCCCACGACGGGGGACAGTTCCTTCAGTTTATCCTACCTCATAGGTCAGGTGCATCGACACGCTCTCGCCGATCTGGCAGAAGCGCGGGCGGCTGAACGGTTCCAGAGTGAAGGCGTCGGGGCCGACGTCGGTGAGGAGGCGTTCGACTTCGTCGGCGCGGTAGCGGAGATCGAGGTAGTGGCCGGCGGCCTCCAGGCGCACGCGCGGGGTAGGCGGGATGAAATTCATGGTGCCATCGTGTTCGAGGAGCAGGTCGACGTTGGTGGGCACTTCGCATTCGAAATCGCACGCCGGGTAGACAACGCGGCGCACCAACGGGCCGGGGACGCCGGGGAAGAGGTGGGTGGGGTTGGGCTGCAAGCCGAGGAAGCCGGGGGCGAAGCGGTTCGTCGCGGTGAGGGTGATCTCCAGCAACCGCGAATCCGGCATCAGGCGGATGACCTGTTCCAAATCGCCCACTTCATTGCCGCCACGACAGATGAGGGCGACGGCGTTACCCTCGCAGTGGGTCTCAATGGCACAGGGGCGGCCCCACTGGGACGACGGCTGCAGGCGAGCGTTGTAGTAGATGGTGCTGCGCCAGCCGCCCAGCCGATTGGCGCCCCAGGGCGAGCCGAGGGCGGGGTCGCCGGGCACCTTCGGGCTGGCCGCGGCCCAGCGGGGGTAGTTCGCGCCGACGACGCTCCACGGCCGGTCGCCAAGGAGGGTCCACTCCAGCATTACCCCGCCGAACTCGGGCAGCACGGCAATGGCGAGCAGGCCGTTGGTGACCACGCAGAGGCGGTGGCCGAACTCCGTACGCGCCTCGATGACACGGCAAGTGGTGTCCGCCGGGTCGACCAGCACGGGGGTGAGCAGAGGAAACGTCGGCGGGTCATAGGACGCCGCCTCGGGCTGGAAGGCGCGCATCTCCGCGGCCATCTCGACGGCGCGGGCATGCAGTTCGGGGTTCTTCGCCGGGGTGCCGGCGGCTATCACGGCGGTCTGTGCCGCCAGGTTGGCGCGGGCGGCGTCGGCTACCGCGGATAGCTCCGCCTGTGTCGTCGCGTCGCGCCGGCCAGCCTGCGCCAGGCCCAGCCGATAGACCTGCCCCAGTGCGCGGCTGGCTTCCACCCAGGCGGCGCCGAGGGTGGGTGCGTCCATGCCGAAGACATCACCGGCGAAGTCGGCCAATACCGCATCTTCCGATGCCGCGGAATCATTCGACCACCGCCCGGTGGCGTAAATGGCCAGCATCGAGTCGCGCCAGCGCAGCTTTTCCCAGATGGTGGTCATGGTGCCCAGGCAGCGGCCGGCCCCCTCACCCCATTCGGGAGAGGGGGAAGCCGAGGCGGCGCGGGCCTGGCCGACGAGGTTGGGCAGTGCGCGGGCGTCGTCGGGCAGCCAGCCGTGATAGAGGATGCCCGGCGCGGCGAGGACGTCGTACCCCTGCTTCGCGAAGTAGTCGATGGCCTCGAATTTCGGTTGGTAATCGTAGAACCAGTAGGCGATGATCGTCTCCTTCGGCAGCCAGGCCAGGCTGTCGGGGTGGTGCAGCAGCATGTCGTGCCACATGATAGGCCGGCGGCCGCGCGCCAGCACCATTTGCGCCATCCGCTGCATGCCCATGCCATACAGCGCGCCGATGCCCTGTTCGCGCGCCAGCGCCCGCGCGTCCTCGCTGATGGCGGACAGGTTCACCTCGTCGCCATTGATGAAAACGTAGGGGCTGGTGAAGTGCGGCAGCACGTCATCGAAGAGCTGCGCAAAGAGCTGATACACCGCCGGGTTGAGCACGTCGAAATCCGCGCGCTCGCCGGGGAAGGCGAGGTGGCGATACTCCGGCTTCTCCAGGATGTGGCGCGCGTGCCCGAGCGTGGTGAGCGAGGGGATGAAATCGACGCCCTGCTCGGCCGACCACGCGGCAAAGCGTCCCATATCCGCGATGTCGTAGGCGTGGGCGTTCGCCAACTTCGGGTGCGACGGATAGCGCCACAGGTCCTCCATGTAGAGCACCAGTTCATTCAAGCCGCATTCGGCCATATAGGTCACCAGCGCGCGCAGCGAGTCATACGAATCGTAATTGCCGCGCGCCAGGTCGTAGTGCACGCCGCGGAATTGTTGGGGGGTGGGCATGATGGTGTCCTTTCGGAGTGGATGTTATGTCGATATGGCGGATGAGACTCTGTCGCGCCGCGAACCCGCGCATCAGTATGTAAAACGCTGTGAACGGCGCTTCCGCGCGGCCCTCACCCTCGGCCTCTCCCCCAAGCTTGGGCGAGGGGAGCTATCAAAATAAAATAGCAATTTTCCGCTGACAGCTCACTCCTCTCTCCCGGTATTGGGAGAGGGGCCGGGGGTGAGGGCCGCGCGGAATGACAGGTTGTTTTCTGCGACATACCTCTGTGCGTATTCGCGGCTCGACAGCGTCTCGCCCTCCAGAAAAACGATGACGCACAGTTGAGCATAAGCGCACATACGCGATTATTGTAACCTGATGACCGGCGGGCGTCTACTTGCCGGTCTCCACGCTGTCATGGGAGCCGTCGGCGGCTTTGAGGTAGATGCGGCCGTGGCTGAGGGGGAAGCCGGTGCGGTTGATAAGGAGGACGTCGTTCGGCAGGGTGGTCATCTCCACCACCGCGCGCGCCAGCAGCGGGTCGCTGAGGGTGGCGACGGTTTCGGCGCGCTGGGTGGCCTTGTCGGGCTGGGGCGTCCAGCGGATGACGGACACCATGCCGGTGGGCGGGCTGAAGACGATGGAGTAGAGGCGGTTTTCGCGGCGGGCGCGCTGACGCACGTCGTCGATGCGGGTGATGAGCGCGCGCTGGGCCAGGTGCGCGTCAGGCGCGGCGAAGGCGCGGAAGCTGGGCCGGGACATGAGTACCAGCATCACCAGCACCGCCAGCGCAAAGAGATATTCCGCCCGCAATACGCGACCCCGCACTCTGGCGTGAGCAGCCATCCCGACCCTCCCTGGCGGTAGATGGCTCTATTGTGCGGTGAGCACGGCATGGTGGCGGATGCAAGACGCGACGCCGGCGGGGGTATGTGCGATGAAACGCACATGGTGGTGGGCCCAACGGCCCACCACCATGTTATTGATTAACGAGGCGTCTCTTACGGCGTCGGCACGGGCGCGGGCTGGCCGAGGGTGAAGACGACGGGCAGGTTGTTGAGGATGCTGTTGTACTTTTGCTCGGTGAGGAGCAGCCAGACGTCGTCCAGATTGACCGCGGGGTAGTAACTTTTGCCGACGCCGATGGCCTGCAGGATCATCGGGCGCGCGCCGGCCATGTTGCCGGCGAGGGCGGCTTGCAGGTTCGGGGCGTAGCACGCCGGGCCGTTGATGATGGCCACCGGGCTGATGGGCGTGGGCAGCGTGGGGCCCCACAGCTCTTTGCCGTCGAAGCGCAGTACGCGCGGGAAGAGGCAGGGGGTGATGAGCATGCTGTCCGCGTCGATGATGACGCCGGTGAAGGGCGATTCGAATTTCTGCGGGGTGTAGCCGCGGGGAATCTCCGGGATGAGCGTCAGCTCGGCGCCTTTCAACTCGACGGGCTTCGCGGCGGTCAGCCCTTTGGAGCAGAAATAGGTGATGCCCTGCTCGCCGTAGAGCGGCAGCACGCCGATGATGGTGACCTTGCCGCCGCCGGTTCGCTCGTTGAGGGTGACGAGGTTATTGAGGATGCTGTCCAGGATGCGTTGGGATTGGGCGTCTTTGGCGAGGTCGGCCAGGGTGGTGGCGGCGTCCACGCGGATGCCCAGCAGGGCGCGGCGCGCTTCCACGCGCATGGTGGTCATGGCGGTCATGCGCGCCTGGCGGCCCGCCAGCTTGCTCCGGTCGCGGATATAGCCGATGCCCACGGCCTCCAACTGGCCGGTGAGCCAGTTGACCTGGGCGCCGGTGCAGTCGGTGCGGATGGCGAATTGATTCGCCACGGGGGCCGGGTCGGGCGCGTCGGCCGGGACGGTTTGCCCCCAGGCCAGCGTGCCGGCGAGGAGGCCGGCGCACAGAGCGAGCAGTCGCAGCAGCGTGCGGGTCATGGAATACTCCTCAATCAATCAGGATCACGATCGCGAGCGTCGACAGGAAGGTGGTGGCGGCATGCTGGGTCTCCAGCGCCGCGATATCGTCCGCGCTCAGCACCAGGTCGCCGCGCAGCGGGCCGGCGGTGCCGATGGGGCGGATGATCATCGGGGTGTTGCCCACGCGTCCATTCAGCAGCGCCACTTTCAGATTCGGCAGGTAGAGGACGACGCCCTTTTCCTTCACCAGCGACAGATTCATGCCGGCGGTGCCCCACACTTCATTGCCCTTCTGCCCGATGAGCTTGGGGGTGATCACCGGGGTATAATGGAGGCCGCGACAGTCCAGCACCAGCCCGGTATAGGGGCCGCTGGTCATCTGCACGGCGGGGGCGATTTTCCGCAGCGTCATCGCTTTGTCGGTGTAAACCGGGCGGGTGTCTTTCCGCTTCGGGTCCTGCTGGATGGCCAGCATCTTCGCCGCCACTTCGTGCAGCGAGGCGCCGCCGCCCAGCGGCAGCACGCAGGTGATCGTGCAGACGCGGGTGATGCTGTCATAGCTCTCCACCACCGGGCGGATCTGCGCGCACAGCGCCGTCATGTCGGGCTCGGCCAACAGCTTGGTGGTGAAGGCTTCATCGAGGGTGGCGAAGCTGGTCAGCTTCAGCGTACCCAGGCCGGCGGCCAGCCGGGCGCGCGCCGCGGCCAGCGCCTGCATGCGGGCATACGCCTGCGCCGGCGCCCCCGACATGGTGCGGGGGGCCGACCCGGCATCGGTGACAAACGCCACGCCGCGCGCCCAATCCAGCAGCGGATCGGCAGGCGCGCCGGGGGCGGCCAACTGATAACGCGCATCATGGACCGTGACCGACACCGACGCCAACGCCGGCGCCAGCACGATGCCGCACAACAGGAGCATTGCCAGGATATACCG
The DNA here is from genome assembly GCA_964590255.1 of uncultured bacterium. GTDB lineage: Bacteria > Armatimonadota > Hebobacteria > CAIYQO01 > CAIYQO01 > JAKIYB01. The sequence goes on from CAZPYA010000075.1 coordinate 17,247, forward strand.
CATGAACCGTCCTCCACCACGCACGCCCGGGGGATGATCGTGGTGCGTGGGCCAACCGCGAGAGCGCATTACCGGTATTTTACCATATATACCCATAAAATGCACAAAATGCGCGTGGGGGGTGAAGGGGGTGACAAGGTGATGGGGTGACACGGTGACGGACGGGGTGCGTCTTCGGCCCCCTCCCCCGGCCCTCCCCCCGTACCCTGCGTGCACAAGGGGAGGGGGGCCGATCGCAGGATCGGTCGAACACGTGGAAAAGCCGGGTTGCCGTGCATGCCTGTCTCACCATACAATATGCGCTGGAGGTGGCGACGATGCTGGCGTTTGCAGTGACTGATGCGCGGTGCATCCGGTGCCGGGCGTGCGTGCGGGATTGCCCGGCGCGCATTATCGAGCAGGCGGGGCAGGGGCTGCCGGTCATCCCGGCGGAGCGCGAAGAGGCGTGCCTGCGCTGCCAGCACTGCCTGGCGGTGTGCCCGACGGGGGCGTTGTCGATTCTGGGCAAAGACCCGGCGGACAGCCAGCCCATCGATCGTGCGGCGTGGCCGGCGACGGAGGCCCTGGCCGCGCTGGTGCGCGGGCGGCGCAGCGTGCGGCAATACGAGGATCGCGACGTCGACCCCGCGCTACTGCGGTCGCTGCTGGCGGCGGCCGCGCACGCGCCCACCGGCGTCAACAGCCGGCTGCTCACCTTCACTGTGCTCGACGACCGGGCGGTGATGGCGCGCTTCCAGCAAAAAGTGATGGCCGGCCTGAAGGCGGCGGCGGCGGACGGCCGCATCCCCGAGCGTTTCCTCTACCTGCAAAAGGTCACCAGTTGGCCGTATAGCTTCGGGATGAAGCTGCTCTTCCGCACCGCGCCGCACGCGTTCATCGTCTCCGCGCCGCCCACCTCCCCCTGCCCCGACCAGGACATCGCCATCGCGCTGACCACTTTCGAATTGCTGGCGCAGAGCGCCGGCCTGGGCACGGTGTGGTGGGGCATGCTCAACATGGTGCTCACCGTGCTGCCCGAGCTGAAAACCGACCTCGGCCTCCCCGTCGACCACCATTTCTACGCCATGCTCTTCGGCTACCCGGCGGTGCAGTACGCCCGCACCGTGCAGCGCGACGACGCGGCGGTGATTCGGCGGGTGGAGCTGTAATCCTTAGAAACTATCTCAAGACGGCTGCGAGACGTTTTGAGATAGTTTCTTATGCCGCGTCCTTATCAATGTCGATATGGTGCAGCGGTCGCGCCAGCATGTCCGTGAAGTAGAGCGCTTCGTTGCGTTCGACGCAGGCGGCGGCGTACAGGTACATGGCGGCGGACCAGGTCTGATAGTCGTTGCCGCGGGCGTCGCCGGCGTGGGCGTTGATCCACTCATTGAAGCCCCAGTCAAGGTCGGGATCGCGGGAGAGATGCACCAGCTCGGTGAGGGCGGCCAGTCGGCGCTCGGCGAGGCGGGGCAGGCCGGCGGCGACGACGGCGGCGACATAGAAGCCGCAGATGAACGGCCAGACGCCACCGTTGTGGTAGTCACCGGGGCGGTTGAACTCCTCATAGCGTTCCAACCAGTCGGGGTCGGTGCGCCGAATGTAGGGGAAGAGGTTCGGCGGCAGCTCCACGGCCAGCTCGCCGTGGTCGCGCAGGGCGTCGCACTCGTCCTCGATCCAGCGCACCAGTTCCTTCGCCCGGGTGGCCGAGGTGATGCCGGTGAGGATGGCCAGGCTGTTGCCGAGCAGGTCGAAGCGCTCGCTGCTATAGATTTTATAGGCCCACAGCGCGTAGTACGGTTTGCTCGGCACGACCAACCCTTCATGGATGTGCTGGTGCGGGGCGTCGGCGTGTACCACGAAGTGGCGCATGAGGCTGAGCAACCGCGCGGCATCATGGTCGTCGCCGAAGAGGCGCAGGTAGGCATAGACCACGGTATTGACGAACAATCCAAAGCCGATGACCCACTGCTCGTCGCGCCAGTCGCTGGTAGGCAGTTGCCCCACCATCACGTGGTCGCCGGGGCTCTGATAGGCCATCCAGGCACGCGCGCGGGTGGCGGCGTCCTCCAGGAAATCCGGAGGGCCCACCACCCGTCGATACAGCGCCAGCCCCAACAGGAAGAGCGGGGTGGTGTCGCTGGCGCCCACATCGTGCGCGTCACAGGCCAGCGAGGGGATGTGGCCCAGCGGGGTTTGAATGACCGCCAGCGCCTCCAGCGTACGGCGGACGGCGTCGATGAGCTCGTCATCGCCGGACGCCAGCATACCCAGCGCCGAGATCATCATGTCGCGGGTGTAGGGCTCGGGGTAGCCCCAGCCGGCCGTGCGCGGCAGCCCGCCAAACGGCCCCCGCGCATTCCGGCGCAATATCGCCACCGCCGCTACCTTCGCTTCCGCGACCTGTGCTGTCACCTGTGCATCCATACCTCGATTCTGCTCATGCCGCGACGCGAGTATGCACCGCGCCTGTTACAGTTGCAACCCCGTGCAGGCGCTCCATGACACACTCCACCATTTGCTGTGCCACCACGCGATACGCGAAGCGCGCTTCCACCCGCGCGCGGCCGGCATCGCCCAGGCGGCGGCGCAGGCCGGCGTCGGTCATCAGCCGGCGCAAGGCGACCTCCAGGTCGTCAACGCTGGCGCGGTAGTCCGCCACCCGCGGCGGATTCAGCGGCACGAGCGTGCCAACGACATCGTGCTCGCTCGCGAAGATGCGCGTCTCGGTCACCACGTTCTCGCGCGCCACGCCGGCCAGCAGCGCCGTCTCGCCATCCACCAGCGTGTCGCGGAAGGCCATGGCATTCACGGCGACCACCGGCTTGCCGCAGGCGCCCGCCTCTATGTGCGGCATGCCGAATCCCTCCAGCCGCGACGGGCCGACATAGATATCGCAGGCGGCCATCAGGTAGGGCATGAAGTTGCGCGAGGCGAAGCTGTTGGCGAAGATGATGTTTTCGCGCACCCCCACCCGCTCGGCCAGTGCCAGGTCTTCCTCGATCTGTCGGGCGGTGCGCGGCTGCGGCCAAACCTTGCAGACGTAGCGATAGTCGGGCACCTGGCCTCGCAGCCGGCCCAGCGCCTCCATCACCTCCTGCGCGCCCTTCGAGGCGGCGTCGCCGCCGACGGTGAGCAGCAGCAACTGATCGGGCTTCACCCCCAGCAGCTCGCGCGCCAGCGCCGTCTTCGGGTGTCTCGCCAACTCCGGGGTGAACGCCTCCGTGTCGCACCCCACCGGCAGCACCGCCAGGTTGTCCGGGCGGATGCCGTCGCGGATATAAACGTCGCGCACCCAGGAGGAGGTGAGCAAAATGAGCGGCAGCGCGTTCAACTCGTCGCGGTAGCGGGCGATGTAGCCGTCCGCCACCAGCCACGGTATCGGCTGCACCCCGAACTGCTGGGGGTGGTGGATGAGATGTGGCGCATAGCCCCAGTAGCCGATGCCCAGCGCGAGATCGGGCTGGAACCAGCGGTAGTACCACTCCTTCTCATGCGTGGCCTCGTAATGCACCGCGTGCGCCTCCACGCCAATCTCGCGCAGGCCGCGGAAGAGCAGCTCCCCCTGCGTCGCCAACCCCGCCGGCGCCGGCGGATATTCACACATGACCAGCACTTTCACGGAAGACCCTCCGATGTGAGATGTGGGCTGTCGGACGTGGGATAGTGCGCTAACCATTCCCGCAGCGCCGCCGGTTCGCTGAAGCACCAGAACGCTTCCTCGGCGGGGATGGTCCGCCCTTCCCAACTGGTGGGGGCGAAGCCATATTGCTCGATGATGAGGCAGCGCTTCTCCGCCAAAATGGGGGGGGGCAGCGTCACGCGCCGGTGGGCGTCGGGGCGGGCGCGGGGCAGCGCCGTGCCGCCGGCGTCGTCATAGGCGAAGAGCCACAACTCCCGCGCGCGAATGACGCCTGCCATCCACAACGCGGTCACCGCGCCGCTCACCTCCTCGTGGCGGCGGTGGCGGGTATATTCGCCGCGAGGGCCGTGGGTGAGGAGCACGTCGAACTGGTAGCCGTTCATCATCGTCAGGATCATCGCCCGCACGGCGGCGTCGTCCAGCGGCGCCTGCTCCGGGCCGTCATCCAGGTCGGCCATCACGCCGTTCGCCCCCAGCCGCGCCAGCATCGAGAAAAAGCGCGGCTCACGGTCGGGATCACCGGCGCGACACAGCGTGGCGATCCACACCCGCCACTCCGGGTGCGCCAGCAGCAGCCCGCCCGCCCAGAGCGTCTCGTCATCCGGGTGGGCGACCATGAGCCCGACGGTATGGATATCGCCGCTCATGCCGCCAACTCGATGGTGATCTGCCCGTTCTCGTAGAAGCCCTGCCCGTCCGCCTGCACCATGCCGTCGTGGTGAACGAGGAAGTAGGCGAGGAAGACGTCGAGGGCGTGGAAGCCGGCGTCATCGAATGCTTCCACGGGAATCTGGCAGGCGACGAGGAAGCGGGCGCGCTCCAGGTGGTCGACAACCTTGTCGCGCTTGCGCGGGTATTTTTTAATGTCGCGCACCATGTCAAGGAACTCGCCAATCTCCTGCGCCGCCAGCGAATCCGGGCCGGTATGCGGGTCCATCTCCGCCAGGAACGGCGGCTTGCCTTCCTCATACACCAGCGGCACGGGCGTCTCTGTCCACGCCGTGGCGCCCTTCGGATCGATGCGCAGCGTCACCCCCCGGTCGGCCACCCAGCGCAACACGTCCGCCAGCGTCGGCGGCTCGCCTTTCGCGCAAAACGCACGGAAATAGTAGGCCATCGTCCCCTCCTCCCGGTCAATCTGTCCGATTGTACGCAGTGGCGGGCGCGGTAGTTTGCCGTTTTCCGCACAAGGTATGCGGAATGGTGCGAGAGTGTCGAATCTGTGGGGATTACGTGAGCGGGCAACTGGCGGGCGAGATGCCGTCGAACCGATAAGCACCGGTATGTGGATGGTCACTGTTTGGAACAAGGCGGGAGCCCGCCCTGCTCCAGACGGTGATTATCGATACACCGGCGTTATGCCGCGGTGTCGTCTTCCTCCGCCCGGCGGGTCTGTTCGGTCTGTTCTTCCGCCAGCACTTCGCGGTAGACGGCCATCGTTTCGCCGACCATCTGTTCCAGGGTGAAGGTGGTTTCCACGCGCTTGCGGCCGGCGTCGCCGTAGGCGGCGCGCAGGTCGAGGTCGGCGAGGAGCGGGTGCAGGGCGCCGGCGATGGGGCCGGGGAGATCGGCCGGGGTGAGCAGGCCGGTTTCGTCGTGAACCACATAGTCGGCGTTGCCGGGCACGTCGGTGGCCACCACCGGCAGGGCGCAGGCCATCGCCTCGAGCACGGCGTAGGGGCCGGCTTCCCAGCGCGAGGGGGCGACGAAGATATCCATCGCCGCGAAGGCGCTGTAGGCGTCGCGGGCGGCGCCCAGGAAGCGCACCCGCGGCAGGCGCAGGCGGGCGGCCATCTTTTCCAGGCCGCGCCGCTGCGGCCCGTCGCCCCAGATCAGCACGTGCGAGGCGGGGTAGTCGGGCAGGAAATCCTCCGCCGCGGTGAGCAGCAGATCGAGGCCTTTCTGCGGCACGCAGCGCGCCATCGCCCCCACCACCACGTCGCCTTCCGCCAGGCCCAGCGCGGCGCGGGCGGCACGGCGCTGCTCGCGGGTGGGGCGGCGCCAGTAGTTGAGGTCGAGGCCGTTGGGCACGATCACCAGCCGCTCTTCGGGCAGGCCGGCGTCTAGCGCCTCCTGCGCCTCGCCCTCCGAAACGCAGATGATGCGCGCCGCGGCGTCGGCCATGCCGCGCTCCACCATGCGGTACAGCCCGCGCAGCGGATCGGTGGCGCGCTGGAAGGGGAAGGCGTGCGGGGTGTAGACCACCGGCAGTCCCGCCTGCGCCGCGGCCTTGCGGCCCAGGTAGCCCGCTTTCGCGCTGTGCAGGTGCAGCAGGTCGACGGCGTCGCGGCGCGCCCAGCCGGCCAGTCGGCGCACGGTGTCGCCGTTGAACAGGTTTGCCATGGGGATTTCGCGCACGGTAATCCCCTCGTCCTTCAGCGCGCGAAAGCGGTCGCGCCAGCTCTCCGGACGTTCCAGCGAGACATAAATGAGCGAGGTGAAGGCGACCGGATCCAGCCCGCGCACGAGATCGATGACGTGCCGGGCTACCCCGCCTTCCGCGGCTTCGACGATGTGGGCAATGCGTTGTGGCATACTCGCCAGAAGTATACCCGGATTCGCGGGTGACTATGGCGTTGGCGCGGGAGTTTGCGGAGTTTTTTTCGGGGCCGGCTTCGCCAGGTGCAGCAGCATCTGCAGCGTGCCAAAGAGGATGCGCACGTCGAGCAGCGGCGTGCCGTATTTCAGGTAGAACAGGTCGTAGCGCAGCTTGTGAATGACGTCGTCGAGGGTGGTGTCGCCGCCCTGGTGCAACTGCGCCCAGCCGGCCAGGCCGGGGGCGACGAGCAGGCGGGCGGCGTAGAAGGGAATGTCCCGCTCCAGCTCGGCGATGATCTGCGGGCGCTCGGGGCGCGGGCCCACCAGCGACATCTCGCCGCGCAGCACGTTCCACAGTTGCGGCAGTTCGTCGATGCCGGTGGCGCGCAGCAGCCGGCCCACCGGGGTGACGCGCGGATCGCCCGCCTCCGCCCACTGCGGGCCGCAGTGTTCGGCGTCACAGCGCATGGTGCGCAGCTTCACCAGGCGGAACGGTTCACCGTAGCGGCCGGCGCGCGTCTGCACGAAGAACGCCGGCCCGCGCGAGGTGCACTTCACCAGCAGCGCGCCCAGCAGGATGAGCGGCAGGCTGATGGGCGCGGTGAGCAGGATGCAGACGGCGTCGAAGGCGCGCTTCACCACCTCGCGGATGGGCGAGGGCACGCGCAGCGCCCGCGGCAGCATCCACCCCTCCGGCGTGCGCACGATGGCCACCTTGCCGAGGAGGGCTTCGGAGAATTCGCACAGGTCGGCGATCTCGGCGCGGTGGTACAGCGGCTGCAGCGCGGAAAAATCCGCCTCGCCCAGGCGCAGGTCGGTGACGATGAGGAAGATCGGGTAGCCGGGTTTGCGCGCGGGCAGCGGGCCGGCGGGGTCCTCCAGCGGCGCGTCGACGAAGATGTGCGGGTGCTGCGCCAGCTCCTCCAGCACGGGGAAGAGCGCCGCCGGCAGCCGGCAGGGTACCAGGTGGATGGCGGGCCGTTGCAAAACGGTGGCGAAGATGAGGCGGCTGATGAGGCCCAGCAAGCCCAGCGCGGCGCAGGAGTGCAGGCCGCCCTGCATGTACCAACCCCAGCCGCCGCCGCCCCACAGGATGCCCGCCAGCGCCGCCACCGCCAGCGCCAGCGCGGTGCTGAAGACGATGCGGTACAGCGGGAACAGGTAGGCGGCGTTTTGCCCGCCGACGATGAGCAGCCCGATGAACCAGGCGATGGCCGCCACATAGCCGTGGGTGGACTTCCAGTTGGCCGGGAAGTACCAGGCGACCACCAACCACGCCGCCATGATGAGGGCGTCGGTGATCTTCAGCCAGCTCTCAACTCGTCTCGCGTGCGAATAAGCCATGGTGCGGTGGAAGGCAGCAAGGTGGGCTGTTACACGGTGCCGATGGCCGGCTGCCCCTCTTCACATTCTCCATTCGGCGTTGCGTAAGCAAGTGTGCAATGCGGGGCGACATCTGTCAAGCATGACTACGTTGTGCCGAGTGCCGGCGCCCGCTGGTGTAGCATCCCCGTGCGAGGGGGTAGGCGAAACACGGGCGAGGTGGTATCGGGAAAGAGAGGACAGCTTCTGGAAATCACAGCAGAATCATGGAACCGTCACATCATTTACGGTGTAAATACCGTGCCAAGCCCCCTTTCCAGGGGGCGTTGCTCGGTAGCCCGACCATTTATGGCCGGGCGCGCTGGCGATGGAAGTGACGGTATCGAAATTTTGCGCTCACATCCGGAGATCCTATCACCCGGGATATTTATCCCTCGCCGCGCAGCAGGCGGAAGGCGATATCCCAGCGACCGCTGGAGACGCCGGCGCTCACCCAGACCATGGCCAGCGGCTCCAGATAGCGGGCGGCGAGGATGCCGCCGGTGTCGACGACGCCCCAGCCGAAGTCGGCGCAGATCATGGCGACGGTCTCTTTGGCCGACACATCGTCGCCGGCGATGAACATGTCCGGCGGGCCGCCGGGGAGTTGCGGGTGGATCATCAGCGCATGGCCGATGCTGTTGTACGCCTTCACCACCCGCGCCAGCGGCAGCAGGCGCTGTACGCGTTCGCCCAGCGAATCGGTCGTGCCGACGAAGAGGGTGGGCGGGGTGGTGGCGTGGTCGAGGGGATTGGTGGCGTCGAGCAGCACCTTGCCGTTGAATGGTTCCGGGCCGATGCCGGTCAGCGTTGCTTCCACCGCCGAGCCCAGCAGCGCCAGCACGCCGATCTCGCCGAAGGCGGCCGCCTCCGCGAAGGTGCCGGCGAACGCCCGATCATGGCCGCCCACCCAGGCGCGAATCTCCTCGCGCTGCGGGTTGCGCGTGCCCAGCATCACCGTGTCGCCACGTCCCAGAAAGCCCAATCCCAGCGCCCGCCCCACGTCGCCCGTGCCCAGTATGCCAATGCGCATCGCCGCACCCCCTGTCGGCATGATACGCCGAACTGCGGCAGGTGGATGTGCAACGGCGCAACCGTGGCGGGGCGAAAGACCGCACAGGATGGCGCCGGAATGGGACAAGAGGTATTTACGCGCCGAGCAGCCAGCGCCCCAACCACGCCCGCGCCTCTGCCCACATCGCGGGCGGCACGGCGTGGCCCACGCCGGGGTAGCGGGTGAAGCGCAGGCGGTCGGGGTCGGAATAGTGCGGCCGGGCGGTGGCGTGGAAGCGCTCGTTGCCGAGGATGGGTACCAGCGTGTCGTCCTCGCCATTGCACAGCAGTACCGGGCGGTCGGCGAAGCCGGCGGCGTTGGCAAGGGGGTCGACGCGCGCGGCCAGCGCCACCAGCGCCGGCGGCAGGTAGGCGTCCAGTTGCTCGGCGGCGACGTCGTTGTCCGCGGCACGGGCGCGCTGGGTGGCGAGGAAATCGCCGCTGCCGATGAGCGCCGCGCCGGCGGTGATGCGCGGGTCGCGCGCCATCGCGAGCAGCGTCACATGGCCGCCCATCGAGGCGCCCGTGACGCCGATGCGCGGCAGGCGAAGCCCCAGCCGCGCCGGCAGCAAGTCGATGGCGAGACTGATATCCGCCGCCGTGCCCAGCAGCATGCCGTAGAAATCCGTCGCGAAGGTCGGCCCATACGCGCTGTTCTGCGCCTCATCCACCATCCGCTTCCCATGGTTGCGCTGCTCGATGCCAATGGCGATCATCCCGTCCGCCGCCAGCTCAGCCGCGTTGTCGAACACGTGCTCCACCTTCCCGCCCCGCCCGTGGGTGAGGAAGACGACCGGCGCGTCGAGGCCGTGCTCCAGGCCGAAAAGGTGGAGTTCGATGCCGGCGAGGACGAGGTTGGTGGGTGATGTGGTCATAGAGATCTCTCTTCAACAATAAGAGCAATTTGCCTTCTTGCCGCAAATCTATTAATATTTAGTTTGTTGGTCATCCTTGTCTATTCGCTCAAAATATCAACACGAGGCCGGGTGAGATGAAACTAGCAACACGTATATTGGCTTGGTTCTGGGCAATCGTTCTTTCGCTCCCAATTCTCACGATACCGTTCGCTATACCTTGGATACTCATACTTAGTCCGAGGTATCTCATCAAAGCTTTCGGATGGGGATTTGCATATTGGGGTACAATTATAGTATGCATCGTTGTTCTACTATCCAGAATACCGGGTATGCATGATAGTAGCGATGAGATAATATTCTGGGTTGTAAAAATGATGATCATCTTACCCCTATTTATTAATATTGTTATTTTACGATATGACCCCCCTAAAGTGAGATGCAATTCATATTTTGATCTCATGTTTGACCGTGATAAACAAGAACTAATTGAAGATCAAGTGGCAATCCTTGATGAGGTTGCCGAAATACCGATTGGTAAATGGGAATCGTTAAAAGGCAAACTGTCCACTAATGACGAGAATGGGCGACGAATAGAAATAATCAGTAATAAAGTCAACTCCTCATCAGGGAAATCTGGGAGACTACTCTCGCTATATATTGATGGTGACCTTATTGTTGTCAGTCATCCATTCGTACCAGATGCACTTGATAGCCCATATCTACGTCAAATATCTGAAGACATCCTAGAAAATAATGGATGAGCTCAATAGATATTACCGATTTTTCTACTGTTTGGTATCTGAATTGTTTTCGTCATCAAATTCGTGATACCTGCGCCTTCCTTCCCACAACATCTCCAGCGTTTCAGCTTCGCTGGCAGGTGGCTGACTCTTGCGAATTATCTCGATCTCTTCAAGCGCACGCAAGCGTTGCGCCCTGAGCTCCTCAGGTGACAGTTCATGATCCATCATGGCAAATCTCCATATCTGAAGTGGATACACTTACCCCTAATCCCTGTTCCCTATCCCCTACCCCAGGCACTTCTGCTGCACCGTCGCGATGCGCAAGACGTTCGTGGCGCGGGTGACGACGCCGACCGGGTGCGGGTTGACGGCGATGATGATGAGCAGGTCGCCATCCTCTAAAATGCCGGCGCGGCAGCTCTGGCGGACGGCGCGGTCGAGCATTTCGTCGGGGCTGCCGTTGTTGGCGACCAGCACCGGGGTGACGCCCCAGAGAAGCGGCAGTTGGGTGCAGGTGGCGGGGTCGGGCGTCATGGCGAGGATGGGCTGGCGCGGGCGGTTTTTCGAGACGAGGACGGCGGTGTGGCCGTGGATGGTGCTGGCGATGATCGCCTTCGCGCCCAGGTGGCCGGCCATGTCGACGGCGGCGGCGGCCAGCGCGCCGGTGGGGTGGGTGTAACGCGGGGCATCCTGAGTGGGCACTACGTCCTCAGGCAACAGCGTTTCGGCGTAGTCGGCCACCGTGGCCATCGTCTGCACTGTTTCTACCGGATATTTGCCCACCGCCGTCTCGCCGGAGAGCATCACCGTGTCCGTGCCATCCCACACGGCATTGGCCACATCCGAGGCTTCCGCGCGCGTCGGCCGCGGATTATGGATCATGGACTCCAGCATCTGGGTCGCCGTAATGATCGTCTTGCCCTCGGCATTGGCACGGCTGATGAACTGCTTCTGCAGCACCGGCACGCGTGCGGGCGGCACCTCGACGCCCAGATCTCCGCGCGCCACCATAATTCCGTCCGCGATCGCCAATATTTCCTCGAAGCGTTCCA
>CAZPYA010000076.1:0-27663 GCA_964590255.1 uncultured bacterium
ACCATCGCCTGGCTCTCGGTGTCAGTGACGGGTAGGTCGTGGTGCATGCGGCAGTAGACGCGCTCGATAGCCTGCGGGAGAAGCAGCACCAGTTGATCAATGAGGTGGGCGCCTAGATCATACAGCTTGCCGCCGCCCATGGCCGCCTGGCCGCGCCAGCCGCCCCACGCGCCAAAGCCCTGCCAGGCCATCTCGATCCAGCGCGGATCGCCGAGTGTGCCGTCGGCAATGAGCGATTTGAGCGTGAGGAAGTCGCCGTCCCAGCGGCGGTTCTGGAAGACGCTCAGCATCTTCCCGCTCTCCTCCGCCGCGGCGATCATGCGGTCGCATTCGGCGAGGGTGAGGCACATCACCTTGTCCGTAACCACGTGCTTGCCGGCGCGTAATGCCTGGATGGCGAGGTCGCAGTGGGTGCTGTTGGGGGTAGCCAGCACCACCAGATCCACTGCGGGATCGGCCAGCACTTCCTCGAAAGACGCATACGCGCGGCAGCCGCGCTCCGCCTCGATGCGGGCGCGCGTGGCGGCGTCGCGCGAGGCGACGCCGTGCAGGCGCAGGCCGGGGGTAATGCCGATGAGGTAGCTGTGAAAACATTTGCCGGCAAAGCCGTAGCCGATGACGGCGGCGCGCGGTTCTGGCATGCGACGACTCCTGAAAAATCGAATCGCAAAATTGTTCGCGGAGACGATGGCGATTCCCTGCCGGCTGAAGGAATTCTTTTTTTTCTACCACCGGGTATCCTCTCGCCTTCACTCGAGCTTTCGAGTATACTTATCCTGATTCAGGAGTATTGATGACGGAGAAAGCGCAACTGGTGATGGACGAAGGGTCGATAGGCGTGGTGGAGACGCGGTATTTCCACTACGACGGCATGTTGCCGCTGGAATCAGGGCAGTCGCTGGGGCCGATCACGCTGGCGTATGAGACCTACGGCACCTTGAGCGCCGCGCGGGACAACGCCATCCTGCTGGTGCACGCGCTGTCGGGCGATGCCCACGCCGCCGGCTACCACGCCGAAGACCTGGGCAAGGAAAAGGCGAAGCCGGGTTGGTGGGACATCATGGTCGGCCCGGGCAAGGCCTTCGATACCGACCGCTTTTTCGTCGTCTGTTCGAACATCATCGGCGGCTGCATGGGCAGCACCGGGCCGAGCAGCCCCAACCCCGCCACCGGCAAGCCCTTCGCTACCGATTTTCCGGTGATCACCGTCGGCGACATGGTGAACGCGCAGAAGCTGCTGATGGACCACCTGGCCATCCCCTGCTGGGCCGCGGTGAGCGGCGGCTCGATGGGCGGCATGCAGGCGCTGCAGTGGGCGGTGGCCTATCCCGACCGAGTGGCGCGATGCATCCCCATCGCCACCACGCACCGGCTGTCCGCGCAGAGCATCGGCTTCGACGCAGTGGGCCGCGCGGCGATCATGAACGACCCCAATTGGCAGGAGGGGCACTACTACGGCACCGGCGCTATCCCCGCCAACGGGCTGGCGGTGGCGCGCATGGTGGCGCACATCACCTACCTCTCCGAGCAGTCGATGCACGAGAAGTTCGGCCGCAAGCTGCGCGACGCGGAAGCGTATACCTGGGATTTCGACCCCGAGTTCTCGGTGGAGACCTACCTGCAGTACCAGGGCGACTCCTTCGTGAAACGCTTTGACGCCAACTCTTACCTCTACATCACCAAGGCGATGGACTACTTCGACCTGGGCGCGGGGGCGGGATCGCTGGCGCAGGCGATGGAGCCGGCGCGGGCAAAATTCCTGGTCATCTCCTTCAGCTCGGACTGGCTCTTCACCACCGCCGAGTCGAAGGAAATCGTGCGCGCGCTACGCTGGAACGGCGTGGACGTGAGCTTCATGGAGATCACCTCTTCCTACGGGCACGACGCCTTCCTGCTGGAAGCCGAGGAAATCACCAAGCTGATAAAAGGGTTTTTGGGATAAGTTGCGTATTGTTACCAATACGCGGAGGATCGGTCATGACAGATAGTTTGCGCAGCTTTTATTTCGCCGGGGCGGATTTCAGCCTGGACAATCCGGAGGCGATGAATACATTCGTCCGCACACAGGCCATCGATGAGGAGAGCTTCCGCTATCTGAACGGGCTGACCACCACCGGCGAGCTACGCGAGGTGAGTCCGGACGTCTTCGATCTCTACCGTCATTCCGCCGGCGAGGCGCGCAAACTGGCCACGGGGCTGCGCATCACCAACATCAAATGGCCCATCCGCCGCATCTTCTTCATGAACCGCGACAAGAACGGCCGCCACCGGCTGGGCGGGTTGCCCACCCCGGGACTGATCCTGCCCACGCATGAGGCGATGGAGACCACCTTTCAGTTCTTCGGCCAACTCGACGGCACCGATCCGTTCTTCGAGTGGATGGGCCTGCCGGTGATCCCGCTCATCTTCCCGCTCTACGAATTCAACGAGGGCATCTTCCTCGACTGGAGCGATCCGCTGCGCCCGGCGATCCTCAACCCGGACACCTTCTCCGACGACTGGCTGGAAATCAATGAGTCGGGCTGGGAGGAAGTGCTCTTCGACGAGGTGCGCTTCTCTGTCGGCGGGGGCTACCGCCCGGACGTGCCCATCGGCGGCGTGCCGCTGTGGTACCCGCAGCCGAACATCCCCATCTGCCCGCGCAGCGAATGGGTGATGCGCTTCGTCTGCGCCATCCCCTCCATCCGCGACGTCACCATCATGCAAGGCCACGAAGGCGAAAACCTCCCCTTCGCCGACGAACACCTCTGCTTCGCCGATGAAGGCACGCTCTACGTCTTCTATCAGCCCGCGTCGAAGATCATGCACCTGCAGATACAGTTCTGAGGCATAAGCCTGACCGAGTCTGCGGATGGCGTATCGACAGAACCCGTTCGTAGTGAGGCACGCAGCGCAGCGGAGTGCCGTTCGATTAGGCAATCGGTCACCCGACCTGTACTCAGGCCAGATGTGCATATCTCAACGGGTAGTGGGAGCAGGCTATCCAACGACACATATAAATTCTATTGGCGGTGGCCGCGTCAATAGGTAACAAATTTTTGGCAGACTCTTGACTGGCAACAGAAGGAGATCAACAAGTAAAGCAGCAACCATCTTATACCAACGGTTTATTCAGCTTCTTTTCCACCGCCGTAAATCGCTCTAGAAACGCCGGAATCTGCGACGGCACCGTACACTGCTGTTCCCAGCGCGCCAGCCCGTCGGCTTTCAGCGCGTCGATGCGCGGTTGTATATCGGTGGCGCCGGCGGCGGCGTCCTGTTCCAGTTCCACCACCCGGCGGGCGTAGATGAATTCCTCCAGCAGCGCGCGCCGGTCGGCGGGCAGGCCGGTGGCCAGCAGCGCTTTCGCTTCCGCCAGCGTCTGGGCCAGCGCGTCCTGTTTCAGCGCGGGGGAGATGCGCGCGTTCGGATACATGGTGCGCGTTACGAGCGACTCCGCCGCCAGCGATTCGCCCAGCCGCCGCCCCGCCGGGCCGAAGAACCATGCCGCGGCGTCGGCGTACCAGCCGGCGAGGTTGGCGGGCGCCGCGGCGTGCCCCGCCCACGACGTGGTGAGCAGGTGAATCCAGCGCGAGCCGAGGAACTGCGTGTGGTCTTCCCACAGCGTGTTGATCATGCCGATGGCGCCCCGCTCCGCGCCGTAGTCCGCCAGGCTGAAGACGTTGTGCGCCTGATACATCCCCGGGCAGGCCACCACGTCGAAGCCCAGCGCCCGCCAGGCGTCCACCGAGGGATAGCGTTTGTGCAGGTCGTAGTGCCAGTCCAGCATGATGATGTCGCGCGGGAAGCCGTCCAGCGCCTCCGGATAGGTCCACGGCATGTCGTCCCACATCATCACCCGCTTGCCGTGCGCGGTGATCACCTCATGCAGCAGCTTGATGTGCTCGCGGAAGATGTCGCCCTTGCCCATGCCGGCGAAGGCCTGTTGGCATCGCGGGCACAGGCCGAGATACGCGGATTCGTCGGCGTTGATGCTCACGTATTCCGAGCGGCTGGCCCGGCACAGCTCGGTGAAGATGTCGATGAGCAGTTGTTTTGTCTCCGGGTGCGAGGGGCAGAGCTGGTACGGCGCGCCCATGAATTCACTGCCCGCCTCCGCCAGGTGGCGGTACGTCTCGCAGCCGAGGATGCCGTGGGCGTGGCCTAAGGATACCTGCGCGGGGATGATGTCGATGCCGTATCCCGCCGCCGCGTCCTGAAGCCGGCGCAAATCGCCCAGTTCCCACGAGCCTTCCGGCGCGAACTCCGGGTGCGACGGGAAGCGCAGGTGATTTTCGAAATACATGATCATCGCGCTGTAGCCCAACTCGCGCAGCAGCGGCAGTTTGCCGATCCAGTAGTCGGCGGAATAGATGAGCGACCCACGGCTGGTGTCATACATGAAGCCGCGCAATGCGACGCGCGGCGTGGTCGGCCAGGCGGGCGTGATGGGGGTTGCCGGGGCGTCGGCGACCGTCTCGTCAAAGCGCAAGGTGGGAAAGAGCTGCCAGTCGCCGAAAGTGTAATACGGGTCGTCTTCGAGCGCCCAGTAGCTCCAGTCGTAGCCCAGCTTATCGTCGCGGCAGACGTTGCCCCGCCATGCCGTGCCTGTCGCCGGCGTCGCGCCGATGGCGGTGAAGGGGATGGCCACCTCCGCCTGCCAGCCCGTGCCGGTGAGGCGCGCGGCGGCGCGGATGCCGTCGGCGGGCCGCGGGTAATAATTCCCCCAGCCGGGGTTGTCGATGACCATCTGCCGCAGTGACACCCCGCCGCGCGCGTTCACCGCCAGCACCAGGAATTCGACCCCCGGCAGGCCGGGGTTGAGGTAGAGGACCATCCCGTCGTCTTCGGCCACCACTTCGCCATTGGTGGCGTCGGCGCGGGTGTTGGCCAGCCGCGGCTCCTCGACCTTCACCCCCAGGTACAGGCAGTCGTCATTCCACGCCAGCGCCGCCGTCGTGCGCTTAGCGATCGGTTCGGCCGTTTCGACGGAGATGAAGCGCTCCACCCAGCGCGCTCCGCGCCAGCAGGGGCTGTCCAGCCACCCGTCTACCGCCGGCGGCGCCTCGGCCCGGACCATCGCATACACGGGCAAATCGTATGGAAGATGCGACATGGGAAAACCTCTCCAAAGTGGGATGGGTGACGTCGGATGTTGGTGTTCTGCGCGAGGGGCGGTGTCCCTTCCGCTGTCGTGAGATTTCCGGCAGAGATATGGTCACCGTCTGGAACAGGGCGGGAGCCCGGCCGAGCATTGAGAAGCTTTCCTATGCTCTGCCGGGCTCCCGCCCTGTTCCAAACAGTGACAATTATTATCACGCTTCCTTACTTTGGAAACGCCATTTCCAACGAGGCGCCCGTCTCGGTGACTGTCACCGTGCGTTCTACCGGGCCTTTGGGGGTATCCACGCGCACGGTCCAGGTGCCCGGCGGCACGGTGTCGATCTGCCCGACGATGAGGCCGAGGGTGGGGCAGGGCTGCCAGAAGAGGCTGCCACAGGTGACGACGGCGCCTTTCCACGGGCCGGCGCCGGTGAGCGTCACCGCGCCCGGCGATGTCAATCCGTCGGTGATCGGGAAGAGCAGGCCCAGGCTTGGTCCGTCCTGGGCAGGTGAACGCTGCATGTCCGAATCGCCGGATTCATTTTCTCCTTCGGTCAGCGTCATTTGCCGGTAATAGCCGTCGCCGTTCGGGGTGGTGAACCAGATTTCGCCGGCGCCCGGCGGCAGGTCCATGTCGCGCACACTGCCGTAGTTGCTATACAGGCGCCGCGGGGCGCCATCCGCCGGTTTCCACCAGACGGCGGCCGCTTCGCCGTTGAGCATGACGCTCAGGGACACGGGGCGCATGCGCAAGCGCAGCGTCAGATTCGTCAGCCCTTCCGCCGGCACGAATAGCGCCCAGCCGCCTTCGCCATTCGCCGGGGCAAGCTGCAGCGGACCGGCCGGCATGTTGGCCAGGGTGAAGCGTCCCTGTGCGTCGGTGGCAGTGGTCAGCGTCGTCGAGGTTGGGCCTTCGCGCAATGTCACTGTGATCGGTTGCGTGGCATATGGCGTGCCGTCGGCGTTGAACAGCGTGCCCGCAACGGCGGCGGCCGGCTGCCAGGCGGCCACGGTGGCGGCTGGATCTTCCTCGTTCGGTTTGTAAGGCGGCAGCGCCACCTCGGCGGTGCCGCGGCCCGGCCAGCGCAGATACATGCGCTTCGCGGCGGCGGGCACGGTGATCCACTGTTCAGTGTTGCCGTCCTGCAGGTAGACCTGCGCCGGCATGCGGCAGGGCACGTCGAAGGTGGCGATGGCGTTGGTGGCGGCAGAACCGGCGCCGGCGGCTTTGGGCAGGCGCAGATGCACCGCGCGCTCGCCCGGGGGCGTCTGGTCCGCGCCGGGTTTCAGCGCAATGGGGAAGCCCGGCTTCTCGTCCGCCGGCACACGGAAGGCGCCTACCGGCGCGCCGTTGCGGTCGATGAGGCTGTAGAGGCCCGTCCACAGGTGCAGGTGCAGGGAATCGGCGTTGTTCAGTGCGATGCCGATGCGCTCGGAATGCTGCACCGGGCGGTCTTCATACGCCTCGCTCAGCTCGCGGGCGATGGGCAGCAGCGGGGCCAGCGCGGCCGATCCGGCGTAGGCGCCGGCTTTCAGCGTCACCAGCTTCAGCGCCAGCGTCTCCGCCGTCCGTGTCTTTGCCGACCACAGCAGCAGCCGGTCAGGGCGCGTCAGTCCCCAGGCGGCCAGCAGCGTCTCCGCCGGACCGTAGACGGCCACCGTGTCGCCGTAGGGGGCGATGGCCAGTTGCCGCGGCGCGCCCGGGCGCTCCCGGGTGATCCAGCGGATTTCCGTGCCGCCGGGCACGGTGAACAGCGGGTCTGGCAGCGCCACCGCCGCCTCGCTGGCGCCGGCGGGCGCCTTCAGCCGCGGCAGCGCGGCCAGCGGCGACGCCGCGTCATACAGGTCCGGCGCCAGTGCGTAGTCGCCCGCCAGCGGCGTGGTCAGGGTGAAACTGCCATCGTTACCCGGTATTATCGACGCCATCCCGCTCATGGCCAGCGGTTGCCGCGCCAGCGGATCGACTGCCAGCGCCGTCAGACGGCTCACCCCCGGCACCGCCGCGCCGCCACGCGCCGTCATCCGACCGCGCACCTGCGCGGCCGGCGTCAGCGGCACGCTCAGCACGATGTCAGCCTCCCCGTCGTGGGCGCGGGTAGAGTCGGCATATGGCATGTAGACCAGCACCAGCGCCAGCCCCTGCGTGCCGTCGTCGGTCAGCCCGAAGAGGCTGAAGCGCGTGCAGGCGGAGACGGTCAGCGGTATCGCGTCCTCCAGCGAGAAGCGCGAGGCGCCCATGTCGGTGACGAATGCACAGGCGACGTGTGGCGCCTCTTTGTTCTCGGGCAGCTTCGCCTGCGCGGCCAGCGCGATGGACGCTTCCGGCACCGGCGCGGGCAGCGGTTTCGTAATGGTGTTCTCGTCCTCGGCGATGACGCCGGCCGGCACATTAGGCCCCCACACAATGATGCGCGCCGGGGGCATTTGCGGCCAGGTGACCTGCCCTTTGTCATCGGTGACGGCGCTGTGCAGCAGCATCTTGCCGTCCCACGCCCAACTGGCGGTGACCGGCGTGTTCACCGCCGGCGTCCCTGCCGCGGTGAAGACCGTCTGTGTGATTGTGCGCGGCTTTGTGAAGACAGCGTAGGCGGCCAGCGCATGGGTGCCGTCCGCCGCCAGCTTCAACGTGGCGCGCTTACCCTGGCCGGTTTTGCCGCGCAGGTAGAGGGTGTAGGTGCTGGGCGGCCAGGCGCCCAGGTCGACCATGCCGGCGGCGTCGGCGGCGCCGCTCACCGGGTAGCGCTGGTCGCGCACGATGATGATTTCCTCGTCGCCGGCGTCGTTCGGCGCGCCGCCAATCTGGCTCTGCAGCGTGCCGGTCACCGGCCCGGTCAGCGGCTGGCCGGCGTCGTCCACCAGTTTCACGCGCAGCCGGGTGAAGCGCGGTAGGTCCAGTGCCAGCGGCTGCGCCAGGTCCAACTTCTCGAAGCGCCACACCTTGCGCACGATGGCGCCGAAACCTCGGTCGTCCGCCGCGCGGATGCGCAGGCTCATCGTCAGCGACTGCGTCGACGCCGGCAGGTTGGGCAGCAGCAGCCGGTCCGTGCCCAGCAGGATCACCGGCACGGCCGGTGGGGGATTGCCGTCCACCGGGGCGTCCGGCGTGGTGTAGGTGGCGGCGGCGGTCAGCCGGCCCAGGGCTTTCTCCGGTGCGCGCAGGGCGATGATCAAGCCGTTTGGCTTCAGCGTCAGCTTCAGCGGGGTGATCGCGCCGTCCTTCACCGTCGCCGCGGTTTCCTGACCGAATAGCGTCACCGTCACCGCGCCGGCGCCCAGGTCCACCGCCACGGCGCCGTCCGGCCCGGTCTGCAGTTCGACGACCTCGTTGCCCGGCGCGCGCAACAGCAGCGGCGCGTAGGCGCAGGGCGTGCCGTCGGCTAATTGCACGGCGATGCGCAGTCCGGTGGTCATCGGGTCGGGCTGGGCAACCAGCGGCAGCACCATCAGCAGGCAGCAGGTCAGCAGCAGGAGACGTGTCATCATCGCAACGCCTTTCCACAGGGGATATCGTATCATATCACAGCCTCGGCACCGGTCATAGGGGAGCCACGGAGAATCCATTCCCATGGTATACTATCCGTATGGCGACTCGTGTAATCCTGCTGCTGTTGTTGCTCGTGCCGGCGCTGGCCGCGCCGGCGCAAACGCCACCCCCGCCGGCCAGCGCCATGCGCGCCATCGTGCTGCGGAACCTGGAGGTGGCCAACCTGCAGCCGCTGCTGGGCATGCCGCTCTTCACGCGCGACGGCATGGTGGGCGAGTTCCCCTTTACCCCGCTGGCCGACCTGGTGCCGAAGGAGATCGACACCCTCATCGGCCTGACGCAGACGAACGCTATCCTCATCCGCGCCAAAGCCCCGACTCTCGCCGAGGCTAACGCTGCCATCGATTCTCTCGCCGCGTTGCTGCAGATGCTCGACCGCCCGCAAAAGCGCATCATCATCGAGGTGACACTTGTGGAGAGCACCTACGGCGCCACCCGCGCGCTGGGCGGCACGGTGGAGGCGGCCGGCGGCGGGGCATCGGTGCAGTCGCGCAACGGCGGCGCCGATGGCACGCTGAAGCTGCGGCTCCTCCGCGGCCAGTCGCGCGCGGCCCTCGCCGGCATCATCGCCGAGGAACGGGCGAAGGTGTTCAGCACCGCGAAGGTGCTGGTGATGCAGAACGGCTCCGGCCGCATCAGCCTCTACGGCACCGAGTATCCGCTCGACGCCCTCACCGTGCGCAAGGCCACCGCCCTGCCCAACGGCGAGGTGACGATGCAGATCGAGCCCGTCTATACCCTGGACGGCGTCTACTGTGACACCCCGGTCGTCCGCGCCTGCGCCGGCGAAGCCGTCTTCCTCGGCATGCTCGGCGGCCCCGCCATCACCAAATCAACGACTGAAGCCCCCCGCCCGCTCAAACTCGCCCTCCCGCGCCGACTCAACCTCAGTGAGTCGCACCCCGTCATCCTCCTCTACGCCACCCCCACCATCCTCCCCGAAGAGTTGGAAGACCCGTTCCCCGTCTTCAGCCCGCTGCTGCCGCTCTTCTAACCCGTTGCTGGCGGCACCGTGTGGAAGGCAGGCAAGTATAGCGCAGCCCCGCCCACAGGTTTCACCCACCACTTACCCGGCAACAATATCCCTGGTCACTCAACCCGCATGGAGGCCCACCCATGACAATCCGCGCGCTCTGCCTGCTCATACTTGTCTTCTGTGGCGTGTCTATCACGTGGGCGATAGACACGCCTCCGATGAAATCCGTTGTTCGCACAATACCATTACGCAACTTGCAGGTGCGCTCGCTCATACCTCCGGGGCCGGGTCCCATCGTCGAGATTGCCATTACCGCGCCTGTCATGCATGGTGGTGAGGCAACAACGACAACGATTCTTCCATTACTTGATAAATATGAAATGATTGGCCTGGTTGGGTTAAATGGTCTGTTAGTGCGAGCACAAGCCCCATCTCGGGGACAGGCCGAAAAGGCCATGGAAAAATTGGAGGAGATATTCATCCAATATGATCGTCCCGCAGGCAGCGTATGTCTCGATGTATTGGTTGTCAGCATGCAGCAGGACGTCTTCCGCCAGGTACTGCACGAGTGGGCAGCGAGTGAAGTGCCTGCCGTGCGCACGCGGCTCGAAGCAAAAAGCGGCAAAGAATACGACCGGCGGGAATGTACGATTCGGCAAGGGAAAGGGAATGTGCTGACAGCGCTGCAAACACTGATCCAGCGCAATCAGGTGAAGATCGTGCTGTCCGAGCGTCTGTATTCACATGCTCATGACGAATGGCAGTCATTCTTGCTCGATTTCCTACAAATGCCGCCAACGATAGACGGCAGTAGCATCGCAGGCGAGGTTGCCGTTGCCGGGAAATTTGGGCAGCAGTCATTGTCTTTTACCTCAGACTGGCCCGGGCCTGATAAATCGGCACTGACAGTCAAAGACGTCGTCCTTGGTGCCCCCATGTTGCTCGGGTTCGCAAAGATAGTTGAAGCGCAAGCCCCGGGTTATTCTGGTTGTGTCATCACCGATGTGGAACCGATCCTGCCGGATAGCGTCATCTCTGATCAGGTGACACTCTTGTTTGTCACAGTGGCGAAACTGCCGACGATTCGCCTGTTGAAAGACGACATATCAGAAACAACAAGGGAGTAAGTAGAGCACCAAGTCTGGAAGCCGACGCGAGTCGTGCCCGGGGGAGTATATCCCGCCAAAGCGCGACTGCGGTCGGCTTCCACACAGTGCTATTTCATGCGGCCTAAGAGCCTACTCGATCCCCAAATCCCGAATCGTGAACAGTGGTAGGAACTGATACCCCGCGCCCTCGATGGTTTCGCGGCCGCCTTCCAGGCGGTCGACCAGGGCGAGGACGGCGACGACGGTGCAGCCCAGCGCTTCCACGGCGACGGCGGCTTTCAGCGCTGAGTCGCCGGTGGTGATGGTGTCCTCGACGATGGCCACGCGCGCCTTCTCGGGCAGCGGGCCTTCCACCTGTTTCTGCTTGCCGTGCCCCTTCACGTCCTTGCGCACGATGAACGCCGGCAGCGGCGCGCCTGCCAGGTGGCTGACCACCGCGATGGACGCGGCGATGGGGTCGGCGCCCATGGTGAGGCCGCCCACCGCCTCGATGCCGAGTTCTCTCGCCTGGGCGAACATCAACTTGCCGGTGAGATAGGCGCCTTCCGGCGACAGGGTGACCATGCGGCCGTCCAGGTAGTAACTGCTTTCGCGGCCGGAGGCGAGGATGAAATGCCCGCGAGAGAGGGCGAGGGACTCCACCAGGTGGAGCAAGCGCGCGCGTTCGTCTGCCATGGTTGCATCCTTTATCGGTAGTGGTTGTGGCGTCGCATGCGGGTGCCGCAGCGATGCCAGGCTGATGGCGATCCAAGCGATTTCCAGCAGCACGAAGCCCGGAGCCCGCCGCCATGCGGCCATCACCCCGAGGAGCACCGCGCCGAGCAGGTTCGTCCACAGGTACGCCGCGCCTTCGCGCGGCCAGCGGCCGCTGGTGTTGGCCCAAAAGGCCAGCAGAATCAACGCCGCACCGGCCAGTTCGATAAGAGAAGTCCATGCTGGTAACATGGCTCCAAGTATACGGACAAGCACAAATGGCCGCGGTTTCGCATGCCGACAATACCAGTTTCGCCACGCGTATGCTGAAGCCTCTTGACAGCGGCGGGTTTGCCTACCAGACTTAGAGAAGGATTTGGCTGATTGGAGCATCCATGAGCAAACAGTATTCCATCTCATCTAACGCCATCGTGGTGGCGGCGGTGGTCGGCGTGGCGGCGGCGGGGCTGACGTACCTCTTCGTGTCGCGGCCGCGCTGGCGGTCACGCGTCGTCGAGATGGCGCACCTGGCGCTGGATGTCGTCGGCAATATCCTCAAGCACCCGATCGAGCCGAAAGAATAGTATTCTGGCAATTAAATATTGCCCGAATAGTTGCAACCTCATCGCGGCATGTGAATTCTGGCAATATGATATTGACACGGTACTAGCGGGAGAGCAGCACACAGATACGCGAACGGCCGGGGCATCGCCCCGGCCGTTCGGCGTCAGCGGTTGCGGTGCATTGGACAGGTCTCCACCGGGGCGTTTTCAGTGAAGCGCCGCAGTTTCACGATGGGGCACTTGTCCGTGGCGATTTTTCCGGTTTCCACGCATACGCTGATCAGCACGCCGCCCTGCTGGTCGTTGGCGCCGGGGCGCGACGGCTCGCCGTCCGCGTTCGGCACGTCTTCCGGCTTCGTGTGCTGGGTACACTTGCCGGCGGGCGGATAGGGCGGTTCGCCTTTTACATAGCTGCGCGTCTCGGTGTCCGGGCAGTACGACGTGGCGCGCCGTCCACTGTCCTCGCAGATTGTCAAGGTATAGTTGTCCGCCGGTCGCGTATCTGTGTCCGCATTGGCAGTTTCGCGCCGGCCGATGAGTTTCGCGATGTGCGGCGATGGCGAGGTGTTTAGCTCTTTCGCCAGCAGCTCCGGCTGGTTGTTGCGCCGGGTCAATTCGGTGGCGACGTCCTTGTGTTCGGCGATCATGATCGGCTCGGCCACGCGCATGAATTCGCCCCACACAGGCGCGGGCACGGTGCCGCCGAAGGTGCGGTTCATCGGCGTATTGTCGCGGTTGCCCACCCACACCGCGGTGGCCAGGTTGTCAGTGTAGCCGATGAACCAGGCGTCACGGTACGAGTTTGTGGTGCCCGTTTTTCCCGAAGCGGGGTAGGGGAAGCGCCCCAGTGCCCGCGCCGCGGTGCCGCGCTGGATGACGCCGCGCATCACTTCTTTCATGGTGTCCGCGATGGCCGTCGGCAGCACGCGCGTCGGCTTCATCGTTGATTCGTACAGCACTTCCTGCCCGTCCGGCGTGGTGATTTTCACGATGCCCGTTGGCGCGTTCAGCACGCCGTGGTTGGCCAGCACGGCGTAGCCCGTACACATGTCCAGCGGGGTTACCGCCGTCGCGCCGATGGCGGTGGGCAAAACCGGTTCCAGGTGGCTGCTGATGCCCATGGCGTGCGCCACGCTGATGACGTTCTCGATGTCGACGTCCGCGGCCACCGAGACCGCCGCCGCGTTGCGCGACAGCCACACCGCCTGCTGCAACTGCATGCGCCCGCGGTAGGCGCCGTCCGAGTTGCGCGGCGACCACGGCTTGCCCGAGCCGCTGGGATAACTGCGCCGGCTGTCGGAGACGGTGGTCTTCGGCGTGTAGCCGCGCAACAGCGCCGCGGTGTAAACGAACGGCTTGAAAGACGAGCCCGGTTGGCGATACCCCTGGGTGACGATGTTGTAGTTGTCCTTCGTGAAACTGGTGCCGCCCACCATCGCTTTGATGAAGCCGGTCTGCGGGTCGATGGAGATGAGCGCGCCGTCGCCGATATTGCGCGAGCGGTTTTTCTCCACCCCGGTGTTCAGCGCGTCCTCGGCCACTTTCTGCATGCGTGGGTCGAGGCTGGTGTAGATGTCGACGCCGTGCTGGTACATCATCGTGGTGGCGTCGTCTTTGCCGTAGATGCGCTGCATCTCCTGTTTGATGAATTCGACGAAGTAGGGCGCGTGGGCCGCCCTCGAATCGCGGATTTTTTTCGGTTTCGCCAACCGCAACGGCGTGTTATAGGCGGTCTGGTAGGCGGTGCGCGAGATCATGTCGTTGTCGAGCATGGTCTTCAGCACCAGGTTGCGCCGGGCGATGGCTGCTTCTGGGTGCGCGTAGGGGTTGTATCCGTCCGGGTTTTTCGGCAGGCCCGACAGCAGCGCGGCCTCCGCCAGCGTCAGCTCTTTCGTCGGCTTGCCGAAGTAGTTCCGCGCCGCCATCTCCGCGCCCCAGGACTGCAGGCTGTAAGGGTTCGAGCCGTAGAACACCTGGTTCAGGTAGGCTTCGAGAATCTCGTCTTTCGCGTAGCGGCGCTCCAGTTCCAGCGCCAAGATCATCTCCTGCAGCTTGCGCCGCAGCGCCTTGCGCCGTGTCAGGTACAGGCCGCGCGCCAACTGCTGGGTGATGGTGCTTGCGCCTTCCTTCGAGTTGCCGGCGGCGATATTCTTCACCATTGCGCGGGCGATGCCGCGCATGTCGATGCCCGGGTGGCTGTAGAAGCGCACGTCCTCGATGGCAATGGTGGTGTCGCGCATCAGTCCCATCTGGCTGAGCGGGATGATTTCGCGGTTCTGGTCGGGCAGAAAGAGGCGGGCGAGCACGGTGCCGTCACTGGCCAGGATGCGGGTGGGCACCGACGGCTGCAGGTCGGCCAGCGCCCGGCCGCGCGGCAGGATGTCCGACACCGCGACGAACACCCCGCCGAGAATACCGATGGCGAACGCCGCGCCCAACAATGTCAGTACCGTCATCGTGAGGAAAAAGCGGTACCAGCCGCGATGGCGGCGACTATCCTGGGCTGTCATTCTCCGGGTTCCCATGGTGCATTTCCTCATCACGATTGCCGGGCCGGCGATCACTCCTGCGCATATTACCCGATTTTTTGGTTCTTTGCACGTACGCGCGTCGCACGTGACCGCGCGAACCTGCTTGTCTACAGGTGAATCCCCATTTCCCGCCGGTCAGCCCTATGACCTTGTAGAAATTCCCACATCACCCGGATATGGTCATCATCGCAAAAGGGAATTTCCCGCCGAAGGCGAATGTAGGGTGTCACTATGACAACAGACCAACCAGAACCTGTGTTGCCGCATGTCGGTGACCATCTCACCGTCACCATCGACGGCATGGCCACCGGCGGCGACGGCATCGCTCGCGTGCAGGGCTTCACCCTGTTCATTGCCCAGGCGGCGCCCGGCGACGTCCTCGAGGTCGAGGTGACGGAGATCGCCCGCCGTTTCGGCCGCGCGCGCATCCTTGCCATTACCACGCCCGGCCCCGACCGTGTGGCACCCGGCTGCCCACGGGCGGGCACTTGCCCCGGCTGCCAGTTGCAGCACCTCAGTTATGACGCGCAGCTCGAGGCGAAGCGCACCTTCGTGCGCGACGGGCTGGAACGTATCGGCCACCTGCGCGGCGTCGAGGTGTTGCCCACCATCGGCATGGCCGATCCCTGGCACTACCGCAACAAAGGCGAATTCATCGCCGTCCAGCGCGAAGGCCGCGTGCAGTTGGGCTATCAGGACGGCGAAGACGGCGGTTTCGTGCCGCTGCCGGACTGCCCCATTCATCACCCGCTGACCATGGAGGTGCTGCGCGCCGTCGAGGACGTCGCCACCGAGATGGCGCTGCCGCTGGCGCAGCTCATCACCCGTTATAGCCCGCACCAGGGGCAGGCGCTGGCCATCCTCGTCTGCTGGGAGCCGAGCGACCGGCTGCCGGCGGCGGCGCTGGCGCTGCGCGAGCGGGTACCGGCACTGGCGGGCGTGCTCTGGTCGCAGGTGCGCGGCCGCTCGGTGGTGCGCCGCACGCTGGCCGAGGGGCTCTCCGGACGCAACGTGCTCATCCAGACGCTGGGCGAGTGGGAATACACCGTCTCCGCCGAGTCCTTCTTCCAGGTGAATAACGTGCAGGGGGCGCGCCTGCTGGAACTGGTGCGTCAGTTCGCCGGCCCGCTGGAGGACAAGCTCTTCGCTGACGGGTACTGCGGGGTGGGCACCTTCCTGGTGCCGCTGGCCGGCGACGCCGGGCGCTCTGTGGGCATTGAAGAGCATCCCGTGGCGATGAAAGACTGCGCCGACAACCTCGCCCGCTATGCCCGCCACGACGTGCATATCTACGAAGGCCGCATTGAGGTGATCTTCTCGCGCCTGGTGCGCAAAGGCCGCCAGGTAGATGTGGTGGTGCTCGATCCCCCGCGCAAAGGCGCCGGCCTTCCGGTGCTGGAACCGCTGGTCGAGCTCGGTACCCGCCGCGTCGTCCTCGTCTCCTGCGATCCCGCCACGCTGGGCCGCGACGCCGGCGACCTGCAAAGCCTTGGCTACCGCATCGAAACCGTCCAGCCCCTCGACATGTTCCCGCAGACCTGGCACGTCGAGACGGTGGCGCTGGCTGTCCGCGAGGATGAGTAGATCCGTTTAGGCGACAGATAAACGATACAGATCGAGCCGCGAGTCTGGCAGGTGAAATCCCGCGACGAATCGGGGGCGGCGCATTTCCATCTCATGCATGGAACCACCCCGTGATCGATGACGGGGTGGTTCCTCTATCTCGGGTAGCAGCGTCGTCAGCCTCGCGTGCGACGGCGGGTACGCGCTACGTATCTGGTTACCGTACCGTCGCTATCTCCCACTCGGCCAGTCGCGGGTCGCTGGCGGCGGCGGCGATGTCTTCGGGTGAGGTGAAGTGCATGCGCTCGCCGAGGAGTTCGAAGGCGGTGATGGTCTCGCCCTGCTCCAGCATATATTCCATGGTGTAGGTGACGTAGAACTCGCCCTGTTCCGGGCGGGGGGTTTCGTCGATGTAGCGCCAGATGGGCGGGGTGTGGATCATGAGGCCGGCGATGTTCCAATGGGTGCCGGCGGTGCCGGGGGGGAGCTTTTCCGCCAGGCGCAGCACGCGGTTGCCCTCGCGATAGACGGCGCCGCCGGCGCAGGGGTCGTCCACCCAGTTGACGCCGAGGATGACGGCGGAGGGGGTGCGGTGAAAACGCTCGATGATGGCCGGGTAGTTCGCCGGGTCTACCATCAAGTCGCCCCACTGCATGAGGAACGGCTCGTCGTCGAACAGATCGCGCGTCAGCCGCATGGCGTCGGCGGTGCCGCCCAGCGTCTGTTGCGCGCGGTAGTGCAGGCGCAGGCCCACGCGGTCGCCGTCGCCGAAATACTCCTCAATCGTCTCGCCGCAATACCCGTGCACAATCACCGCGTCATCGATGCCCGCGGCGCGCAGGCCGCGCAGGATGCGTTCGAGGATGGGCACGCCGCCTACCGACACCATCGGCTTGGGACACTCGGCGGTGAGCGGCATCAGGCGGATGCCGCGTCCCGCGGCCAGTATTAACGCGCGATGTGGGGTGCTGTGCACGCAAGGCTCCTTCATACCGGGTGACCGCGCAGCTCCATTCGGCGGCCGAAGAACATTCTATCCTGTTGGAACCGCGTCGGCGGCGTTTGTTCCGCGCGGGCGGCGCATTTCTCGAGACAACTCCGGCGTTAGCGCGCCGCGGAGTCGGCGGTGAACAGCGGGGCGTCTTCCAGATTCGCGCCGTTGGCGCGGATCGTTTCGGCGTACCAGCGCGCGGAGTCTTTGGGGATGCGCCGCCCGCTGGGATAGTCGACATAGATGAGGCCGAAGCGCTCCTTGTAGCCTTCCGACCATTCAAAATTATCCATAAGCGACCACTGGAAATAGCCAGCGAGCGGCACGCCCGCCTCGGCGGCGCGACGGTATTCGCGCAGGTAGCGCGCCAGAAAGTCGATGCGCTGCGGGTCGTGTACCTGGCCGTCGCGCATGATCCAGTCGCTGTTCGACATGCCGTTTTCGGTGACGTATATGGGCAGGCCATAGCGCTCGTGGAAGAAGCGCGGCGCCCAATGCAGCGCTTCCGGCGTGACGTACCAGTTGAAATGGGTGAGGGGGTAGCCGTCGTGCATCGGCACGTCCACCGCGCCGCCGGCGCCGGCGCGCACCCGCGAGGCGCTGTAGAGGTTGAAGCCAAAGAAATCCAGCGACTGGTGGATGGTCGCCAGGTCGTCCTGGAAACCCGCCGGCAGGTGTTCGGCATACAGCGCCAGGCCGTCCTCGGGGTAACGGCCCAGGTAGACGGGGTCCATCCACCAGCCGCTGGTCCACAGGTTGCCGAATTCCGGCGTAGCGAAGGTGGCCTGGCGCGCGGCATCGATATCCGCCGGCGCGTCGCTGGCCGGGGTGCGGATGACGCCGATGGCGGCGTAGCCCACCTGCGCCGGCTGCTTCGCATGGGCGCGGATGGCCTGCACCGCCTTGCCGTGCGCCAGCATGGCGTGGTGGCCGACGCGCAGCACCTCGGTGGGGAAGGTGAGGTGCGCGCCCGGCGCCTGGATGCCGCTCTGGTGGCCGAAGATGACGAAGCATTGCGGCTCGTTGAGCGTCATCCAGTGGCGCACGCGGTCGGAGAGGCGCTCGACTACCACGCGCGCGTAGTCGGCGAACCAGTCGGCGCTATCGCGGTTCAGCCAGCCGCCTTTGCAATACAGCTCGAACGGAAAATCCCAGTGGAAGAGGGTGGCATATGGCGTGATGCCCGCCGCCAGCAGTTCATCCACCAGGCGGTCGTAGAAATCGAGACCGGCGTCGTTGACCGTTCCCATGCCCGTCGGCAGCACCCGCGGCCAACTGATAGAGAAGCGGTAGCCGGTCAACCCGATTTCGCGCATCAGCGCCACGTCGTCGGCGTAGCGATGATAATGATCGCAGGCGACATCGCCGTTATGCCCGCTGTAGATGGCGCCGTCGCGCCGGCAATAGACGTCCCAAACGGACAACCCGCGGCCGTCTTCGCGCGCCGCGCCTTCGATTTGATACGCGGCGGTGGCGGCGCCCCAGACGAAATCGTGTGGAAAGGACATGGTTCCCCCGAGAATAGTGGTCGTTAGCTATGATATTACGGCATCGATGGGAAGGAACCTTCCACAATATACCGTATAACGGTAATGCGGCCGGCAATTCCGCCCGACCGGCGTGATGAAAAGGATGAGACGATGGACCCCTGGTACGAAGCCTACATGGGCCTGGCGCCGAAGCGGCTGCCGCATTACGAGGCGTGGAGCTGTCCTGACGCCGAGACGTATATCACCGGCATCGACGCCTATGACCACCCGAAGCAGGCGCGCGAACGCCTGCTGGAGCTGTATCCGTTCCTCTGCCTGCGCGTGCCGGCGTCGGACAATCCCATCCCAAGGCCGACGCTGGACCTGGAGGGTGACAGCTCGACGGTGGATGCGAACGGGCAGCGCGCGGTGCGCTGGGGCACCGGCACCACCTCGTCCTGGGATTGGGGCATCAAGTTCGATTCGGCGGAGGACGCGCTGAAATTCAGTCCGTTGGAGCAAGGCGATTTCACCGGCTTGCCCGTGCACGAGGCGTTGGACTTCCGCGACGAGGAGAAGCTGTACCGGTATTACCGGACTAAATTCCCAGCCGAGTGGGGCGATGTCGCGCCGGAAGGCTCGTCCGTCGCGGCCATCGGCACCTATTACACCATGTTCATGTGGCCGCTGGGCGTCTTCGGCTGGGAGCGGTTCCTGGAGATCGCGCTGGAGGACGAGTTCGGCCGCATCATGGACGAGTTCGCCGAGATCAACCGCCGCGTCTTCCGCGTCTTCGCCCGGTTGCCGGTGCACTTCATCGTCTGCCATGACGACATCGTCAACTCGCGCGGGCCGGTTTGCTCGCCGGCATGGATGCACGAGCACGTCTTCCCGCGTTACGAGGAGTTCTGGGACATTGTGAAGGCGGCGGGCAAAGAGGTGATCTTCATGGCGGACGGCAACATGGACGCCTTCGCCGACGACGTCTTCGCCTGCGGCGCCCGCGGCATCATCACCGAACCCTACACTGACTTCAAGGCCATCGCGCGCAAGCACGAAAATTGCTTCATCACCGGCGAAGGCGACAACCGCGTGCTCACCCGCAACGACCCGGACGAAATCCGCGCCATGGTGGCCGGTATGATGGAGACCGCCCGCATGACCGGTGGCTACGCCATGGGCATCGGCAACCACGTCGCCTGGAACGTGCATCCTGAAGGCGTGAAGCGCTACCTGGACGCGTCGGCGGAGCTGGGATGGCGAGAGTAATTTATCGCACGGCAGGAAATGGGTACAGCAACGAATTTTTTGCTTACCTGGAATCGATATGCCGGTGCATACGCGTAAAATTCGTTACAGTCCCCATTTCACGTTTATCGGAGAGCTGCGATGTCTCAACCATATCATCTCCAGGCCGGTCCCATCCGCCTGAAATATCGCGACGGCGAACTGCGCTACCTGCGTGCCGGAGGGCGCGAGGTGTTGCGGCGCGTTTACTTCGCGGTGCGCGACGCCCTGTGGGACACGGCGATGCCGGTGGAACTGGATGAGGATGTGCAGGCGGGGGAGGGGCACTTCCGCGTGACGCTGGCGGCGACATGCCGCAACCCGCGGGCGGCGTACCGCTGGACGGGCGAGATCGTCGGCACCGATGACGGCACCATTACCTTCACCGTGCAGGGGGCGGCGCTGGAGGATTTCGCGTCACCGCGTATTGGCGTGTGCATGCTCGTCGGTACGCCGGCGCTGGCGGGGCAACCCTATGAAGTGTTCGATGCCACAGGCAAGGCGACGCCCGGCGTCTTTCCGGTGCACGTCGAGCCCGAGTTGCTGCAGCCACTGGGCAGTTTCCGTCTGTTGCGGTATGCCGTGGATGGTATGACGGTGTCCGCCGGGCTGGTGGACGGCGCCTTCGGCATGGAAGACCAGCGCAACTACGGCGATTCGTCGTATAAGGCGATGAGCGGGATGGCGTATGGGTACCCGGAGATTCGCGCCGGCGCCGCCGCGCGGCAGACCTTCGTGTTGCAGGTGTCCGGGGCGGCGGCCGTGGAAGATGGGCTGGCGCGAGTGACGGTGGGCGACGCGCTTCCGGCGCGCATGCCAGCGATCGTGCCATCGCGGGCGGCGGCCACCTTCGCCAATCTTACCGCCTGCGCCTGGAACCCGGCGAAGTTCCCGTCCGTCGATCCGTTGGTGCTGCCGTATTCGCCGGGATTACATCTTTTTGACGATGACACCTGCATGGAGAATATTCCCGCCGTGGTGGACTGGGCGCGCGCGCTGCGGGCGACACAGCCTAATCTCCCCATCCGCCTCGATCCTGTTACCCTTAACCCGCCGTACCCCCGCGAAGGCGACGACCCGCGCATCGGCATGCCGTTCGCCGCTGCCTGGGCGCTGCGCATGTGCAAATACGCCGCCCTCGCCGGCATCGGGGAGGTGGCCTTTGCGTTCGACACGCGGCTGCCGGCCTTCACCGGGACGCACCTGCACGCGGTGGAGGTGTCCTCGCCTTGGGTGGATGCGTTGGCGCTCGAAGACGGTCGCCTGTGGCTGATGAACCTGACGGATGAGGAGCAGAAGGTCGCGGTGGGGGAGAAGGTGCACCGATTGGTCCCGTACCAGGTCCTCGACCTGTTGGGCCGGTAGTCAGGCACACATTTCTGCTAAGTGGCGTCCGATCAGGCAATCGGTAACTCTACATGTAACCGAACGGCACTCCGCTCCGCTGCGTGCCTGACTACCAGCCCGACAGATCGTTACCGGGGACGGTTTTCGAACGGATGGCCCTCGTCGTCGAAATCCGGCCGATAAGTCGCTTCCGCCTGTAGTTCTTGTGCCCAGCCGTTCTCGATGTCGGTGTCGTCCAGCGCGTCGAGGGCGTCCTCGTATTCCGCGGCGGTCAGCGTGCGGGCGCTCTCAGGGAACTGCATGGCGCGGTGGGCGGGGTAGTATTGCGCCATCAGGCTCAGGGTGATCTCCGGGGAGACTTCTTCGGCTAACCGGCGCAGCGCGACGCGCGTGCCGGCTAGGTTGTTTGGAAGCACCAGGTGACGCACGATGACGCCGGAAACCGCAACGCCGTCGTCATCTACGACCAATGGGCCGACCTGCCGGTACATCTCGCGGATGGCGGCGACCGCCCGGTCGGGGTAGTCCGGCGCGCCAGACAGCCGCGCGGCAACATCGGCGTCGGCATACTTCATGTCCGGCAGGTAGATATCCACCACGCCGTCCAGCAGGCGCAGCGCCTCGACGCTGTCGTAACCGTTGCTGTTGTAGACCACCGGCAAGCTGAATCCCCGCGCTACCGCCGTCGCTAGGCCTTCCACCAGTTGCGCCGTCACGTGCGTGGGCGACACCCAGTTCACGTTGTGGCAGCCCAGCGCCTGCAGCCGCAGGTAGGCATGCGCCAATTCTTCCGCGGTGTATGCAGGATAATCGTCGACGCTGCCCTGGCTGATCTGGTGGTTCTGGCAGAAGACGCACCGCAAGTTGCAGCCGGCGGTGAAAATGGTGCCGGAGCCGCGCGTGCTGGAGATGGCCGGTTCCTCGCCGTGATGGTCGCACACCGAAGCGATGCGCGCCGGTGCGCCGATGCGGCAACGGCCGGTGGCGCCGGCGAGGCGATCAGTACCGCAGCGGTGCGGGCATAGATCGCAGGCGGCCAGTCGCGCCCGCAGCGCGTCGGCGCGGGCGGCAAGGTCGGGCAGGTGGGCGGCGCGTCCGGTCATGGCACCATTCTACAGCGTTTTGCGACGCGATGAAACAAGAAGGCCCGCCCGGCAGGAGGTAAACCCATAGTATAATATCAGGTAATTATCGCGAGAGACAGGAGGAATCTCGATGGGCAAACCTTATCCCATGCGCGGCCTGTGCTGCTGGCTAACGGTCGGCGCGGTAGGCTATCTCTGGTGGCTGGGCAAGCACGAGCGTCCGGCGGAACGGCAGCCGTCGGCGGTGTCGGCCATCGACGAGCCGGAACTGGTAGAGGCCTGGGCAAAATGCTCCGGCCTGCCGCATCTCCAATGCATGCGCACAAAGCTGATCGACCGCGCGGTGGCCGGCCGGGTGGGAGCGAAGGTGCTGGACATCGGCAGCGGGCTGGGGCAGCTCACCCTGGCACTGGCGGCCAGGCGCGAGGTGAGCGAGGCGGTGGGCATCGACCTCTCCGCTGATTTCGTGGAAGCCGCCCGCGGCCAGGCGGAGACAATGGGGGTGAATGCCCGCTTCCTGGAAATGGACGCCGCCGACCTGTCGCCTTTCGCCGAGGGCGCCTTCGATATCGTCGTCTCCACGCTCTCGCTGCATCACTGGGCTGACCCGTTGGCCGCGCTGCGCGAGATCAAGCGCGTGCTCATGTCGGGTGGGCGCGCGCTCATCCTGGACCTACGCCGCGACATCGCTGCGCCCCTCGTCGGTATGGCCGCCATTATCGCGCGCTACATGGTGCCCGAGCCCGTCCGCCGCACCGGCGAGCCGCTCGCGTCCATCAAGGCCGCCTTCACCCCGGTGGAAGCCGCCCTCCTCGCCGTCAAAGCCGGGTGGGACGACCCGCGCGTCACCACCGGTCCGCTGTGGATGACGCTGGAGATGGGGTAGGGGCGCAATCGCAGTCGTGATTGTAATCGAACTGTATGGTCTCGGCGGCTGTGGGCGGGGAATTGGAGACAGTCACGAATTACGGGCGAGTGCCTATTTGATCACCGGGCCTGGATACGCGTAATTCGTCACAGTCACCATTTTCTGGTTTCCTGACAGCACAGAACGATATTTTTCAGAGGAATCGCCCAACGCCGGTTTGCCGTCCGGAGCAATGGCAGTAGCTATTGGTGAATATGACCGGCCCCCGGCCCAAGCCGGGGTCTGCGCGATGCCGGCTGAAGCCGGCTTCGGGGAAGCGGTTGATAGGTTGGTTCCGGCGGCTGTGGGCGGAAAATGGGTACAGCAACGCATTTCGTGGTGGGTGCAATTTTGGCTACGGCGTGCCGCATCGCGAAATGCGTTACAGTCCCCATTTCCTGCTGTTCGATAGCTTTTCGCTGCATCGAGAGCAATGGTGGGAGACAGCCCCTGAATGGTAGCCTTCGATTGCGATTAAGATGAGATTTCCCTACCGCCGCAGCAGCACTGCATCGATTAACGTCAGCAGCGGTCCGGGAAACACGCCGAGTGCCAGCACGACCGCCGTGGCGACGGCGATGACGACGGCGGCTAGTTGCGGCAGCGGGCGGGTGATGGCCGGCGGCGGATCGGCGGGGAGCTGGCTGTAGAGCGCGACGATGATGCGCACATAGTAGAAGAGGCTGATGGCGCTGTTGATGACCAGCAGGATGGCCAGCAGCCAGAATCCGGCGCCGATGCCCGCCACCAGGATGATGAATTTTCCGACGAAACCCGCGGTGAGCGGGATGCCGATGAGCGAGAGCAGCAGGATGGTGAAGGCGGCCGCCAGCCACGGACGGCGCCAGGCCAGCCCGGTATAATCCTCGATCTCGTCGGCATCGCGGTCGCGGCCGGATAGCCCGGCAAGGATGCCGAAGGCGCCCAGCAGCGTGGCAAAATACGCCACCAGGTAGAAGAGCAGCGCCCCGGTACCCTGTCCGCGCAGCGCCAGCAGGGGCAGCAGCAGGTAGCCCATGTTGGCGATGGAGGAATAGGCCAGCATCCGCTTCAGGTTGCCTTGCAGCAGGCCGAGCAGGTTGCCGGCGAACATCGAGGCGATGGCCAGCACGGTGAGGAACGTCGCGGTGCGCGGCGAGATGCCAATGACGGCGAAAAGCTGCACCAGCACCGCCAGCATGCCGCCTTTGCTGATGGTGGCGATGAAGGCGGTCACCGGCGCCGGCGCGCCTTCGTAGACGTCCGGCGTCCACAGGTGGAAGGGCGCCAGCGCCAGCTTGAAGCCCGCGCCGGCGAGCACGAGTCCGATGCCGGCCATCCCCAGCGGCGTTAGCTCGAGTCCGATTTTACCATACGGATAGTTGCCATCTTTGATGATGGCGTCCCGCAGCGCGGCGAATTCCATGGTGCCGTACTGGGCATACAGCAGCGCAATGCCGAAGAGCAGGATAGAGGTCGCCACCCCCGCCAGCACCAGGAATTTCACCCCCGCCTCGATGCACGGCGGGTAATCGCGCTGATAGCTGACCAGCGCGAAGAGCGAGACGCTGAGGATTTCCAGCCCCAGGAAGAGGGCGACGAAATGCGCGCTGGACGCCAGCACGATGCCGCCGACGATGGCCAGCACCAGCAGCAGGTAATACTCGCCGCGCATGCGCGTGCGCATCTCCAGGTAGCTGTAGGACAGCAGCGCCACCGCGATGCCGATGACGAGCAGCAGGCCGGTGACGAAGTGGGCGAACCCGTCCAGCCGCAGCAGCGGCGGCACGGTCTGCGCGGGCACATACATCGCCAGTGCCAGCGAGGCCAGCGCTGCCGCCAGCCCGAAGATGGTGATGCCCAGAATCACCCCATGCCGTCGGGTGAACGCCAGCGCCAGCATGACGATCACCGCCGTGGTCGCGGCGATTAGCAGCGGCAGCAACGCTTGAAGCTGGTTCAGCAGGATGGGATTCATCGCGCCCCTCCCATCACCACCGGTTTATGGGCTGCTGGGGGCTGGTGCACGATGGCGCCATGGTATATCCCAATGCGCGGCGGCGCAACCGGCAGGGCGGGCCGCGCGGCATCCAGCACCGGCTGTGGGAACAGCCCCAGCCACAGCAGCGCGACCCCCATCACCGCGAAGATGACCGCTTCCCGCGGGCGCAGGTCGGGGTGTGTCCCCTCCACGTTCACCGGGCCGAAAAACGCGCGCTGCATCAGCCACAGCGCATACACCGTGGCGTAGACCAGGCCAATTGTCGCGAGTACCGTCAGCAGGATATTCGCCGGATACGCGCCAACGAGGATGAGGAATTCGGCGACGAAGTTACCCAGGCCGGGCAGGCCCAGCGAGGCCATGGCGAAGAACAGCGCCATCGCCCCCATGCGCGGCATCACCGTCCACAGCCCGCCCATGTTGCGCAGGTCGCGAGTGTGCAGGCGCTCCTGCAACGCGCCCGCCAGCACGAAGAGCGCACCGGTGCTGAAGCCGTGTGCCAGCATCTGCATCACCGCGCCTTGTAGCGCCAGCTCGTTCCACGCGAAGACCGCCAGCAGCACGAAGCCGAGGTGGCTGACGCTGGTGTAGGCCACCATGCGCTTGAAATCCGTCTGCGCGAAGGCCAGCCATGCGCCGTAGAGGATGCCGATGACGCCCAGCGTCATTGCGACGGGCGCCAGCAGATGCACATACTCCGGAAAGAGCGGCAGCACGAAGCGGATCAGTCCATACGCGCCGGTTTTCAACAGCAACCCGGCCAGTATGAGGCTGCCGGCAGTAGGCGCCTCGGTGTGGGCGTCCGGCAGCCAGGTGTGGACGGGGAAGGCCGGCAGCTTCACCGCGAAGGCGACGAAGAAACCGAGCATCATCCACACCGACCCCTGCACTGAATCGCGTATCGCGAAATAGTCGAAACTCGCCTGCCCGAACAGATGGTAATAGATGACGGCCATCCCGATGATCGCCGCCAGCATCAGCAGGCCGCTGAGCTGGGTGAAGAGGAAGAATTTCATCGCCGCCGCGTGGCGGTTCTCGTGCCCCCAGATACTGATGAGGAAATACATCGGGATGATCATCAGCTCCCAGAAGAAGTAGAAGAGAAACAGGTCCATCGCCGTGAAGACGCCCACCACGCCTGCCAGCACGAAGAGCAGGTTCATGTGGAAAAAGCCGACCTTCTCCTGTATCTCGCGCCAGGAAACCAGCACCGACAGCGCGCCCAGCAGCGCGGTCAGCACCACCAGCAGCAGGCTCATGCCGTCCATCGCCAGGTGGAAGTCGATGCGCATCGACGTGGTGGTGATCCACGGCACGTCGAGGTAGAGCGGACCGGGCAAGCCGTGTGGCAAGCCCGCCGGGCGCAGCCACACCCAGACGCCGACTGCCATGGCCAGCACCAGCAGCGTGGCGACCAGCGCCACCCAGCGGGCGGCTGTCGCCGACCACCGGACGGCCAACCAGGCCGCCCCCGCGCCAAACAGCAATATGCCGATCATCCAGGCAAGAATCATCTGAACACCACAATCGCAAGTAGGATCACCGCGCCCAGCGCGATGCCGGCGGCGTACCAGCGCAGGTTGCCGGTCTGCGTCTGACTGAGCGCGCTATGCACCAGCAGGCTGAGGTTCGCCAGCCCGCGGTAAAGCACATCCACGATATCGTCTTTGTTCACCCGCGCCAGCCACAGCAGCGGACGCACGAACAGCCGGTCATACAGCGCGTCGAAGCCCCAGCCGGCCAGCCAGAAGCGGCGAATGCCGTCCACCGCCGGCGCCAACCGGAACGTCACGCCGCGATGCCGGCGGTAGATCCACCAGGCTACGCCGATGCCGGCGAAGGTGGTCAACCCCGAGAGCGTCTGCAGTAACGCCTCCTCGGCAGGCGTGCCGTGCGCCTCCAGCGGTGACAGCACCGGTTTCAGCCAGTCCGAGAAGAGGTGGATGCCGCCAAGGTCTGCAGGTATTTCTACAAACCCGCTCACCACCGCGAGCACGGCGAGGACCGCAAGCGGCACCGTCATCAGCGGCCCGGGTTTCCACGTCGGCGCCTTCTGCTCCGGCCCGTGGAAAACCAGGAAGACCATGCGGAAGGTGTAGATGGCGGTGAGCAGCGCGCCGACCATGCCGACGCCCCACAGCCAGCGGTTGCCGGTGATCCACTCGTCGTAGAGGATCAGGTCTTTGCTGTAGAAGCCGGCCGTGATCAGTGGGAAGGCGGCCAGCGACAGCGCGCCGACCAGGAAGGTCCGGTAGACGGCGGGCAGCCGTTTGGCCAGGCCGCCCATGTTGAAGATATTCTGCTCGTGGTGCAAGGCCATGATGACCGCGCCCGCGCCGAGGAAGAGCAGCGCTTTGAAGAAGGCGTGGGTCATGAAGTGGAACAGCGCCGCGGTATACGCCCCCACGCCCAGCGCCAGGAACATGTAACCGAGTTGACTGATGGTGGAGTAGGCGAGGATGCGCTTCAGGTCGTGCTGCACCAGCGCGCTGCACGCCGCCAGCAGCAGCGTGGCCGCGCCAATAACCGCGGTGA
>CAZPYA010000077.1:0-26831 GCA_964590255.1 uncultured bacterium
AGCGCGTGACGCCGATGAGCAACTCACGAAAGAGAATGGTGACTTCCTGCGGCGTATCCTGCAGATAGCGGGCATACGCCTCCATGCTCTCCAATTGATGGACCACCATGCGCCGTTCGATGCGGCGGAGAATGGTGTTCTGCTTGTAGTCGGCGAAATCGTGCTGAATCTGCGCGCGCAGCAACTGCAAAATCTGTTGCAGCGCGTTGCTCGCGGTCTCATACGACACCACGCGCTCCGGCGTCAGGTGGCTGCCCGTGCGCTGCACATAGGCCAGCAACTGCGCGGGCATCTCCTCCGGGGGCAGCAGATAATCCACCAGGCCGGTGGCGATGGCGCCCTGCGGCATGCTGTCGTATTCCGCGGTGGCCGGCGCCTGCGCCATCACCATGCCACCCGCTTCTTTCACCGCGCGCACGCCGAGGGCGCCGTCGCTGCCGGCCCCGGAGAGCACAATGGCCATGGCGGCGTCCCCCTGCTCCTGTGCCAGCGAGCGGAAGAACCGATCGATGGGCAGATGCGCGCCGCGGGGCGAGTTCATCGCCAACAGTTGCAGACGGCCATGAAAAATCGCCAGATCCTTGTTCGGGGGGATGATATACACACTGCTGCGTTCGATGACCATGCCGTCTTCGATGTCATAGACCTGCATGTGGGTATAGCGCTGGATCAACTCACGGAGGAGGCTTGCGTGATCGGGGGCGAGATGCTGCACGAGCACAAACGCGATGCCATGGTCGGTCACGGAGGGCATCGCCTTGAAAAACGCTTCAAACGCCGCCAGCCCACCGGCGGACGCGCCAATGCCCACAATAGGGAAATCCGCGGGAGGAGGACTCTCCGCGACGTCGGACGCCACCGGCTGCGCCTCATCGGGCGCGCGCACCGCGCTGTCCGCGGCGTCATCCGGGGCCGCCTGCGGCGGAGGCGGTTGCGCCTGTTGGTCAGGTGATTTTTTCTTCCTGGGCATAAGATGCACTCCCCCGGCACACGACGCTTCGTGACCATCGATCCGTCGCGGTCTATATGACACCGTGCACGCGTCGGTTACCCCTGACTATGCCTGATGATATCTGGGCTTGCCGCCACCAGTATACCTGTTTCAGACGCTAATGGTAAGACCCCGCGCGACATGCTGTTCAACACCCAGCTCCAGCGACCTTGCGCATGCCGGCGGCCTGACGATGTAACGAGACGCGGATGACCAGCAAGGCGAATGTTTACAGCGCTGGCTTGCCGGGGCACAAGGTGTTACCTGGAGGATTATTCAGCATGAACAACGCGGGCATGTCCCCATGGCGGGCCTGGTGCATTCGGGCGGGCGAGTGGATCGAGGCGCCGCGACAGCAGACGTTTATCGTGGCGGCGATCCTGTTCAACTCCCTCACGCTGGGGATGAGCACGGTGCCGGCGCTGCACGAGCGCTACGGCGAGATGCTGAACGTGATCGACCACCTCATCATCGGCATTTTCGTGGTTGAGATCGTGCTGAAGCTGCTGCACACCGGCAGGCGCTTCTTCACCAGCGGCTGGAATGTCTTCGACTTCCTCATCGTCGGCATCTCGCTGCTGCCGGCCAGCGGGGTCTTCTCCGTGCTGCGCACCCTGCGCGTGCTGCGGGCGCTGCGGCTGCTCAACAAGCTGCGGCAACTCCGCCTCATCGTAGAGGCGATGATGCGCTCCCTGCCCAGCCTGGGGTGGATTGCCGTGCTCCTGTCCATCCTGTTTTATGTCTTCGGCATCATCGGGACCACGCTGTACGGCCAGGATCACCCGCGGCTCTTCGGCAACCTGGGCATCACGCTGTATACGCTCTTCGAGCTGATGACGCTGGAGGGATGGAACGCGACCGCGCGCGAAGTGATGGCCACCCACCCACATGCGTATGTCTTCTTCATTCCCTTCCTCCTGCTGGCATCCTACACGCTGCTCAACCTGGTCATCGGCGTCATTGTGACCAGCATGGAAGGCCTGCACCTGGTCATACACAATACCGACAGCGAGCCCGAACCGACGACCAAAGAGCTGATGGCGGAAATCCACCGCCTGCACGCCAAGCTGGACACCCTGCACGAGAGCATGGAAGCACGGACGATCGAGGGGGTAAAGTAACGCGGCGCGCACTTTGGCATGCGTGATGATGCCGATCCTGCGACGGCATCGACGCCAAAGCCGTTCAATGTGAGCACCCGCGTGAATAGCTCGCGTTGCTCAGCCTCATCGGCCCCCATCAGGATCGATGGGGCCGGCATGGTGCTTACCCCGAATCCTGATTCGATGGGGAAATAGGCAACGTGAAGGTAAACGTGCTGCCTTTGCCGACTTCGCTCGCCACCTCGATGTGTCCACCGTGGGCTTCGACCAGCATCCGCGTGATATACAGGCCGAGGCCGATGCCTTCAATCTTCCGTGCCGCCTTCATCCGAGAGAAGCGTTCGAACAGATGGGGGACATCATCAGGGTCAATGCCCTGTCCCTGATCAGTAAGGGATACGACCACGAAGCCATTGAGCCGCCGCGCATGCATCAGCACGGGCGTGCCGGGGTCGGCATACTTCAGCGCGTTCGACAGCAGATTGGTCACGATACGATCCAGGCGATTTTCGTCCGCGAGCACCGGCGAGATGTCCGTGGGGATGTTGAGCTGTATGCGGTCCACCTCCAGCGCTGCTGACGACCGTTGCACGAGCTGTGTCAGGAAGTCCGTCAGGATCACCGGCTTACAGTGCAACTGCAACTGGCCTCCCTCCAGACGCGTCATATCGGTCAAGTCCTGGATCATGCCATCCATGCGGTACACACTGCGACGAATGGCCTGTAGACCCGCCCGCATTTCCTCATCCACGTCCAATGCGTGACTCTGCTCTTCGAGTTCACTGGCATAGCCGGCCAGGATCGTCAACGGATTCCGCAGATCGTGTGAGACCATGTAGATGAATGACTCCTGCCGGTCGAGTAGTTGTTCCCGCTCTTCACCTAACCGAATTTCCTCGGTGCGGTCTTCGATAGCGAGCAAGACCATGGGGGCACGGTTCGGGCGCTGCAGCAGCAGGCGGGCATTCACGAGCATGATGCGCTGGCCGAGCGTGGGAAAGTCATGCCGAACTTCATAGTTCTCAACCACGGTGTTTTGCGGGATGATCTCCTCCAGCAGCACGCGTAAGGCGGGAATATCCCACTGCCCGTTTCCCAGCTCGTAGAAGGGGCGTCCCAAAGTCTCGGCAGGTTCGACCTCAAAGGTGGTACAGAAGGACTGGTTGGTGCGGAGTATGCACAACTGCTCATTCAGGATCAGCAAGGGCTCGCGCACGGTATCGATGATGCTGTCCATCAGTTCATGGACGATCGAGATGTCAATCGGAAAGGGCTCGGTGATGCCCGTTTCCAACCAGCGCTGCCGAATGCCCCCCGGCTGCATGTCAGGGGATGCCTCAGAATCGGATGATTCGCTGTCGTGGTCTATACGCTCCGTCTGGGCCGCCGGCTGCTCGTCACGTGTATCCATATAACCTGCCTTCGATGAGTCTCAATATGATTATACCGTGTGCTGCCGGACGAGGAAGGCGCGATGTTATATCAATTATGCCAGTATCGTCCCCCCCGCCGCCACATCCTCCCCGTCATAGCACACCAGCGCCTGGCCGGGCGTGATGGCCCGCTGCGGCTCCTGGAAGGTCACCTCCAGCCGCGCATCTACCACCTGCGCGGTGGCGGGCTGCGCCTGCATCTTGTAGCGCATGCTGGCGAGGACGGGAGTCGGCTGGGCCAGCATCTCCGGGGAGAACTTGCCAAAGACGACGTCGGTGGCCACGGCGCGACGTTGTAGCAGGTCCGCTTGACCGCCGACGACCACGGTGTTCGCCTGCGGGTCGAGGCGGATGACGAAGCGCGGCTCGTTGGCGGTGATGCCCAGGCCGCGCCGCTGACCGA
The DNA here is from genome assembly GCA_964590255.1 of uncultured bacterium. GTDB lineage: Bacteria > Armatimonadota > Hebobacteria > CAIYQO01 > CAIYQO01 > JAKIYB01. The sequence goes on from CAZPYA010000077.1 coordinate 3,931, forward strand.
TGGTGTAGAAGGCCACGCCCTGGTGCGTGCCGAGTTGCGTGCCCGACGTATCGACGATAGGCCCCGGCGTGGCGATTTCCGGCGCCTGCTGGCGCAGGAAGCGGCCGTAATCGTCGTCAGGCACGAAGCAGATTTCCTGGCTCTCCGGTTTGTTGTGCACGCGGAAGCCGTGCTCGCGCGCCAGCTCGCGCACTTCCGGCTTCGTCAGCCCGCCCAGCGGGAGAAGCACGCGCGGCAACTGCGCCTGGGTGAGGCCGTAGAGGACATACGACTGGTCTTTCTTCGAGTCGACGCCCCGCCGCACGCTCCAGCGACCCATGCCGTCGTGATAGGCGGTGCGGGCATAGTGCCCGGTGGCGACGCACGCGGCGCCCAGCGCCAGGGCACGCTCCAGCAGCAGGTCGAACTTGATCCAGCGGTTGCACTGGATGCAGGGGTTCGGCGTGCGGCCGGCGCGGTATTCACTGATAAAATTGTCGATGACGGCCCGGCGGAACTCCTCCTGAAAGTTGAGGACGTAGTGCGGAATGTCCAGGCGGGCGGCCACGCGGCGCGCATCCTCCACCGCCGACAGCGAGCAGCACGCGCGCTCGTCCTCGCTCTCGTTCGGCCAGATCTGCATCGTCACGCCGATGACGTCGTATCCCTGCCGCAGCAGCAGCGCCGCCGCCACCGAGCTATCCACCCCGCCAGACATCGCGCACACCACCCGCGGCCGCGCCTCTCCAGTCGTCATGCCGGTATTATAGCAAATGCGCGGCGGCGGTGCGGCCATGAGAGGAAATGCCGCCGCCACGGGCGAATGAAGCGGCTATGCCACCGAACATCGTGCTCATTATGACCGACCAGCAGCGCTGGGACACGCTGCGCTGCCTGGGCTTTTCGCACATGATTACGCCGAACCTCGACGCGCTGGCGGCGCGGGGCGCCTGCTTCACCCACGCCTTCGTGCAGGGGGCCATCTGCACCCCATCGCGCGCCAGCATCGTCACCGGCAAATACGTGCATGCCCACGGCGCCGAGCGCAACGAAACCTGGCCCGACGCCACCCACCCGAACTGGATCGCCGCGCTGCGCGACGGCGGCTACCACACGGTGAACGTCGGCAAGATGCACACCACCCCCATCGACCTGCCCTGCGGCTTCAACGAGCGGCTGGTGGTGGAGAACAAAAACTACCAGCAGGGCATCATGGGCCCGCCCGACGCCTACGACCTGTTCCTGGCCGAGCACGGACTGACGCGGCCGGCGCTGCGCTATTTCGAAGAGGTGCCCGACTGGTTCGACCGGCTGGGCGCCATCGAGTGGCCATACGACGAGGAGTGGTTCCCCGACAACTTCATCGGCCGCGAAACCATCGCGCGGTTGGACCAGCACGATTTCGCGGCCCCGCTTTTCCTCTGGGCTGGTTTCGTCGGCCCGCACGACCCGTTCGACGCCCCGGCCTCCGCGCTGGCGCGCTACGAGGGGGTGGATATCCCCGATCCCGTCGGCTTCCCCGGCGAGGCGGACACGAAGCCCGCGGAGCATCGCATCGGCATGGAGAAGATGGACGGCTGGCGCATGTTCGCCGCCATCTGGTGGAGCCGCGCCACCCCCGAGCGCATCCGCGCCATGCGCCGGCACTACTACGCCAACATCACCCTCGTCGATGACTGGGTGGGGCGCATCGTGGCGACGCTGGAGCGACGCGGGCAACTCGACAACACCCTCTTCGTCTTCACCAGCGATCACGGCGACTGCCTGGGCGACCATGGCAACGTGTATAAATTCACCACGCATTACGACTCGGTCATCCGCGTGCCATTCATCATGGCCGGGGCGGGGGTGGCGGCGCGCGGCCGGGTGGACGCCCTCACCGAGCTTATCGATCTCGGCCCCACGTTGCTGGACGCCGCGGGCCTGCCGCCGCTGGAAAAGATTCACGGTCGCTCGCTGGGTCCGCTGCTGCGCGGCGACACGGCGGAACACCGCGACATCGTCTTTTCGGAAGAATTGCCACGTCGGCTGATGGCGCGCACGCGGGAGTGGAAACTGGTCTTCTACCCCGGCAAGCCCTACGGGGAGCTGTATCACCTGGCGGAGGACCCGGACGAGCTGGTCAATCACTATGACCGGCCGGACGCCGCGGCCACGCGGCGCGAATTGACCGACCGCCTGCTGCAGTGGGCGGTGCAGACGCGCATGACTGTCTCCCATTGAAAGGATCGCACATGCTGCTGGGCATCCACATCGACCACGCCGACCTGCCCGCGCTGCGAGCGCGCATCACCGGGACGGACGCCTTCGCCCGCGTGCGCGAGACGGTGGCGGCGCTGCTAGCCGGACCGAACACCTTCGACTGGGTGAAGCCGGGGCTGGTGAACTCGGCCGAGGTCGATCCCTACAGCCTGGGGCATCTGGGCGCGGCGCTGTCAGCGTATCACGCCTTAGAACCAACGCCTCTCGTCGAGGCGGTGTTGGTCGATTTCCTGCGCTGGATGCCCGCGCAAGCGAGCCTGATGTGGGGCCAGAACATCTCCCTCGGGCAGTTCCTGAAGGGGGCGATTCTGGCGCTGGACGCCGTGGGCGAGACGCTGCCTGCCGATGAGCGCCGCGCTATCCTCGAACACCTTATTCTTACCTGCATCGACAACCCCGACCCCGCCGCGCTGCCCAACAACCACCCTACCGGCGCGCAGCCGATGCAACGCTACCTGGATATCCCCGGCTGGGGTTTTCACCTGCCGGACGCCACGGTGAACAACTGGGACGTCGTTTGCGGCCAGGGTCTCCTCTACGTGGCGCGGGCGGCCGACGCGCTGCTGCCCGAGCGCGCGGACGACGCGGCGAAGTGGGCGGCCATCGCCCGCAAACGCCTGGAGCGCGTGCTGCGCCTCACCTTCTCGCCCGGCGGCGAGAACGGCGAAGGGCCGGGCTACTATTCCTACGGCACTTTCGCCGTGGTGCTGATGATCGACTGTCTGCGGCGCTGGCCGGGGCAGGGCGCCGACGATCTCCCCGTGGATTATCTCACCGCCTCCGCCGAGTGGAACCGCCACCTGCACCCGCGCGAAGTGGCCTTCGGCACGGTGAACGTCAGCGACTGTTCGCTGGGCCGCGCGGAGATGTCCGCCATTCCGCACTGGATCGCCGCCCGCACCGGCGACGGCGGCGCGCAGGCGTTGGGCGACGCGCTCTTCACCCGCGCCATCGCCGCCAACGACCCGCAGGCGCTGGAAGGCGTGCTTCACTCGCTGCTGTGGCGCGACGCCGCCGTGCCCGCCGTCGAGCCGAGTGGCCCGTATGGCCGCCACTTCGGCCGCTACGGTACGGTGGTGCTGCGCACCGGCACCACCGCCGACGACCTGTACCTGCTGGTGCGCTGCGGCGACTATGCCGGCGCCCACACCCACGCCGACCGCGGCAGCTTCGTCATCCAGGGTTTTGGCGAATTCCTCGCCACCGACGCCGGCTGCCCCGCCGACCGCAGCATCCCCGCATATAAGGACTACCACACGCAGACCGCCGGCCACAATTGCGCGTTGCCCATCGGCCGGCCGCAGGAGCGCGTCATCGGCGAAACCTTCCTCCACGGCGCCATCACCGAGTTCCGCCGCGACGCCGACAGCCTGTGGATCACCGCCGATTGCTCGCAGACCTACCCCGGCGCGGGCCGGGTCACCCGCCGCTTCCGCGTGATGGACGCCGGCGGCACGCTCATCCACGACTCCATCGAGCACCCCGGCGAGGGCATCGAATTCCTGCTGCACACCGATAACCGCGATCGCCGGGCCGTCATCGAAATCGGCGAAGATCGCATCGTCCTCCGCCGGCCGCTGGCGTCGTTGCTCGTTTACCCGCTCCTCGGCGGCACGGCTGCCGACCTGGGCGCGGAATACCAGGACTCTGACCCCGAAGGGCAGCGCGCGCTGGCCATCCGCCGCGCGGGCGACGAGATGCTCACCCTCCTCGTGCCTGTCCGCGCCAGTGAGGAGGACGCCGTGACGCTGGAGCAACTCGGCGACCGTCGTTGGCGCCTCACCACGCCGCGCGGCGCGACCGAAATGGGGGCATAAATGCAACCCGCGATGACCAAATACGAGCGCGTGATGGCCACCTTCCGCCACCAGGAGACGGACCGCGTGCCGCTCTACGACTTGATGCTCAGCGATGCCTGCGTCGAGTATTTCACCGGCCAGTACCCGCCCGTCGGCGAGGAGGGCGGCCGGCTGCAGGCGCAGGCGGTGAACGCCATGCTCGACATGGCGCGCGGCGTCGGCTGGGGGCCGCGCGAGCCGGGCGAGTTCGAGCGCGAAGGTTTTATCGAGCGTTTCGAGCGCTACTGGAACATGGGCTACGTGCGCCGACCCTTCGACGACTACGACGGCGCGGTAGAGTGGTTCAAAGGCCGGCTGCAGCACCAGCAGACCTGGCGCACCCGCTTCGACGCCGCGCAGATTCGCGATTATCACACCGCGCGTTTCGCCCAACTCAACGCCTGGATGGGCGACGACCCCACCGTCGTCAGCTTGCGCGAGAGCGGCATGGGGCTGGACTGGATTCGCGCCGACCTGGGGCTGGAATTTTTCAGCTTCCTTTGCGTCGACGAGCCGGAGCTGCTCAGCGAATTCCTCGAATTGGTCACCGATGAGGAGGTTGCCATCGCGCACGTGCTGGGCGAAACCGGCTGCTCTCCCTGGGTGCTCACCTACGCCGACATCGCCCTGAAAGGCCGCCTGCTGCATAGTCCCGAGTGGCTGCGCCGGGAGGTGTTCCCGCGGCTGAAACGCCTGCACGACGCCTGGCATGAACACGGCATCACCTGCATCTTCCACTCCGACGGCGACCTGATGGAGATTATGGATGACCTGGTCGACTCCGTCGGCATCGACGGCATCAACCCCATCGAAGTGCTGGCGGGCATGGACGTCGGCGTGCTGCACCGGCAGTATGGCGACCGCCTCATCCTCACCGGCGGCATCGACATGAGCCAGCTCCTCGCCTTCGGCACGCCTGACGAGGTGCGGCGCGTCTGCCGCGAGACGATGGCCGCCGCCCCGCGCGGCTACTTCATGGGCTCCACCACCGAAATCGATAACTCCAGCCGGCTGGAGAATGTGCTGGCGATGCTCGAATCGGCCTGGGGCCACCCGCCGCGGCCGGGTGGTGCGCAGGGCGCGGAAAAGAGATATACTGGTGGGTGATATGACCCTACACGCTGACGCCCCTCTCTATCGCTTCGTCTTCACCGGCGGCCCCTGCGCGGGGAAAACCGCCGCGCAGGCGCACGTGGCGGCCCACTTGCGCGCGCTGGGCTGGCAGGTCTTCTGCGTGCCCGAGGTGGCGACGCTCTTCATCGACGGCGGCATCGCGCTGAACGACCTCTCCGCCGAAGCGCGCGTCGCCCGCCAGACTGCGCTGATGCGCGCGCAAATCGCGCTGGAGGATGCCATGTCGGCGGCGGCGCGGCAGACGGGGCGCCCCACCGTGCTGCTGTGTGACCGCGGCGTGATGGATTCCGCCGCCTACCTGTCGACTGAGGCGTGGACGGCGGTGCTGGCGGAGCACGGCTGGAATGAGACGCTGCTGCGCGACGTGCGCTATGACGCGGTGCTGCACCTGTCCAGCGCTGCTGACGGCGCCGAGACGGCCTACTCCGCCGCCAGCAACCCGGCGCGCACCGAATCGGTAGAGGAAGCGCGCTATTTCGATCTCCGCGCCCGCGACGCCTGGACCGGCCACCCGCACCTGCGCCTCATCAACAACAGCGCCACGTTCGCCGGCAAGCTGGCGCGCGCGGCGGACGTCGTCTGCCGGGAACTGGGCATCCCCGAGCCGCGCGAGATCGAGCGCAAGTTCCTCGTGCGGGCCTGCCCGGCACTGGACGAGATGCCGGTCTACAGCGTCGACGTGGTGATCGAGCAAGTCTACCTGTATACGCCGGACCGCGGCGAGGCGCGCATCCGCCGGCGCGGCCCAGATGGCCATGCCGTCTACACCCACACCGTGAAACAGGACGTGCGGCCGGGCGAGCGCATCGAGATCGAGCGGATGATCACCGCCGACGAGTATGCCGTGCTACTCGACCACGCCGACCCGACCCGCCGCGTCATCCGCAAGCGGCGCCGCACCTTCTGCTGGGCCGGCCACTATTTCGAGATGGATATCTTCGTCGATCCCCACGCCGGCCTCTGCCTCCTCGAGGTCGAGCTGGACAATCTCGACGACCCGCTGGAGTTGCCGCCGTTCCTCGATATCGTCGGCGAAGTCACCGCGGACAAGGCCTACAGCAACGGCGCGCTGGCGCGCAACCCGGAGACGCCGGCGATGAACGGGGAGTAGCGGCTACCGCACAATCGCCACCCGCCCACCCAGCGCTATCTCCGCCTCGCTCACCGAGCACGCATACGCATACGCCTCCACGCCGGCATCAATGGCCGCCGCCAGCGCATCGGCGAAGGCGGGGTCGAGGGCGCGGTTGGGGGCAAACTGCGTCGCGTCACCCCGCTGGATGATGAAGAGCGCCGCCGCGCGGTCGCCGGCCCGGCGGGCGTCGATCAACTCGCGCAGGTGGCGCGCGCCGCGTTCGGTGGGGGCGTCGGGGAAAAGCGCCGTGCCGTCAACCACCAGCGTCACCGACTTCGCCTCCACCCAGCCGCGCTGCTCGCCCCGCGCCAGTTGAAAGTCGAAGCGGCTGTGCCCGTAAAACGCCTCGCGCTTCGCCAGCGCCCACCCGGCGAACTCCGGCACCGCCCCTGCCGCCAGCGCGTGCGCCAGCAAGCGGTTCGGCGCGAGGGAATCCACCGACACCAGCGTCTCCCCATGCCGCGCCAGCACCAGCGACCACGCCGTCTTCCGCTTCGCCCCGCCCATCGGCGCCAGCCACACCGCCGCCCCCGGCACCAACAGCTCCCGCATGCGGCTGGACGTCGGCACGTGCGCCGCAACGGTTTGTCCATCAACCTCAACCATGGCAACAAAGCGGTTGGGCTTGTGGAGGAAGATGGCCGGGGTTAGTGGTGGAAGGGGGAAGAACAAGGTGCCCACCTTACAGTCGAGAAATGGGTACAGCAACGAATTTCTGGCAGAACAGCGAATCGTAACCCTGTCAAATGATCGAGAAATTCGTTACAGTCCCCATTTCTGACCCAAACTCTGAATTACTGCCTACTGATTACTGCCTTCCCCTTCCACCGATCAAACTCTAGAAACGCGTCGTACATCACCTGCTTCTTTTCCAGCGGCACGCCGATGGCGGCGCCGTCGCCGTAGTCGCTGAGGATGAAGCCGCCTTGCGGGGTGCCCCAGTGGTCAAGGAGGAGGCGCGCTTCCTCGCGGATGTCGGCGTCGGGTTTGAAGGGGAGGGTGGCCTGGATGTCGCAGAGACTGGAGAAGGCGATGCGGCCGGCGTAGCGGCGGCCGATCTCCTCGATCCCCAGCGCGCGCGGCTGCTGCAGGTTCATCACGTTGCAACCGATCTCGATGAGGTCTTCGATAATCTCGTTCACGAAGCCGCAGCTATGCATCCACACGTCCCACCCCTGGGCGTGGCAGGCGTCGAAGATCGTCTGGTAGCGCGGCTTGAAGAACTCCTGCCACTTGGCGCGGGAGACGAAGCACGCCTGCTGGGTGCCCCAGTCGTCCGTGAAGTTGAAGCCGTGGATGCGGCCTTTCGCGAGCTCGCCCATGCGCTGGATGCGGCGCACGGCGTTGTCGACCAGGCGGTCGGCCAGCGCGGCGCTCAGCTCCGGCTCCAGGTACAGGTCTTCCAGCGTGTTCTGGAAGCCGCGTAGGCTGTGCATGCGCTCGAAGAGCAGCATGAAGTGCCCCGTCATGCGGTAGGTGCCGCCGGTATCCTGGCCGAGCTGCTCCTCGACGTGCGCGAAGGCCGTCGCGTCGTCGGGGTCGGGGAAGGGATACCCGTCCAGCCGCGCCCAGTCTTCCATCGGGTGGCCGGTCACCTGGCCCATGTTGGCCATCTCCGTCTTCGACCAGAGGCACCCCCACTCGTCCGCCCCCAGCCCGGTGCGGCTGCGCTCGCTGGGGTAGCTCGGCGCCACCCAGCCCACCAGGTCGTCCACGCCCAGCGACCCCATGCTCACCGGCAGGCGGTCGGGCGTCTGGAAATGCACCGCGCGGTACACCACTTCATAACTGGACATCGGCATCGTCGCTCACCTCTCGGCTGATTATACCGGAACTAACCACGCTGGGGTACCCCCCGGCATCTGACGGGCTGCGATCTCCCCCCCGATATCATGGCAACGATCCCCCTTGCCTCATGCCCCCGGTTTCGCGTATGCTGATAGGAAAAATTGGAGGTGACGCACATGGGTCTGGGCGGATTGGGCGGCGGCATCGGCAAGATGCTCATGAAACAGATGGAAGAGATGCAGCGGAAGATGGAGCGCGTGCAAGCGGAGCTCTCCGCGCAGCGCATCGAAGCCAGCGCCGGCGGCGGCATGGTGACCGCGGCGGTGAACGGCCAGGGCGAGGTGCTGGAGGTGCGCATTGCGCCGGACGTGGTGGACCCCGACGATGTGGAGATGCTGCAGGACCTGGTGGTGGCGGCGATGAACGAAGCGTTGAGCCAGGCGTCCAGCATCCGCGAGGCGCGCATGGCCGAGGTGACCGGCGGCATGAACCTTCCCGGCATGGGCCAGCTCCCCGGCATGTTCCGCTGATCTTCGCCTCGACAGATATCCACGCGTTGACGCGCCCCGGCACACGGGGCGCGTTCGTTTTGGCGCACCGGCCATCCATTCCATAGTTCCCCGCCCGGCCTTGTGGCGCTTGCCCGACATTACCCGCGCATGGACTATGCTACCGTATACGCGGGCACGAATTCCGGCCGCGAGGCGCGTGCCCAGGACATCCATGAGGGAACATGTCGCACGGAGGCGCCATGGGGTTGACGATGACCCAGATGAATCAGCGCACGGTGCAACTCCTGCTGCGCCAGGCGCAATTGAGTGCCGAGCAGGCCGAAGTGGTGCTGGAACAGGCGACCCGGCGCGGGGTATGGGTGGGCCTCGCGGCGGTGGACGGCGGCTACCTGTCCGACCGCGACCTGGCGGTGGGCCTGGCCACCCAGTTTGACGTGCCGCTGGCGCCGCTGGACGAGTTGACCTCCGATCCCGCCGCCCTCGCTTGCCTATCCTCCGAAAGCTGCCGCCGCGGGCTGATGGTGCCGCTGTCGCTGCGGCACAACGTGCTGCGCCTGGCGGTGGCTAACCCGCTGCAAGAGCTGCCGGCCGACGCGCTGCCGCGCCCGCGCGCCTATGCGGTGTCGCTGCAGGTCGCCCCGCTGCAGGCCATTCGCCGCGCCATCGACCGCTGGTACGCGGCGCCGCTGGCCGCGATGTCCGCTCCGCCGCCCGAGCATCGCCCGGCGCACCGGCCGGACCGGCGCCTGCTGCAAGTGGGCACGCCAGCGCCGAACGTGGAGGAGTTTCGCGGGCAATTGCACGACCTGCTGGCCGCGATGATCGAACATGGCGGCACCGACCTGCACCTGACGGTGGGCATGCGCCCGCTGATGCGCGTGGACGGGGCGCTGCAGCCGCTGCCCTTCCTCCAGCTCGATCCCAACCTGCTGCAACACCTGGTCTACGCCATCCTCAGCGAAGCGCAGACCGCCGTTTTCGAGCAGCGGCACGAGCTGGACCTGGCGTATAGCACGCCGGACGGCGGGCGCTTCCGGGTGAACGTCTTTCGCCAGCGCGGCGCGGTGGGGGCTGTCTTGCGCGCCATCCCGGCGGAGATCCCCACCCTCGCCTACCTCGGCTTTCCGCACGGCGTATTGGCGCTCACGCGAAAGACCCATGGGCTGGTGCTGGTGACCGGGCCCACCGCGTCGGGTACAACGACCATCCTGGCGGCATTCATCGACGAGATCAACCGCGCGCGCGGCGCGCATATCATCACCATCGAGGATCCCATCGAGTTCGTGCATAAGTCGAAAAAGAGCGAAATCAACCAGCGCCAGGTGGGCACCGACACGGACAACTATGTCACCGCGCTGCACCAGGCGCTGCGCCAGGACCCGGACGTAATCCTGGTGGACCGCCTGCCTGACCGCGCGACGGTAGCCGCCGCGCTCGGGGCCGCGGAGACAGGCCATCTCATCATCGCCGCCCTGCCCACGCTGGGCGCGGTGCCCACGCTGCAGCACCTGCTGAACGCCTTCCCCGCCGCCCAGCATCCGCAGGTGTGCGCGCGGCTGGCCAACGTGCTGGAAGGCATCATCACCCAGGTGTTGGTGCCGGGGGAGACGGGCGCCGTCACCTACGCCCGGGAAATATTGCTGGCCACGCCCGCGGTGCGCGCGCGCATCCGCGACGGCCGCCTGCACCACCTGCCCGCCCTGCAACGCGCGGGCGGTAAAGAGGGCATGATGCTCCTGGAACAATCGCTGCGCCGCATCAGCCAGGATGCCGGCCGGCGGACGCTTGACCTGCGCAGCCTTCTCCCCACCGTGTCCCACGACAAATCCGCCGCGTCGACCGAGCATCCCGAGGATTACCCCGCGTCGCCGGCCGCGGCGTAAGGCTGGCGGGCGAGATGCTGTCGAGCCGTGAGTGCGTCATCGGCCCCCTTCCCGGCCCTGCCCGCTGTGCTGTGTCGTGCTTTCTGGTACAATAGCGCCAGCGTTGCCCGGCGGCGGATGTTGGCGACGGGGGCCGCGTGGGTATCATGAACAGGACTGCCATGGCATCTCCCTATGTGATCGTCAAACCGTTATATCTGCTCGGGCGCAACCTTTTCTGGCTGCTGGTGAAATTTTTTGGCCGGTTGAAGGTGGTTGGCCGCGACAACGTGCCGAAAACCGGCGGCGTGCTGCTGGCGGCGAATCACACCAGCTATGCCGATCCGCCGCTGGTGGGCATCGGCGCGCCGCGCATGATCCACTTCATGGCGAAATCCGAGTTGTTCGACGTGCCGGTGATGGGCAAGCTCATCGCGCGGGTGGGCGCCTTCCCGGTGCGCCGCGGCGCCGCCGACCGTCAGGCGCTGCGCATCGCCCACGAGCTGCTCACCGGCGGCGAGGCGGTAGTGATCTTCTTCGAAGGCGGCCGCAGCCCGGACGGCAGGCTGATGCCCCCGGAGTTGGGGCCGGCAATGATCGCGCTGCGCGCCGGCGTGCCCATCGTGCCCGTGGCCATCATCAACGCGGATACCATGCTGCCGCCAAAGGGGAAGGGCCTGCATTTCACCCACGTCACCGTCATTTACGGCGAGCCGCTGACCTTCCCCCACCTGGCGGGGAAAACCAGCGACCGCATTGCATTGCAGGAGATCGCGCTGGCGATTGCCCGCGCCGTGGCCGACCTGCTGCGCGCCCACGGCGCCGCCGACCGCGTGCCCGAGGGCTACCCGACGCTGAAAACAGGGGAGAAGACAGAGGAGAGCGAAATAGGGGCATAACCGGGTAGATGGAGCCGGTCTGCATGCTCGGCCCCCTCCCCCATCCCCACCCCGAACCGGGCGAGGGGAGCGCCAGTTACAAGATATCGCTCCCCTTCCCTCATAGGGAAGGGGGCGGGGGTTAGGTACCGAAACAGGACGCAACTCATGGCTGATGATCGCCCGACAACCATACTGACCGCGGAGGCCGCGGAGCCGGCCGCGCTGCTGACGCCGGAGTTCCTGCGCAAGCTGGAGCAGCTTGCGCTGGTGCTTACGCGCGCGTTTGCCGGGCGCATGCACGGCGAGCGCCGCAGCCTCAACCGCGGGCAATCGGTGGAATTTGCCGATTTTCGCGCCTACGCCCACGGCGACGACCTGCGCTACGTGGACTGGAACGTCTACGCCCGCCTGGAAAAGCTCTTTCTGAAGCTCTATGTGGAGGAAGAGGACCTGCATGTGCATCTGCTCATCGACGCCAGCCGCTCGATGGGCTTCGGCACGCCGGAGAAGTTTCTTGTCGCCCGGCGCATTTGCGCCGCTCTCGGCTACATCGCGCTGAACAATTTGGACCGCGTCTCGCTGACCGCCGTCACCGACCGGCTGGGCGCGCGGTTGAGCGGCCTGCGCGGCAAGGGACACGTCTTCACCCTCTTCAACTGGCTGCAGGGGCTGGCGGCAGACGGCGCCACCGACTTCGCGAAGGTGCTGAAAGACTTCGCGCTACGCGCGCGCCGGCCGGGGATGGTCATCATCGTCTCTGACTGCCTGGCGCCGGGCATCGAGGACGGCCTGCGCACGCTGGTGGGGCGCAAGTTCGCCCCCACGCTTATCCAGGTGCTGGCGCCGGAGGAGATCGCCCCGCCTTACGCGGGCGACCTGCGACTGGTGGACGCGGAGACGGGCGAGGCGCGGGAGATCACCGTCACCAGCGGCCTGCTGCACCGCTACCGGCAGCGGCTGGAGGCGCACCAGCACGCGCTCGCGGAGATCACCGGCCGATTCGGGGTGAATTTCGTGCGCACCGTCACCTCCGAGCCGTTCGAGCAGTTGATTCTGCGCTATCTCAAACTCAGGCGGGTGGTGGCATGACGACAACGACTCCGCTCATCCGCATCCGCGATCTTACCTACATCGTCGGGGACAAAACGATCTTCGACTGTGTGAGCCTGGATGTCTTCCCGCGGGAGATTCTCGCGGTGATGGGGCTGTCCGGCGCGGGGAAGACCACGCTGCTGCGGCTCATCACCGGGCTCATCCGCCCCACCGACGGCATCATCACCGTCTTCGGGGAGAATCTCACCGCCATGACCGAGCGTGAGTTGGACGCCGTGCGCGCGCGCATGGGGCTGGTCTTTCAATTCGGCGCGCTTTTCGACTCGCTCACCGTGCGTGAAAACGTCGGATTCTCGCTGTACGAGCACACCAACCGCCGCGAGGACGACATCATCGCGCAGGTGGCGGAGAAGCTGCGGCTGGTCGGCCTGCCGAACACCGAGGCGCTGTATCCTGCGAGCCTTTCCGGCGGCATGCAGAAGCGCGTGGGCATCGCCCGCGTGCTCATCGGCAACCCGGAGGTGCTGCTCTTCGACGAGCCGACCAGTGGGCTGGACCCGGTGATCGCCGCCGCCATCGACGAACTGCTCATGGAGCTGCGCCGGGAGTTGGGCATCGCCGAGGTGATCGTCACCCACGACGTGCCCAACGCGCTGCGCATGGCCGACCGGCTGGCGCTGCTGTACGAGGGCGGCCTGCGACTGGTGGGCACCCGCGAGGAATTCCAGGCCAGCACCGACCCGGTGGTGCGTCAGTTTATGGAGGGCAATACCGAAGGACCGATTCACGTGGTATGATTACGCCCGGGCGAAGTCTGTATCATCACGCATAGGCGCGGCATCGTGCGCCGCCAGGGTAGGGTAGCATCATGGCTCGCAATTTCACATCGTCAACTGAACTGCGCGTCGGCATTATGTTCATCACCGGCCTCATTCTGCTGGTGCTGGCGTTTGTCACGCTGCAGCGCTGGCAGCAGGACCGCGGCACATTCATCTTCGAAATCCAGTTCCAGAAGGTGCAGGGGTTGCAGCGCGGGGCGGAAGTGCGCGTGTCCGGTGTGAAGGTCGGCTACGTCTCCGAAATTCTTCTGCATCCTGAGGCGCGCAATCTCGTCGGCTTGCGCGTGAAGATCGCGGATTACGTCGTCATCTACACCCGCGATATCTACACCATCGGCATCGGCAGCCTGGTCGGCGAGCGTTTCGTGGAGATCTCCCCGGGGAGCGGCGACCGCGGCGAGCGGGTCGGGCAGGACTCGGTGGTGGCGGGCACCGCCAGCGCCGACTTCGACACGGTGATGACCAACGCCAACGCGCTGGTTGAGGACCTGCAGACCACGACCAGCGGGCTGAACAGCATCCTCGGCGATCCGACCACCCAGGCGAACCTGCGTCGTTCCATCACCAACTTGAATACCACGCTGGACAACACCGCGCTGCTCACTGGCCACCTCAACCAGACGCTGACGCGCAGCGAAACCTCGCTGGCGGAGATTCTCGGCAGCACCGCGCGCCTCACCCGCCGGCTGGACACCACGCTGGCGCGCAGCGAAACCGCCATCGACGTCATCCTCGCTAATATCAGCACGGTGTCGTCCGATCTGCGCAAGGTCAGCGACACCCTCACTCCGCGGCTCACCAATACGAAGCTGCTGGCGAACCTGGAGACGGCATCCGCCAATATCGCCGGCATCACCACGCGGGTGAGCGCGCTGGTCGACGCGGCGGGCGGCGTGCTCAACGACAAGGAGCTGGCGGCGTCGCTGCGCAAAACGCTGGCGAACCTGGTAGCGATCGGCGACGACCTGGTCGCGGTGACGGCGCAGGCGAAAACGGCCAGCGCCGCGCTGCCGAAGGTCGCCCAGAACCTGCAGACCGCCAGCGACGCGCTGCCGAAGATCACCGCCAACATGCAGACCGCCAGCGCCGACCTGACGAAGATCACCAAACCGTTCGCCGAGGTGGCGCCGGAGACAGCGACAAATATCCTCACCATCTCGCAGCGCCTGCGCCGCACCAGCGAGCAGGTGGGCGACATCGCTGAGGAAGTCACCGAAGCAAGCAGTATCCTCATCAACACCCGCGCGGTGCCCGAGGCGCGGCTGCTCGGCCTGACCGGCGGCGCCTCCTCGCCCCGCTCCGACCTCAACGTCGACGTGCGGCTGGAGAACAACATGTTCCGCACCGGCGTGACGGATATCGCCCGCGCCAGCCGCTTCAACCTGCAGTTCGGCAACCAGGTGAAGCCGGGCGCCTGGATTCGCTACGGCCTCATCGAGTCGCGCTTCGGCCTGGGGGTGGACTATACCGTCAATCCCAACACGCACCTGCACGGCGAGTTGTTTGACCCCGCCTCGCCCCGCGCCAACGCGTTCATCGACCTGCGCATGAAACCGCTGGGCGCGCACTGGTGGTTCACCAGCGGCTGGTACGGCCTGCACGACCTCAACAGCTTCGCCGCCGGCCTCACCTTCCGCGAGGATTGAAACAAATCCCTGCTCTGAATATCGGCCCCCATCCCCGCCCCTTCCCCCGCTTCGCAAGGGAAGGGAGACGCCATGGCAACGTGGAATGGACAGCGCAGTCCAGCGATTCGTATGATATGCTCCCCTTCCCTTGCGCAGCAGAGCGGAGCGGGGGAAGGGGGCCGATGTTGGGCGAACTGAACGCATATGGGCTAGTCTCGGGCTATTGGGCCGAATAAGCGAATACGCAGACGACCATCCATCTCGTTATTCAGGGGGAGAACCGACATGTATAAAATCGGTGAAGAGGAAATCCAGGCGCTGCGGCGCGTCATCGAGTCCGGGAAGCTGTTCCGTTACCAGGGCGACCAACCCAGCGAAACCGACCGGTTCGAGCGAGAGTGGGCGGCGTGCATCGGCGTGCCGCACGCCGTGGCGGTGGCCAGCGGCACCACCGCGTTGTCCTGCGCGCTGGCCGGCCTGCAGATCGGCCCCGGCGACGAAGTGATCGTGCCCGCCTACACTTACATCGCCACCGCGTTGGCGGTACTGGCGGTGGGCGCGGTGCCGGTGCTGGCCGAGGTGGACGCCTCGCTGACCATGGACCCGGCGGACGCCGCGCGCAAGGTCACCTCGCGCACGAAGGCGCTGCTGCCCGTGCACATGGCCGGCCTGCCCTGCGACATGGACGCCCTCATGGCGCTGGCCCGCGACAAGGGGCTGGCGGTGGTGGAAGACGCCTGCCAGGCGGACGGCGGCTCGTACAAGGGCCGGCGCTATGGCTCCATCGGCGATGCCGGCGCCTTCTCGTTCAACTATTTCAAAATCATCACCTGCGGCGAGGGCGGCGCCTTCGTGACGCGGCACGACGAGGTGTATCAGCGCGGTCTTATCTACCACGACGCCGGCTGCCCCTTCTTCCGCGACACCTCCGAGGTGACAGTGCCGCTCTTCGCTGGCATGGGCACCCGCTTCAGCGAACTGCTCGACTCGGTGCTGCGCGTGCAGCTCACCCGGCTGGACGGCATTCTCGCCGGCCTGCGCGCCGAGAAGCGCGCGCTGCGCGAGGCGCTGGCGGGCGAGACAGCCTTCAGCTTCAACCCGGTCCACGACCCGGACGGCGACTGCGGCAGCCAACTCGGCCTGCTCTTCGCCTCCGAGGCGGAGGCCCGCGCCTTCCACGCCGCCGCTCCCGGCACCGGCGCCTGGATCCCCATCGACACCGGCCGCCACATCTACACGAACTGGGAGTGCGTCATGGAGCGTCGCGGCGCCCACCACCCCGCCCGCGACCCCTACCCGGCCTCCAACGTCGTCTACACGCCGGACATGTGCCCGAAGACGCTGGACGTCCTCGCCCGCACCGTCTTCATCCCCACCAACCCCACCCGCGGCGCGGAGGAGCGGGACGCAGTGATCGCCACGCTGCGGGGAGCGGCGCGCGCGGCAGTGTAATCGGCATCACAAGCGCATGCCAGGCGCGGGGCGGGCCGTATGGCCCGCCCCGCTTGATTACTCGCCCCAAAAGCGGGTAGACTCATGCCAACCCTGTCAACGCTGGAGCTGTCGATATGTTCCGTTCATCATTCCCGGTCATGGGCTTGCTGTGTGTCGCCGTAACGATCTGTTTCACTATCGCCAGCCAACTGCTCATCAAGCACGGCGTCACCTCCCTGCAAAGCAGTCCGACGCAGTTGCGCCAGGTGCCGGTGTTCATCCTGCGCGCCTTCACTCACCCACTGGTAATGCTCGGGCTCTGTTGCTCGGTGGTCTCCATGGCCAGTTGGATGATGGCGCTCTCCAAGCTGAAGCTCAGCATGGCGTATCCCTTCCTCGGCCTGGCCACCGTGCTGGTGCTGGTGTGCTCCAGCCTCATCATCGGCGAGTCGATTCCGCTGCTGCGCTGGGTCGGGGTGGGCGTCGTCTGTCTCGGCCTCTGGCTGGTCGTGTTGCAATAATACCGGAGATGTCCTATGTCCACACCCGCCGTCACCCCTGATGCCCCCGTTGTCGACCCCGCCGTCTTGCGCATCGTGCGCGGGCTCTACGCCCTCGCGCTGGTCGTGCTGTTCGGCGCCGCCCTCGTGCTGCGCCTGCAGCACATCGGCGAACCGCCGCTGGATTTCTTCCCCGGGTGGCAATATTACTGCGCCAACCGCGCGCACTACCTGTACCTGCTCACCAATGTGAACGTCCCTCCCGCGCAGATGGCCATCGCGCAGCGCAACGCCCAGTTCAACGTGGAGCCGCCGGTGGCCGAGCGCCTCGCCGTCATGGCCTACAACCTCTTCGCGCGGGAAAGCCTCACCATCCCGCGGGTGCTGTCCGTGCTCTACTGGCTCATCGGCGGGCTGTTTCTCTACCTGCTGACGGCGCGCGTCTTCTCCGCCCTCGGCGGGATGGCCAGCCTGGCCGTCTATCTCTTCCACCCCTTCGGCATCGCCGCCAGCCGCGCGTTCCAGCCGGACCCGCTGATGGTGATGCTCATACTCGGCGCGCTCTATTACATCTGGCGCTATGGCGAGGGGCGTGCGCGTGGCCACCTGATCAGAGCAACCCTCTTCGCCGCCGCGGCCATCTACGTAAAGGTGGTCGCCGCGCCCTTCCTGCTGTTCGCCTTTGCCGCGGTACACCTGCTGCGCGAGGACGAGACGCCGTTCCTGCGCCGCCTGCTGCACCCGCAGGCGTGGCTCTTCGCCGGCGGCGCGCTGCTGCTCGCGGTGATCTATTACCTCAACGGCCTGTATGGCGCGGGCTTTCTACGCGGCACGGCGGGCAGCGTCGGCTCCACCGCCATGCTGCGCACCGGCGAGTTCTGGCTGAACCTGTTGGGCCAGTGGAATACCGTATTCGGCATCACCACCATCCCGGTGGCGCTGCTGGCCACCTGCCTGGTGACGCACCGCGTCGCCCGCGGCATGCTCTGGGCGTTGTGGCTGGCGTACCTGTGCTATGCGTGCCTCTTCCCCTACGGCGTCTCCACGCACAACTACTACCAGTTGCCGCTGCTGTGCATCATCGCCCTCAGCCTGGGCAGCCTCCTGCCCACCGCGCTGCCCGCCGCCGGCCGCGGCGCGCTGGGCGTGCTGTGGGTGCTGCTGCTGCCGGTGGGCCTGTACCTGTATACGTGGCTGTATACCCCGGCGCCGTGGGGCGTCTCGCTGGCGCTGGTGGTTACCGTGGCGCTGGCGCACCTGCTGGGCCGGCGCCTGTTGCCCGCGGCGGCGCGGCCGTACCTGCACGGCTGCTGGATCATCTACCTGCTCTTCGGGCTCGGTCTCGTGCGCCCGGCGCCACTGGTGACGCTGGCCCTCCTCGCCGGGCTGGCACTGCTCGGCGCGCTGGCCGTGCGGCTGGTGCCCTGGCTGCGCGCGCGGGCCGATGCCTACCGCTACACCGCCACCGCGCTCTGTGCGGCCTTCGTGCTTATTGCCGGCTTCCAGGGCGTCTATAACGACGCCCGTTCGCCCGCGGCGTGGCAGCAGGCGGCGAAGCAGCGCGCGCGCCACGCCACCGTGCCATGGGCCATGGCCAAGGTCGGCGAGTTGACGAATCACAGCCAGAAGATTATCGAGCTGCAGTTGGCCAACGGCGGGCCGTTGCAATACTACGGGCAGGTGTGCAGCGTCTCCTGGCCAACGAGGATCGACATGATGGCCAACGAGATGCGCGGCCTGCCCGCCATCCCCATGGAGGAGCGCTTTGCCCGGGTGATGGAGCAGGGGTACGAATATTTCGTCATCACCGACCGCCGGGAAGAGATGTACCAGATGGACCTGCTGATGATGCTCGACGCCTCTTTCGAGTGCGTCGGCGCCACCGATCAGTTCGCCATCTTCGACCTGCGCAAGCCGCTGGCGAAACCCGATGCCGTCCACTAACCTGCCGCAACTGCCCCCGCTGGATGCCCGCGTACCGGCCTGGCCGCGCGCGCGGATGCGGCCCCGTGCCTGTCCGTGGTGCGGGGGTGAGGGTCCGGCGCGCTGGGTGCGGCCCGACGGACTGCCGGTGCACGCTTGCCCGCGCTGCGCGGGATACTACGTGGGCTATACACCGGTGGCGGACGACCTCGCCGCGCTATACGCCAGCTACTACGACCAGACCTACCTGCGCCCGGCCGCGCGGCGCGAGTTGCTGCGTGAACTGCTGGCGCGTCTGCCCGGGGCGGACGTGCGCCTGCGCACGCTGGCCCGCCACCGGCCGCTGCGCGGCGCGCGGGTACTCGACGCCAGCTGCGGCGTGGGCACGGCGCTGCGCCAGTACGCCGCGGCGGGGGCGCGGGTGTGCGGCGTGGATATGGACGCGACGGCCATCGCCATGCTGCGCGACCAATACGGCTTCGCCGACGTGCAGGCCGGCGATGTGCTCACGTTGCCGCTGGACGGCTCGTTCGATGTCGTGCTGATGTACGACGTCATCGAGCACCCACTGGAGCCGCTGGCGTGGCTGCGGCGGGCAACGGAACTGCTGGCGCCCGGCGGCACGCTGGTTCTCTGGACGCCCAACGGCGCCGCCGTCGAGCGCGATCCCGCCTGCGTGACTTTCCGTGTAGACCTGGAGCACCTGCAGTACCTGGCGCCGGAGACGGCGCGCCGCCTGGCGGCGGAACTGGGGCTGGAGGTGGTACACCTGGAAACACTGGGCTATCCCAATTTGGCCGATCGGCTGCCAGGGCTATCGCGGATAGGGCGGCTGTGGCGCACGCTGGCCTTCGCCGCGCGCGCCGCGGTCGCTCCGCATGCCAGCGACTACAACCTGTTCGCGATCCTGCGGCAGCCCATCATTGCGTGAAGGGGATGCGCGACGGTACCTCTTACGACTGGCCACCAGCGCTGCGTATCGTGAAGATGATGTGCGGGGGCACATCATACGCCTCGCGGAACGCGCGACCTTTCAGTTGATAGAATACGCCGCGAATGAATCCGTGCAGCGGGTTGATGATGTAGGCGTCTCGGCAGGCGTCGATGGTGGTTTCGATGCCGGCAGCCAGGCCACGCGCGTGCAGGATATCAAAGCTCTCTTCGTCGAACGTCCGCTGATGCTCGAGGACGGCGTTGGGCGCGATGGGCTGCCCCCGGTAGGTCTCGCGGTACGGCGTCATCACATAGAGCGTGCGGCAGTGCGCCAGCAGCCGCTCCGCCACCGCCAGCGGCTCGGTGACATGCTCCAGCACGTTGGAACAGAGGATGATGTCCCAGACGCCGTCCAGCGTCGCGGCGTCGGCGGTAAAGAAGCGGGCCAGCCCGCCATAGCGCTGCCGCGCCTTCTCGATGGCTGCCGGCGAGATATCGCACCCGGCATACGCGCCGTGCGGCGCGGCCGCGTGCAGCGCCGCCACGCCCTCGCCCAGCGCGCAGCCGAAATCCAACAGCGAAAATGGCGCGGCGGGCAGCGACACCTGGCGTAAAAAGCACGCGGCGAAGCAGCGTGTCTGCCAGCGTCCTGCTCGCAGCTCCCAGTCGCCGCTGTGAAAGCGATGATCCCAATAGGCCGGTGAATTGATCTCGGACATGCGCGTTATGGCACTTTCATCGCGGCGGGCGCGCGCCGCGGTACGCGGGACAGCACGGTCAGCAGCCGCAGGTATTTGACAATGACCTTCGGGTAGTTGAGTTTGGACGCGCCGAGGGTGCGGTTCACCAGGGTGTAGGGGATTTCGCGGAACGTCGCGCCCCCCTTCAGCAGGCGGATGGTGATCTCTAACTGCACCTCAAAGCCCATCGACTCGATGGGCAATTCGCGCACCAGCTCGGTGCGGTACAGCTTGTAGCCGGCGGTGATGTCGCGCAGCGGCGAGCGAAAGAGCGCATGGAAGACGACATTGCCGACCTGGCTGATGGCCACGCGCCACCAGGGCACGCCGTCCATGCCGCCGCCGGGCACGAAGCGCGAGGCGACGACGAAATCGACGTCGCAGGCATCCACCATCGCGCGAATAAACGCCACCGGGTGGGTGAGGTCGGCGTCCAGCGTCACCACCAGCCGCCCCCGCGCCGCGCGAAAGCCGGTCTTCAGCGCCGCGCCCAGCCCCAGGTTGCGCGGGTGGTGGATCACCGTCAGCGCGCCGTCATGCGCGGCGAGGTCGTCCAGGATGCGCGCGGTGGCGTCGGTGCTGCCGTCGTCGACGGCCAGGATCTCGTAGCCCTCGCCGCCATCCAGGCGCACCTCCGCGTGAATCGCCGCAATCACCCGGGCAATCGTCGCTTCTTCGTTATACGCCGGCAGGAGAATCGTAATCATGCGCGTCCCATGGCCGAGCCATGGCCCGACCCTGTCCGGATTGTACCACAACGCGCGACCGCGACACCACAGCGCCCCGGAAGAGTAAGTGTTCAGAGTTCTCGGAGTAATTCGTAGGCTATACGGCGGGGGTGGTGAAGAGGGGGTTGCCGAGGAGCATGTCGGTCAGGGCGGTTACGGGGTCGAGGCCACGCACGACGCAGGTCTCCAGCAGGCTGAAGAGGATTATCTTCGTGGTGGACCCCTGCGCCGAGCGCGTGCCGCCGCAGATTTTGCGCGCGGTGACCGGCCCGCGCACCGCCTGCTCGGCGGCGTTGTTGTGCGAGGGCGCCGCGGGGTGCTGCACGAAGGTGAAGCATTCCGTCGCGTACGCCGTGAGGAATTGCGCCAACCGCGCCCACTCCGGCACCGCCGCCGGCTGGTGCGGGGCGGCGTGCGCCGTCAGCCGCGCCTGGTAGGCGCGCCGGTGCGCCAGCCGCTCGGCCTCGGGCCGCGCGGCATACCCCGGCGTGGCGACCAGCGCCACCGCCGCGTCATACAGCGCCTTGAGGCCGTCCACCCAGGCGTGCGCCTCCGCGGCGTCCGGATATTTGGTCCGCAGCCGATGCCCATGGCGCAGCAGATGCACCCAGCAGCGCTGTTTGGCGCAGGGCAGCGGGTCGTACCCTTTGTAGCCGTCGCTCACCACGATGCCGGTGAAGTCGTCACCCAGTACGTCTTGCGGTACCTGGCCGCTGCGCGTGCCATGGCGCTCGAAGTAGCGGACGGTGGGAGTGAGAAAAGCCCAGACGTAGCCGTGTTGGCCATCCTCCCGCCAACTCGTCTCATCGGCCTGCACCACCGGGCTGCCGCGAATCTCGGTTTTGAGGGTGGCATAGGCCGTCTGCCCGCGGGCGGCCACCGCGTCGAGCAGTCCCTGGAGTTCGCCGACGCTCACATGCAAACCGCCGGTCAACGTCTGCAGGGTCTGTTGGATGAGGCGCAGGGGGAGGCGGCAGCGGTGGTGCCAGTGGGCGACGAGACTCATCACGCGGGCGGAGAAGCGATGCTGCCCGACGGACCCGTCCTCCAGGCTGGCGCGGGCCGGCACGACGCGCCGCCCGCAGACGCCGCATTGCCGCATGAGCCGCCCATGGCGGGTGACGGTGGCCGGCTGCACGGGCAGGTCGATGACTTCATGCGACGAATACGCCCACCCGCCGGTGAGCCGCTGGCCGCAATCCGGGCAGACGTCCCCCGCGTGTTCCACGACCACATCGGGTGTCGCGCAGGCGCGGCTGAAGCCCTGATCCCGACGTTTACGCACGGGGGGCGTCGCGGGTTTCGGCGTTTTCGGCTTGGCCCACGACGGCGGATCGCCCTTGCGGGCGAGTTCCTCGCGCAGGCGGGCGTTCTCCGCCCGCAAGGCGGCGACGTTCGCTTGCAGGGCGGTCACGAGAGCCAATAGTTCGTCATAGGTGGGTAGGTGCGCATCCGTCACAAGAGAATAGATTCGCGCTACCCCCAGGGGGGCTTTTAAGTGTGAGCGGTCACTTCGCGAAAAATCTTACAACTCTGAACTCGTACCCGGAAGACAGGCGAGTCACCCTGGGGCATTATGTCGAGTTTGGTGGAGGATGAATACCCCGTCTCAAAGGCGTCGATAGAGAGGAGTCTTACCTTCACCGGGAGGGAGCCGAAGCAAAACGCACAGATTTTGGAGGTGATTGCAAATTACCTCTGCTTTTTCCACCTCTGCCGTCCGTCTCCCCGT
>CAZPYA010000078.1:0-26714 GCA_964590255.1 uncultured bacterium
CTTGCCCCACCGTTCTATTCCTCCTCACTCTGGTAACAGATTTTGCGCGCACCCGAGCGCCGGCGTGGACAGGAGAACTGTGCGAGTGTGTAGAATGTATTCGTATGCGCATCTTCCTATTCCTGCTCTGCCTGGCGGTGTTGCCGGCGCTGGCCGCGGATTGGCCGCAGTTCCGCGGGCCGGCGGGCACGGGCATCGCGCCGGAGACCGGCCTGCGCACCGACTGGAAGGCGCACCCGCCGAAAGCCCGCTGGACGGTGGCGCTCACCGACAACGGCTTCGCCGGGCCGGCGGTGGCCGGCAGCGTGGTCTATATCATAGATCACCACGGGGCGAAGGATATTGTCCGCGCCCTCGATCTGCGCACCGGGCGCGAGCGCTGGCGCTACGCCTACACCGACGCGACGAAGGACGTCTACGGCTTTGCCCGCGCCACCCCCGCGGTGGTGGACGGCCACGTCTACACCCTCAGCCGCCTGGGCAAGGTCTACTGCCTGGACGCGAAAACCGGTAAATTCATCTGGTGGCGCGATATTGCCGCCGATTTCAAAGGCGTCTATCCGCAGTGGGGCTACGCCATGTCGCCCTATGTATCGGGCGACGCCGTCGTCGTCTGCCCCGGCGGGCCCAATGCCGCGGTGGCCGCGCTGGATCGCGCAACCGGCAAAACGCGCTGGTATGGCGGCGGCAGCGATGCCGCTGGTTATGCCACTCCGGTTGCGGCGGTCATCGGCGGCGAAAAACAATACCTGGTCTTCGCCGGCGGCGCGCTGTTGGGCGTGGATGCCGCCACCGGCGCGCTGCGCTGGCGCGTGCCGTGGACAACACCGCTGGCGGCCAGCGTCGACCGGCCCGACGTGCGCGCCCACCTGAACGCCAACGCCGCCGTGCCCATCGCCAGCGGCGACACTGTCTTCATCACCACCGGCTATGGCCACGGCAGCGCGCTGGTGAAGATCACCGACAACACCCCGGCTATCGCCTGGAGCAATACGGCGATGCAGTCGCAGTATAGCACGCCGGTGTTGCTGGACGGCTACCTGTACGGCGCCAGCGACCCGCGCACCCTCGTCTGCCAGGAGATGGCCACCGGCAAAGCCGCCTGGACGGTGCAGGGCATCGGGCGCGGCGGCGGCCTGTGCGCCGCCAACGGCCTGCTCTTCGTGGTCGACGGCCACTCCGGCGAGGTGGTCCTCGTCCGCGCCACCCCGAAAAAGTATGTCGAGGTGGGCCGCTGCACGCCGCTGGGCGGCGAAAGCCGCACCGCCCCCATCATCGCCAACGGCTGCCTGCTCATCCGCAACCGCAAAGCCCTCGCCTGCGTGCCGTTGAAGTAGAAATGTCATCGTTCGGTCATCGATCTGTCATCGCCATGTCATGGCCATGGCGGAAAATGACGCGGTGGAAACGTGGTACAATAACACCGATTATCCAGCGGAATCCGTTTTCAGGAGGATTACCCCATGACAGACGAGCCATCGGTCCCGCGTCAGCAGGATGAGCAAGCGGACGGCGCGATGACGCCGGAGATCGCGGAACTGCTGCTGAGCCAGCCGCCACCCCCGCCGTCCATCGGCCCGTTCTGGTCCGTGTGGCTGCTGCTCTTCGGTGTGGTGCTGCCCATCATCACCCTCCTCGTCGAGCTGACAACGCGTATCTGCACAGGCAACTTCTTTAATCCGCTGCCGACATACTGGCACGTCGGCCTGTATGCGCTCATCCCCGCGTTCACGCTGCTGCTGTTGTTCACGGTGGGCGGGGCGGTGCGGCCGCCGCTGTGGCTGCTAGGCGCGCTGTATGGCATGGCGCTGGTGGTGGCAAGCATCTACACCCTGCTCTTCTTGCCGGTGCTTCCCATCGCCGTCATCGCCATCACCTATTTCGGCGTGGGCTTCTGCGCGCTTTCCCCGCTGCTGGCGCTCATCGGCATCCTCTTCGTAGGTAGCTATCTCCGCAACCTGGCGCGGCAGGAGGAGTTCCCCCGTCTGCCCGGATGGCTTCATGGCGTGCTGCTGGCGCTGCTGGTGCTTGCGGTGGTGGAAGCATCCGCCGTGCTCACGCAAGTCTGGATGCGGCAGGCGCTGTCGACCAATGCGGCCACCCGCGCCCGCGCGGTGCAGCAACTGCGGCGCTTCGGCCAGCGCGAGGTGCTGCTGCGCGCCTGCTACGAGCGCTCGCGCGCCTCGGGCGGCCTGCTCGCCGGGGTCGTGGCAATTGCTGACTCCGTCAGCACAGACGGCATGCGCATGGTCTATTATCGGGTGACCGGGCAGCCGTTCAATTCGGTGCCGCCACCGGACAGCCTGGGCGACCGTGACTTTTTATTGAGCGATTTCGACTTTGATCCCGATGTAGGTGGCACCAACGTCGCCGGGCGGGTGCGCGGCCTGGCGCTGGCGTCCTCTCGGCTGGACGGCTCGGTGGATGCCGCTGGCGGGGTGGCCTACTTGGAGTGGACGCAGGAGTTCCGCAACGACTCGGATAGTGAGCGCGAGGCGCGGGCGCAGCTTGCGCTGCCGCCGGGTGGCGTGGTCTCGCGGGCAACGCTGTGGGTGAATGGCGAACCGCGTGAGGCGGTCTTCGGCCCCCGCGGGCACGCCCGCGCGGCGTACCAGCAGGTCGCGGTGGTGGAGCGCCGCGACCCGCTGCTGGTGACTACCTGCGCGCCTGACCGCGTGCTGGTGCAGTGCTTCCCCATTCCCGCCCACGGCGGCATGAAAATCCGCCTGGGCATCACCGCGCCGCTGCAGTCGACGCGCGACGAGAGCCGCCTGCTGCTGCCGCGCATCGTCGAACGCAACTACAACGTCGCCGCCGACCTACCCCAGCACCTCTGGGTAGAGGCGACCGCGCCGCTGGTGACGGAAATCGCCAGCCTGAAGACCGAGCGCGCCGGCGCGGCGTATGCCCTGCGCGGGACGATGCCGGCGGACGCAGCCGGCACCGGCATCCGCATGCGCGGGGCGCCCGCCCGGCTGGCGTGGACGCCTGACCCCGTGCAGCCCGGCGCCGTCATCCGCCAGCAGCCGGCTCTGACGCGCTGGCAGCCGGACCGCGTGGTCTTTGTCATCGACAGTTCCGCCGGCATGGAGGCCGTCCGCAAGCAGCTCGGTGGGCTGCACTACCGCTTCCCCGCCCACGCCGAATTCGCCGTCATCGTCGCCACCGACGCCGGCTACCGTGTAGCCATGCCGCCCAAGCCGATGACCGCGACGACGCGCGTCGATACCGGTATCCGGCGCTGTGAGGGCGGCATCGACAACCTGCCGGCGTTGCTGTCCGGGCTGGAGTTGGCCGCCCAGGCGCGGCGCGGGGCAGTGGTGTGGATTCACGGCCCCCAGCCGCTGAATGACGATGTCTCTTCGCTGCGGCAGTGGTGGGAGCGCCGGCCGGATGGGCCGCGCCTCTACGCATTGCAGGCGGTGCCCGGCCCCGATCGCGTGTTGGAAGCCGCCGACGGCGTCGCGTCAGTTTACCCCGTCGCCTCCAGCGGCCAGCTGGCGGACGATCTGTCGCGCCTATACGGCGAGTGGGACGGCCGGGTGATCACCTGGGAGCGCGCACGGGTGACGCGGCCGGGCGCGCTGGCCGGTGCGGCGAAAACCTCTGACCACCTGGCGCGGCTGTGGGCCGCCGACCAGGTGCGGGCGCTGCGGGCCGCCGGGAATCCGGCCGATATCGAGATGGCTATCGCCATCGCCCGGCGCTATCACCTGGTGACCCCGGTCACCGGCGCGGTGGTGCTGGAGACGACGCAGCAGTACAACGATGCCGGTCTCGACCCCCTGCCGCAGGGAACGGTGCCCACCATCCCCGAGCCCGAGGTGTGGCTGCTGCTGGCGGCTGCCGCGCTGGTGCTGCTGGTCGCCGCCTGGCGAAAGAGGCGCGCATGCCCCGCCGCCTGATGGTGCTGGTGTTGCTGGTGCAGGTGGCCGCGTTGTGGCCGGTGTGGGCCTGGGTGGCCGGGCGGCTAGCCGCGTCGCCGGGCGAAGGCGCCGGCCTCCTGGCGCTGGTCGTCGCCGGTATCGTCCTCTGGCGGGCGGCGCCGGCTGCTCCGCCGCCCGCGCCGCTGCTGCTGCCCACGCCGCTCATGCTCGCCTATGCGGCCGCCGTGCCGTTCGCGCCGCCGTTAGTGGCGGCCATATTCGGCGTGGCCGCGCTAGTCGCCACCGCCAGCGCCGTGCGCATGGGCACGCGCCTGCATCTCGGCCTGTGCGGGTTGGCGCTGCTGGCGCTACCCGTGCTGCCGTCGCTGCACTTCTTCCTGGGCTATCCGCTGCGCGCCGGCGTGGCGCAGGCGGCGGCGCCGCTGTTGCGCGGCACCGGGTACCCCGTGCTGGCCGAGGGCGCCTGCCTGCGCTGGCACGGCACACTCGTCGCCATCGATGCCCCGTGCAGCGGGGTGAACATGCTGTGGACGGGCCTGGTGCTGGCGCTGGCGCTGGCGGCGTGGCTGCGGCTCTCCGCCCTGCGCACGCTGGCGGCGCTCGGGTTGGCGCTGCTGGCGGTGTTGGCCGGCAATATCCTGCGCGTGACGGCGCTCTTTTACCCCGAGGCCGGTCTGCTGCACCTGCCGCCGTGGGGCCACGCGGGCATCGGCGTCGTCACCTTTGTGCTGGCGGCTGGGGTCATCACCTGGGGCGTGTTGTGCCTGGAAGGGAAGGGGCCATGCGCGCCGTCGTCGTCTTCCTGATCGCCTGCGCTCTCGCCGCCGCCGCGCCGCTGCTGGAGCCGACGGGTGCGGCGCCACTGCCGCCTTTCCCGGGCTGGCCGGCGGCGCTGGAGGGGCATGGCCTGCGCCCGCTGCCGCTCTCGGCGCGCGAGGCGCGCTTCACCCAATCGTTTGCCGGGCGCGTCGCTCGCTTCACCGACGGCCGGCGCGAATGGGTGGTGCGCTGGGTGGCCGCGCCCACGCGCATGCTGCACCCCGCCGCCGACTGCTTTCGCGGCGCTGGCTACACGGTGACTCCCCTGCCGCTGGTGTGCGATGCCGAGGGCCGCCACTGGGGCGCCTTCCGCGCGGAGAAGCCCAGCGAGCGCCTGCGGGTGCGTGAATGCATCCGCGACGACGCCGGCAACAGTTGGAGCGATGCCTCCGCCTGGTACTGGGCGGCCGTCCTCAACCGCACCCGCGGCCCCTGGTGGGCGTATACTGTCGCGGAACGTGCGCCGTGACACAAACCGGACGTTGACGTACCTGCCCATGCCGGGTATCATAGACGGTCGGAATAACGCTGAGAAACTCAGAGGAAGATACGCATGGCCGAGCAAACGACTGGCACTGCGCTGGCAGTAGGCGATCATGTTCGCCTGAAGAGCCGCGCCGCTAACCAGCATCAGTCTTTTCAGTTGACCCGTGATGAGTTGTCCACGCAGTACGAGCCGGTGGACGGCATCATCCTCTCCATCCGCGAGATCAAAACGGGTCATCTGTTGCCCCACACCGATGGCAACCTGGACAACTACGTGATCGAGCTGCTCAACGAACGCACCTTCAGTGTGCGCTACGCCTCGCAGCGCAACGCTCCGCGCGGCACCGATCACCCCACCACCGCGCCCGCGTGGAGCCGCCTGCGTGACGCCCTGCGCCAGGCCGCGGACAGCGGCGTGCTCTACTCGTCCGCGCTGCCCACGCTCTTCACCGATAGCCCGCTGGCGAAGCTGCTCGATGGGTGGAAAGTGCTGCGCGTCCGCAGCAATGACATGGAGCCCGTCGTCCGCACCCGCGAGCCGGAAGTCGCGGAGTAACGCGTTCCGCGACCGCGTATAGCGCCTCCCTCCGCGATCATCGATCGGGGAGGGAGGCGTCGTTTTCCGCGCCGTCTCACCCGTGAAAAAACTTCCCGCCTTGTCGCGTGTCTAACAGGGTAACCCATTTCTCGCGAAAGGTGCGTGTGCCTGTGCATCGTGCGGTGTGCCTGATCCTCATCGGCCTGGGATTGCTCGTGGGCGGGATATGCGTGCCCGCGCGTGCGCAAACGCCTGCCCCGGAGGTGAAGATCACCGCCGTGCCGGACGCCGGCTACCTGGTCACCACCCCCGTCTACGCCGCGCGCATCGCCGCCGACGGCAACCTGCACAGCCTCACCGTCAAGGGCATTGAACTGCTCGATGACAAAATCGCCGGGTCGGCGGGCGCCGCGTTCTTTGTCGATCGGCCTATCCCGCTGCCCACCGTCACCGTGGACAAGCTCGCGATCACTGCCACCGACGGCACCTACCTGGCCCGCTACGAGTTCGACGAGGGTTTCATCACCCTCACGCTGCGCCATACCAGCCCCCGGGGGGCGGCGTTCACCGTCGTTTGTTCGAAGCAGGTGGCCTACGCCGAGAATACCGGCAGCGCCGGCCTTGCCGCCGCGCCGGCCAACTACGACTGGCCCGATGTCACCGTCATCATGCCCACCGGCGAGTTCCTCGAAATGCAGCATGGCACGCGCATCTACGGCCAGGCGCTGGGCCGCCAGGTGTGGGAATGCAGCAATATCGCGCCGAATACCGACTACACCGTGATGCTCACCCCCGGCCGCGGGGAGCCGCGCACGCCCAGCCTGCCGCAACTCACCACGCTGGGCGCGGCTTTCGCCAACTTCGAGCAACTGCTCCCCGGCGGGGCGCCGGTCGAGATCACGCTGCGCTTCCAGAACAACTCGAACCAGGCCATCGCCACCGACCTGGCGCTGAAGGTCGTCTCCTCCGACGGCGCCGTCATCCGCGAGGAGCGCAAGCCGCTGGCCTGCGCCGCGCATGAGGCGGTCACCCTCGCCTGGAGCGTCACGCCGCCGGCGCCGGATTTTTACACCCTCACCGCCGGGGCGAATCTCAGCGGCACGTTGAAAGCCTACCTGACCACCTTTGGTTATGACGTGGGGCAGATCGCGCCTGCCGCGAAAAAGCCCGCTGATTTCGACGACTACTGGGCGCGCGTGCAGGCGGAGGCGAAAGCCGGCGCGGTGAAGCTCACCCGCCTGGAAGACCGCACCCGCTCTACCGGCACCGTCACCGTCTACCGCATCGGGCTGGAAGCGGAGGGGTATAGCGGCTTCGGCTGGCTGGCCGTGCCGAAATTCCCCGGGCGCTATCCCGGACTGCTGCTGCTGCCCGGCGAGCGCGTACGCAATCTCGCCCCCAATGCCGCGCTGGCCGACTGCGGCTTCGTGGTGATGACCGTCGAGCCCACCGGCCAGGCGGTGGATGATCCCGTGAAGCCGCTCATCGGCAAGGTCTTCGCCAACCTGCACAACCCCGCCGCCGTGGGCCTGCGCGCGGTCAGCCTGCGCTATCTGCAGGCGCTGGAGGCGCTGGCCGGCGTGCCCGAAGTCGATGCCAACCGCCTCTCCGTCACCGGCGTCAGCCTGGGTGGCGCGCTGGCGCTCATCCTCGCCGCGCTGGACGAGCGCGTGCAGGCCGTCGCCCCGGACGTGCCCTACTTTTGCGACATCGAAGCCGGCAAGGACGCCGCCGGCTGGCCCTATGCCGAGGTGCGCGACTACCTGAAGAGCCACCCCGCCCAGCAGGACGGCGTGTGGCAGACGCTGCGCTACTTCGACGCCGCCAACTTCACCGAGGCGCTCACCTGTCCCGCGCTCATCAGCGCCGGCATCAACGATACCTACTCGCGCCCGGCGCGCATCTACGCGCTCTTCAACCGCCTGCCCGGGCCGAAGGTGCTGCGCCTGTACCTGGCCGGACACGACGGCGGCGGCTCGCTGCACTGGGCCGAGAAGGTGAAGTGGTTGGGGCAGGTGCTCGGCGGGCCGGCGCCCGCGCCCAAGGTGGAGCAGCCGTGAGCGAGCTCGACCTCACTGATCCCCGTGCGCTTATCCCGTTGCTGCAGCGCCACGACTTCCACACGCGCAAGGCGCTGGGCCAGCACTTCCTGCTCAGCAGCGCCGCGTTGCACGCCATCGTCGAGGCCTGCGCGCTGGAAGAAGATTTGCCCGTGCTGGAGATCGGGCCGGGCATCGGCACGGTCACCCGCGCGCTGGCCGAGCGCGGCGCCGCCGTCACCGCCGTGGAGCTGGACCGTCGCGCCATTGATGTGCTCGCCGAGACGGTAGGCGAATACCCGGGAGTATGCGTCGTCGCGGGCGACATCCTCAAGCTCGATCTGGCGGCGCTCCTCGGCGATCGCTGCTGGACGGTGGTGGGCAATCTGCCCTACTACATCACCACGCCGGTTATCACCCGCATCCTCGAATATTCCGGTCGCGTACGCCGCGCCGTCTTCATGGTGCAGCGCGAAGTGGCCGACCGTATGGCCGCCAAACCCGGCGGCAAGGAATACGGCTCGCTCTCTGTCTTCGTGCAGGTCTACGCCGAAGTCACCCGCGTGGCGAAAGTGCCCCGCGGCGCTTTCCTGCCGCCCCCCACCGTCGATTCCGCCGTCGTCCGCCTCGCCATCCGCCCCGAGCCGCTGGTGCCGTCGGCGCGGCAGCCGCTCTTCTTCCGCATCGTCCGCGCCGCCTTCAACCAGCGCCGCAAAACGCTGGAAAACGCCCTCACCAACGCCGACATCCTCCCCCGTCCCGCCCTCGCCGACGCGCTGGCCGCCGCCGGCATCGACCCGAAACGGCGGGGCGAGACACTGTCTATTCCGGAATACCTGGAATTGACTACCCAAGTCAGCTCACGTTAGCACTCGTTCGTAGTAAGCCACGCAGCGGGAGTCATAGCGAAGCGGTGATCCCAATGCAATCGGGACGGAGTGGCGTCCGAGTAAAGGAAAGGCCAACGTCCTGTCGGGCTCGTAGTAAGCCACGTAGCACAGCGGAGTGGCGTTCGACTATAGCGTGAGTTACCGCGTGCAAGATCGGCCCCCTCCCCGTCCTCTCCGCCCCAATTGCATCAGGGTCTTCACTCCGCTCCGACTTCGCTGCGCGGACAGGGGGAAGGGAGTAAGCGATATCTCCCTCCCCCTGTGCATGGAACGCAGTGGAAGGCACGGGGGGAGGGCCGGGGAGGGGGGCCGATTGTAGAACCGACAACGACCTGTATACAGAAGGTCGGTAGGGAGGGCGATGACATTTCTTGCCCCCCATTTTTCACTGGTCAATTTACAAAATGCCGTGTGGCGCTTACAATGCATCATGCCAACGATTCATCTCTCCCGGGGTGCCGCCGGCTGCGATCTGGCCGTGGGCTATCGCGCGGTGGCTATCATCGTTGATGCGCTGCGCGCCAGCACCACGCTGGCGGCCCTGTTCGACCACGGCGCGGCGCGCGTGCAGGTGGTCGCCGAGTTGGACGACGCCTGCGCCCTTGGCGCCGGCGTGCCCGACGCGGTGCTGGTGGGCGAGCGCAACTGCCTGCCCCCCGCCGGTTTCCACCTGGGCAACAGCCCGCGCGAGGTGCTGGCCGGGCCGCGGCTGGACGGCCGCAATGTGGTCTTCACCTCCAGCAATGGCGCCCAACGCCTCACCGCCTGCGCCGGCGCCCGTCATATCCTCGTCGGCACGGTGGCCAACGCCGCCACCCTCATCGCCCGCGCCCGGGCGCTGGCCCTCGCCCAGGACTGCGACATCGTCTTCGTCGGCGCCGGCAAATACCCGGATGAAGCGTATATCGCCCCTGAGGACGAAGCCGCCGCCGTCTACCTCGCCATGCGCATCGGCTTGCCCATCAGCCCGCTCTCGCGTGAAGATTTCACCTACTGGCAGCATGCCATCGCCACCCGCGGCCTCGCCGACATCTTCCACGCCTCTCCCCACGCGCGCTACCTCGTCGCCGCCGGCCTCACCGAGGACATCGACTACTGCGCCACCCCCGACCAGTTATACAGCGTGCCGGAGATGGTCGGGTTGGTCGATCTGGATGGGCGAGGCGTCGGCGTGGAGCTGCACGTCACACCACCCGGCTAGAATGGGATATACTGAAGAGGCCGCGCAGTAACCGTGCGGCCTTGGAGGTGGCCATGAAAGTCCTGATCGATTGGATCTGGTTCGGCCCGTGGTGGGCGGCGCTGGTAGGGGCGCTCTATCTGTCCGTGCTGCTCAGCATTGCGCTGGCGCCCATCCTCAGCATCTGGAAGAGTCGGCGATAGTGCGGAGCATGCCGGCCACGTGCATTGGCCCGCCCCGATCACCCGTTTCGCCTATGCGCCAACAACCATGCATATAGCTCCGGGTTCGCCCAGGTTTCGTCCCACACGGCGTGGGTGCCTTCCGGGTAGATCGTCAGCTTCGGGATGGCGCCGGTGGCGCGGAGGGCGGCGATCATCTCCAGCGTCTCCTCCACCGGCACCACGTCGTCTTTCGCGCCGTGAAAAGCCCAGGTGGGCAACTCCTTCAGTCGCGGGGCATCCGCGGGGTTGCCGCCGCCGCAGATGGGGGCGATGGCGGCGTAGTGCGCGGGAAAGGCGGCGGCGGTGAACCATGTGCCGTACCCGCCCATGCTGAAGCCGGTCAGGTAGATGCGCCGCGCGTCCACCGCCGCGCCACCGATCAGCGCCGCCCGCAACGCCGCCACCCGCTCCGGCTCCCAGTGCTGCCGCGGCGGGCACTGTGGGATGACTACGATGCACGGGTAGTCCGTCGCCGTCAACCGGGACATCGACTGAAAGGTGGGGTGCGTCTGCAACACCTCTGGCGCGATGTCCCGCTCTCCCGCGCCGTGCAGCGCGATCAGCAACGGCCAACGCTCCACGCCGCCTGTGCGATACCCGTCCGGATAATGCACGACATGCCTGTATAACGCCATCAATACCCCTCCGCTGGAAAGAAGTGTTCCCACGGCGCCGCCGTGCGCGCGCCCGATTGGCGGACAGGATTGGCGACGAGGGGTGCCACCGCATCCCCCTCTCCCTTCATTTCTCCTCCACTCCGTTGTCAAACCGCACACGTTCCTGCATGAACTCCGCTGGGGGGCGCTCAAACGCCCCAGCGGCTCATTTCTCCTCCACCCCCTTGTCAAATCGCACGCGTTCATGCACAAATTCCGCCAGCATGGGCAGGCCGTCTTCCACCTTCACTTCTTTGATGACCCCGAAGCGGTAACGGCGTAGATGCTGGAGAAAGCGCGCTTCGATCGGGTGCAGCTCCATCGTGATACGCTGCATGAGATACCTCCAAATGGGTGGCTCGCACGTGGGGTGGCACCTTGACCACCCGAAACACATCTAACGGTCGGTATCAGGCTATCCGTTACGTCCCAAGCGTCCCTCCTCCTCAGCAGTGATAGCTTACTATAGCAAACGTCTGTATGCAGTGTCAATAGCGAACAGCGATATTTATGACAATCCGCTGCCTTTGTGGTACAGTAACGGCAGTGCGGCGCCGGGGCGCCGCCGTTCTCTTCTAAGGGGCACTGACGTGGCTGACGAGATTCTGCGGGAGATCATGGACCAGCGGCTGAGCAAGCTGCGCGCGCTGGAGGCGGAGGGGCTGAACCCCTTCCACGTGACGGAGTTCCGCCGCACCCATCTGGCGAAAGCGATCCTCGACAACTTCGAGGCGCTGGAGAATGAGACCGTGCGCGTGGCCGGCCGCGTGATGAGTCGCCGCGGGCAGGGCAAGGTTACCTTCATGCACCTGCAGGACGTCTCGGGTCAGATTCAGGGGTTCTTCCGCTTTGATGATCTGGGCGAGGCGGCCTACGAACGGTTGAAGCTCGTCGATATCGGCGACATCCTCGGCATCGAGGGTTACGTCTTCCGCACCCGCACCGGCGAGATTTCCGTGCACGTGAAGACCTTCGAAGTGCTCAGCAAGGCGCTGCGCCCGCTGCCGGAGAAGTGGCACGGGCTGAAGGACGTGGAGACGCGCTACCGCCGGCGCTACGTGGACCTGATCGTGAACCCGGAAGTGCGCGACACCTTCATCGCCCGCAGCACCGCCATCAAGGCAATGCGCCGCCTGCTGGACGAGAAGGACTTCCTCGAAGTCGAGACGCCGATGATGCAGGCCATCCCCGGCGGCGCCGCCGCGCGCCCCTTCGTGACGCACCATAACGCGCTGGACATTGACCTCTATCTACGCATCGCCCCCGAGCTGTACCTGAAGCGGCTGCTGGTGGGCGGGCTGGAAAAGGTCTACGAGATCAACCGCAACTTCCGAAACGAAGGCATGAGTACCAAGCACAACCCCGAGTTCACCATGCTCGAGGTGTATGAGGCCTACGCGAATTACGAAGACGTGATGCGCCTATGCGAGGAGTTGTTTGCCGCCGCGGCGATGGCCACCCGCGGCACGCTGCAGGTGCCGTACCAGGGGGCGGTTATCGACCTCACCCCGCCGTTCCGCCGCATTTCGCTCTTCGACGCCTTGAAGGAGTTCGGCGGCATCGACACCAGCCAGCTCTTCGACTTGGAGTCGGCGAAGACGCTGTGCCGGTCGCTGGGCGTGCACGTGGACGCTCGCGCCACGCTCTCTACGCTGGTGAACAACCTTTTCGAGGAGTTCGTCGAGCCGAATCTCCTCCAGCCGACCTTCATCACCGATTTCCCCACCGCCATCTCGCCGCTGGCTAAGCGCCGCCGCGACGACCCGGCGATGACCGAGCGCTTCGAAGTCTTCATGGTCGGGCGCGAGCACGGCAACGCCTTCAGCGAGCTGAACGACCCCATCGACCAGCGCGGGCGCTTCGAGGAGCAGCTCCAGGAGAAGGCCGCCGGCAACGACGAAGCCCACCCAATGGACGAAGACTACATCCGCGCGTTGGAATACGGCATGCCCCCCGCCGGCGGCCTGGGCATCGGCATCGACCGCCTGGTGATGCTGCTCACCGACAGCCCGAGCATCCGCGACGTCATCCTCTTCCCGCAGCTCAAGCCGGAGAAGCCCGAGGAGGCGGACGAGGAGTAGGCGCATGCCCGATGATCTCGTCACGATCTACGAAACAAACGACCTGACGGACGCGGTGCTCACCCGTGCGATGCTGGAAGAAGCCGGGATGCGCGTGCTGGAGCAGCAGATGCGCAATCCCGGCTTGCTGCAGATGCCCACCGAATTTCTCGTGCCGCGCTTCCGCCTGCAGGTGCTGGCGCGGGACGCTGCTGAAGCAGCGCGCCTCGTCGCCGACTTCCACCGGCAGGCCGCGCAACAGGCGCAGGCGGCAGCCGGCGATACCCCGGCCGCGCCGGCCGCGTCCGGCTGTGGCCTGCGCATCTTGGTCGCGCTGTGCATACTCGTGCTGGCGGTTGCCCTGTATAGCCTGGCCATCGGTCTATTGCCAGGCTAAAATCATTTTAACTTGGCAAACCATGCCAGGGATGTTAATATAGGAATGGATTCCCCCCGGTGCCACGCCGGTCGGACCCCCCGCGCCGAACGCATTCCGGTTGGAGTTTCGCCACCGCCATGTTATCACAGACCACTCGCCGAATTCTGCGCCTCGGGTTTTATGTGCTGGCTATCGCGCTGTTTCTCATCATCGGCATGGCGGCCACTGACCGCATCGTCGACTTGCGCAACCAGCAGGAGCGCCGCAACCTGCGCACCCTCGCCGAAACCGCCGCCGCCGGCCTCTCCATCGAGTATATCACCACCCTCACGCGCACGGAACGCGACCTGACTTCCCCAGCCTACGCCGAACTGCACCGCAACCTGGCGACGATCAAAACGATTCGCAAGGCGAACTGCGCTTATATCTTCGGCCTGCAGGGCGCTACGGTAATTTTCCTCGCTGATGCCGAGGTGCCGGATTCAAAGAGCTTTTCGGCCCCCGGTGAAGTCTATAGTGATGCCACGCCAGCTCTTCTTCGGGCGTTTACAGATGGCAAGGCGTTCGTGGAAGGGCCGACGCCGGACGACTACGGCATCTGGGTGTCCGGCCTAGCGCCGATTACGAACCCTGAAACAAACCAGGTGATCGCGGTGTTGGGCGTCGACATCGACGCGCGCGATTACCTGGCCACGCTAGAGACGTATCGCCGCTACGGCCTGAGCCTCACCTTGCTGGGCTGCCTGCTGCTGCTTATCGGCGCGGTCTATACTGAGCGCATGCAGCGGGTGAATATCGCCCTGCAACGCGAGATCCAGGAGCGCAAAGACACGGAGATGGCGCTCCGCGAGAGTGAAGAGCGTTACCGTTCGCTGGTCGAGTTGACACCGGACATCATCTACCGTCTCAACGAGGACGGCACCATCGCCTTCATCTCCGCCGCCATCGGCCAGTTGGGCTATACACCGGAGGAGCTCATCGGGCAACCCTTCGAGACGCTGGTGCATCCCGATGACTACAACAAGACCGGGCGCGGCTTCGTGGAGTACCGCATAGGCGACCGGCGCATGAAAGACCTGGAGATCCGCCTCATCGCGAAACCGGATTCGGAAGCCGAGCAGGGATTTGGCTGGCGCGCGTCGGATTTGACGCAGTCCTCGCGCGATTACGAGGTGCTCTTCCGCACCATCACCCTGCATGCCCGCGGCCACTGGGACGTGCCGGATACCGAGATCAACCGCAAGGATAAGCACTTCATCAGCACCCAGGGCATCGCCCGCGACATCACCGAGCGCAAGCAGATCGAAGAGGAGCTGCGCGAATCGGAAGATCGTCTGCAGACGATCTTTACCTCGGTGCAGGCGGGCATTGCCATCATCGATGCGGAGACGCATATCGTCGTCGACATGAATCCCACCTTCGCGCAGATGGCCGGCGCGCCGCGCGAGGAAATCATCGGCAAAGTCTGCCACAATTACATCTGCCCGGCCGAGATGGGGCGCTGTCCCATTACCGACCTGGGGAAGTCGGTGGACAATTGCGAACGCCTGATGATCACGCGGAGCGGCGTACGGATGCCGGTGCTGAAGACGGTGACGCCGCTCACGCTGAAGGGGCGGCGGTACCTGCTGGAGAGCGTCATCGACATTACCGCGCGCAAGCGGGCCGAGATGGCGTTGCAGGAAAATATCCAGTTGCTGAAGACGCTGATGGATTCCATCCCCAACCCCATCTTCTTCCTGGATGTTGACGGCATCTACATCGACTGCAACCTGGCCTTCGAGGCGTATATCGGCCTGACCAAAGACCTGATCATCGGTAAAAGCTGCTATGATCTGGCTGCGCCCGGCCTCGCCGAGCTGCACCAGGAGCGCGATGCCGCGCTGCTCGCCCACCGCATGCCGGAAATCTACGAGTCGTCGGTGCTGTATGCCGACGGCACGCTGCGCGATGTCGTGTTCAGCAAGGCGGTCATCACCCAGGGCGACGATGAGGTCGTAGGCCTGGTCGGCATCATGGTGGATATCACCGATCACAAGCACATCGAGGTGGAGCTGCAGCACGCCAAGGAGGCCGCGGAAACGGCGAACAAGGCGAAGAGCGTCTTCCTCGCCAGCATGTCACACGAAATCCGCACGCCGATGAATGCCATTCTCGGCTTCGCGCAACTGCTGCTGCGCGATACCGCGCTCACCCCCCAGCAGCAGCAGCACCTGCAGACCATCAACCGCAGCGGCGAGCATCTGCTGGCGCTCATCAACGACATCCTGGAAATGTCGAAGATCGAGGCCGGGCGTATTGCGCTGGCGCCCGCCACCTTCGATCTGCACGCGCTGTTCGATGACGTGGCGATGATGTTCCGCGTGCGCACCGATGCCAAACGGCTGACGCTGACGATGGCGCGCGGCGCGGGCGTGCCGCGCTACGCCGTGGGCGATGAAAGCAAGCTGCGGCAGATGCTCATCAACCTCATCGGCAACGCGGTGAAGTTCACTGAAACGGGCGGCGTCACCGTGCGGGCGGCCATGCACCCCACTGAAGCCGATCCGTCCCGGCTGCGCATTGCCGTGGAGGATACCGGGCCGGGCATCCCCGCCGGTGAAATGGGCAAGCTCTTCCGCCCGTTCATGCAGACCAGCGTCTACGCGCACAAGGAAGGCGGCACCGGGCTGGGCCTGGCCATCAGCCGCGAATTCGCGCGGTTGATGGGCGGGGAGATTACCGTCGCCAGCGAGGTAGGCGTGGGCAGCACCTTCACCATCGACATCCACCTGGAGCCCGGTGCTGAGGCGGCGGTGGCGCACATGACCGAGGAGCGGCGGGTGATCAGCCTGCAGCCGGGACAGCCGCGCTACCGGGTACTCGTCGTCGACGACCGCGAAGAGAACCGCATGTTGCTCTGCCACCTGCTCGGCGACGTGGGCTTCGAGACGGTGCAGGCCACTAACGGCGTGGAAGCGCTGGAGCAATACGAGGTGACGCGGCCGCAGTTGATCCTCATGGATATGCGCATGCCGGTGATGGACGGCTATGAAGCGATGCGACGGCTGCGCGCCCGGCCCGACGGCGCGGCCCTCGCTATCATCGCCGTCACCGCCAGCGCCCTCACCGAGAAGAAAGATCGCGTGCTGGAGGCCGGTGCCAACGATTTCATCAGCAAGCCGTTCCGCGAGGCGGAGTTATTCGCCGCCATCCAGGCGCAGCTTGGCGTGCAGTATGCCTATGCGGGCGCCGCGCAGGCGTCGACAGCCGAGGATGGGCAAACGCTCACCGATGACGCGCTGCGGGCCTGCCCCCCGGAGATCATCGCCCACTTGCGCGCGGCGGCGCTGGACGCCGACCGTGATCGCCTGCTGGAACTGCTCGGCCAACTCGACGCCTGCGCGCCGGGTGTGGCGGCGGGCCTGCGCGAGCTGGCCCAGCGCTTCGACTACGACGCTCTGCTTGCCCTGCTCAGTGACGAAGGGAACGACTGATGCTCCCGATGCCCGATAGCGATTACGTCGCAAATATCCTTATCGTCGACGACACCCCGGCCAACCTGGAGGTGCTGGGCGGCATGCTGAAGGAGCGCGGCTATCGAGTGCGGCAGGCGCCGAATGGCGAGGTCGCGCTGCGCACCGCCGCCAACAACCCGCCCGACCTCATCCTACTCGACATCATGATGGCGGGCATGGACGGCTATGCCGTCTGCGGCCGGCTGAAAGACGACGAGCGGCTCCGCGACATCCCGGTGATCTTCATCAGCGCGCTCACCGAAACCATCGACAAGGTAAAGGCCTTCCAGGCCGGCGGCGTCGACTATGTGACCAAACCCTTCCAGTTCGAAGAAGTCGGCGCGCGCGTGGCGGCCCACCTGGCGCTGCGCCGCCAGCAGCGCCTGCTGCAGGACAGCTACGACCGGCTGCGCCGGCTGGAAGAGCTGCGCGACAACCTGGTGCACATGATCGTGCACGACATGCGCACGCCGCTCACCAGCATCTTCGGCTTTTTGAAGACAGTGGAGGCGCTGGAGGCGGAAACGCTGTCGGAGGATGGGCAGGAATTCATCGGCCGGGCGCTGTCCTCTACCGAGAGCCTCATCGAAATGGTCAGTTCGCTCCTCGACGTCAGTAAGATGGAGGCCGGGCAGCTCACCCTGGCGCTGGAGGAGTGCCGCCTGCACGATCTCCTCGACGACGCGGTGCGCAAGGCGGAAGGCCTGCGCGAGGGGCGCGCGCTGAGCGTCGAGACGGCGGAGCCGGTGGTGGCTATCGCCGACGGTGCGCTGCTGGCGCGCGTGGTGCAGAACCTGCTGGGCAACGCGTTGAAATTCACCCCCGACGGCGGCGCCATCGTCCTGGGCCTGCAACCGGGCACCGAGCAGGTGCGCGTCTACGTGCGCGACAATGGCCCGGGCATCCCCGCGGAATACCGCGAGCGCATCTTCGAGAAATTCGGCCAGGTGGAAGCCCGCCAGCAGCGGCAGAAACACTCCACCGGCCTGGGCCTCACCTTTTGCAAACTCGCCGTGGAAGCCCACGGCGGCGCCATCGGCGTCGACAGCGAAGTGGGCCTCGGCAGCACCTTCTGGTTCGACCTCCCCCTCGCCGGCCCCGACGGCGGCATGGCGCCAGCGGCGGCGGAGTAAGGCGCCTTCCGTTCCGGGTATAACGGGCGTATAATAGCAGTGAGGGCACAGCCATGAACGCGATACCGGATAACTTCGTCACACTGGAAGACTACTTTCGCCTGGAGGAAACGGGCGAGAACAAGCATGAATACTTCCACGGCGCCATCTACGACATGACCGGCGCCAGCTACACACATACGACGCTGGTACACAATATCGACGGGCAACTGTATGTGCAATTACGCGGAAAATCATGCCGTGCGCACACGAATGATCTTCGGGTGAAGATCGAAACCACAATGCTCTATACCTATCCGGACCTTCTCGTTATCTGTGGGCAACCCCAGTTCGCTGATGGCCGCAACGATACCGTCACCAACCCCACGCTCATCATCGAAGTGCTCTCCCCCAGCACCGAGGGGTATGACCGCGGGAAGAAGTTCCAGCACTACCGCACCATCGACACGCTGCGGGAATACCTGCTCGTCGCCCAGGACGCCGTGCGCGCGGAGCGCTATGTGCGCCAGTCCGCCAATGAATGGCTGCTGCAGGAGTTCACCGCGCTTGATCAGATGGTGTCGCTGGAGTCCATCGGCTGTGCGCTGCCGCTTGCGGCGGTGTATGAGGATGTGACCTTCGAGGAGGGGACATAGCGTTCCTTCCGTCGTACCCACGCAAGCGCCCCACCCAACAGCCATCTCTGGGAGCGCGGATTTGTAATCCGCATTCCCGTCATACGCCCCTCGACGGGGCGTGCGACGGGCTGAATGAGGCGCCTACCAGCCATTTTCATCCCCGGTAGATGACGCTCACCTCATCGCCGATTCTGATGACAAAACATCCTCTGCCGGCTTCAGCCGGCTTCACGCAGACCCCGGCTTGAGCCGGGGGCCGGTCGAGAGATGCCGGCCATATTTTCATCCAGGGATAATGCCGTGACACCGGATGGCGAAATGACAATGGATGATGACTCCCCATCACGGGTATGGCGGAAACGTGCTCCCATCCGCCGATCCGCAGTCCGACCAGATGGCGTCCCAGCTTCTCGCGCGATACTGCCATTGGCCGTTGTGGCGTTCGAGTTCGAAGGTCACGCCTCTCTTGTCGGATTCCAGGCACGGTGTCACGGTGTAGATTGACGCGCGCCAGGGGGTGAGCTGCATGATTTTCATGCGATGAATCTCGGGCGAAAATCCGAGTTCATTGAGGGTGCGTACCGTCGCCGGCCTCAGCATGGCCCCGAAAAGCGCCGTTTGCGTCTCGATGACAGCGTATGGCCAGACTGGCAGCACACACAGCGCGATGAGGACGGCACGGTGCCAGTGCGTGCCGCGTGGGGTGTCAGGCTCGATGCGGACGACGATCCGGATGGCAATGGCGATTGCCACCAGGTAGCCGATATACAGCAACCATCCCGGATGCATGCGGTTCCTCCTGTGTCCGCCGCCCCTACTGCACCTCGCCCTGCGTAATAGTCATAAACAGGTCTTCCAGGTTCAGCCGCGTCTCGGCGCAGCTTTCCACGCGCAGGCCGGCGGTGATGAGGGCGGCGAGCAGTTGGTGTTGCTCGACCACGGTGTGGTCGAAGGCGACGCGGATGAATTCCTCGCTCTGCTCCACCGATTCCACGCCCGGCACGGCCTGCAGCACTTCCACCGCCTTCGCCAGGTCGTCGCCCTTGGCCAGGCGGATTTCCAGGCCCTGGCCACCGTTAATCTGCTGCATGATCTCGTCAACGCCGCCGAAGAGCAGTAAATTGCCCTTCTCGATGATGCCGATTTTATTGCAGAAGTCCGCCAGCTCGGGCAGGATGTGCGAGGAGACGAGGATCGTCTTGCCCATGTTGCGCAGCTCTTTCAGCAGCTCGCGCAGCTCCACCCGGGCGCGGGGGTCGAGGCCGGAGGCCGGCTCGTCCAGCAGCAGCAGTTTGGGGTCGTGTACCAGCGTCTTTGCCAGGCATAGGCGCTGCTTCATCCCCCGCGACAGCTCCTCCACGTAGGCGTCTTTCTTCACCGTCAGGTCGGTTAGCTCCAGCACGTCGTCGATAATCGTGCTGCGCTGGGCGCGGGGAATCTTGTAGGCGGCGGCGAAGAAGTCCAGGTATTCCCACACCTTCACGTCATCATACACCCCGAAGAAGTCGGG
The DNA here is from genome assembly GCA_964590255.1 of uncultured bacterium. Taxonomy (GTDB): domain Bacteria; phylum Armatimonadota; class Hebobacteria; order CAIYQO01; family CAIYQO01; genus JAKIYB01. The sequence goes on from CAZPYA010000078.1 coordinate 19,916, forward strand.
CATGTAGCCGACGATGGAGCGCACCTCTTCCGGGTAGCGCGTCACGTCAATGCCGTCCACATACGCGGTGCCGGCGGTGGGGGTCAGCAGCGTGGCCAGCATGCGGATGGTCGTGGTTTTCCCCGCGCCGTTCGGCCCGATAAAGCCGAAAATATCGCCGGGCGCTAGGTGCAGCGACAGATCGTTGAGGGCAACGAGTGTCTTGTATTCCTTCCTGAGATGGTCGATGACGAGCATGTCTCCTCCTTGCGGTCCGGGTGGCTTGATCAGAATTTTCTGCGTATGGCGCATGATTCCTTCTGCCGGAAGCGACCAATCCGCGTCGACATCCTATCCGGCTTTGCGCAACTGCCGGCGGGTGCGCGCCAGATCAAGCCGATACAGCATATCGAGCTGCAGCCAGAATTCGGCAGGGATGTCGAACGCGGTTTCCAAATCCAGCGCCGTGTCTTCCGAAATGCCTTTTCGCCCATTCACGATCAGGTTGATCGTCTGGTGCGGACGGTTGATCTGCTCAGCGAGCTGCTTCCGCGTCATGCCGCGCGCCCCCAACTCATCCGCGAGGATTTCCCCCGGATGAATTGGTATGGCGGGTATTAAATGCTCATCGGTTACAGGCATATTATTCGCCATCTCTCAGGTCACAATTTGCGACCTGAGAAACTCGTGCTCCTATGAACCGCATCTCTATATTATGGTTGTTCCCGAACCTGCGTTATGCGCTCCGCCGCGTCGCCGCCTTCAACTCCCCCACAAACGCCGTCACCGCCGCGGCCAGGTCGCTGTCGGCGTGGGTGGTGATCGTCTGCACCAGCGCGCTGCCGACGATGGCGCCATCGGCGTGGGCGCACACCTCGGCCACCTGGGCGGGGGTGGAGATGCCGAAGCCGACGGCCACCGGCTTGTCGGTGAAGCCCTTGATGCGGTCGATGAGCGTGAACAAGTCGGGCGGCAGCTCCTGCTGCGCGCCGGTCACTCCCAGGCGCGAGACGCAGTAGATGAACCCGCTCCCTTCCTGCGCCACCAGGCGGATGCGGTGCTCCGGGCTGGTTGGCGCGAGCAGAAAGATGGTGTCCAGCCCGGCGGGACGCGACACCGCCAGCCACTCCCCCGCTTCCTCGGGGGGCAGGTCGCTGATGAGCAGGCCGTCCACCCCGGCAGCGGCGGCCTCTTCACACACGCGCGCCGGGCCGTATTGCAGGATGGGGTTCCAGTAGGTCATCAGCAGCAGCGGGGTGTCGAACTCCCGGCGGAAGGCGCGCACCATGGCGAAGATGTCGGGCAGGTGGATGCCGGCGTTCAGCGCGCGCAGCGCCGCCAGCTCGATCACGCGGCCGTCCGCCATCGGGTCGGAGAAGGGCACGCCCAGCTCAATGACATCGGCGCCGCCGGCAGCCACGGCGCGCAGCGCGGCCAGGCCGCGGTCGGCATCAGGGTCACCGGCCATCAAGTAGGTCACCAGCGCGCCTTCGCCGCGGGCGCGGCAGGCGTCGAATCGGGCGGCAATACGGCTCATGGGCGGTCTCTTTCCAGCGCCGGGGTGCGTGATCAGACCCCTCCCACCAGCCCCCTTCCCGAACCGGGCGAGGGGGAGTCTATAGGGTATCCAGGCGCCGGCTTCATTCTAGCAGATTCATCGGGAAAGGAGAATGCGGCGGTTGTCTCAGTCAGCGGTCGGAGTGGCCGGTTTACCGGTGCCCAGCCCGGCGCCAAAGAGGCTGCCGAGGAGCGACAGGCCGGCGGCGCCGCCCAGGAGGAACGGCAGCACGGGCAGCAGCGCGGCCATGATGGTCTGGGTGGTGGGCACGCCGTCCAGGCTCTGCTGGCTGCTGATGAGGGTGAAGACGATGCCGACGCTGCCGGTGGAAACCCAGACGAGCAGCGCCAGCCAGCCGGTAGCGGCCAGCGCGTAGCGCACTGCCAGCCACAGTGGGTGCGGGACATGGCCGGCGTCGCGGTCGCGCCGGGCCAGGCAGAATCCGCCGGCGAGATGCAGCAGTAGCGGCAGCAGCACCAGCGCCCACGCCCAGACGGGCAGCGCGGTGCGGGTGGCGGCGCCCGCTTCGGTCTTCACCACGCCCTGCCACAGGTTCACCAAAGTCTGGCTCTGCAGCGAGCCGCCTTCGGTCAGGTTGGGGATGTCCTGTATGTATCGCAGCGACGACAGCGACATGAGGCCGACGGCGTGGCTGCCCAGTGCCGGGGCGAGGGCGATCTTCAGCGCTGGGGCGCCTTTCAGCGCCAGCGCCGCGCCGAGGGCGCCGAGGAGCAGGCCGATCACGAGCATGCGCCCGCTGACCACGAGGGCGTGTAGCCAGCCCAGGCCGCGGCCGGCGAGGGAGCCGCCCGTCCGGCGCGCGTGCGCCCACCACGCGGCGGCAATGCCCAGCCCGCCGAACAGCAATGGCCACAGCAGGCCGAGCCCGGCGGCGTAGAGCCGCACCGGAATGAGGCTGGCGGCCAGCGTGCTGCCCTCGCCGGTGAAAATCTGCAGAATAAGGCCGGCGTCGCCCGACACGGGCATGCCTGCCAGCAGCGTGTGCAGCGGCACGGCGGTGCCTGCCGCGCCCAGCGTGAGCAGCGCGGCGTAGGCGACGGCGTAGCACAGCAGCAGGCGGATGGCCGACCCCGCGGAGGCCGGGCGCGTCCACGCCGCCAGCGCCCGCCCGCCAAGCCACAGCAGCAGCGCGGGCAACAGCGAGAAGAGGGTGATGGGCAGCCATAGGCCGCCGGTAAGGCGCGTGGCGGTATCCATGGTAGAGAAGGTGCCGGTGAGCGCCAGCGGGATATGCTGCGCCAGACAGGCGTGTGCCATGGCCAGCGCCGGCAGGATGCCCTGCAACCCCAGGCGATATGCGGCGAAACCCTCGACGTGCTGCCGGCCCATGGCGTTCATGCCCATATGGATAAGCAGCAGGGACAACAGCCAGAGCACCCCGAGCACGGCCGCGCTGACCAGCACGGCGGCGCCGATCTGGGCGAGGAAACCGGCGGATTTCGGGCAATGGCAGGTGGAATTGTCCGCGCCACAGCGCGCGCATATGGGCATGGGGTGCCTCCAGTGGGGTGAATCGGCGAGCATCACGGGTGATGACCGCTGTCATTATCAGTGGCGAACGGACGGCGTGTCAATAGGGACGGCGGCCAGCCGGTTGGTGTTCACCCGTGAAACAGGTATAATGCGCGATAAGAAACGATCTCAAAATGTATCGTAGTCGGATTGCGAAGGCTGGTTCGTGGCTGGCAAGGCGGATGCGCGAGAGTGTGTGGGGACATACATGCCAGCGAAGCCAACGCGGCCAGGCGCGAACCAGACCCGCAAGACGGCTGCGAGACGTTTTGAGATAGTTTCTAAGCAGCGTGACCACCATGAAGGAGTTCGAACCAGGGACCGCGCCGGCGCGGCCCGGGCATTCCACATGCGCGTACGCAATAAAACGATTCTCATTCTATGCGTCACCCTGGCCGGGTTGATGGGCATCCTCTCCCTCGTGTCCCATCTGGTGCTGGTCAGGGGATACGAGCGCCTGGAAGACAACCAGGTGCGCGGCAGCCTCGAGCGGATGCATGATGCGCTGCGCGGCGAAACCGCGCAGGTGCACAGCATCGTCAGCGACTGGGCGCAGTGGGACGACATGAAGGCGTATCTCCGCACGCGCAGCGCGGCGTTCGAGCGCAGCAACTTCGTTCCATCCACCTTCACCAGCCTGCAGATCACCGCCTTCCTCGTCGCCGACCGGCGCGGTCGCATCGTCTACCAGGGGATGATCGATGCCGACGGCGAAACGATTCGTCCGGTCTCGCCGCACCTGCGCCGGTTCCTCGCCGAGAGCCAGGCGTTGCGCGGGCTCACCGCGCCGCACGCCAGCGTCGACGGGTTGATGCGCTTCCCGGATGGCCTGTGGGTGCTGAGCGCCCAGCCGATCACTGACAGCAACGGCGAGGGACCGATACACGGCGTCGTGCTCGTCGGCCGGCAGGTCAACGCTCCGTTCCTCGCACGCCTGAAGACGCTCACCCGCCTGGAATTCCGCCTGGATCACGTCGCGGACCACGCGCTGCCCGCCGATTGCCGCTCCGCGCTGGCGGCGATGCCCGGCACGGCCCCGCTGGTGCAGCGTTGGAACAGCCGGCAGGCCGCCGGCTACGCGCGCCTCACCGATCTGGAGGGGCAGGCGGAGATCCTCCTGCGCGTGGTGCTGGCGCGCTCGGTCTACCGGGAAGGCGTCATCAGCATTCGCTATTTCCTGTCGTGGCTGTTGCTGTCGGGGCTGGTGGTGGGGCTGGTCACGGTGCTGCTGCTGGAGCGCACGGTAGTACGACGGTTGACGCTGCTGCATGACGCGGTGGTGGATGTGAAAGCCACCGGCGACCTGTCTCTGCGCGTCGACCCAGGCGGGCAGGATGAAATCGCCAGCCTGGGCACGGCGGTGAACAGCATGCTCGGCGCGCTGGACACCGCGCGCCGCGAGGAAACGGCGCGCCAGCAGGCGCTGCGCGAAAGCCACGCGCGCTTCCATCGCCTCTTCGCCGTCGAGCCGGACGCGCTGCTGCTCTTCGACACCGAAACGCTGGAGATCGAAGAGGTGAATGACGCCGCGTTGGAACTATATGGCTACACGCACGAAGAGTTCCTCGCGCTGAAAATCACCGACTGTTCGGTCGACCCCGATGACACCGTGGCGAAGATTCGTGCGGCGGAGTCAGAGGAGACGTATCGCCTGCCGCTGCGCTATCACCAGCGCGGGGACGGCACCGTCTTCGCCGTGGAGCTCTCGGCGACGGTGTTCACCGAGCGCGACCGCCGGTTGATGTATCTGGCCGTGCGCGACATCACCGAGCGGTTGGAGGTGCAGGAGCGCATCAATTATCTGGCATACTACGACGCGCTGACGAACCTGCCGAACCGGCTGCTCTTCACCGACCGGCTGGAGCAGGCGCTGTCGCGGGTGCGTCGCCACGGCACGCGAGTGGCCGTGTTGTTCATGGACCTGGACCGCTTCAAGGAGATCAACGATACGCTGGGGCACCTGCTCGGCGACGATCTGCTCTACCAGGTGGCGCAGCGGCTGCTCGATTGCGTGCGCGCCAGCGACACCGTGGCGCGGATGGGCGGCGATGAATTTGTCGTCATCGTGCCAGACCTGGAGGACACGGCGGAGAGCGTCGAGGTGCTGGCGCAGCGCATCCTGCAGGCGTTCACCGAGCCATTCGATCTCGATGGCCAGCTCGTTCACGTCTCGCCCAGCATCGGCATTGCGCTGGCGCCCGAGCACGGCGACAGCGTGGAAACACTGATGAAGCACGCCGACCTGGCGATGTATCGTGCGAAGGAATTCGGCCGCAACCGCGCCCAGTGCTACGCGGCGGAGATGAGCGCGGCGGTGTCCGAGCGACGCACGATGGAAGGGCAACTGCGGCAGGCGCTGGAGCGGAACGAGTTCTCCGTGGTCTACCAACCGCAGGTGAGCCGGCACACAGGACGCATCTTCGGCGTGGAGGCGCTCATCCGCTGGCAGCATCCGGAACGCGGCTTCATCTCGCCGCTGCACTTCATCCCGGTGGCCGAGGAAACCGGCCTCATCGAGCCCATCGGTGAATGGGTGTTGGAGACCGCCTGTCGCCAGGCGCGCCGCTGGCAGGAACTGGGCGAACCGGACCTGCGCGTGGCGGTAAACCTCTCCGCGCGCCAGTTCGAGCGCCAAACGCTCACCGCCGATATCGAGCACATCCTCGCGGAAACGCAACTGTCGCCGCTGGCGCTGGAGCTGGAGATCACCGAGAGCACGGCGATGCGCGACTGGCGGCGCACCGCGGCGATCCTCGCCCGGCTGCGCGAATTCGGCATCCAGATCGCCATTGACGACTTTGGTACCGGGCACTGCTCCTTCGGCTACCTGCAGCGCTTCCCGGTGACCACGCTGAAGATGGACCGCACCTTCGTGCAGGACCTGCTGGACAATGCGTCCACCCCGGCCATCGTCCATGCCATGGTGGTGCTCAGCAACGCGCTGGACCTGCGTCTCATCGCGGAGTGCGTGGAGACGGAAGCGCAATTAGAGGTGCTGAGCCGGCAGGGATGCGACCGGTTCCAGGGGTATTTTTTCAGTAAGCCGCTCTCCGCCGGAGAGTGCGAGCAGTATATCGCCGAACGGCGGGTGCTGCTGCCCGCGCACTTGCTGCGCGAGCGAGATGACGGTGTGACGGTGTGACGAAATGCGCGTCGCGCGAAGGAGCAGGCCTATGAAGCCGCTGTATCTGCTGGCATGCGTGCTGGTCGGCGTCCTGGCGCAGGCGGCGCCACAGCGGTTGACCGCAACCGAGCTGGCGCCGCTGGCCGACGCGCACGGCGGCAGCGTGCGGCTGGTGACGCCGCCGGTGGGCACGCTGGCGGTACCCTCCGGCGCGCTGCTCCTCTTTGTGCCGTCGCCGGCGCAGCCGGTGCTCTCCTTCACCCTGCCGGTGCCCGCCGACGGGTATTACCGCGTCACCGCGTCGATGGTGTTCGGGCCGTGGCGCCCCGGGCACTACGGCCTGTACCGCGCCCGTGCCGACGGCGTGCCGCTGGCCAATGCTGACCGCGACTATTTCCACGGCTGGTATACCGCCGGCACCACGCCCACCTACCGCCTGACCGAGCATGATTGGGGCATCGTCTTCCTGCGCGCGCCGTCGGTGACGTTGGACTTTGTACTGGACACGAAGCAGGCGGGCCAATTGCTGGGCATCGAGTCGGTGCAGTTCGCACGGGCCAGCGCATCGGCGCTGTCGACGAAGGACCGCTCGCGCATGGTCCCGG